>JAIZOF010000001.1:682501-1415158 GCA_020525365.1 Sulfurovum sp. | reverse complement strand
GTCAAAACCATTGAACGAAAGAAGAATGGTATAAGGCTCACTACAGAAGGCGAAGAGCTCTATAAGGTTGCGACATGTTTGGAAAAAGAGATACATGAAGCAGAAAAAGATATCCTTAAGATTATAAACAAAAAGCTAACCTTCCGTCTTGGTGCCTCCTATACCATTGGAACTTATATTATTCCAGGTGAGTGTCTGAATGCTATGGGCAAGGCTATCAATAATGATATTAACCTTAGTATTGATGTAAGTGATAAGATTGTTCAAAAACTAAAAGACAGAAAACTTGATGTGGGACTCATTGAGTCACCGGTGATGGATGCGGACCTTATCTACCGTGAGTGGCATGAAGATGAGCTTGTGCTGGTGAGTAATGTTCCAATCCCCAAAACCGTTAAAACCGAAGAGTTGTATGAGTATCAGTGGATCTGCAGAGAGGAGGGTTCACACACAAGGCGTGTGGTTTCAGAAGTATTTGAAGAACTAAATGTCTCTTGTAAGAGCTTTAATGTACTTTCTGAAGTGAGCAACACAACTGCAGTACTGCAAACAATTAAAAAAGCCAAAAAAGACCCCCAGAGTCCAGTTGTTTCCATCATCTCTAAATACACGATTGAAGATGAGGTGCAACATGGTGAACTGTTTGAAGCAAGATTGCGTGGCTACGTGATGACACGTAAACTTTACATTGTTTATGCCAAAGAGAACAAGCACAATGCCTATATAGATAATGTGGTTGACTATATTATTACAGGACGATGCTAAGTTATATTGACTAGGGTCTCTTTTTTTTAAGAAGTTTTTGGTTTTCAGGATTGCTTAGAAGTATTTCCATGGAATGCTTATCTGAGAACCTTTTTTGAGACATAGGTTGTGCCAAATTGAGCATGATGGGGTACTCTTCAATAATGATTTGCTTGATAGCAAGCAGTGGTACCGTAACAATTGATCCAATGTTTTGACTGCCAAACCCTGCTTCAAATGAAAAAATATCTTCTTCTAATGTGGCACTTTCGTAGGTATATCCACTCAATACAAATAGAGCTATCTCTTTAAAGGTATCGAGTATATCGTCAGACAATGGAGGGTTGAAGTTGACATATTTCATCTCACAGGCAATTGCAAACTCTTGGTCTTTGGAAAAAAGATAAGCAATCGTCTTGGTCATATGCTCTTGCATCAGTGCTTTGTAGTCTTGTGTCTGAAAAAGGTTGGTTGTCATGGTCTATTCACTTGATCTGTTTGATGGTCATTTGATTTAGAACTTTGAATCCTACCATAGCATTGATTAAAGCCACGTGTGTATAGTCTTCCATATTTTTTTTAGCAATATCCCTAAGATGGAGCATGCCCTTGTCCAATAATTTTGCTCGCATAGTTCCTTCTAGTAACGGTTTTTTAGGGGTATACCACTTCCCCTTAGCAAAGAAAGCAATATTGGCAATGGTGGTGTCAGTGAGAAGCCCATCTTTTTCAATAATGATATCATCAGCTTGAGGGGAGAGAGAAAGCAGACTGTCAAGTACTTCTCTGTTGGCATATTTGTGATGGTACTCAATATTGGATGAAACAATGTGAAGTGTGTTGATATGTTTTGGTGTATAGGGAGTGTATTGGATACTCTCGATCGTTTGAGCATAAAGCACACGACAACGGAAAATACCCTTTTGAGAAGGTATGGTGATTTTTGATGCAAGGTCAATGGTAGAGGATGTTTGAAAAAGATGTGTGCGACTATAGTTCATGCGTTTTTGATGGTAGGGAAGATTGCAAATGACCCCCTCTTTGATTTTGATTGTTTCTAGTAAAAGTGGTCTTTGGATGGGCATGATTGGTTTAGTGGTCAAAGAGTTCTGTTGAGAGGTAGCGTTCGGCAGTATCACAAAGAATGGTGACAATGACTTTTCCTCTGTTTTCCGGTCTTTGTGCCAAACGGTAGGCTGCTTCAAGATTGGCACCAGATGAGATCCCTATGAGAAGTCCCTCTTTTTTGGCTATGCGAGCAGCCATACGAAAAGCCTCATTGTCGCAGACGGCAACAACCTCATTGTATATTTGAGTATTGAGTATGTCAGGAGTGAAACCAGCCCCAATACCTTGAATTTTATGAGGTCCTGCAGGTTCTCCTCCGAGTACGGCAGAAGCAGCTGGTTCAACAGCAACAATGTGTACAGATGCTATCTTTTCTCGAAGCACTTCAGCCGTACCGGTGATTGTGCCTCCTGTACCCACAGCTGCAATAAAAATATCTATATGCTCTTTGGTATCTTTCAAAATTTCTATGGCAGTTGTTGTGCGGTGCATTGCTGGATTGTCTGCATTGTTGAATTGTTGCAATAGAAGGGCATTGTCTATCTCCTGTGCCAATGTATGGGCTTTTTCAATAGCCCCTCCCATGCCTTTGGCAGCAGGTGTAAGTACCAATTCTGCACCAAGGTGACTGAGTAGTTTACGTCGCTCTATGCTCATAGAGTCAGGCATTGTGAGAATGAGACGCAGGTCTTTTGCTGCACAGATTGCAGCCAGACCTATGCCCGTGTTTCCACTGGTAGGTTCTATGATAGTTGTATGTTTGGTGATCTCTCCACGTTCTATTGCTTTGTTAATCATGTTGCAAGCAATTCTGTCTTTGACAGAGGAGGTAGGGTTCATAAATTCACATTTTCCCAGTATGGTCGTACCGGTCTCTTCTGAGAGTGAGTTGATCTTTACCAATGGTGTATTTCCAATAAGTTCTTCAATATTTTGAGCAATCACAGTTTTATCCTTTGTTGTTGCCTATGACTATGGCTTTTGACTAAGAGGTTTGAACTCATAATCTTCATTGTCGTAGTATGCTATCTCTCCATTTTCAATGTCGTAATACCATCCATGCAAAAAGAGCCTCTCTTCATCAACACGCCGTTTTACCGCAGGATAGGTGAGGAGATTGTCAATTTGATGAATGACTGAAATTTTCTCGGTGTAACGTAAAAGCTCTTCTTTGGGATGGTTCTTGTGGGTCAATAGTGCCACTTTTTTGGCAGCATGCCCTAGCTCTAGCCATTTGATTGTATGGATGTTCTCCGGACCCTCTTCAATATTTTTATAAAGTGTAGCAATGGCACCACAATGGGAGTGTCCGCAAACAATGATATCGGAGACATTGAGTATGCTAACGGCATACTCAATAGCAGATGTGTGGCATGATAGTCTGCATCAGGCGGAATAAAACAAAATTTCCACATTGCGAATAATAAAAAAGATCAACGTCTGGAACCAGCGGATCATGGCAGGTGCGACGTGGTCAGCCACACCCAATAAAGAGTGCCTTTGGGTATGCCCTTCAACTAGCCTTTAAACGATTTTATCGGCGACAATGCACTTTTCCAGCTACCGCGGTCCTTCAAATGCCTGAAATGATTATCCATGCTTCACCTCTGTAATAGTATACTGAAGCATCTCTTCAGCAGACATTGGCACGATGCTACCATAATTTGATGGTACTTTGAAGGGTTTTTTTTCAAGTAGAATCGCTTTTGTGGGAGGTGTGATGCCATAAATGCTTTTTGCATGATCGCTAAGAAACTTTTGTAGGTTCTCTAAGGGTGCATCATGTTTTTCAAAGAGCTCAATGAGTAGTTGTATGGCAATAGGTGCTGTAAAGACACCGGCGGCACAACCGCAAGACTCTTTATCTTCTTTTGGATGTGGTGCAGAGTCAGAACCAAACATTACTTTGGGGTGTGCTGTAAGAGCAGCCCTCAGTAGTGCCTCTTTGTCTTCTGGTCGTTTGGCAATGGGCTTACAGAAAAGATGAGGTTGCAACATGCCTCCTGCCACATCATCAAGTGTAATGAGTAGGTGGTGTACGGTAATGGTTGCATAGAGGTTATCGAATCGGTCAAGTGCAGCAACACTTTCTGCGGTTGTAATGTGTTCCATGATAATCTTAAGTTTTGGAAATGCTTTTGCCAATTTTTCATAAATAGGGATAAACTCTGCTTCTCTGTCCATGACAAATCCATTGGTCTCTCCATGGACACACAGAGGAATATGTAAGTCACTCATTGCCTCAAGGGTTTCTCTAAGATCCTCCAGATCAAAACCACTCACTCCACCCTCACTGTTGGTTGTAATGCCTGCGGGGTAGAGTTTGATTGCAGTCATCTTGTTACGTATACTTTCAAGAAACGTTCTGCTATAGGTTGACTTAAAGAAGAGAGTCATATAGGGGATAAAAGTCTCATCACCCATGGCTTCCTGGATACGCATTTTATATGAAACCAGTGCTTCTTCTGAGGTAAGAGGCGGCACAAGGTTGGGCATAATGATTGCACCACTAAAGGTTTTTGCGGAAGCCTTGACAGTGTCGTGTAGCATCTGCCCATCACGTAGATGCAGGTGCATATCAAGTGGACTATGGAGTGTCACGGTGTTTGGGTAGGGCATTGAAATCCTTTATGACATAAAAATAGCGGGCAACACTATGTCGATATTGATGCTTTGGAACCAACCAAAATATAACCTTGATTGTGCCATAGTTTGGATTAGAGGTGTGTAAAGCTGATATTTCTGGTGGAGTGAATTTGACAACCGGATAGTCTATGCCTCCTGTAAAGAGCTGATTGCAACGTAAAATACGCAGTGTGCTTGCTACCAATGCACGGTGTAGACCATTGAATTGGAGTTGCCAAGCTGCATACTCCGAACAAGTTGGATAATAACGGCAATTGGCAGGCAGCATTTTTGAGATGTATTGATAGCCTCTGATGGGTGCTATAAAAATTTTTTTAACTGTCATAGCATGAATACTTTTCCGTTAATAATCTTATAAGAGGGTGTCATATTGGTAGCATTATAGATGGTAGTACCATATTTTTGACTGTAGTATTGTAGTAGCAACCTTTGTAAGGTTGGTTCAATAGAGTGGGCAAACCAGCCATTGTTGCTAAGTACAATCATCTGTTTAGGGTTTCCTTCATAGAGTTTTTCTGAAGTGGCTTCAAAGCAGATGGCATTGCGGTAGCGTTTGTTCTCAATGGTATAATCAGCCAAGTTGCTACTGGCCTTATAGTCAACAGCATCATCGTAGAAGATATGATTGATCCAATTACCAAGAAAATCGGGCAGTGGGTTTGCCTCTCCAAATGGTACAAGAATGACTTTGTTGGCAACAGTGACCCTGCCATCTCTGGTAAAGATGTAGGTGGAGTTCCGTGGGGTTTTACCATCCCAATAGAGTGCACCAGTGACAATATTGATTTTTTTGGCACGCTGTTTGAGCTTTTTTAAAAGTGTACGATTGTGGTCAAGAAAAACCGGAAAAACCGATTCAGGAAGAATGACCAGTGTTTTGTTTGCATCAATTGCCTGATCAATGGCATGAAACAGTGCATTGAACTGAGCAGCATGTTTGGTTTTGTCCCACTTGTCTTTAACAGAGATATGGGTGGTTACAATTGTGATTGTATTGGAGGGAGTTAATGTACTAAGGCGTTGTGGTATATGGTGTGGCACGAGAAGCAATAGCATAAAAAACAGGTTTTTTCTCCAGTGTACCAGCGCAAGCACAAGCAATATGAGTAAAAATTGCCACTTCTGTGTGCCCATATAGCTCTCAACAAATATTAGTTCAGGTTTGAACCAATCAAAGCCAAAGGGGTGAATGTAGCTTAACACTAAAAGCCCTACAGATTTTAGTACCAACGTAAATCGTAAATCATGACTTATGGATGCTGTTGTGGCAATGAGCCAAAACAGTGCGCCATAAATTGCCCCAATGAGGAGTATTACAAAGGGGGTTGCCCAAGATATTTGATAGTAAATGAAACTGAGTGTTATCCACCAAAACCAGAGAAGTCCAAAGAAGAAGCCACTCCAAAACCATGTTTTGCTTTCAGACTGTAACAGGAAATAGAGTGAGATAAGCCCCAATAGTGTATTGAGCCAATAAAAGGTGATGCCAATATGGGCAAGATAGATAAAAAGGCTTCCAGTCATAGCAATAAGCAGTGCTTTGGGCAGTGGTCTGTTTGGTAACAAAAGATTCCCCTAAACGGTTCTATAATATAAAAGTGTTAAAATATTGTCTCATTTTATTTATAAAGGATTCCTAATGGAACAACAAGGTAGCGTAATTGGATCGTTTATTCCTCTCTTAATTCTCTTTGCGATTTTCTATTTTCTTATTATTAGACCACAAAATAAGCAACGCAAAGCACACGAAGAGATGCTTGCAAATCTCCAAAAAGGTGATAAGATCATTACCAATGGTGGACTGATTGTAACGATAGTAAAGCCTGAAGAGGATTTTCTTAAAATCAAACTCAATCATGAGACGATTGTGAAACTTGATAGAGCATTTGTTGCCCGAAAGGTTGATGAGGGCAATGAAAATGCTTAATTTTAGGGTTATGCTCTTTGCTTTTGCACTCATTTTTGGTGTACTCTTCTCCATTCCGTCGTTAATACAGAGTGAGAGCGGTAAAAAAATTACGTTAGGGCTTGACCTTCAGGGTGGATTGCATATGTTGCTTGGTATTAAGAGTGATGTTGCCATTGAATCACGCACGAAATCTATTGCTGCTAGCGTGAAGTACCTTTTTGATGATGAAGAGATTATTTTTGATGATCTGCGAATAGCGAATGGAAAAAAGGTGACGTTTGAACTGCTTGACAAAGACGATGTTGTCAAAACCAAAGAGATTTTGAAAAAAGAGCTCTCTGGAACAGTACTGACAGAGGATGGCTTAAAGTTTACATTGGCAATGACCCCTGAAGAGATGGCACGTACGAAAACCAATGCCATTAAGCAGGCAGTCGATACCATTCGTAATCGTCTCAATGAGTTTGGACTTGCAGAGCCTACTGTTGCTAGGCAGGGAAAAGAGAAGATTCTTGTTGAGGTACCAGGCATCAAAACACAGGCCGATGAGCAACGTATCCGAGAGCTCATTGCCCGTGCTGCACACTTACAGTTGATGGCGGTTGATGAGGATAGGGCGATGCGTGTGACAGCCATGAAGCCCAATGAGGCTAAGAGTTATGGGGATGTGATTCTCCCAGATGTCTACGATAAACATCAAAAGTATCTACTTCGGGCTATTCCGATTCTTGATGGATCCATGCTGACTGATGCAAAAGTAGGATTTGACAAAAACAATCAACCTGTCATAAACTTTGCGCTTAATGGACAAGGAGCAAAGATTTTTGGTGACTTTACATCAAAGGCAGTTGGAAAACGTATGGCAGTTGTGTTGGACAATGAAGTCTATTCTGCTCCAGTTATTCGTGAACGTATTGGTGGTGGGCATGTGCAGATCTCTGGAAACTTTAAGTTGAATGAAGCACATGATCTTGCGATTGCACTACGTTCGGGTGCACTACTCGCACCAGTCTATGTGATGGAAAAGCGTTCAGTAGGTCCAAGTCTTGGTGCAGACAACATCAAGGCTAGTTCTATGGCATTGGTGCTTGGGTTCATTCTTGTTGTTTTCTTTATGATTCTGTATTATGGTATGGCAGGAATCATTGCTGATGTAGCACTGATAGGAAACCTCTTTCTTATTTTGGCCATTATGTCACTTTTTGGGGCAACATTGACCTTGCCAGGTATGGCGGGGATTGTCCTGACAGTGGGTATGGCAGTTGATGCTAATGTGATTATCAATGAGCGTATTAGGGAACTGCTTCATGAAGGGAAGTCTATTGTTAAATCCATTGAAGATGGATACGATAAAGCGTTTACGGCTATTCTTGATGCCAATGTGACAACACTGATTGCTGCAGTGGTGCTTTGGGCATATGGTACTGGACCGCTGAAAGGTTTTGCATTGACTATGGGAATTGGTATTCTTGCTTCAATGCTAACAGCAATCGTAGGTACGCATGGGATCTATCAGTGGCTGTTGCCAAAGATTAACCGAAAAAAACTGGGCTTTTGGTTTGGTATTAGAGTAGAGGGAGGAAAGTAATGGAAATATTCAAGTATGATAAACCAATTTCGCTAATGGGAAAAAGTAAGCATTTTGGTATCCTCTCTTTAATGCTTGTGGCTCTCTCTGTAGGGTTAATATTTGTCAAAGGGTTTAACTACGGACTTGATTTTGCTGGTGGTACGCTGGTGCAGGTACACTATGAGCAGAATGCACCTATCAAGAAGGTGCGTGAAGCCATTGCCGAAGATGCGAAGTATAAAGGGGCAAGTGTTACTTATTTTGGTAATGATAATGAGATCATTATTCGAACCAAAAATAGTAGTGGTGCGCTTGGGAAAGACATGGGTGACACCATGCGTGAACTGCTCAAGGGAACAGGAAACTTTGAAGTACGACGTGTCGATATGGTTGGTGCAAAGGTTGGTTCTGAGCTTAGAGAAAAAGGAATGATGTCACTCGTTTTGGCAATATTGGGTATTTTGATTTATGTCTCTTTTCGATTTGAATGGCGTTTTGCGATAGCATCGGTTTTAGCACTTGTGCACGACGTAACCATTGCCATGGGAGCAGTTGTTCTCTTTGATATTGAGGTTAACCTCGATACGCTAGCAGCACTTTTAACCATTCTGGGTTACTCATTGAATGATACGATTATTGTGTTCGATCGTATTCGTGAAGGCATACAGCAAAGCAAAGAGAGTATGCTTGACCGTATTATCAATGAGTCGGTCACGCAGACACTTTCACGTACAACGTTAACCTCTCTTACTACATTTTTTGTGGTTTTAACACTCTTCTTGTTTGGTGGAGAAATTATCAAGGGCTTTAGTTTTACATTGCTTGTTGGTGTAGTTGTTGGTACATACTCTTCAATTTTTGTTGCATCACCCATTTTGATGTGGCTTGGTTTTTCTGTTAAAGGTTTCCGAGAAAAAGAGGCGAAGAGGCGTAAAAGAGAGAAAGAGAAAGAGAGAATGCGTGCTATGTACGAACAAGGAACGCTCTAAAAATGATTGTATCATTTTTAGAAAATCAAAACTTAAGAATGAAAGAGAAGGAGTTTTGGTATGCTTTTCTTATGTAAAGCATTTTTGCTGAAGTAACTTGAGGGTTGTTTCTGTATAAAACATCATTATTGAAGGAGTTTAAATGCAATGGGGAAAAGTCTTTTATATCTTTTTTACGTTAATGTCTTTAACAACATCGGCAGCGTTTTTGTATGAGGAATCTTTGGTTGCACTCTTTATTGCAGGGTCGGTTAATGTGGTTTCAACTGTCATGAAAATAGGTGTACGTAACCTACTTTCAGCAGAACTTTTGGCCGGTTCACTTGTGGCTGATTTGCACCTTATACCTGCATTTTTTGCATTACAATTCTATCAGAACCACTCGATTGCAACAGGCCTTGTGATAGGGGCAGTGGTTGCCAATGTCTATACGATGATTATTTCGATGATAGAGAGTTCTAAAGAGAAGACTGACTTCTAGCTATTTGTGTGATATTGGGGTTAAAGTAATTTTGGTAATGGTAGGGGTGACGTGAAACGCATTGTACTGCTTTTGATTCTTATGATGTGTTGGCTCTATGCGCTTCCTCCTGCCATAGAGACAATCATTAAGCATTTCAATATTCCCAAGAGAAATCTTAGCATTTATATTGAAAAGATAGGAAGCAGCAACCGTATGGTTGCTTCACTTAATGCTTCTGTGGCCCATGCACCTGCTTCAACAATCAAAGTACTTACAACATATGCGGCTATTTTAAAATTGGGGTTTGATTATCGGTGGCCTACCCGGTTTTATGCGACAGGAACAATTAAAAATGGCATATTAGATGGTGATCTTATTATTAAAGGATTTGGTGACCCAACACTTAGCACAGATGATCTTGATGATATTGTTGCACAGATTAAAGCCAAAGGGATACGTGAGATTATGGGAAACATTATCATTGATCGTAGCTATTTTAAGGTAGGAATCAAGAATAGTTCCTGCTTTGATGACAACCCTAATAGTCCCTACAATGCCATGCCTGATGCCATGATGTTCAATGAACGCGTCAGCACTATATGCGTTGTGCCAAACAAAAACAATGTACACAAGAAAGATCCTGATAGATCATTTATTGTACACAACCAACTTCAAAGGATCAATAGACCCTGTCGTGGGCGCTACTCATGGCCCCTGGTTAAAGTAGATAGCTCCAAAGCAGTGCCTGAGGTATGGATAAAAGGAAAAATCTCTAAATGGTGCGGTAGTCGCAATATTAACAAGGTAGTCACACGACCCTATAAATCTTTTTACTACATACTCAAAGAGGCACTTCATGATGCCGGTGTACAGGTAAAAGGGAATATGTATCTACATAAAGTGCCTTTTGGTGCACGTACGCTTTTTACCCATTACTCGCAATCGTTAGAGGAGATTGTCTCACAAACAGCCAAGGACTCCAACAATCTTTATGCCAGGCATCTACTTCTTTTACTGTGTGCAAAAGTATATGGTGCACCAGCTACACTACAAAAAGGAAGAAAAGCAGTATTGCACATACTTCGTTCATATGGCGTGCTTCGAAGCAACGGTAAGTTGAAACTTGATAATGGAAGTGGTCTTTCACATACGGCAAAAATTAATGCAAACATTCTTACACGTGTACTGGAACATGCCTATAGACGATATGGTATGCGATGGATGAAGACACTTTCTATTGCTGGTGTAGATGGCACCCTCGAGCAACGTTTTCAAAGAACAGTTGCATATAAACGTGCATGGATGAAAACGGGTACGCTTAAGCATGTTAAGAATATTGCTGGGTATGTCAAAGGCCGTAATGGCAGGTACTATATAGCCGTAATCCTTGCCAATGCCAAAAACAAACGACAGAAAGAGAGAGCAGAAAAACTACAAAATAAAATTATTGAATGGCTGGTTACCTACAAAGGAAAGAAAGCTGTTGCTAGAAAACGTTTCTCACCAAGAAAAGAAACAAAACATACGCAACATTATTATATTCAAGTAGGCTTTTTTAATAATGCCCCCAGTGCTAAATATCTATTGCGTCTAGAGAATTTTGGACTACCATATAATGTAGATGATAACGGCGCCTATAGGGTACTAATAGGTCCTTACGCAAATGAAAAAAAAGCATACCGTATACTCAAAAGGGTAAAGGAATCAATCAATCCCCATGCATTTCTGTTTAACCGTAAAGAGTGATGAGGTTATTTCCTTATTCTGTTTAACCCCAAGTTTGATATAATATTCCAAAAAATCAGGTCATACATGAACTTTGAAACTTACCCTTTTGAGAAGCTCGATAGACTTCTTGAGCCTGTCGAGCCCAACAGTCAATATGTGCCACTCTCTTTGACTATTGGTGAACCACAGTTTCAAACACCACAGTTCATTCTTGATACATTAAATGACCATGCTTCTCTTTTAAATAAATATCCTAAAACAGCAGGAGAAGCAGTTTTGCGTGAGGGCATACTGACGTATCTGAAGAATCGTTTTTTACTCAATTTGGACAATAATCAAATGATCCCAACATTTGGTACAAGAGAGGTACTTTTTAACTTTCCACAGTTTCTGTTGCATGATATAAAAGAGCCTTTGATGGTGTTTCCCAACCCCTTTTATCAGATCTATGAAGGGGCTGCCAAAGCAAGCTGTGCGAATGTGGTTTACCTTAACCTTAATGAGACAGGTAGATTTCAACCTATTGTTGATGAAGAAGTGCTTTCCAAAGCCAACCTTGTTGTTTTGAACTCTCCAAACAATCCAACTGCTTCGGTTATGAGTATGGATGAGATGCGATTATGGGTAGAGTTGGCACTCAAGTATGACTTTGTACTGCTTAATGATGAGTGTTATGCTGATCTCTATCTGGACAAACCGATACCTTCTTTGCTTAATGCCAGTATTGAGGCAGGAAACCCAAACTTTAAAAATGTACTGGTTATCAATTCGATATCTAAACGTTCTTCTGCACCAGGACTACGAAGTGGATTTATTGCGGGAGACGCAACCATTCTCAAAGCATATATGGTCTATCGTACCTATGTGGGGTGTGCCTCTCCTCTGCCACTTCAGTATGCAGCAGCAACGGCATGGGCTGATCAGAAACATGTAGATGGCTTTAGAAAAAAATATAAAAAGAACTTTGAAGTTGCCAAGGAAGTGTTAGGTATTGAAGCACCAGAAGCAACCTTCTATATTTGGCTAAAGGTAGAAAATGAGATAGACTATACTGTCACGCTTTATGAGCAGTATAATCTTAAGGTGATTCCCGGCTCTTTTCTTGGCAGAGAGGGGAATGGAGAAGGGTATGTACGTTTGGCACTGGTGTACGAAGAGGAGAAGACAAGAGAGGCGTTAGAGAGGATTGCCCTATTGGATCAAACGTTAAAATCTGAGCGTTAAGGCATGTACTTTTGAATCAGCCTATATCAATTACATAAGGATAAAGATGGAAACCCCTGAAATACACGTAGAAGAACTTAAAAAAGACCCTGAGTTTCTTGCCAATATAGAGCAACTTGAGCAGGAGTGCAAAAAAGAGAAGAGTATCCATAAGGGCTACCAGCTACTTGATGCAAAACTGATTATTGAGGCACCTGAAGATGAGATTAATGATATCTTTACGTTCATACAGTGTTACAGTGAAAATGATACAAAGAGTGCTAAAGAGATGTTTCTGGTGCTCTACCATACCATTGATTACGATGAGCTCAAAGATGCCATGATGGTGCATGCTGCAGCAGTAATGGCAGGTATGAAATTTGATGATTTTATTGAGAATCTTGTTGATGTCAAAGATGTTAACACGCATGATCCGTTGGCATTTTTCATTCAGACCTTTGTGCAGCCAACAGATATTTTGTTACAGATGTACCAAAAGTATGTTAAAGAAGGCAAAGAGGAGCTGAAAGTACTTGAAAAAGCAAAAAATACATAATACCCATGTGGAGAATATGGTGCTACAATACTTTGATTGGTTAAAAAGAGAGGGAAAATGAAAATCCATTTTATTGGCATAGGCGGCATAGGGCTTTCGGCACTGGCGAAATTTCTATACAATGATGGACACAAAATTTCCGGCTCTGACATTAAACAGACAGAGATTACCAATGATATAGCAATCAATTATGGTGCAAAAATCACCATTCCTCATCATCCAGATGCAGTCGAAGGGGTTGATAGGGTTATCTATTCTGCTGCAGTACGCCCGAATAACCCTGAGTATAAGCATGCTAAAAAAATGGGTATTGAGTTACTTTCTCGTAAAGAGGCGCTGAAGTTCATTCTTGCAGAGAAAGAGGTCTATGCCATAGGTGGGGCACATGGAAAAAGTACTACATCGGCTATGCTATCCTCACTTTTGCCCAAAACCAATGCACTCATAGGTGCTATTTCTAAAGCATTTGGCTCCAATGTGCGAAACTATCCAAACAATAAGGTAGTGTTTGAGGCAGATGAGAGTGATGAGAGTTTTCTCAATGCCAATCCCTACCTTGCCATTGTTACCAATGTTGAACCAGAACATATGGAGTATTATGAGTATGATGAGGATCGCTTTTATGGTGCCTATCGAAATTTCCTCTCTTTAGCAAAGGTACGTGTCATTAATGCAGAAGATACATTTCTTGCTTCACTCGATATGGAGAGTGTGAAACTCTACCCTTCTAAAGATTTACATCATATAGAGTTTGTATTGGTTGAAGGGGAACCATATACCCGTTTCTCTTTTCGTAATATGGGTACTTTTGAAGTCTTTGGTTTTGGTGAACATATTGCACTTGATGCAGCACTTGCCATACTGGCAGGACTAGAGTTAGGTGAAAGTATTGATACCTTAAGAGAAAATCTACGCCACTACAAAGGGGTTAAAAAACGTTTTGATATTATCCAAAATCAGAAACAGATAGTAGTTATAGACGATTATGGACATCACCCCACCGAGATTAAAGCAACAATGCACTCTCTTCAGGTCTATAAAAAACTACAAGGTTTTCATACACTCAGTGTGATTTGGCAACCGCACAAGTACTCTCGTACGATCGATAATCTGCATGGCTTTGTTGAGTGTTTTGAGGGAGTAGATGAACTGGTTATTCTGCCCATATGGTCAGCAGGTGAACTATCGATAGATATTGATCTTAAGGGCGCATTTAGTCGCTATGAGTTACTCATGGCAGATACTGTTACCAGAGAGGATAGTGTGGTTAAGGTGCTTAAAGATGGCAAAGTGATACGCCAATATTCAGAAGGACTTGTAGCAGCATTTGGTGCAGGAGATGTCACCTATCAGATACGGGGCGAGATTTAAAGTATTATCTTTCATATAGCTAAAATAGATAGTTACATTTTCTCAAAATGAAAGGATAAAATGTGCCACAAGGGAACCAAGAAAAGCCAATCATACAAAAACTGGATTTAGAGGGTTATATTTTCCAGTTTAAACAGTTCCTTTCTCGAGACAAATCGGTTGCAATGGAAGGAGATATTAACCAACATTTTCGTTACATCAAGGCACTTTCGTCTGTTCAGTTTCCTGTTCCCCAAGAGATTCCCAATCTTGATAAAGAGCTCAATCTCATTAAAAAACAGGGGGTTTTGGCTCTAGAAGAGATTTATGCATTTGTAGTGATGATTGGTTACTTTAACCGCCTCAAGGCGTCAAGTCTGCCAGAGCCAGTAGGCAGCTGGATAGGTGAAATAGAAATTCCTGAAGCAATCATGGAGACATTGGGGTATTTTACCGATGAGGGGAAGATTAACCCAGAGCGCGATACAGAGCTAATGAGTTTAGAGCGTGCTATTAAGCATAATAAGGGGGAGATCAAGGAGACCCTTTATCGTCTGACGCACTCTACTAAACTTCGTGACTATTTGGTCGATACACAAGTACATTTTCATAGTGGAGAAGAGACTCTTTTGGTGCGTGGCGGGTTCAATCATGCACTTAAAGCAACGGTAGTAGGGCGATCATCTGGTGGCTTTTTTTATGTTATCCCCCAACATATTTCTCATCTTAAAGAGAAAGAGGCAGCACTCTTAAGTAGCCGTTCGGAACTGATTTGGCGCTACTGCAAGCAGATTTCTGAAATATTTCATCAATGGGAGCGCTTTCTCTCATTTATCAACAAAGCCTACGATCGATTTGACCATTATCAAGCAAGGGTTAGTTTTGCCCGTATGATGGAGTATGAGTTTATTCTACCAAGCAAAGGCAAGCAAGTTATCTTGCACAACTTTATTCACCCTGCTATTGAGAATCCTGTACCTGTTAGTATCGATATGTCCAAACCAATTTTTTTAATCACAGGGGTGAATGCCGGAGGAAAGACTATGCTGCTTAAATCAGTCCTCTCGGCAGTCTACATGAGTAAGTATCTACTGCCTTTTAAGTGTGATGCAACACGTACAAAAGTGGGGCACTACAAGAGTATTGAGGCTGTTATTGATGATCCGCAGTCGGTGAAGAATGACATCTCCACTTTTGCAGGGCGCATGCAGGAGTTTGCTAGACTTTTTACCAAGAGTGATGCCATTGTTGGGGTTGATGAAATTGAGCTTGGAACAGACTCGGATGAAGCGGCATCACTCTTTCGTGTGATGCTTGAGACATTAAAAAATCGTGGTATCAGTTTTGTAGTTACAACCCACCATAAACGTCTGGCCTCTTTGATGGCAAGTAGTGATGATGTAGAACTGGTTGCCGCACTCTATGATGAAGAGCAACGTGTACCTACCTATACTTTTTTGCAGGGGAGTATTGGGAAGAGTTATGCATTTGAGACAGCGCAGCGCTATGGGGTTCCTCCTGCCATTATACAGGAGGCAAAAAAAGTTTATGGTGAGGACAAAGAGAATCTCAATGATCTCATAGAGAGATCTACCTCTTTAGAGCGAGAAATGCGACAAAAGATTGGACAGGTAGACCATGAACTTAAAGCCATTGAAAAACAGAAGCAAAAGCTTCTTGATGAAGAAGCTTCCCTGAAAGAGCAACACCGAAAAACACTGGCAACACTGGAAAATCGTTATAATGCTGCGACCAAAAAGGCACGTGAAGTGCTTAAGGTCAAAGAGCTTGGTGAAGGGCATAGATTGCTCAACGAGGCACATAAGCGTAAACAGGTGAAGCTGGAAGAGGCAAAACTACAGGAGACTGAACCACTGAAAGTAGGAGACAACATCAAGTACCGATCCCACAAAGGGGAACTGCTTGCTATTCGTAGTAAAGATGCAACCATTGAGGTGGATGGTCTGAAGATGCGTGTACCACTTAAGGAGCTTAAAAAGCAACAAGAAATACGTAAGCCCAAAGTACCCCAAAAACCTAAAAAGGTGATGCACTATGTTGAAAAAAGCGGAGCCTCTGTCTCTGTAAAACTGCTTGGGATGTATGCTGATGAAGCCATTGAGACTGTTGACAAGTTTCTTTCTGATGCACTGGTGAACAACCTGAGTGAAGTACAGATCATACATGGTACTGGCGGGGGTGTCTTGGCAAAGCTGGTGACTGATTACCTCAAACAGCATCCAAAGATACAGACGTTCTACCGTATGCCTGGAAACTGAGTAATTCTTCCAAAACACTTTAAATCATCTTGTAAATCATTATAGATTAAATTCAATTCTTCTAAAGCTTCTTTTTCAGAAACTGAATTATTTTTCATGATAAGTTCGACTAATTGTTTATAAATCTCATCTAAATCATTTTCCTTATAACATTATAATATAAATAATCTTCTTGTTTTAGAACGGATGAATTTTAAACAACGAATCTCTCTATCACGGGAGAAATTATCAATACTTTGTAATTTGTTGTATCTCCTAATAATTTTGATATTCTTGAAAAATTTTCTTCATATTCTTCAATTCTTTCTTCGTATCTTTATATCTAAATAAATGTCAAAATTATATTCATCTGTTTTGATGGATGATTTTAAATTTAAGTTATATTTTTCCATTATAAGAAATTGTAAATTTTACAAATTCTAGTTCTTCAGTAATATCTGAAAACATATTTAATAAATTCTTAATATATTGTTTTCTTTGCATTATCCATAAAGCTAAATGAAGAAGAATAAAAATAAACTGCAATAGTGTACTTTTCCCTCCACCATTTTACTTGCAACAGAAAAAATATCTGGAAACTTATTATTTTTTCAAAATCAATAACCATATTTTCAAAGTTTTTATACTTTTATTATTTCTACTTTTTCTAATCTCTTACTATTTACTCCATTACTCAATTCTACTATTATATCAAAAAAATTTTAAATTTAACGGCTGGGACTCTAACTTTAGGTCAGACGTTGAAAACATCTCACACACCTCTTCCCCTCAAAACCTTAGAAACCAAAGAACGAGAAATCTCTAAAAAGTCAGCAATCGCTATTTGACTATATCCATCATCTAAAGAGTTTGTAGGTTATGTATGCCTAAATGTTTATACTTTTATAGGTAAATAACTTTAGGGTCAGAATGCTGAATGTCTAAGCATCTCTTCCCTCAAAACCTTAGGAAACCAAAGAACGAGAAATCTCTAAAAAGTCAGCAATCGCCATTTGACTATATCAATCATCTACAGCTTGACCCTCTATATCTCATCATGAGGTGAGCTATCCTCTGCAATAATAGTGATAATCTTTCTAATCGAACTCTCTATCATCATAGGCACAAACACTTCAAGTAGCCACTTGGCATCTTCCTTTGTCATTCTCAAAGCCTGTTGTGGTGTCGACTATCCACGTATCTATCTTCGTTTTGCTACCAAATCCATGGTGGCATGAGAAATGGATTACGGTAGTCATCGCCACTGTATTTTTTTCTCGTTCCGTTTTCCAAAGACATGGCTAGACATGCGCTAAGCCATTACATATTTAATAACTATAATTACAAAAATTTAAATCTAAAAAATATACCAAGAGTAAAATGAAAAGAATTTTAATAGTGAGCATGTTTACTCTAATAGGTTGTAAATAACGATGCTTCATCGCCATTAAGATATAAAGCTCATTGAGATTGCAAAGTTATTACATTAAGTGATGATTTTAGCGAGCAAGATAGTGCATGGAGTCCAAAGGTTGGAAAGTGGAGTTTTGTAAATGGAGGCTAAAACAAAGTGCAACAAGTCATACATATACATTTGATGTTATCTTATACCAAAAGCAAAAAGTTTAGGGGCTGGGATGTAGATGTTAGTGTAGATTTTAGTTCAATTTCTGGGCGCATAGATGCAAGTGGTGGATTATTTTAGAGCATAGATAGAGATAATTATTTTTTATAGTTCGTGCAAATGCTTTGGAGAATAATTTCGTTTATATGTTTAAAGATGGATATAGATTAACAAATTGCAACTGCTAGGAGTTAAGACTCCATCAATTGCTAAAATTCATACAATTAGAGTGGTTGCAAAGGGTGATCATTCAAGCAAAGGACAATAATGAAACCCAAGTGTGAAACAATCAAAAAAATACCTCTCATTGTATCATTAGCTTTTTTGATAGGGTGTACTTCTACGCCTGAGCCAAAACCGTTTCACTCCAAATTAGACAAATATGCTTATGTAAAAACGTATATGCGTTGGTACATCAAAGAGCAGATGGATGATAAAGACCTTGTAGGGCTCTCAGTGGCGCTAGTAGATGACCAAAAGATAGTCTGGTCAGAAGGCTTTGGTTATGCTAACAAATCAAAAGGTATCAAAGCAACACCACAAACACGCTACCGTGCTGGGTCTATTACCGAACTCTTTACCGATATGGCTGTAATGAAGTTGGCAGAAAAGGGTAAAATGAATATAAACAAACCATTTAAAACCTATCTGCCAGCATTTAGCATCAAGAGTCGTTTTGGTTCTACCAATAAAATTACGCCACGAAATATGATGACACATCACTCTGGGCTTCCGGGTGATTGGCTAGATAGAATGTTTTCCCCAAACCCATTGCCTTATACAAAATATGTAAAAGTAATACAAAATGAATATACTGCCTATAAACCCAATACTATTATGAGTTATTCAAATTTAGCTATTACGCTTTTAGGACATAGTGTAGAAAGAGTCAGTGGTATGAAATATGCAAAATATATAAAAAAAATACTCTTCAAGCCTCTTGACATGAAGCATGCTGATTTAAGAATGGTACTTTCAGGAAAAAATGCATCAAAGAGTTATAACAAAGGGAGAGAAGTTGTGGAGTTACCTATTGGTAAAGTTCCAGCAGGAGCACTCAACAGCTCTGTTGAAGATCTTGCGCACTTGGCTATGATGATAAATGCTAATGGGAAATATAAAAAACATCAAGTACTTAAAGCTTCTACCCTCAAAAAGATGCTTACTGTACAAAATAAAAATGTTAAATTGGATGTAGGGAATAAGATAGGTTTGGGGTATTTTATCGATAATACATTATTGGGTAAAAAAGATAAAGTCTATTATCATGGCGGTGTTACAATATCCCAAAATGCTTTCTTTTGTGTAAGCCCACATAGCAAACTAGGTGTAGTCGTAATGTCAAATAACGCAGGTACAGATGCTGAGGATATTGCAAAAAAGTTACTGCAAAAAGCGTGGGAAGCCAAAACAGGCAAAAAGGTAAAAAGAGTGAGGCCTTCAGTTGCTCATGAGTCTGATTTTTTTGGCGTATATGCTACGGTAGCAGGGAGGATTATTTTTAAGGAAAATTCAGATGATACCTATATTGCCTATACAGATGACGGCATGTTTAAGCTTTATAAGGCAAAAAATAATCTGTACAAACTTGTAGGACTTACTTTAATAAATCATAATGTATTTGATGGGGTTAAGCTTTATACTGATATCATAAAAGGACACCGTGTCATCATTGCTTTTTGGAAAGGAAATAAGTTTATAGTAGGAGTGAGAGTAGATAATCTAAAGCCCATACCACATACATGGAGACAATATGTTGGACACTACAAATTAAATAATTTTGAAGTAGGAGGGATAGCGGTAAAAGAGATAGAGCTCAAAATAGAAGATGGATTTATGCTAATGAAGCAGACTTATAGATCGGGTAAAAAAAGTACACATATTATAACCCCTATCAATGACATAGAAGCAATTGTTGAGGGGCTAGGAAAAAATATGCAGGAGACTGTTTGTGTGAAAAATGGTGTTTTTCACACTCAAGGGCTAAGGTTTAAAAAAGTAATAAAACCACCAAAAAAGATAAGATGGAAAATATTTCATTAAAACTATATTTTGACCTAAATGATGGACCTATTTGTAAGTGTAAATATTCATATCCCACTTATCAACTCTATCATCATATGCAACATCTATTTTATGACTAATATTTTTGCACTAATATTTGGAAGTGTCGCCCCCTTGTATTGATAGCTAACGCAAAATAGCTTTATCTTTATCTGTAAGTAAATCACAACCTAAAACCTATATTAAAAGTCTCCACCAAAACTCTCATAATCACCATCTATTGGAAATCATATCTATCATATTATTTAATCTATCATTAAAACTTCCAAATAGTGGAAATTGATAATTTGCACACATTTGCAAATTGGAGTTTTTCTCTTTACTATCTGAGATATGATATCTCTGCATCAAAAGTAAAATATCTTCTCATTGATACTTTCTTAGTTTTGATTTTGGCAGAGATAGATAAAAACTTCTGCATCAAAGGATGTATCATGATCTATAAAATTTAAAATCTTAGTTTTGTATCATATGTTCCACCACCTACTCTAAAATCTAATGCATTTAAACTAGCAATCAAAATCACTACAAACAAAAACTTCTATTTATCTCTAATTTAAAAAGTTACAATATCGTTCTTGCTATCCTCTATCTGTCTAGTAGCTTATGATATTCTACCCAAAAACATTACACCTCATTATAGTTACTCTTTTTCACCCCTACCGAAGCTCTCTCATCATCTCCACCGTAGCCAAATCAACCTCACTACCTCGCTCTTGTAAGTGCTTCACTATCATCTCAAATCGTTCAGTATCAAGATGCTGTCCAAACTTGAATTTGCAAGAGATGGTTGAGGGTACTATCTTTACCACAGCTGTGGTTTTAAGTGCTTTATTGCATGCTTCATCAGAAAAAGATTTGCATCCACCAGAGGGTTGGAGCTTTTTCATCATGGCTTCAAACATGAGGGCTTTCTCTTGGTTCTCAATGACTTCCAGCAACCCCATCTATACTCACCGACTTAAAAAGTGTGTAGCTGACAGGCTAAACCACGAGAATCCAAAGTAAGAATCTATAATAGAGTAATCCCTCTACTACAGAAAACTAACTTTTGGATTTTAGCCAAAATCTTCATCTTTATTGTTTAATGCCCACATGAAAATAGATAGACTCTCTATGTACAAAGTTTACAGCCAATGCATAAGGTTCATCATTATAACTAAGAGCCAATGTACCATACTCTGCTTTATCAAATACACTGGGTTTATAATGTTTTTATCTTCAATTTTAAATACTTTTTCATATTTCCCTCAAAAACGAGTCTCTTCTCCAAAACAACGAAGGTATCGGTTACGGCGGAGCGGGTTTGTTGAGCACCACCATATTTTCAGGTATTCCCATTGCTAAGTTTCCTCGATGTGCTCAACATAGTTTCGCCCAATACATACGACTTGGAAGGAGCAATCTTTTCTGTCTGGTACTGTATGGTCTTTATTATTTTTCTCTTTTTGGGGAACATCATCCCTACTTTCTTTTGTACGCATCGATACTCTTTACCAAGTTCACGCACCAGATCTTTCTTCAGCGCATAGTCCAATGAAGATAGACTGTAAACCCGATTTGGCAAGTAGCAGGTGTCCGTAGCTCATCACCGGTGTCAGCCACATACCCAGCAGCACCCCAAGCTGAATAGGATGGCGGATGTAACGGTAGAGCTGTTTCTCTTGAAGACAATGGCTTTGGCGTTTGCCTGTCACATGATGATAGATCTCGTTGCAAAACCGAAAAGCTCAAAAATGGTTGATGATGAAACTCGCATACACCGAAAGCACCCATCCACCGACAAAGCCTGCTTGCGACAAATCCAATAGAGTGCAATTCACTCTCCACCCTCCACACATAGCCGCCAATGGGCTGATAGAAAAGGCACATCACAATGAAGACAAGTCCCGAGAGCAGCACATAGGTGCTTCTGTTCACTCACTTCTGGAATAAAACGGGTCACAAATCGCTTAAACCTCGGCGCGCCATCCCTGAATGCTGCAGGCCAAACAGCACAATGAGCCCTACATCCACTGCCAACGCAACAGCCGTACTGACCTGTTGTAGCATATTGACATCCCGTGCTGTCACACCCCAGTCACTGATGTGAAAATGAACCAAACTTCTGTCTGATGAGTCCGATGACAGTGTAGGCAAAATACCATAGGCAAAGATAAGGCTTAGACATTCATCACCTTTTTTCTCAATATGCTTTTTCATCGTTCTCTTTGCCTGAATATGAACCTTCGACATCAATGCCCCTTTTTGTCTCTCATTATACACTATTTGGTGTATTGTATCAATTTTGATATGCATAAATTCCCAATATTTCCATGCTAAAATAATAGATGTAAAGTTAGCGTTGGCTAGTACAGCTTAGGTATGCCTCTATATTGGTCAAATCATGCACACCATCTACTGCACCACTACTCCCTGCCTTGGAGCATCAACTTCATAGGTCTCTAGTAGTAGATATTCTCTGTATTAAGTAGGAGAGGTATCGACTAGACTTAATAGTATTAATCTTTTATTTATCATTGTTTTCTCCTTCTATTTTTTAAATCGTAACTTTGAGCATTGAAACACCATCTTCATATAAATATTCCTGCATACTCTTCCTAACTTCTATAATAGCTTGCATCGTTAGGTCTTAGGAATGTATGTTTGTTTTTTGCCTGAAGAATATATAACTTTAATAAGTGTATAGCCATTTTCATAATTAAACACCACATCTTTTGTTTTCCACCTTCTACTCAAATTATTCAACACTTTATAGTAACCAACATTTTTCCATGCACTGTGGTATATACTTTGGTTTTTCTACTTTCACTCCTGCTATAAACTTATTTCCTTTCCAGAATGCAATGATGACATGATGTCCTCTATCTCATCGGTATAAAGCTCAACCTCATCAAGCTCATCATTACTTATTGGAAGTAATCCTGTAAAAGCTCTGTACTTTAATTTATAGAGATTATCTTTTGTTTTATACAGCTTGAATGTACCATCATCTGTATAGGCAGGTATATAGTCATTATTTGAATTTTCAGAAAGTAGCCCTCCCTACTACCGTAGCATATACACCAGGAGGAAATCCTCAGATGCATGCGTGACTGAATGTTTTTCTTTTGACTTTTTTAGCTGTTTCATTCCCATGTTTTTGCAGTAATTTTTCCAAGTAACATCCTCAGCATCTCTTCCTGCATTGTTTGACATCACTACTACACCAAGCTTATTTCATGTGGGCTTACGCAAAAGAAAGCATTTTGGGATATCAATAGCACCACCCATGATGATAGACTTTATCTTTTACCTAATAATGTACTATCTATAAAATAATTCCCAAGCCTATCTCTTTCCCTATATCCAATTTAACATTTTTATTTTGTACGGTAAACATCTTATGTAACGTAGAAGATTGTAAGAATTCTATGATTTTATATAAAATTAATAGCATTTATCATCATAGCTAAAATGCAAGTTCTGTAACAGAAATATTTAATGCCCAGCAGTGTATTAAAACCATCAGCATATTCTATCTTCTCTTTTCTTTCTTCATAACTTTTGATTCATTATCACCAGAGAGTACCATCTTTAAATCAGCATGATTCATCTCCATAGGTGAAAATAGTATTTTATCTACATACTTCCTTACATATGCCATACCACTTACTTTTTCTACACTATGTCCCAACAATGTCAAAGCTAGATTAGAATAACTCATAGTATTGGGTGCATATGCCACATACTCATTTTGAATCTTATACACATACGCTTTAAAAAGGCAATGGATTATTCCCAAATCGTGAGTTACCCCAACCCCCGGTGTCTTTGAATGATGCGTCATAATATTTCGTGGCGTAATATTATCGGTAGAACCAGTAAAACGACTCTTGATACTAAAC
Organism: Sulfurovum sp.; assembly: GCA_020525365.1. Lineage (NCBI taxonomy): Bacteria > Pseudomonadati > Campylobacterota > Epsilonproteobacteria > Campylobacterales > Sulfurovaceae > Sulfurovum > Sulfurovum sp. The sequence goes on along the minus strand of JAIZOF010000001.1, from coordinate 1,391,099 downwards.
TCTGGCAGATAGGTCTTAAAAAAGGTTTATCTATATCCATCTTACCCCTTCTCTACCAACTTCATCACAGCCATATCGGTAAAAAGTTTGGTAATGGATCCAGCAATGATAGCGCGGGTCTGCAAGTGTTGCCTTGATACCTTTTTCTTTGTCGGCATAGCCAAAGCCCTCTGACTGTGACTTACTCATCTACTAGCGCAAACCGGAAAGCCCTACAAGGTCTCTTTATCGTTCATCTGCTCTTGATGTACCAAATTCCGCATATACTCTTTTACATAGGCATATTTATCTGCTTCCTTAGATGAAACAGTTTCTGTTCCAGGTGTAGAAGTACACCCCACCAAAAAGTGCCAATGATGCGATGAGAGGTATTTTTTTGATTGTTTTACATTTGAGTTTCATTATTATCCTTAAATTCATTTTATATATGTAGTATCGCAAAACAAAATGAGGAAAATAATGAGATATCATCTATTTCCAAAATCCCAGCAGTAAAAGCCTTGAAGTCAATGCTTATTTTATCACTCCCCATACCTTCACAGAACCATTTTCTTATTTTACCATTGATTTGAAAAATATCTTCTTTCTTGAGATATTATACTTGTTCCAACTATGCCTACTCTTACAAAGGCTAGTGTAATAGTGGAGGAATTCTATCTATATTTTTGCATATTTTGCATCTGCTGTTACCCCTGCTTCCAAACTCTTGCCAAAGTTGTAATATATATCCATCTTGCTGTGCCTTTGGTAATAGTTTATAGCTAAGGACTTACAAAGAAACTACTATTTAAGCCCACCAACTCAAAGAAACCAAGTCAAACTCAATACAAAACCCAAACAGCCAACTCTTAGGGTCAGACGTTGAATGTCTACATCTCTTCTCTCAAAAACCTTAGAAACCAAAACTTTAGGGCCTGTGACGCTGAAAAAATTACCTCACACTTCTTCCCTGATTTAATGGTGTGTGGGGTCTGGAATTATTATTTTTCTCTTTTATCTCTGTCCAAATAGTCATCCACCATTTCAATTTCAACGACTTACTCAAGCCTCTATGAATTTTGTGAATCAACATTTTCATCGGAGAGAATACACCACCATCTAAAGAGCTTTGTAGTTATGTACGCCTAAATGTTTATACTTTTTATAGGTAAATAAGTAAGGTAAAATTTGTTCTTAGACTTGGTACTCAGAGACAAGTTTGGCATGAGTAAAATTTTCTTTATCTGTAGCCTACTAAACGTTTTTCGGATAAGAAGTCTAGCTTTTTATTTATATACCATAAAGGAAGAGAGGTTTTCCATCTCTGTCTCTATAAGCAGATGAAAATGGTTTGGTCAAATGATGATACCCTGCTAGGTCAATTCTTGGTTTTCTCTTGGCATTGCTGTTCCTTTTGGAGTTATATGGAATTTAGTGGTTATTTAACGTCTGACCCCTGTAAGGAGTGGAATCAACACAACCTTAAGTGCCTTAACCATAATAAATAAGTTCTAATGCTATAATAAAAAGCTATGAACCTAAAAAAATCGCTCAAATCCATTAAGAGAAGCATCAACAACCAAAACAAAATCTTCACCACCATCAAACACACTCGCCACGCACCTTTCAGAGTTAAGTAACGAGGAGATTTTAGACTACTACAACGTCAACTCACTCAAAGAGTTAGAAAACCACATAGAGCATATAAAAAAAAGGTTTTAAAAAGAAGAACGCCTAGAGAATCCATGAAGAGGAGCTTAACAAGATAACAGGTTGCTTCTGCACCGACAGCTGTGGTGACTTCCAACACCTCTACCCCACCAAAAAAGAGGTAAACCCAACAGCTCAATTCATTCTGGCAAACTAAACGTGTTAAGCTTTTTAGTTTATGCTTGTCCTTACCATTGTGGGTGGCATTTAAGAAGAGTGATAGTTGAGTCTAGCAATATAATCTCTTGGGGTAAGCAAAATTCTGTATCCATCATTACCTAACTTTTAGGGGTCAGACGGTTGAATGTCTAAGATCTCTTCTCTCAAAAACCTTAGAAACCAAAGAACGAGAAATCTCTCAAAAAAGTCAGGCAATCGCTATCGACCATATCCATCATCTACAGCTTTAACTCTATACTAATACGATACTGCATATCGATAGAGACAGCATAGATCTTCAATTTGCCTTTTAAGGTGTAACTGAGTGAAGGCTTCATTTAAATGCCACATGAGAGTGCCTCATTCTCCCTCAAGTATTTATCTCACCAATTGGAAACCAGGACTCCAGACCAACCGTAATGCCTAGATTTCCAGGCATACGGTAGAACGTCTGTATCTCTTTGGATGCCGTTTGAGGTAATCAGTCACCAGCTTTGCCAAGACACCCCCGCCAGTACCATGTATGATCTGCACTTCACTCAGGTTGTTCACCAGTGCATCAGAAAGAAACTTGTCAACAGTCTCAATGGCTTCACTGTGCATACATCCCAAGCAGTTATTATGAGACAGAGGCTCCGCTTTTTCAACATAGTGCATTACCTTTGGGTTTTGGGTACTTTGGGCTTACGCGCTTCGTTGCTTTTAAGCTCCTTAAGTGGTACGCGCGCATCTTCAGACCATCCACCTCAATGGCTGCATCTTACTACGAATAGCAAGCAGTTCCCCTGTGGGATCGGTACTCGATGTTATCTCCTACTTTCAGTGGTTCAGTCTCCTGTAGTTTTGCCTCTTCCAGCTTCACACCCGTTTACGCTTATGTGCCCTGCTGGAGCAATCTGTGCCCCTTCTACCCAAGCTCTTTTGACCTTAAGCACTTCACGCCTTTGGTCGCAGCATTATAACGATTTCCAGTGTTGCCAGTGTTTTTCGGTGTTACTTTTCAGGGAAGCTTTCATCAAGAAGCTTTTGCTTCTGTTTTTCAATGATTTTAAGTTCATGGTCTACTCCGTCCAATCTTTGTCGCATTTCGCTCTAAAGAGGTAGATCTCTCTATGATCGGAGATTCTCTTTGTCCACCATAAATCCTTTTTTGCCTCCTGTATAATGGCAGGAGGAACCCCATAGCTGCGCTGTCTCAAATGCATAACTCTTCCAATACTCCCTGCAAAAGTATAGGTAGGTACACGCTGTTTCCTTCATCATAGAGTGCGGCAACCAGTTCTACGTCATCACTACTTTGCCATCAAAGAGGCTAGACGTTTATGATGGCTGTAACTACAAACTGATACCACGATTTTTGAATGTCTCAAGCATCACACGAAAGAGTGATGCCGCTTCATCCGAGTCTGTTCCAAGCTCAATTTCACCAAACCCCAACAATGGCATCACTCTTGGTAAAAAAGTCTAGCAAACTCCTGCATGCGCCCTGCAAAAGTGGAGATGTCATTCTTCACCGACTGCGGATCATCAATAACAGCCTCAATACTCTTTGTAGTGCCCCACTTTTGTACGTGTTGCATCACACTTAAAAAGGCAGTAGATACTTTCACTCATGTAGACTGCCGAGAGGACTGATTATGCATAGTCTTTCCTCCGGCATTCACCCCTGTGGATTAAAAATTGGTTTGGACATATCGATACTAACAGGTACAGGATTCTCAATGGCAGGGTGAATAAAGCTGTGCAAGATAACTTGCTTGCCTTTGCTTGGTAGAATAAACTATACTCCATCATACGGGCAAAACTAACCCTTGCTTGATAATGGTCAAATCGATCGTAGGTTTGTTGATAAAATGAGAGAAAGCGCTCCCCATTGATGAAATATTTCAGAAACTGCTTCTGCAGTAGCGCCAAATCAGTTCCGAACGGCTACTTAAGAGTGCTGCCTTTCTCTTTAAGATGAGAAATTATGTTGGGGATAACATAAAAAGCCACCAGATGATCGCCCTACTACCGTTGCTTTAAGTGCATGATTGAACCGCCACGCACCAAAAGAGTCTCTTTCTCCACTATGAAAAAATGTACTTGTGTATCGATCTGCCAAATAGTCACGAAGTTTAGTAGAGTGCGTCAGACGATGTGGTCTCCTTGATCTCCCCTTATTATGCTTAATAGCACGCTCTAAACTCATTAGCTCTTGCATCGCGCCTGGGTTAATCTTCCCCATCGGTGGTAAAATACCCCAATGTTCCATGATTGCTTCAGGAATTTCTATTTCACCTATCCAGCTACCGGGCTCTCTGGCAGACTTTGGACGCCTTGAGCAAGCCAAAGCAAAACCAAAATCATCACTACAAATGCATAAATCTCTCTTTCTAGAGCCAAACCCTGTTTTTAATGAGATTGAGCTCTTATCAAGATTGGGAATCTCTTGGGGAACAGGAAATTGAACAGACGAAAGTGCCTTTGATGTAACGAAAAATGTTGGTTAATATCTCCTTCCATTGCAACCGATTTTGTCCTTCGAGAAAGGAACTGTTTAAACTGGAAAATATAACCTCTAACCAGTTTTGTATGATTGGCTTTTCTTGGTTCCCTTGTGGCACATTTTATCCTTTCTCTTCATTTTGAGAAAATGTAACTATCTATTTTAGCTATAAGGAAAGATAATACTTTTAAATCTCGCCCCGTATCTGATAGGTGATATCTCCTGCACAAAATTTGGGCTAATTTTTAACTCCAAAGGGTATAATATTGCCAAGTAAAATTGCAGGAGTTCTATGTGAGTATCAAAGATGATGTCAATTATGTGAAAACAGAGTTGAGTAGTGATGAGAAAATACTCGAGAGTGCCTTTAAACTTGAGTCATTCTATAAAAAATATAAAATAATGATTTGGGGAACAGTGATTGTGCTGCTTCTTATTTTTACAATCAAAACAGGGATGGATGCGATATATCGGTCCAAACTAGAAGCAGCAAACAAGGCATTGTCGACCCTGCAGCAAAAAGCAGATAATGCAGAAGCACGTAAGGTACTCAAAGAGAAAAATCCAGCGCTCTATGAGCTCTTTGAATTTTCTCAGGCAATAAAGAAAAAAGATATTGCCGCACTTAAAGTACTTTCAGGTAGCAAGAATGAGATTATCTCTGATATAAGCCAATACTCCATAGACGCAATTGAGCAAAAATCTACTAGTTCTAAGTTCTATAAGGATTTATCTTATTTTGAGCAGGCATATCTCTCAATCAAAGCAGGTGACAAAAAAAGAGCAAAAAATAAACTTAGACTGATTGATGAGCGCTCTCCGCTCTTTATGCCGGCAAAACTTTTGGAGCATGGCACACTGAAGACTAATTGATATGAGACCATATTTTTTTCTTTTATTGACAAGTGGGCTATTGCTATTTTCTGGCTGTAGTCCAAAACAGTATTTTGAGCCAAAGCAGACCCATGCTATTTCTCAGATAAAGAGTCATTATAGCGGTACAATTGTTCATAAAAGTCACCATGGTGCAACACTTGATAATGGACACTATATTGATAAAAAGGGGATCAGTCGGATCACGCTGGAGGCAGGATTCCACTTCCTAAATGAGAACAGAAAATATATATTAGCTGGCAATAAGGATGGGACACTTGCACTGATTGATAAAAAGCGTGGGAAAGTCAAAAAACGTATTGAGTTGCATGAAATTGTTGTCTCAGCAAGTATTAAAAATGGATTGATTGCCTATATTCTTGGCAATAATACTTTTGGACTCTACCGACTACGAGATGGGAAAAAGCTTATAGAGAACCATGCAGAGCATACATATGCGATTGATAGCGGGATGGCAGATCCACTCTTTATTGATTCTATAGTAGTGGTACCAATGCTTGATGGGAAACTTATTATTTTTGATACAGATGACACAGAAGCAGCCAAAGTGATCTACCTAAGTGGCAAAAAGGTATTTAACAATATCATCTTCCTTTTAAGAGCAGGCAATACACTTGTGGCAGCAACACCCAAAAAGCTTCTTGCACTTGGCACAGATAAAGAATTTTATCACCATGCCAACATTGCAGAGGTTGCTGTATACAGAGGCCATATTTATCTCTTTACCAAAGAGGGTGAGATTGTCAAACTCAATACCAAATTGAAAAGACTTGCTAAAAAGAAGTTTAGATTTGCAAAATTTTCTGCAGCTACAGTTATTGGAGGTACAATATATGTACTTGATATGCAAGGTTCACTCATTGTTACCGATACCAAGCTAAAACAGTCAAAGGTTTACGATGTTGGAAAAGTGAAATCACCAGTATTTATCTCTGGAAACAAACTCTACAAGGACGGTAAGATTATCCGTCTTGATGCATTGGGTTATAAGTAGCAATCATGAGCGATTTGCTCATAGCGTTTAAAGAATACCTAAGTGTAACCAAGGCACTTGATGATTTGACTATCTCCTCTTATCTTGGTGATCTTCAGCAGCTTGAAGGGCAGGTTGAAAAGCCACTTACCAAACTCAAGACAGCCGATGTACTAACATTTCTTTCTGCATTTGATAATAAACGTACCCTCAATCGTAAACTCTCCTCTATTAATACTTTTTTTACTTTCTGTCATCGTCAAAACTTTACCTATGAAAAGATTAAAATTCCTATGGCTAAAGTACCCAAAAACCTACCTAAATATCTTAGCCTAGAAGAGATTATGGCAGGTATTTCACTAATTGATCGTAGTACGCTTCAGGGATTACGCGATTATGCATTGATTCTCTTTCTTTATGCTAGTGGTTGTCGCATTTCTGAAGCACTCAGTATTCAGCGTAGCGACATAGTAGAGGGGTGGCTTAAAATTCGTTTTGCTAAAGGTGAAAAAGAACGCGTAGTGCCACTTGCTCCTATTGCCATAGAGGCACTTGAGGCTTACCTTTCTAGGGAAACCATGGTAAGCAGTTACCTTTGGCTTAACTATCGCGGTGACCCACTCAGTCGTATCAGTGCCTACAAGATTGTCAAAAAATACCTTCATATCTCTCCACATGTACTGCGCCACTCCTTTGCATCCTCTCTCATTATTGGGGGCGCAGACTTGCGTGTGGTACAAGAGCTTCTCGGCCATAGCTCACTAGAGACAACACAAATATATACGCACATCCAAAAGCAAAATTTACAAGAAACCGTAAGGCGTTTTCATCCATTGGGTCAATGAAATTCACAATATCAACACTCTCTTAAGTATGTGTAATACATACTGTATTGGTGACTTTTTTGCTCCATGAAAACGTTTAATGATAAAAGCGATATAATAAGAGTATCTATAGGAGTTTCACAATATGGAAGAGATACTCAGTAGTCTAAATCCGGCACAACGTGAAGCGGTTGAACATGTTGATGGAGCTATGCTTATTCTCGCTGGTGCGGGTAGCGGAAAGACAAAGACATTAACGACACGCTTAGCCTACTTAATTGGAGAGATAGGCATAGACCCTACAGATACACTCACACTCACTTTTACCAACAAAGCTGCTGCTGAAATGCGTGAACGTGCGCTTAAGCTAATACCCAATAAAATCTCCCATCCACCACTACTGTGTACCTTCCATAAGTTTGGACTACTCTTTTTAAAATTCCATATTGAAAAACTTGGTCGTGACAACAGTTTTGTTATTATCGATAGCAATGATAAAAAACAGCTGTTACGCAGTATTGCCAAAGATCTCAAGATAAATCTTAATCTTTCATTTATTGCTTCAGAGATTTCTAAATACAAAAACTCTCTGCTTACGCCCAAAGTGGTTATAGAAAAAGCAGAACTATCTGACTATAAAAAAATTGCTTCTATCTATGAGAAATATCAACAGAATATTATTGAGAATAATCTTGTTGATTTTGATGATCTGCTCATGCTTACTTATCAGATACTTAAAAGTGATGATAAGCTACGAAAAGAGACTAGCAACCGTTATAAATATATTATGGTTGATGAGTATCAAGATACCAATGAACTACAGTTTCGTTTACTTGAGTTACTCTCTTCTGAGCATAAAAACCTTTGTGTGGTTGGCGATGAAGACCAAAGTATCTACAGTTGGCGTGGGGCAAATATTCGTAATATTCTTGAGTTTTCTGATAATTTTGATCATTGCAAAGTAGTTAAACTTGAGACCAATTACCGTTCTACTGAACCTATTCTTAAGGCAGCTAACGCATTGATTGATCATAATTCTACCCGTTTGGGGAAAACGTTGATCTCTCACAAAGGAGAAGGACCAGAGGTAAAGCTTCTTCATTCATTTGATGAATCCATGGAGACCAAGGCAATTGCTCATCAGATCAAAGATTTACTCAATAAGGGTACAGATCCTGATGAAATTGCTGTACTCTATCGTATCAATGCCCTTTCACGTTCTCTTGAAGAGGGATTTACCAAAGAGAGTCTTGATTTCAAACTCATAGGTGGTATGCGTTTCTATGAACGTGCAGAGATTAAAGATATTATCTCTTACTTTCGTGTGTTTGCTAACCCACATGACGACTTCTCATTGCTACGCATCATCAATAAACCCAAACGTGGTATCGGAAAAGCTTCCATCAATAAAATACAAAAGGCTGCTTTCGATGCCCATCTTTCTCTCTATGAATATATTGAACAAAGCATAAAAGGCAAACAGCCTGTAGTGATGAGCAAAAAGGTTGCTAACGGGTTGGAAAAACTGGTTCAAGATATCCATATACTTCAAGAAGAAATAAAACATGATTTGAATAGTTTTCTCAGCCTTTTTGAAGAGCATATTAAATTCAAAGACTACTACGCTGCCATGGTTGATGGTTTTGATCGTATTTTGAATATTGAGGAGTTCTATGGCTACTTTCGTGATACTGTCGACAAGAACCCCAATCTTACGCTTGATGATTTCCTTAATGATATTTCCCTACAAAGTGATCAGGATCAAATAGAAGAGAATGCTATCATTATTATGAGCATTCACGCTGCTAAGGGACTGGAGTTTGAACATCTTTTTATTATTGGAATGGAAGAGGAATTTTTTCCACTACTAGGGGAGGGGTGCAATATGGAAGAAGAGCGTCGTTTAGGATATGTTGCTATCACCCGTGCCAAAAGTGATCTAACACTTTGTTATGTTGACAGCCGTTTTTATAGAGGTCGTCGTAAAATGGTTGAGAAAAGTCGATTTCTTGGTGAAGCTGGACTCATTCAGGACACCTCACTCAAAATCACTAAAGTGTCTGCCTATAAAAAAGGTGATCTGGTTAAACATAAAATATTTGGTATTGGTCGTGTACAGGCTGCTAATAAATCGGGCAAAGAGTATAAGCTTCTTATTAACTTTGGCGGAAACAAGAAAGAGATACTTAGTTCATTTGTGCAACCAATTTAAATATAGCATAGAATAAAAATGAAGAGTGGGGAGTATGCATCTATGACAAAAAGGTGGTTTCAGTGAATTGTCTTTTTGTTGTACAAAAGCCCATTTTTCGTTCATCAAATAGCTATATGGGCTACGTTAAACGTAAATATAATACCAAAAAAGTTGGTTTTTCTGGTACCTTGGATCCATTTGCTACTGGTTGCCTTATTGTTGCTACAGGGCAATACACTAAACTTTTTCAATATCTTGACAAGACACCTAAAAGCTATAAGGCCACCCTTTGGTTGGGTGCCAATTCCCCCTCACTTGATATTGAAAATATTAATACGATTCAAGAGATAGCACCATTGAAATATGAGAAGATTAAAACAGTACTTGATTCACTCAAAGGTGAACTTACCTACTGTCCACCTCAGTATTCTGCCAAAAAAATTGGAGGCAGACATGCTTATGATCTAGCGCGAGAAGGAAAAGAGGTTAGACTCAAAAAGGTTACCTCGACTATTTATGATATTGAACTGATGACCTATAACCATCCTTTTATTCACTTTAAGGCAACAGTAAGTGAAGGTACCTATATTCGAAGCCTTGGTGAGATGATTGCCGATAAGTTGAGAGTAGATGCTACACTTTCATCTTTACACCGTATTTGTGAAGGAAAATTTTATTATGAGAACGAAAAACCCCTTAACCCTTTTGAGTATTTGAAGATACCACGCAATAACTATTTTGGTGATGATGCATATCTTGAACTAGGAAAAAAAATATCGGTAGAATATTTTGAAAATAAAGAGAATGGTACCTATTTGGTGGAGACTTCTAATTTTTTTAGTATTCTTGAAATTAAACAAGATATAGTCACCTATAAACTTAATCGTCTTGAAAAATATAAGGAAAAGAGATGCAAACCATAAATGCTTACGCCAAAGTAAATATCTTCCTTAAGATTACTGGATACAAAGATGGTTATCACACTATTCTCTCTCGTTTCATGCGTGTAGACAACCTCTATGATACTATTACCCTCAAACCTTATCGGTGCAATGCCTTTACCATTGATGGATGTGATGACATACCGACCACTTCTAATACTATCTTTAAAGCCTATAAAGTACTTTTAGCGTATACCGGCTCTAAAAAATTGGAAGATTTTTTTACATCATACAAGGTTTCTGTTGAAAAACGTATCCCTTCACAGGCAGGTTTGGGTGGTGGTAGTTCTGATGCAGCAGCTTTTATGCGATTGATAAATAAGGTGTGTGAATTAGAAATAGATACCAAAACACTTGCTAAACTAGGTAGTCAAATTGGTGCAGATCTACCTTTTTTTATCTACAATTATCCCTCGGCAAATGTTAGTGGGTTTGGGGAGATTGTAGAGCCTTTTGAAGAAGAGGTATTTCAGTTAGAACTTTTTACCCCCAATATTGATTGCAATACTGCATTGGTTTATGAAACCTTCAGAACACAAATGCTTGAACGTATTGATCCTTCCTCCTTTGTTGGTTGGGAAAACCATAAAAGTCGTGACCTTCTTGAGCTTGTTTCCGATCCGACTATGCTAAACGACCTCTATGCTGCTGCACAAATTACCTATCCAGAGCTTAAAGAAGTTGCACCAAAAGAGTGGTTCTTTTCAGGAAGCGGAAGTACATTCTTTCATATATCTTAACCTGTCTATTTAATAGCTCAATTTTAAAAAGTCCTTATACTTTATATTGATATGATAGAATGTATAAAAATAATCATAAGAGGAGTATTGGAGATGGCAGCCCCGCAACAGTTTACAATTACACTCACAAGTGATCAAGTACAGAAGCTTCAGGAGCTTCAGAAATTGACAGGAGATGATACTACCAATTTATTTCGTACAGCACTACAGCTCTATTATGAGAAGATAATAGCAGATGAAGACATGAAAGAGCTTGCACAGATTAATGCACTGTTGGATGTGCAGTAGATTAAAAGAAAAGAATAGATTTATTTTTGGTATATATTGTAAAAAAGAGAGCCAGAAAAGCTCTCCAGTCAAGTATTAGCCAGCAACCTGAACTTCAACTGGTGTTGACTCCCAAATACCATGTTTTGTACAGTATCCATGGGCGATGAGGTTGAGTTTACTTTTAGTTGGTCTAATGTTAAAAGTCACTTCGGCATGAGACTTTTCATTCCCAAGTGTTCCTGGAACAAAAGTTGTCATTGCAAGTTTGGTATCACCATCGAAAAGTGTAATAGATTCAATATAATGGTCAAAATCATCAGGATGTGTATATTCCTGACCCATTTTAACATTGACAGCAAGCATTTCACCTTTTTTTGCCTCACCTTGAACGGTAATGAATGGTGAGTGTCTATCAATAAGATCTTTTTTTGCTTCTCTTTCAACCGTGTCGATATCTACATATTTATTAATTTTTGGCATATCTAATCCTTTTTGATTTATTTTAGATGGGTAAGTATAGCACAATTTTTGTTAACTAAGATATATTTACTCCTAATTAAATATATTACTACAGTGGGATATTTTTTTAATCATTTGCAATATCAGTTACTGTAGTACATCAATTATTTTTTTACTTTTCCTCGATGGTTGCTACGATGATGATGTGAGCCAGATGATCCACGTTTTCTTTTATTGTGGCATGCATCGCAGATAGAAAACCGATAAGAGAAGTCAAGCACCTTTCCACAGCGTCGACAGTTTTTGGTGAAGAGTCCTTTTCGTAGAGAATTTTCAATATAAGTATTGAGTTTTACACGCATTTGAATAGCTTTTTGTGTGTCTTCGAAGAAGTCAGGGAATTTGAAGCTTAGCCAGAGATAGAGCGAAATTTCTCGTACTCTATCTTCAGCATTAAGAAGCATATCGTTAGTCTGGGCAAAGGTGGGGAGGTCATGCGGTGGAATATAGAGTACTTTGCTGCCCGCCTCAATTTGTCGGATGTACCGGTGAAAGACTGATTCGATATAAGGAGATGAGATACTTGCGGGTGCACAACTGAGGTAATAACGGGTACGCAGATCAAGGCTATATTCATCAACGATAGCAGCAATCTCTAACATACTCTCAATGTTGGCAGCAACAAAGGGGCCATCAAATTCCATATTTTCTGCAAAGAAGCTCAAAATAGTAGTAATATTTTCAGTTTCAAGTATTTCACCTATGAGCATGATATGTTCTAGGCTTGCCATAACTGAAACGGGCAATTCGATATTAAACAGAGGTGTATAGAACGCTTTATTGATAGTCTTGAGTGTATGTATATCGAGTGCACCCACATACCCCTTCTCCTCAATACCATAACGCCCAGCACGTCCAGAAATTTGAAGTACTTCATTTGGTAACAGTTCGCGTCGTCTAAGTCCATCAAATTTATTATCTTTGGCAAAAAGAATGGTACGGATAGGAAGGTTAAGCCCCATTGCAATGGCATCAGTGGAAACAAGTATATCACTTTCTCCCTCACGGAAACGGCGTGCTTCCTCACGCCGTACTTCAGGAGAGAGATTGCCATAAACAACTGAAACACTATATTTTTGCGAGAGTTGCTGTTTGAGTGAAAGCACATCTCGTCTAGAGAATGCTACTATCGCAGTCTGTGGTTTAATCTGCTTCATTGGGGTAGCATATCTCATTATCTCCAATGGGTTTTTTCGCTCGAAGTCTACTACTTTTAGGGGTTCTTCAAGATAGATACAGAGTTCTTTAAGTGCATGTAATGCGTCAATTGAACCAGTTAAAATAACTTTCTTTGCTGGTGCACCAATGAGTGCGTTTGCCCATGCCCAACCACGATCACGATCTGCGATCATTTGTATCTCATCGATAACACAAACATCGACATCGACTGAAGCGTTCATCATTTCAATAGTTGAGGAGATGTGGGTAGACTCCTCATCAATAATCTCTTCCTCGCCAGTAATGAGTGAAACTTTCATGCCATCAGACTTGAGACTTTCGTATCCCTCTAGCGCAAGTAGTCTTAGTGGTGCAAGATAGTATCCAGTCGTTGCTGCTTTAAGATGCTGAAGTGCTTCATAGGTTTTACCTGAATTGGTTGGTCCTACATGAAAGATAATCTGGCGTTTTAATTTACGTGCAAGTGGATAGAGATACTTAAAGTCTCGGATGGTCTTTGCCAGTAGCTCTTCACGTTTTTGTTTTTTAAGTAATGGCTTAATATACTCTCTGAAATGAAATAGAGTACGCCGTTTGGTTTTCTCTTTGAGCTTAAGGGTATGAGAGCTCTCTATCTGTGGCACAATAAAGCGGACAATCATGTCCTTAAGTATCTTCTCCTCCAAGTTAAGTTTTTGGCTTTCGTAACACATCTCTTCAAGCAAATCGTCAATAGCAGCTTTAAAATGAGAAATTAGATTATTGTTGATATGGTAAAGATCCTCCTTGATTGGTAGCTCTTTGCCCCGCCATACGAGGTCATAAAGAGAAGGTTTTTCATAGGAAACTGAAGTAGTATAGTGGAGTACTGTATCGAAAAGATGATGAAATTTCTTTTTTTCAATAATGAAATGATCTGCACTTTCAAAAATCTCATATTGACTATCTATATTTTTTAATATTTTATTGATAATAGCAGGAGGGAGTGGTGCATGATAAAGGGTTGCTTCTGGTGGCATACACTTAAGTGCTGCTGTAATAGTCTCTTCATCAAGATAAGGATGAGAGTGAGCATAAAGTGCTTCAAGGAACGTCTCAATTTCTTTCTGTTTTGTTTCAATACTCTCTTGTTTAAGCTTTTCAAGTATCTCCAGTACTATCCTACTCTCCTCTTTTTGTAATGCATCAAGATCAATTGAGTCAGTGATACAAAGTAGTGGTTTGGTGAAGTCATAGGTTTTGAGCTTAAAGGTGAAATGGTGTATAAACTCCATCTTATTAAGGGTACTAAAAGCTACTTCTAGTGTTGTTTCTAAATTTTTTAGTTGCTCTTTTATCCGAAGATAGTGAAGTTTGTTGAGGATTTTCTCTGGGGTGATTTTGGAGTGGCGTTTATCGATGAAGGCTTCAAGAATAAGTGCCTCCTCATGCTTGGTATATGTATGCTTAGAGAGAATAGAGAGTATTTTTCCCACCTTGTCTGTATCATGCATTTGCTGTGAACTTTTATGTATTGCCTTGTGTGGTTGTGTGAGGTAAGAGACAATACTTTCACGTATACCTACGCCTTTTTCACTCCAAATACGTCTGAGTGCACGAATCATCTCATTGCGATCAAAAGAGGGCAGTTGTATCTCTAGCAACATCAATAGCCCTAGCAGGATGTCATCATCGAGTGTAGTGATTCCTTCTTCAAAAGGAAGTCCATGAAAGTAGTTTCGTATTTTGTTGTTGAGTTTAATCAGATATTTTCTTTTCTTTGTTGCCATAGAGGGATTATAGCAAAATCAAGAAGTAGATAGCAGGCAATAGTGAGAAAGCTATTTGCTAATTAACTGTCCGAATATCTACCAACTCTACCCCATCACACTCTTTTTTGAGTCGTTTATGTTTACGTGCATCCTCTTCAGCAAGTTCAAGCAGGTCGGCAAAATCATTCTTGTTAGCAGTAAAGGTATATACGGTTTTATCAGTTTTCAGATAAACTTTTGCCTCTTCATCTTTACTGTTAAGAATAATATTTCGTAGCCCTTTAGCAAACTCACCCTTGATGACGCGCATCACTTTTTCATTCTCAAGGAGTGTTTTGAGTGTTATTTCAAGTGCTACATCGTTTTCACACATCACCGTATAACTTACTTCTATCAAGCCTTCCATCCCATTACTCCATTATTGTTTTGTTGTGGTATACCCATTGTACCTATTTGGTTTTATATACTTGAATGTTTTATCCTCATAAATGAGATTCTTGTTTATAAAACGTATACATGGGTTATTATACTACTGAACTGCTTTTGTAAGTAATGTTTCAATAGTATTGGGAATACTAGAGATCTTCATAAATTCACCCATGGTTAGCAATGGGTAGGAGATGGCAAGGTAATATTTTGCATGTAGCGCATATGCATTTCCTCCTTCAATCAGTACGGTATAGGGAAGTACAAGTGCTTTATCCTCGCCGATGGTATCAATAAAACTCTCTACATCTTTACCCATTTTGATACCATAAAGTGTTGTATTGCTAGAGAGCTTCAATGCAAAGAGTTGTTTTGTTCCTTTGATTCCTTTGGCATCTTTTTTAAGTTTGAGCATATCTTCATAGTAGGGCATGCCGATCATAAAGTGGTATCCAGAAAGTTCTTCATCATCGAGTATATCTTTTGTAGGTATTAGTTTTCCAAGTGCTTGACTGAGCATCTTCTTGGTACTGCTTGCAACACCGCTATTGTAGTCTTTTTGGAGAAATGCCTTGAGCCAGTAGGTTGGGTTGGTTGTTAATACGGTTTTTGTTTTGGAGTTAACTAGTATTTTTTGGATTGCAGCAAAACCACGCTTTGGTTTACGTGCTATTTTTTTGAGTATGCTGTTGGTGACAACAATAACTTTTAGGTATCCCTTTTGTGCCGGTGAATAGGTAGTCAATACAGTAAAACCTGCTTTTTTAAGTTTGGAAACAACCGTTTTTGTACTAGCATACGATGCATTAAAGTAGGCAGTTTTCTCTTTTGCTTCTACAGTTGTAGAGGCAAACAGAAAGAGCAAGATTGTTATTGTAAGCCTTGTAATTGTCTTTGTCATAATCTATCCTTAAATTCTAATTTATGTATTTCGGTAAACATTGTGCCATAAAAATATTTATAGATGTATTAGTTTATTCTTATCTTTATAGATAAAATAATCAATTAAAATGAATATAAAAATAGTTATTTTATGCTAATTGTTGCTATAATGACCGTAATGGAAAATTATAAAATAAAAAATATTGCTGGATACTTTTCAAAAACATTTCTTAGTAATCCACTCACACCTATTCTTGCTGTAGCCATTCTTCTTTTGGGGTTTATCTCTCTTAATACAATGCCAAGGGAGGAGGATCCACAGATTGAGGTTAGTGGCGGTGCTGTTATAGTGGCAATGCCAGGCGCTTCACCCAAAGAGGTACTCAATGTGGTTATCAAGCCACTTGAGCGTCGTATACGTGAAATCAAAGGGGTGGAGCATGTTTACGGCACAGCAATGAACAATTTTGGTATTGTCAATGTGCAGTACTATATTGGAGAGAATCGTGAATCTTCTAATCTAAAGCTCTATGATAAAGTGATGCAAAATATGGATCAGCTCCCCAAGAATACCATGCCACCACTGGTTAAACCTTTTGATATTGATATCGATATTCCTATTTTGACAGTAGCCTTTTACCAACTTCCCAATATTAAATCTGATGTGGTTAAACTCTACCGTACTATCCGTGAACTTCAGCAGGAAATCAATGCACTAGATAATGTTTCAAAGACTACACTTAAAGGCGTTAAGCGTCCACAGTTTAATGTATTGGTAGATCTCAATAAACTCTCTGCCTACCATATCTCTTTGGGGCAAGTTGCCAGTGCAATTAAATCTATTTCTACTAATGCACCTATGATTGATACAGAAAACAAACTGGGAAAATTGGTTGTCTTTGGAATAGAGAATGCCATCAATACGGTTGAGGATCTTCAAAATCTGATTATTGCACAATATATGGATTCACCTATCTATCTCAAGAGTATTGCCAAGGTGGAGTATGGCTACGATATACAAAATTACCAGAGTACACAGATAGACTATAGAAAAAGAATGGATATTGATCCAGTAGCAATTAGGGAGAATACTTATAAAGAAGAGAAAAGAGAAGATGGGGAGCATGAAGTAGCTGACCGTTCATTTAGGGGGCTTGATACACAAATTACGATGACTATTTCTAAACTCAAAGGAACCAATGCAGTCCTTATTGCAGAAGAGGCTATAGAGAAGATACAGGCTACTAAAGCACAGCTTAATGCTGCAGGTGTTGGATTTATTGTTACCAGAAACTATGGTGTTAGGGCCGATGAGGCAGTTAATGAACTAGTACATCATTTAGAGATTACTATCTTTATTATTATGTTAATACTCATCCCATTTTTGGGATGGCGAGAGTCGATGGTTGTGACTATTGCTGTACCAATGATTTTAGCAACAACACTTTTTATAGCACAACTGACAGATCAGACGATTAACCGTATCACCCTTTTTGCCTTTTTGCTCTCTTTGGGGCTCATTGTTGATGATGCTATCATTGTTATTGAGAATATTCATCGGCGGTTACATCTAGACATTGAGAAGAAGAGTGTTGATGAGATTATTGTGCAGGCAACAGACGAAATAGGCCCCTCAACCAATGTTGCCACTATTGCCATTATCTTGACAATGGTGCCTATGGGTTTTGTTGGGGGGATGATGGGGCAGTTTATGAAACCTATTCCTCTTAATGTGCCTGTAGGACTTGCTGTTTCACTCTTTGTTGCATATGTATTTGCTCCCTATATGGCAAGAAAATTCCTCAACTTTAAGAAGATAAAGAAAGAGGTAATTTCCCACCATACAAAGGAGCATAAGCAAGCAGAAGAGAAACCCAAAAAAGAAGGAGAGAAAATAAAATGACACGATTTGAATCTTTCCTTTATGGTATATTGGAAAATAGGCGTAAACGCTGGGTTGTTATTGGTATTGTACTTGTCTCTTTAATGGGTTCAGTGATGATGTTTCCAACTAAACTGGTACTTGCAAAAATGCTTCCAGGAAAAAGTGCCAATACCTTCACTATCTATATTGATACTGCGACCGATGCCTCCATCAAGGAGACGGGTCGGGTGACACAGTGTGTGGTTGATATGCTTAGAAAAGAGGCAGAAGTAACTGACATGGAAGTCTTTTTGGGGCAGGGGGCACCATTAGATTATGCTGGACTTGTCAAGGGGAGTGCCTTTAAGCGGTTTCAGAATCAAGCAGAGATTGTAGTCAATCTGACAGGTAAGCATACAAGGAATGAACCCTCTTTTATGATGGTGCATCGTATCCGCCCACTTATTCAGCGTCGCTGTGAGATGATTGTACCGCATACCAATATTAAGTTTATTGAGATGCCTTCGGGACCTCCGACACTTGCGACAATCATTGTAGAGCTTTATACTAAAAGTGATGAACAGCTACGTCATATGGCACAAAAAATTTCTACCATACTTCAAAATACAGAAGGGTTGGTTGATATTGATGTGATGATGGATGATATCTATACTACTTATATGCTTCTTCCAAATAAAGAGAAGATCATACGAAGTGAACTCAGTGTTGAACAGGTTAATCAGATTATTTACTTGGCATTTAAGGGGATGCCAGTAGCAGTTAAAAATACTAAGAATCAGCAGGATCAGGTTCCAATCTTTGTACGCTTTGATAATGAGTCTCGCATTATTGAAGGCGAGAGTAAGGAGACATTAAAGCAAAAGTTTTCACGTTTGCGACTCATGAATCAAAAAGGGATGATGGTGCCACTTATTGAGGTTGTGGATATTAAAGAGATGCCTTCAAGCCCAACAATTTTTAGAAAAAACCTCAAGAATATGGCAACGATTACCGCAGAATGTGATCTTGTCTCTCAAGTCTACCCACTACTTGAGGCACGGGATAGGATGCTAGAAGTACTTAAGAAGGAGTACAATATTACCAAAGATCCTGGTATAAGTACGTATATGTTCGATTTACATGCAGTAGATAAAAAGAGTGGCGAGAAGATACTGATACGTTGGGATGGAGAGATGAAAGTTTCACTCGATACTTTCCGTGATTTAGGTGGTGCGTTTATTGCTGCATTGATATTGATGTTTTTATTAATGGTGGTCTACTATAAATCATTTGCACTTAGTGGTATTGTTTTAGCAGGTAGTTTTCTCTCCATTATTGGAGTGATTGTTGGGCATTGGATTACTGACAAGATATCTTTAGCATTTGCTGATGTCCACTTTTTTCTAACTGCAACCTCATTAATCGGGTTTATATCACTTATGGGAATTAGTGCACGTGGTTCATTGCTACTGATTGATTTCTCACGCTCTTTAATGAAAGAGGAGAAGATGGAGAAGAATCGGGCTATTGCTAAAGCAACGGCAACTCGCGCCAAGCCAATCTTGATGACAGCAGTTGCAATTATTTTAGGTTCACTGCTACTCTCTACTGATCCAATTTTCGGTGGACTAGGGATTGCACTTATTTTTGGAAGCATTGCTGCAACTGCTGTTGCGCTCTTTTTTATTCCTGTACTGATGTCTAATGCCAAGGCAATGGATATACAGCATGAAAAAAAAGAGTATTGTAAGAATATTGATGATGAGCCAGATGGTCTAATGTGTATTTTAGCAAACAGCATTAAGCAGGTATTTGTATTGCCAAAAGCGTGCAAGGATGAGAGCAATGAAGAGATATCACATAACTATGATATCTTTACTTTAGTAAAAAAACGTCTCATTCATCTGTGGGAGAGTATACGCAAAAGAGGTTGACGAAATCTATATTTAGAAAAATTAAAAATATACTCTTATAAAATAGAAATACACCTCTATCTGTTTTTTGAAGGTGTATAATCGATGTACAACTTGGCATACATACCTGGGTAAATCTTCTTGTGGTCTTTATGGAAAGAAATACGTACCAAAAAAGTATGTGTCATAGGATTAGCACTAGGAACAATAGATTTAATGCGTCCATGACCTTTGTAGTGGATAGATGGAATCTCAAATTTAATAAAATCCCCTTTGTTTATCTTAAGTAAATCAGTCTCTGCAACTTGTGCTTCTATCTCAAGATGGTTAAGGTCGACTAAAACCATTACAGGAAAGCCCGGCATGACCATATCCCCCACATGTAGATTTTTCTGTACAATAATACCATCACTTGGTGCCTTGACCTCAAGATACTGAGAGATAACACTAACCTCTTTGACTTTCTGTGCAGCATTCTTGACAATAGCCTGCATTGCCTTAAGCATTGACTGTGTGTGTTCTGCTGTAATGGAAAGGTTATCGTTCATATCATCGAAATTAAAGTTAGCTCCCGATATTTTACGTTCTCTAAGTAGCATCTTTTCACGTCTGATTTCATCAAGTTTACTACGATAGACATCAGTGAGTATCTCAGCTTGTTCGAGTCCAAGATTGACTTGCTCTTTGAGTATGTCAAACTCTGCAGAATCCATCTTAAAAAGTGTATCTTCCCGCTTTACCGAGTCTCCTACTTCCCTGTAGACCTCTTTAACATACCCCATGTAGCGTGCACCAATATATTTTTTATTATCAGAAACAATAGTACCAGTTACGGTGAGTGTATTTGCATAAGCACATAGGGTTAAAAGGGTTATGATGAATAGTATTTTATTCATGAGAGCTCCATATTATTGATCAAAAAAATTGATGTAAATTAAGTGTTTTATATATTACAATAATTGGCTTAAAAGTTTAAACAAAGAGTCATATAGGGTGAAAAAGTTTAGCAACCCTCTCTTTCTGGTGGCTACCAAGCAGAAATTACCACCTACCAAGCCTCTAATACACTCAAGTAGAAAAAGAGTATCTGCCTTGTAAAAATGAGTTCAATATGTTTGGGATTTTAAGTGAGTCTTTAGGGGGAGTAATGGAAGTACTAAAAACCAATAGATGTTATGCCCAAATGGTAGCAAATTTTCCAGACACAAAAAGATAGGAGCATGGAAAATAATTTTTATCTATATTAAGTTAATATATTGATAATTTTAAAGAGTAGTCATGACGACCCAAGTCTTGCTACTCTCTACATAGAGGTTTGGTCATAACTATATACTTTTTAAAATGAATGTTTCCATATCTGCAACAACTTCTTCAAGTACCCTTTCTCCATCTATAATCTTGAGAAGATTTTTATTTTTATAAAACTTCTGGATAGCTGGAAGTGGTTCCGTATATATCTTCATACGACTTACAAAGACCTCTTCGCTATCATCACTTCTCTCTTCACCTGGAGCCGCTTCAGCACGACGACCCAAAATGCGTTCCCTGGCAACTGTTTCACTAACACGTACTTCAATAACAGAAGCAAGGTCAATATTTCCTTCCCTGCCTACAATTTCATCAAATGTAGTCATTTGCTCTTCACTTCTTGGATATCCATCGATAAGAATATTGTCTACAGGCGCATTGTTGATTGCCGAGATAATAGTATCAACAATAATATTTAGTGGTACAAGTGCACCTTTGGAGATGTAGTTCTCTATCTCTTTTCCAAGTTCAGAACCACTTGCTACCTCTTCGCGAAGCATGTCACCTGTAGAGTAGTGAACAATCTTATTTTTGTGTTTTTCTGCTATGATACTCGCATCTGTCGTTTTTCCAGAGCCTGGTGCACCGATAATTAAAAAGAGTTTTTTCATAAATATTTATCCTTTTTTAGTAGATATTGTTACGCTAATAAAAGCAAATTGAAATGTTTGCACAAACACCAACCGTTTACTATATTAATGACTTATGCTGTCGGTGCTTGCCTGATACGTAGACCCAAATCTTTAAGTTGTTCTGTATCGACTGGACTTGGTGCTTGTGTTAGTAGACACTGTGCACGTTGTGTTTTAGGGAAAGCAATGACATCACGGATACTGTCCGTACCTGCCATGAGCATTATGAGTCTATCAAGACCAAGTGCAAATCCACCATGTGGCGGTGCACCAAACTTTAAGGCATCAAGTAGGAAACCAAACTTCTCCTGTGCCTCCTCTTCAGAGATGCCAAGCAGTTTAAAGATCTCCCCTTGTATCTCTTCTTTGTGGATACGGATGGAACCACCCCCAAGCTCTGTACCGTTAAGTACAATATCGTAAGCAATTGACTCAATCTCTTCAAGATCTTCTTTAAAATCAAGTGATTTTGGTTGCGTAAAAGGATGATGAAGTGCTTTTACACGCCCATCTTCCACTTCAAACATTGGGAAATCAACAACCCAGAGGAACTCAAAGGTATTCTCGGGGATGATATTCATTAATTCTGCTAGATAGATACGGAATCGACCCATGTAATCAAGCACTACCCTCTTCTCTCCTGCACCAAAGAAGACTACATCGCCTACAGCCAAATCACAGCGGTCAATGATCGCCTTAAGATCTGTTTCAGAAAAAAACTTCGTTAGTGGTCCCTTGAGCCCATCTTCTTTCATTTGAAAGTAGCCAAGCCCTTGTGCACCAAATTTTCTAACATAATCTTCAAACCCTTTCATTTGACGCTTAGAGAAGATATTGTCACCGTTGGGAACCTTGAGTGCCTTGATACGGTTTTTCTTTGGTTCAGAAGCAATTTGGGAGAATATCTCATTATCACAGTGCTCAAAAATATCGATTACATCGACCATTGCAAGTTCATAACGCATGTCAGGTTTGTCTGTTCCATATTTCTCCATAGCTTCATGGTATGTCATGCGTTTGAAAGTTTTAGGGATCTTAAATCCACATTGTGTAAAGATATCGCCGATAAGGTTTTCTGCTACACCGATAACATCATTTTCTGTACAAAAGCTCATTTCAACATCTATCTGGGTGAATTCTGGTTGCCTATCAGCCCTGAGATCTTCGTCACGGAAACATTTAGCAATTTGAAAATACCGATCAAAACTAGAGACCATCAGTAGTTGTTTAAAAAGTTGTGGGGATTGTGGTAGTGCATAGAATTCACCAAGATGTACACGGCTAGGTACAAGGTAATCACGTGCACCTTCAGGGGTAGATTTAGTCAGTACGGGTGTTTCTACTTCAAGAAATCCAAGACCATCAAGTGAGTTTCGTGCTGCAATGGTTGCTTTTGATCTAAGTTTAAAAATATTATAAGATTTTTGATTGCGTAGTTCAAGATAGCGATACTTTAACCGAATCTCTTCATTAACCTTCTCGTCTCCCAAATCAAATGGCATTGGTTTGGATCGATTTTCAATAATGAGTTGATGAATAACAATCTCAATTTTTCCTGTTTTAAGGTTGGGGTTCTCGAGTCCTTCGCCTCTGGCACGTACCTTTCCGGTTGCAATAAGGACAAACTGATCACGTACCTCTTCAGCTATCTTGTGTGCATCCATATTATCTGCAGGGTCACAGACAAGTTGTACAACCTCGTCTTTATCGCGAAGGTCAATAAAAATAACACCCCCATGATCTCTCCGGCTGGCGACCCATCCTGCTACGGTAATCTCTTCACCAATATGTATTTCATGGATTTCGGCACAATAGTGTGTTCTCACGTCTATTCCTCGTAATGAATTAAGTAGCGCGATTATATCAAAAAGTTGTTTAGGGGCAAACATTGATGACGAATATATTGTTACATCCTTAAACCCTAGCCATTAAAAAAATGACAATATGACATATTTTTGAGCCACTCAAGCAAGAATATGTTAGGCTGTCATTAAGCAAGACATAGATGGAGAAAATATGGTGAAACAGTTGCAACAGGTGAAAACAGTAGGATTCATTCTTAAGCCAAATACACCAGAGATTAAGTCAATTTATGAGCATATTAGACAACAGTTTGAGAGCAGGGGTATCTCTGTATTGCTTTCAGAGCGTTCGGCAAAGATGATAGGGCTAAAAGGTATTCTATTTGAAGAGATGTGCTGCCAGATTGATTTTCTTGTCTCTCTTGGAGGAGATGGCACACTTCTTTCTCTTGTGCGTCGAAGCTATGGTTACGATAAACCGGTTGTTGGGATCAATGCGGGCAAATTGGGATTTCTTGCCGATATTACTATTGGTGAAGTTGATACATTTCTTGACCGACTGCTCATGGGAGAGTATCGTATTGATGACCGTATGATGATTGAGGGATATATCCAAAAAAGTAGTGGTAGTAAAATTAGCTTTATTGCCTTTAATGATGTAGTTATTACCTCTCCTGAGCCCTCCAAAATGGTAAAGGTTAATGCTTCTATCGATGGAGAGCGTTTTAATTCTTATACTGGAGACGGACTTATTATCTCCACACCAACAGGCTCTACTGCCTACAATCTCTCTGCCGGTGGTCCTATTCTCTATCCATTGACACAAGCATTTATTATTACCCCTGTTTTGACACACTCACTTGCCAATCAGCGACCGCTAGTAGTGCCTGCAGATTTTAGTATTGAGCTTGATGTAGAAAAGTATCGTGCCATTGCTTCCATTGATGGACAGGAAGTCTATGAGCTAGAAGAGGGTGATATTCTTTATATTGCGGGGGCAAAAAAAGGGGCAATTCTTATACACCGCAAAGAGCATAATTATTTCTCTGTTTTGCGTGAAAAACTACACTGGGGAGATAGAAATTGATAGAGAGACTCCATCTGCGTGATCTTGTAACCTTTCAGACACTTGAACTTGAGTTCAAGCAAGGACTTATCGTATTTAGTGGATCAAGTGGTGCGGGTAAATCAGTACTTATTTCGGCAATACTTTCTGCATTTGGGCATACAATAAAGAGTGTTGCAACACTTTGTGAGCTCGACCTAAAAAAGCCTACAAATTTGAAAAGTGATGCTTATATGTTAGAGGAGAAACTCTGTATTAAAACCATAAAAAGAGAGAAGCTACGCTATTTTATTGATGGACAAAACATCTCTAAAAAAATACTCTTAGAGATGTTTTCACCGTTTGTCAGATATCTTTCTGTACGCGATCAAGAGGGAATAGATGTAGCCTCTTTACTCAAAATGATAGACGCATCTCTCTCTGCCAAGGAGAGTAGCTTTAAAAAATCTCTTAGAGAGTATGCAAAACGATATACAAATTATCGACAGAAGATACTTCAATTAGAGAAGATACGAGATGAAGAGAAGAGGCTGACGGAGAAGATCGAATTGATACGTTATGAGATAGAGAAGATTCATACGATCAACCCTAAATCTGGAGAAGAAGAGGAGCTTTTAAAAGTAAAGCAACAACTCTCACGTATTGATAAGATTCGTGATGCATTGGTGCGGGCAAATGAGATTTTCAAATATGAGAGTAGTGTGGAGGAGATTTATCGACTACTCGATAAAAATATAACACCCTTTTCAGAGGCAATGAATCAACTCCGTGCAGATTTTGAAGAGAGTGAACTGCTTGCTGATGAGCTTAAAGAGGTAAATGTAGAAGAGGTACTCAACAGATTAAGTGACCTTACAGGATTAAAGAATCGTTATGGCTCCATAGAGGAGGCGCTTGCCTACAAGGAGGAGAAAATCTGTGAGTTGGCAGGATATGAACATGCAGAGCAGGACAAAAGTCTGCTTGAGCAGTTTCTTGAGGTGGAATATGTAGAATTGCACACGATTGCCTCTCATCTTTCACAGAAGAGAAAAGAGGAGGCAAAAAGACTTGAAAAAACCCTTGAACACTATCTCTCTAGTTTAAAACTTTCCGCATTGGAGTTTGTATTTTCTTCGGTTCCACTTGGCGAGCAGGGGCTTGATAGTGTGGAGATAAAACTTGGTGATTCATCACTTAAAACACTTAGTGGTGGAGAGTTTAACCGTGTTAGATTGGCACTGATGGCTACAACTATGCCAAAAGAAAAAGAAGAACAAGGTGTACTCATACTTGATGAGATTGATGCAAATGTTAGTGGTGATGAGTCCATTGCTATTGCAGGGATGATTGAGACACTCGCAAGGGGGTATCAAGTCTTTGCCATTTCTCATCAGCCACACCTTGCTGCCAAGGCAACACAGCATATTGTTGTAGAAAGAAAAGGAGACATTAGTCGTGCACGCATACTTGATGATGAGGGGCGTATTGATGAGATTGCCCGTATTGTTGCTGGAGAATCCCCAACTGAACAGGCAGTAGCATTTGCACAAAAGTTACGAAGTAGCAAATAATAAACTATTGTTTAAGTAGGGTTTTGATTTAATTCATATTAAAAAATAAGGAGTATTTTTTCATGATTATTGATACTCACTGCCATCTTGATGATTGTCGTTACAATGAGGATCTTGATGAGGTTTTACAAAGAGCCAAACAAAGTGGGATAAAAAAATTTATCATACCGGGTGCAGATCCGCGTACACTGGAGCGTGCTGTTGAAATTTCGGAGAAATTTTCATCTGTCTATTTTGCTGTAGGAGTACACCCCTATGATGCTTCACGCTATGATCGGAGCTATCTTGAAAGATTTGTTTCACATCCAAAATGTGTGGCAATTGGAGAGTGTGGACTTGACTACTATAGACTACCTGAAGAAGAGGAAGCAATTCGTGCCGAAAAGGCACTACAGAAGGAGGTATTTCTTGACCAAATTCAGTGGGCAAAAGTATTAGGAAAACCACTCATTGTACATGTAAGAGAGTCGAGTATTGATTGTCTGGAGATGTTGCATACATATGCAGGAGAAGCAGGCGGTGTATTGCACTGCTATAATGCTGATGAGTCGCTTCTTGCGCTCTCTAAAAAGAATTTTTACTATGGTATAGGTGGTGTACTTACCTTTAAGAATGCTCGTAAATTGCTTAATATTTTCCCAGAAATTCCTCATGAGAGACTTTTAGTAGAGACAGATGCTCCTTATCTAACGCCACATCCATTCCGAGGGAAAAAAAATGAGCCCTCATACTGTACCCTTATTGTTGAAAAAATGTGTGAGCTAAGTGGTATGGAGAGGAGTCATATGGAAGAGACAATAGCATCAAATACACAGAGACTTTTTGGTATTTAAAATATCAAAATATACCAAATATTTAGAAATGGTATTTAAGAAGAACTTGCTTTACTTTGAATGGTTTCAAGCAGCTATAAAGTCAAATATGAGATAATATCTTCACTATCATAAGTATAAGGGACTTTATGTCAAGTAAACGCCTTTTCTTCCTCTTTTCCATAGAAGTCCTTTTAATTTTATTGCTAATGACAGGTTGTTTAAATCGATATGCAAACTATCCTGACAAGGGTTATACTAGTCCTTCTATGAAGAGGGCAGCTATGCGTAGTTATGTGGTGCTTGGAAAGTCCTATAGACCGACTTATGTCTCAGTAGGGCAAACCATGAGGGGTATTTCAAGTTGGTATGGACCAAACTTTCATGGTAAATATACCAGCAGTGGTGAGCATTATAATATGTATGCAAAGACGGCAGCGCACAAGACCTGGCCGATGGATACTATGGTAAAGATTATCAATCTTCAGAATGGAAAAAGTACTATTGCTCGTATTAATGATAGAGGTCCTTTTGTGAAAGGACGCATTATTGATTGTAGCTACGCAACAGGCAAAGAACTTGGACTTGATAAGACTGGGATTGCTAAGGTAAAAATTGAGGTAGTTGGTTTTGCAGGAAAGGTGCAGACATCACAACAGATTACTAAAGCCAAAGCAGAAAAGAAAATAGAGCGTATCAGGCTGACAAATTTTGGTATTCAAGTAGGTGCTTTTAGTCGTTATGAGGGTGCAAAAATTACTAAGAAAAAGTATAAGAGAATTGGAATGAACAGGTACCATGTTGTAATTAAAAGAGCACAAGATAATGCCGGTCGTACACTTTATAGGGTTTTTATGATGGGTTTTAAGAGTAAAGAGGCAGCTCGGGATTACAGGGATAACTATTTAGGTTTATCAGGGGCACCGATTTTACGAAGTTAAGCATGGAAGCGAGGAAAAAGATGATTGAGAAAAGACGAGAAACAAAAGAGACACAAATTAGTGTGAAAGTAAACCTTTATGGTAAAGGGAGAGCAAAGATTGATACCGGTATAGGATTTTTTGATCATATGCTTGAAGCTTTTACCAAACATGCACATATTGACATGGAGGTCAAATGTAATGGTGATATACATATTGACGATCATCATACAGTTGAAGATGTGGGGATAGTCATTGCACAGGCACTTCGTGAAGTAATCTATCCAGTTAAAAGCATTGAGCGATTTGGTAATGCAACAGTGGTAATGGATGAAGCAAGCATTACTTGTGATATTGACCTGTCAAACCGTGGTTTTCTCGTCTTTGAGTTACCTATTGGTGGCAAAGTAGGAACATTTGATGTGGAGCTTGTTGAGGAGTTTTTTCGTGCATTTACATCCAATCTTTCGTTGACATTGCACCTTATTTATAATAGAGGTAAAAATAAGCACCATATTATTGAGGCATCATTCAAAGCACTTGCAGTTGCCTTAAGGCGTGCAGTTGCAATCAATGAAAATAGCGGTATTCCAAGTACAAAAGGTGTCTTATGAGTATCCAGTTAATCATTCTTGATGTTGATGGCACCATGACTGATAGTCGTATTACCTATAGTGCTGATGGAGATGAGATAAAGTCTTTCAATGTAAAAGATGGTTTAGCGATTGCCTCATGGAGACGTCTTGGGCGACAGGTAGCTATTATTACAGGGCGTAAATCTGATATTGTTACACGGCGAGCAAAAGAGTTACATATAGAACACCTCTATCAAGGTGTAGAAAACAAAAGAGAGGTTCTTGAGAAGCTTCTAGAAAAACTAGATATTGAAATGAAACATATTGCTGCTATCGGTGATGACCTCAATGATATTTCTATGCTTAAGATGGCAGGAATCTCTTTTGCTCCAAGAGATGCAAGTAGCCATATTAATGACACTGTAGATATTGTTCTGACAAAAAAAGGTGGTGATGGTGCGGTACGTGAGATGATTGAATATCTCATCAAACAAGAGGGACTTGAAAAGAAGTATCTGGCATTATGGGATTAAAATTAGAATTATTTTTGGTGACTTTGATCATACTGACATCGATTATAACAATGTCAATTAAGTTAAATTCTCAGAAAATAGTAGAAAAAAATATACAAAAAGAGTTGGAGTTTTCCAATACAACTTTTACAGAAGCAACCATATCTAACAGGGAAGGGATAGCATTTGCTGCCCATGGTGTTAGAGCCGGTACTGTTTTAAAAGTAGACCATTTACGTTATCACAATAAGAATATCTATCAGCTTTTTGCTGATAGTGGAATATATAAAGGAGATAGTCTCTACCTTGATGGTAATGTGACGATGCACCAAAGAGAAGGGTTTAGTTATCGGACAGAACATGCCCGTTATGATAAGAAGAGCACCATACTTTATACGACCTCTTCTTTTGTTGCAACGAAAGGAAAAAGTGTTATATACGGTAAGGGCATGACATACTATGCCGACAGACAAGTGCTACAAGCAACCGGCGTGAATGCAACGCTCTATGCTGAAGAAAATAATATCTCTAAGGCTAAGACAAAGGGTACAGATTGAAATATATAATCATTTTATTAACAGCAGTTTTAGGACATTCCTTACTCTTTGCAGAGAGTGTTCAGATTACTTCTGACACTATGAAGATAATAGATCTCAAAAAGGAGATTCACTTTACGGGAAATACTAAAGTGATTCAGATGAAAAACTGGATACATGCAGATGAAATTATTGTTTACCTTAATCAAAATAATAAGACAAAGAAGTATGAAGCAATTGGAAGCGTAACCTTTGAGTTACAATATAAGAATACTTTTTACAAGGGGAGTGCGCAGAAAATTACATATCTTCCCAAAAATGTTACATATATCCTTAAAGGTGAAGTTGCCATAGAAGATCTTGTAAATAAAAGTTATATTAATGGTGATGAAGTTATTTTAAATATGCATACTGGAAATGGTGATATCAAAGGGAAGAAGAAGAAACCAGTAAAGTTTATTTTTAATTTGGAGAAGAGACGTGAGTAATCCACAGATTGTAGAAGCATCATTTATTAAATCTGCACAGAGTATCGTCGATTCAGTACATGAAGATATGAGTGAAGTGGTATTTCTTGGACGTTCTAATGTGGGCAAAAGTTCAACACTGAACGGATTGACCCATCGGAAAAATCTTGCTAAAAGTTCTGCAACACCAGGAAAAACACAGCTGATAAACTTTTTTGAGACTCGCTACCTTTATAAAGAGCAGAGCTATCCTGTACGCTTTGTGGACCTTCCTGGATTTGGGTATGCAAAGGTCTCCAAATCACTTAAAGAAGTGTGGCAAAAGAATCTGGTAGAGTTCATTGAGCATCGTGTTTCTATCAGACTATTTATTCATCTACGTGATGCAAGACACCCATATGCAAAGATTGATGATGATATGGAGGCTTATATTTTAAAATTTATCAGACCTGATCAACGCTATTTAATGGTTTTTACTAAAATAGACAAGCTCAATCAAAAAGAACGCAATAAACTCAAACGTGAATTTCCTAATTCAATGACACTTTCCAATCTAAAAAAGAATGGATATGAAAGCATACATCGTGAGATTATGCATACAATTTTTGGTGTAGGAAGAGATGAGGGAGCAAGAAGTGATTAAACTAGTCAAAGCAAAACTTACTGATATTCCTGCCATGCAGGCACTGGTAGACGAAAAGGTAAAAGACGGGACCATACTTGAACGTAGTGAAGATGAGATGGCCACCAATATACGATCCTACGTCCTTGCTAAACAAGGAGAAAAACTTGTAGGCTATACGGCACTACATATCCACTCCTCGCGTCTTGCTGAGATACGCAGTCTTATTGTTAACAAGGCTTACCGTGGAAAGTATATTGGTAAGCAGATGGTAGAATTTTCTCTTGAAGAAGCAAAAGCACTAGGAGTCAAAGAGGATGTATTGGTTCTAACCTATCTACCAGATTTTTTTGAGAAAATTGGATTTTATGAAATAAACAAAGAGACTATTCCTGAACATAAGATATGGGCAGACTGTATTAAGTGCATCCACTTTCCTTCATGCAATGAAGTGGCACTAGTCTATAAGGTGTAGATATAGATGACAAGTAGTACGATAAAGATTTTTTTGCAAAGGTTATTACGGATCCTCCTCATACTCTTTGTACTCTTTTATCCAATGCTTGTTTCTATTTATGTACTTCTTCCTCTTTTTGTTGGCATAATGGGATATATAATAATTGTGGAGATTGAAAAGGGAAATATTTTTTATTTTATTGTTGCATCTTTATATCTTGTAAATATGGAGTTCAATCTTTCATTGCCACTATTATTGGTTTTTATAGCAATCCTCTTTGTTTATGCGTTTATATACCCATACTTTATATATTTTATAAGATGTAAAGTGTGTATATCGCTTTTAACTGTATTGACGATCGATCTTGTTTATTTGGTTTTTTTATTGATATTTGATTTTATTTTTCAAACCAATAATATTATTTTAGATAGTATTCTTTTTTACTCTTTGATTGTTGACCTTCTTGTGGCGGTAGTTTTATGAAATATCAATTGATATTTTTTATTTTTGTTTCTGTATGGGTCACTATGATTGCAAGACTCTATCATATTAGCATTAAATCTAACTATTACTATGAGAAACTTGCCAAGGAAAATGTAGAGCATAAAGAGTTTATTAAGCCTATTCGAGGCAGTATCTCTGATGTGCACGGAAAGCTACTTGCAATGAATCAAATAGGATTCTCTATCTCGATACGACCACACCTAAAGAGTGGAAGCAAGGCACTTGAGACAGTAGGAGAGATACTCTCTGAAGCATTTCCTGATCTTAATATCATCTTACTGTACAAAGTCTACAGAAAGTATAGTTCGCTGTACAATCACAAGTTTATTAAGGTCGTAGATTTTATTCCTTATGCAAAGATGATGGGTGCGTATGCAAAGTTGAGTCTTAATTCTAATATTAAAATTGAAGTAGAAACAAAACGTTACTATCCATATGGAAACTATGCTGCTCATCTTGTTGGATATACTGGTCGCTCCAATCCAAAAGAAAACAGTATTGATAAGGTTGTAAGTATTGTTGGACAAGTAGGAAAAACAGGTTTAGAACGGTATTACAATAAAGTACTTCAGGGGGAATATGGCTATGTTGTCAGCAAGGTAACAGCAACCAATAGAGCAATAGAAGTTCTTAAGAAAGTACCACCACAAGATAATAAAAATCTAACACTGAACATTGATATTGATTTGCAACGTATGATCCATAATATATTTAAAAAGAAGAAAGAAACAGGTGTTGCTATTGTAATGCGTGTTACAGGAGAACTTGTTGCTGCAGTGAGTTACCCCGCTTACAACCCAAACCTTTTTGTTGGAGGAATCAGTTTTAAAGATTGGCATGCATTAAGGGAAGATTTTTCTCACCCTTTTTCCAATAAGATTGTACATGGAATCTATCCTCCAGGATCAACTATTAAAATGGGAATGGCACTTGCCTTCGAGGAAACCCATCCTGGTATTTTAAAAAACTCAGATCACTGTAAGGGATATATTACTATAGGAAAAAGTAGCCATAAGTTTCGATGTTGGAAACATTTTGGGCATGGTAAGGTTGCACTCAGAAAGGCAATTAGGGAGAGTTGTGATGTCTACTTTTACGACAAAAGCCTCAAGGTAGGTATTGATGCTGCAGCAAAGTATCTGCGCTCTTTTGGGCTTGGAGTGAAAACAGGTGTAGATTTACCCAGAGAATATATTGGCGTTATGCCTGATAAGGCATGGAAGAGGCGTCGTTTTGGACAGCCATGGTATAAAGGTGAAACAGCCATTGCTTCTATCGGTCAGGGGTATGATTTGGTTACGCCGATTCAGATTGCACGCTATACAGCACTGATAGCAACTGGAAATTTAGTTAAGCCTCGTGTTGCAAAACTGGTAGATGGTAATGCAACAGTACCAGAGATTGTACCCATGTCTCTGAATCCATATGCTATTTCAGAAATTAAAAAAGGCATGTATGATGTATGTAACTCTCGAAGAGGAACCGCATATAAAACAATGCATAATTTACCTATTGTGGTTGCCGGAAAAACTGCTACATCACAGGTACAATCTATTCCCCAGTCGACTGCCAAACGTCTAAAAGAGTCTGAACTTGCCTATTATCACCGATCGCATGCTTGGATTACAACCTATGCACCCTATGAAGATCCCCAATATGTGGTCACGGTACTCATTGAACATGGCGGTCATGGTGGAAGTACAGCAGGACCTATGGCAGCAAAAATATATAAGTGGCTATACAAACATAACTATATTGTTCTTTCAGAAAAGCAACAAGCAGAAAAAAAGTTGATATATGATTGGGAATATTATTGGTTCAAATATGGCCAATATAGTAGTACTTGGATCAGCAGCTTCTCATTAAACCGTTACCCATTAAAACGTAGTTTTCTAGAAACCTTGTATGATATGTTCTAGAAAAAGACCAAGAATGATCAGCAGGATAGTACCAGCAGATTTAGTATAGAGTTTATTCGCCACAAGAAAGACAAGCAATAGTGTGGCAATACCCATCACGGTAATATCAAAAATATAATGAAGTGATTTAATGGGTAACGGTTTAATGAGAGCTGCTGATCCAAGTACTACAGAAATATTGGCCATATTTGAACCAATAATATTCCCAATCGCCATATCAACTTTACCCTTTATAGCTGCAGAAACACTGACGACCAGTTCAGGAAGTGATGTTCCTAAGGAGAACGTAGTTTTCTAGAAACCTTGTATGATATGTTCTAGAAAAAGACCAAGAATGATCAGCAGGATAGTACCAGCAGATTTAGTATAGAGTTTATTCGCCACAAGAAAGACAAGCAATAGTGTGGCAATACCCATCACGGTAATATCAAAAATATAATGAAGTGATTTAATGGGTAACGGTTTAATGAGAGCTGCTGATCCAAGTACTACAGAAATATTGGCCATATTTGAACCAATAATATTCCCAATCGCCATATCAACTTTACCCTTTATAGCTGCAGAAACACTGACGACCAGTTCAGGAAGTGATGTTCCTAAGGAGATCAGGATAATTCCAATAACCCATTCGGATATACCAAAACTTTTAGCAATATCTGATGCGCTCTCTACAGTGAAATGAGCACCGATAATGACAAGTATAAAACCCAGTATTAACATTGAAAGAGTTGAAACCCAAACAAAGGGTTTTTTTGCAACATCTTCAAGATCTTCCTTGGGCATATTTCTTGTATCTTGAAATAAAAAAAATACATAGGATCCCATGAGTAGCAGTAGTAGTATGGCATCAAAACGTGAAATTATATCATCCAAGATTACAAGTATGAATGTGAAGACTGGCATTAGTATCCAAGTACTGTCTTTGGAAAAAAAGTCCCTACTAGGTGAGATATTTCGTGCTATAAGAAAAACAGAAGCCAGTACCAATGTAATATTGAAAATATTGCTTCCAATCACGTTAGAGATAGCAATATCGGTCTTATTTTCAGCACTTGCAGCAATGGAGGCAGCCATTTCAGGCAGAGATGTTCCTAGTGCAATGAGGGTAGCACCAATAATAAACTCAGGAATATTGAAACGTAATGCGATCTTCTCACTTTGATAGATGAGTATATCTGCACCCCAAATTAGAATACCCATGGCGGTGACAAAAATAAGAAAACTCATAGTTGTTTCTCCTGATTGCGAACAATAAGACTTTTGGGTAACTTCCATGTATCAATTAATGCCTCCTCTTTGTGACGCATCTCTCCTGCATCTGTCTCATGGTCATACCCTATGAGATGAAGCAGCCCATGCATAAAAAGCAAGGTAAGTTCTTCTTGCTCACTGTGCCCATAAAAGTTAGCATTTTTAACTACATACTCTCTAGAGATAACAATAGAACCAAGTGGTACATGCAGCACATCGCTCTTGATTGGAAAACTGAGCACATCGGTTGGCTCAGACTTGTTTCGATGTACCATATTAAGCACTTTAATCTCTTCATTGTCTGTAATAATTAACTCTACTTTGTGTTGTGTCAAATCTTCTACAATTTTTTCAAGAGAATCAATATCTACTGGCAAGTCTGTCTTGTTTGTTAAATCTATCAACATGGGCACCATTTTACCCAAATCTTGGTAAAATGCAGCAAAGATCCTAGGTGTTGATATGGAGGTTTAATATATGATAAAAAAAGCAGTTTGTATTATATCTGGTGGTATGGATAGTGCACTTAGTGCAATGATTGCACGCAATGAAGGGTATGAGATTATTGCACTCCATTTTAACTATGGGCAGAGAACTGAATCGAAAGAACTATTGTGCTATAGGAAGATTGCAGATGCTGTAGAGGCTTCTAGGCGATATGAGATAGACTTACCGTTTTTCTCACAAATTGGTGCCTCTGCTTTGACAGATAGAAGCATAGATGTACCTGTGGGTGGATTAGAGGATGGTGTACCTGTAACTTATGTACCTTTTAGAAATGGTATTTTTCTTTCTATTGCTGCATCTATAGCCGAGAAACATGGGGCTGAAACACTTTTTATTGGTGTAGTCGAAGAGGATAGTTCTGGGTATCCTGACTGCAGAGAGCATTATATAAAGAAGATGGAGAGAGCAATCAATTTAGGTACAAAAGAGAAGACCCATATTGAAATAAAGATGCCTTTGGTCCACTTGAAAAAAAGAGAGATTGTTGCCAAAGCACTAGAGCTCAATGTGCCACTTGAATCGACATGGAGTTGCTACCAGTCTGAAGATAAGGCTTGTGGTGTCTGTGACAGTTGTCGGCTAAGGCTTCAAGGTTTTAAGGAGGCGGGAATCAAAGATCCTATCCATTTCTGAAATGTAAATTTATTTTTCTCATAAGCATCTGCAATATAGGTAAATTCATATTTACGTTTTGGATATTTGGCTACACCTTTTGCAATAAACTGTTTACGTGTAATCTGCTTATCCCACAGTTTATACATTAGATTTCTGAGCCATAGCTTTTTTGCAGGAGTGCGGAGTGCCATTTTGTGGTATTTTGGATTACTCTTTATGTCTTTTGCTACCTTGACCATGGCATGAAGAAATCTTTGTTCTTTTGTAAAAGGAAAAGGTTTCCATAGACTGCTAGAGCATCCTGTCAATAAAAGTGCAATGCTTAATGCGACAATTGATACATAGTGTAGTCTCATAATATTTCTCTCCTGTGTTTCGATGGCGGTCATTATATCAAAAAATACCCTACAAACATTAATAAATGGTTAGAGGGTTTTGGCTACAATTTCTATTAAGAATATTAATAAGGTTGAAAAGTGGCAAGATGGTATCTGATGATTTTTCTGTTTAGCTCCTTTCTTTTGGCAACCGATGCAACACAAGCTGCTAAACAGTTAGGTGTACAGCATAGTTATGCTACGGCAATAGCCAAGGCTAAGGCAAAAAAGAGGATGTTGGTAATGGTTCTTGTTAAGGAGCATTGTCGATGGTGCCACAAATTGGTTAAGCACACATTGGCAGACAAAAAAGTCAAAGCACGCTTAAAAAAAGACTATGTGACGCTTATTGTTGACAAAGATGATACTTATCCTGTAGTTTTTAAGAGAAGTTTTTTCCCTTCCATTCTTTATATTGATCCCAATACAGAGAAAAATATTTATGAAAATGTTGGGTATATTGGACCAGAATATTTTTTAAATGATTTAAAGAATATGCTTATAAAATAGGGAGTTTACCTTGCATGTATAAGACTAGAGTATGGGAAGAGTAAGGTAGGTGTATAACCCTTCCCATCTAGCTCTGCTTCTTCTGCCTTGTTTATCTCTAAGTCATCGAACATATTGACATACATACCCATCTTTCCTATGTCCTAATGCGTGCGTTTGCTTCTTTTTAGGTCTATGATAACAAAACATTTTAAAATATATAGTTGTACGCACCCCTTGATCTATCGTTGTTTTTATTCTCGTATGCCTTATCTTCAAAATAGATATCTGCTAACATAATCTAACGAAACTATTTTTTTGTTTTTTGATGGGCAATAGTATCTTCGCTTAAATCGATTTTATTGATACATTTATTTTTAATATGAGGTTTTGTTGCACCTAATGCCCATAAATTTTTAATCCCCACGATATAAAAGTACCACTATTGCCTTCTCGTAAATCTTTTACTTGCAATTTCCATTCACCCTTTGAATACTCATTAAGATGTCTCATTGTTCCAAACCTCCAATTATTATATTTAAAAATACCCTCAAACGCTTCTTCATGTCTTTGTGCCAATATACTTTTTGTTCCATATGGTGATATGAGAGTAATTTCTAAATCTCCTAATTTTTGATGATCATTTGTATTAAAATAAATATCAATAAATTCAATAGAAATATTTTTTTCTATATTGATAACACCATCTACCCCATTGTCATTATTGTCAGGAATTGATACATTAACATCTTGAAATTTTTCTATCAATTTTTCCTCTGCTACACCCTTCCAATTTAATGCTAAATCTATGGCTTCTTTTGCATTGACTAAACCAAATCCATATTTATGGTTAATATGCAAATTTGCACCATTGTACTCCCAATCACTATCGTTGGGGTCATTTTTAGTAGCACTTTGAGCCAATACCATTCTAACATCTCGCCAAGTTAAATGCGAATTTGCTTCAAGCATTAATGCAACAACACCACTTACCATGGGTGCTGATGCAGAAGTTCCGCCAAAATTCTTGGTATAACTGTGATTTTTATAATCACTAGGGAAAGTTTCAGGGTTGTAACCCTTTTCTCCTGTCACATCTGTTGTAACAATTCCAGCCCCTTCAGTACTCCCTTTTGATGGAGCAACAACAATTAATGTAGCACCCACTTCTGAATAGTGGGCTTTTTTACCAAATTCATCAACTGCACCAACTGGTATTGTATATCTGTTGTTCACTAATCCACTATAATTGACATTGTCAGTTGGCACACTCTTCTCGTCTGCTGAACCATTTCCCGCACTAAATACATAAATAATACCTTTTCCATTTCTACCATACCGCACACCATCTTTTAAGGCCTCTTCTTCGATGCTTCTTAATAATAATGGCTCACCCCATGAATTAAAATCACCCCAACTATTATTTGAAATCCAAACTTTTTCTTTATTTCTTATAAGCGCATCTGCAATATTACTAATAGATGGTACTTTTAATGCATTGTAGCCTATTACTTTTGCTTTTGAAGCAATTCCTCTTATGCCTTTGCCATTTCCTTCAACCCCTGCGATTATTCCAGCACATGCGGTTCCATGATTTGCATCATTAAAACTATACTCTTTTGTGAGATAACTATAGCTACCAACCCCAATATTCTCTTTTAAATCCTCATGAAAAATATCTATACCATTATCAACAATGGCTATCAATACGTTTCTCCCTCTATATAAACTATGTTGTAAGTTTATATCAATATATTCATTTTTTGACCCATCTAAATACCATTGGTCTTTTTTGAGTGGGTCCTCTTTGTTGTTTTCTCCACAACCTATTAATAATATTGCCAATAATAGGATCAATAATAATTTCATTACTTTGAATACATCCAGTCTGGATATGATGATTTAATATTATTTTCATTCTCATATATTTGATTTGCAACGCCTAAAGGGTTATTGTCTAAACATCTCAATACATAAAAACCATTACCTATAGCCATTGCTTGAATCAATTGTAAATGATACTTATCTAGTATCATATTTAATGTATCGGTACCAACTTTTTTCTTGAAAGCTAAAATGATATTGTTTGTTAATACCATCTTTTTAGCTTTTCGCTTTTTAGAGTTACTGTAAAAAAATGCATGATACTTTTCATCATAACCAAGATTGTAAATTTGTATTTTTTGATTATCGTTATACCAATATAGGTTATTTGCAAAAAGTTGTACGCTTAAAACTAAAGTAATGGTAAAATATTGCATTTTTCATCTCCAGACAAAATAACCTCAAAAAATAGGCAACAACTTAAACGAGACAGCTGTTCTTTTCACAGATTGTTCACCCTCATATGGTTTGTATGAATACTTTTTTGAGTGGCTATGTCTATGCCGCCCATTCTTATATTGTAAGGTTTGCTAAAATGTGTAAAATTTTTATTTGCTAATACGATATAGGCATTTCTGTATCTATCCTCTTCAAATGATATGATAAAATTATCATCAGTAAACCCAACAGTTGCTAATTCAAATTTTTGATCTAAATGAATGTTCAATTTATATATTTGTACTATTTTATTTTTCTCAATATGGTATTTGATTACTTTTCTAGATTTTGTAAAAATATATAAATACTTTTTATCTGGACTATTGGCATAAACAATATCATCAAAAGGTAATAGGGTTGTAAATGAAAGTTTTTGATTTTTAATTTGATATATGGCACCTTTTTTAAATTTGACTGCTTTTGTGTTGTTCCTATTTGTAACCGTATCCCAACTCTTGGAAGATGTTATGATGAAATAGACACCATTTACAAAAAGCCCAACTCTTGCTTTGGGTAATTTTAGCTCTTTTGTATTTTGCTTTAACATATGGTGGTCAATACTCCATAGGTTTGTTGCTTTTTTGTTTATTAGGTTTATTTTTAAAAAATCTCCAGCATAAACATATAGGTCATGATTGATTATTTCGGAAATTTTCCACATACCAAATGGATAGGTTTTGATTACACTCCTTTTGTTTAAGTCGAAAAACCTATCTTCTGTATAGTGATACCACAATTCGTTATTTTTGCTATTTAAAATCAAACTTTTTGAAAATATTTTATTTTTTGGGATATAACCAAATTGATTATTATTGACTTTGTTTAGTTTGGTTTTGCTGGTGCTATAGATAAATCCATCTTTATACTTAGCAATAATGCCATTAAATCCACTATTTGTTTCATATAGTTTTTGTGAATTGTTGCTAATGTTGTAAATTAAAATTCCCTCTTTTAGCCTTCTCTTTTTATTTTGCAAAGCAATGATTATATTTCTTTTACAATCATAAAAAGCATTATTTCCTTGATGGTATATCTTTAAAAGGTTAAACTTTGTGCTATTGTCTTTATGCTCAAAAAGCATAATTTGATTCCCATATCCAGATAGTACAAAAGTATTTTCACATTTTTGTACTATCTTTGAGGTATCAGTTTTAGCAGCATGCCCAATGAGTAATAATGATATTAAAACCAATGCATGTTTCATGGTTATCGATTTTGACTATTAAACATCATTACAGATGAGTGATTTGTTATGTCTCTAGGCCATACAAAAAAACCACCATCACTATCAAGGTTGACTCCACTATCGTAAAAAGCTTGCCATATGAAACTTGAACAATAAGATTTATTTCTATTATTTTTACTAACCAGCAAGCTATAACTCGTTTTTCCTACTCTACTGTAGGCAAATTGGAGTACATCATTTCTTTTTGAGTCAGAGGGACTCCATGCAGTATATTCGTATCCTTCAATGGTGGTCCAATCACTATTTCCACTTTTGTTCGCATAATCAGTAAGCCCATAATGAGATTGAACACCAACACCTGGCATTGAATCAATTACCACACAAAATCCATTACGATCACTTGCATCAATTAACCCCATATGCCCAATACCACCAGTTCCATTTGTCCAAAAGAAATCTGCATTTGACCAATCCCATTTATCTAACCCACTAAATTTTGTATCATGAGAATACTTGTTTATCTTATCAACCAAACCACTCTTCCCTCCACTGTCTTTCATTGCTGGAGAATATATAATAGTTTTTGTTACTTTATCTGGTATGCTGTATGGCAAGTGATATTTTTTAACCAACTCTTCTTGTTCTTTTTTATACTGCTTTTTACGTTTTATTGATTCATTAATATTTTTTTGAGTCTCTGCAGTTATTTTTCGCGTAGTCTTTTGATGATTTAATACGGTTTGATTGACATCATGTACATTATATAAACCCTCTTGATACCCTTCTTGCATTGACTGAGCCATTGAATTAAGTTTTCCACTGTAATACGATGTTGTCATGGCGGTATTTAAGTGTAAAATTGATTTTTGAACATCTTCACCTTTTGCATACTGCATAGCAAAACCATTTGCTATCATCTGAAGCTCTGGTAGCATCATCCATTTTAATTCATTTGGGAATCCATACTCTCCAAAATAATTTTGATATAACCAATCTGCATTTGTATACTTTGATATATCATTATCTCCTTCTGTATCTCCACCATATTCAACAGATGGATTATTTTCATTTTGTGTATTGCTGTCTCCACATCCACTAAAACCTAAAGCAATCATCATCACTAAAGCAATTCCAACTTTTTTAAATATTTTCATTATACCCCCCCCCTTCGTATCTATTGTATTCTAACAACACTTCTTTAAATATTAATTAATTGATTGTATGTGAAATGGGGGTATCAAAATGATATTTTAGCTACCCTCCTTTTGATATGACCTCCAGATACGCACTATATTGAATGATTTTGGGAATCAATGAAGTATGAATTACTAAGGTAGTTTAGGAAGTAAGGAGTAAGAGCAGACAAGCCTTTAAAATAGGCTATACGTCTCTTTTATTGTATTGAGTATACGCTTATCGGTGTTGTAAATAAAAGCATAATTAAAATGCATACTCTTGAGTAGCTCACGTACCTCTTCTTCGTCCTCAAACCAGTGAGGATGGTCTATCCCTGGTACCTTGGTCTTAGGGGGGGTGAGTACAATACTTTTAACCCACATATTGGAGCATTTAACATATTCGCGCGCCTTCTCAATATCGGGTAAGTTATCAACAAAGATAGCAACCTTATCGCTTCTGCTAGACTTAGTATGATTTAGATTTCCATCAATATGTGTAGGAATAAAGTGTTTGGTGTATCTGATACGATCAATTGAGTAGGGTAGTTCGTGAGTATTGCAAAAACGTACTACTCGCAGTAGATACTCCAAGTGAAAGGGAATCATCTTTTTTTCTTGGTAGATAAAGCCATTGACTTTAAAAGTTGTTCGAAAGAGTGTATCGGAGATGGGGTATCCTTCAACTTCTCTGTTTAAATACGGTATATCAGGTTTAATCATATGTAGTAATGTTTTATCGGTACCTACGAACAGGGTATTGTCAGAGTTGAGTATCTTCTCAAAGGCTTTGCGCCAATCATTGGTAATGAAAGCGATGCCCCCTTTGTGGGTGAGAATCATCTTTAAAAAACTCATCTCATGTTCTAAAAGATAATAAAACTTTGCCTCTTTTTTGAGTACAACGTAGCGGATAAGTTTAAATGCTGCTAGCTGTACACTACTTACTTTTATCCACGCAATCTCTTCGTCTTTTTTAAGTATTTTATCATTATCATAAACGATGGCATAAGCACCATTTTCAAGTGCCTTATCTATCTCCTCTTGAGAAGAGGAGAAGAAGAGGTCTCCTTGATCAATCTTGGAGGCATAGACAGTTGCTGCTTCAATGGTACCAACCTTAGGCGAGTTGACCAACTGACCTTCTGTAAGGTTAACGATATCTTCTATTTTCATGCTCATCCTATAGATGTGCCAGATTTTTTCAACTTTTCAGGACGAATCATACATAGACCATCTTCATCTTTAGCGGCAAGTAGCATTCCTTCGCTGATCATTCCCATGAGTTTTGCAGGTTTGAGGTTGGCAACTACACAGACTTGTGTATTGAGAATCTCCTCAGCCGAGTACCACTCTTTGATGCCCGCAACAATTTGTCTAGGATTCTCTTCACCTAGATCCACTTGCAATAGGAGTAGTTTTTTACTTTTTGGCACCTCTTCTGCTTTTATAACTGTACCAATTTTTAGGGAGGTTTGAAAAAATTGATCAATACCAATGAGGGCTACACCTTCCTCTTTTTGTGTTTCCTGTTTCTTCTCTTTTTTCTCAGATACTGGGATGACGGATGTATCTTCTGGTGTTGTTTGTTTAAGCCGTAGCTCTTCTATGCGGGGGAAGAGCGGTGGAATCTTCTCTATGGTAAATGTCTCTAATAGCTGTCTATTTTTGATGTACTGTTGCCAACTGTTGTGGTCGATAGTGAAGCCAAGTGCTGTAGCAATTTTAGGGCAAACCTGTGGCATCACAGGATAGAGCATAATTGAAACTTGGGAAAGTATATTGGCAATGAGCCCATTAAGTGCCATTGCTTCCTCCTCCTTTCCTTCTTTCATCATTGTCCATGGTTGATATTTATCAATAGCTTTGTTTGCCACGGTTAATGGTCTCCAGAGCTCTTCGAGATATCGGTGTATTTGCATTTCAAAAAGTAGTGGTTCAAGTTTATTGAGTGAGACTTCCACTTCATGAAGTTCTGCTTCATAGTATTTGGTAACATGAGAGGAGTCTACTACTCCCTCAAAGTACTTTCCGCTCATACCAATAAGACGATTAAGTAGGTTTCCAAGATCATTCCCTAAGTCAGAATTAATACGGTCAATAAGTGCCTTTTGACTAAAGTCTCCATCACCACCAAAAGGTACCTCTCTGAGCATGAAATAGCGGAAGTTGTCTAGCCCATAAGCATCTGCCACCTCTTTGGGATCGATAACATTACCTTTAGATTTGCTCATTTTCTCCCCATCGCGTGTCCACCAACCATGTGCCGCAATATGTTTAGGTAGTTCCAGTCCAAGGCTCATCAAGAAAGCTGGCCAATAGATGGCATGAAAACGGAGAATATCTTTACCAATAACCTGTACACGTGCAGGCCAAAAATCCATATTTTCTTCATGGGTACCATAGCCAAGAGCAGTAACATAGTTCATAAGTGCATCAAGCCAAACATACATTACATGTTTTGGATCATTAAGTTCTGTAGGTAACTTAACGCCCCAGTCAAAGCTAGTACGGGTAATAGAGAGGTCCTCAAGCCCCCCTTCTACAAAACGGATAACCTCGTTGCGTTTACTGCGTGGAAGAATACATTCTGGATGCTCGTTATACCACTTTAATAGTTTATCTTCATATTTAGAGAGTTTAAAAAAGTAGCTCTCCTCTTCAACGACAGTAGTTGATTTGCCACATTCGGGACAAAATTCACCATCAACAAGTTGAATTTCAGGAAAGAAAGTTTCACAAGAGATGCAGTAGTGCCCCTTATAGACATCTTTGTAGATGTCACCGTTATCATACATGACTTTAAATACTTTCTGCACACCTTTTATATGATCTTTATCAGTCGTACGAATAAACTTATCATAACTGATATCAAAGGTATCCCAGAGATTTTTAAAGGTTGCAGATATCTCATCGGCATACACTTGTGCACTTTTCCCTTTGGCTTTAGCAGACTCTTCGATTTTCTGTCCATGTTCGTCAGTACCGGTGAGAAAAAAAGTTTCAAGACCACTCATACGTGAATAACGTGCAAGAGTATCTGCAATAATAGTTGTATAAGCGTGACCAATATGGGCAATATCGTTGACATAATAGATGGGGGTGGTAATATAAGCTTTGTGACAAGATGGCATGGCAGTATCCTTAAACAAATGAGTTTATAAATTAGAAAATATTTTAGCCAAATTGTGCTGTAGAGAGGGTAAACTAACAGTATGTATTATGTCTATATGCTTGAGTGTACT
This sequence comes from Sulfurovum sp., assembly GCA_020525365.1. Taxonomy (NCBI): domain Bacteria; kingdom Pseudomonadati; phylum Campylobacterota; class Epsilonproteobacteria; order Campylobacterales; family Sulfurovaceae; genus Sulfurovum; species Sulfurovum sp. The sequence goes on along the minus strand of JAIZOF010000001.1, from coordinate 1,346,562 downwards.
GATGAGACACTCTATACTGGTATTACTACAAACCTTGAGCGTCGTGTCAAAGAGCATAATCACTCCAATAAGGGGGCAAAATATACTCGCAGTAGACGCCCCGTAAAACTAGTCTATAGTGAAGTATTTAAGGATAGAAGCAGCGCTTCAAAACGAGAGTACTACATCAAAAAGAAGATGTGTCGTGAAAGAAAAATAAAGTTAATAGAAACATATATTTAGAATTCAAACCCACCACTTGTACCTTTGTTCATACTGTTGTAGACAGATTTGACATAGGCATTGCGCAGTTCACATGCAAGTAGTTTTTCGCACTTAAGGCAACTGGAAATTTTATGCTCTTGCTGACACTTTTGCAGTTCACGCTTTTTTTCCTGTAGGGCAATAGCCCATTCATCAGTTCTCTCTTGTGCCATTAGAATTTTACCCCATAAACCTCTTTAAGTTTTTCTATTTCATACGTTGATCCAAAAAAACATGGGCTGGTATCATGTGGATGAGTAGGCACAAGTTCCATAAGGCGTCTGCCTTTGTTGTCAACTGCTTGACCACCTGCTTGTTCGTAGATGAAGGCAAAAGGAATTACTTCAAAGAGTTGTCGCAATTTACCATGTGGTTTATCTGATGTATCAGGGTAAGAGAAGATACCACCTCCCTTGAGTAGAATCTGGTGTAGATCGGGTACCATACCACCAGAGTAGCGTAGCCTATAACCTTCAGAAAACAGACCATCAACAAAGCTTTTATGGCAATTGGACCAGTTTTGCTGTGTACCACCGGGTGCATTGAGTTTACCTTTTTCATTGAGTATGACTTCTTTGCAAACAAGATTGAAAGAGCCATTTTGTGCTCGGTAGTGTTTGGGGTATTCGCCTTTGACAGCATGCATAATCTCTATACGAGGACCATAAACAATATAGGCAGATGCAACAAGGTTCTTTGCCTTAAGCTCTCCTTCATAGATACCAAAAATAGAACCAACCGAAAGGTTTACATCTACAAGAGAGGATCCATCAAGTGGATCGTAGCAGATAGTATACTTGCCATCTTCATGTAGCAGCAATTCCCCCTCCTTCTCTTCACTTACAAGAGACTTGACCAAAGAGATACTTTTGAAGGCCTCTTCAATGATGTGGTCACTTTTAACATCAAGTTTAAGCTGCTCTTCGCCAGAAGCATTTTCTGTATTGTAGTATCCAAGATCTTCCGTTTTAATGATGTGATCTATCTTTAGGGCGCACTGCTCAATGGTTTCAAATATACGCAACATTATATTTCCTTAGATTGCCTTGGCGTGTTTTTTGATCCATTTTAGAATCATATTGAGATTATTGAGGTCAAGAATATCGATATCCTTTGGAATGACATAGTTGCTGTGATCGATAGTATCATCAATTGCAATTGCTTCTACGTAATCAAAATAGCTCTCATCAATCTTGTTACGGAAGATGGCAATACGTGGTAGAGGTAGTGTTTTAAGACCCTCTACAAGTAATATATCAAAATCGTTAATCATGCCTATAATTTCGTCAAGCCTCTTCTCTTTATGTGAGAAGTAGGTTGTTCGTGTTGGAGAGGTGATGACCACCTCTGCACCAGTCTGAAAAAATGTATGGCTATCTTTACCTTCAATATCAAAAACTGCTTTGTCTTTAGGATCATTTTTGATAATGGCAACTTTTTGTGTACCAATCAATGCCTTGGAGACCTTCTCGACTAACGTGGTTTTGCCACTACCTGAAGGTCCAGTAAATGCGACAGCTACTCGAGTTTTCACACGTAAGTCCTTTCAATTTTATGCTATAGGATTATACATTAATCTTTATTGAAACTATGTTAAAATCGTACAATCAAGCAAAGGAGAAAGAGTGCGTACAATTGGATGGATGATTGCCTTTGCTCTATTTTTTTTAGGTTGTAGTAGTAAAGGTCAGTCTGAACTTTTTGCAACATATCAAAAAAAGAAAACATATCATAAATATTTACTAAAAACTGAAAAGATACAGCTGCACGATGAAAATCTAACAAGGGCATCCCTCATAGCAACATATCTTTATGATTCTAAAAATATGCAACATAATCAAGAGGATGAGTGTTTTATTGTTGGGTTATATATTGATGATGACTCATCTAAACGTGGGATACACCATTTTAATTTTACACTCAATGGGGTTAGACCCAAAAAGATAAAACCTATTGATTCTTCAGATAGCAGACTAAAAGAGCTCTCCTTTGTCTCCAATTGGAGAAGCTATTTTATTGTTACTTTTCCGCATGATATGAAACAACGCTTGAAGTTGGTTTTTAAAAGTAACCTCTATGGAGAAGGAGCACTCTATTTTACTAAGAAATTTAAATACACCTTTACTCAAAAAGTATTTTAATATACCATTATTTTCTAAAGCAATCAGTCATAGATGGGTCGGTGAGTGTCTCAATAAAGGGTAGTAGACGTATCGGTTTTCCTAGTAAATTCATATAGACAATATAATTGGTTAAGACATGTTTACCATATTCGCCTGTTTCGGTATTCTTTACCTTTTCCATACTTAGGTAGGGCTCGAATGACCCAGGTCTAAAATTTCTTTTTTGACGTATGAGATGTTTGGTAAAGCCAATACCACCATTATAGGCATAGGCAATGAAGAGTGGATGGTAGAGATATTTTGTCAAGTAGTCTAGATGGATATTGGCATATTCGATAGCTTTATATGGATCAAATATATCATCATAGTCAAGCTTTTCACCTTTTTGCCTGGCAATATGATCGATCAAAAAGGGCATAAACTGCATGAGTCCTAATGCAAAAGAGTGTGAAACAGATGCAGGTATAAAACGACTCTCTTGCCTTGCAATGGCATAGATGAGTGCTTGACGCTCAATAGGATACTGTCTCATAAGATTACGATAGGGCATAGGAAAGTATGATTTGGTAAAGTTATGAACATGTGTTTTAATGTAGGTATGTATACCAATAGTCTCTTCTGATTTGTAGTCTTCAGCAAGCTTATTGATATCGCTATTCCCCAAAAAGAGTTTTTGTTTTATCTTTGCCCAAATGATTGGATCCTTGATATCAACTCCCTGTATACGCCGTCTGGATACCTTTGGAACTACAATTGCATTAGGATACTTTTTTTTTCTAATGTCTGCAGCAAGAAAAGTGTATATATTGACATGGCAACTCTGTATGAGTTTTGTTAAATAGTGATTTTTTTTGGTAACAAGATAGAGCCAAAAAAGTGCTTTATCTTTCTCTTGTCGCTTTTTGTAGGCATAGTAAGCAGCGGTGAAGTATTGCGCAGCAAGCTTAAGTCGATGCTTTTGAACCATAGAGATGCCTTTTTTAAAGTTAAGACTTCCTTGTGCACGATTCTTTTGCTTTTGGACATTATTGCTGCGATGAGCAAAAGCTTGATAAAGACCTGAAAAAGAGCCTGTTTTGGTACGATAAGCTGTTTTGAGCTTTCTGTTTAGAAAGTTTACCTCTTTGATAATGGCTTTAGCCTCGTAAGCTGTGGTACCCCTCTGTTGTAAAAAACGCCAAATATAGTAATCTTTTTCAGTACTTTTTGGCATACTGTGTATTTGCTTGAAAGTAAAATGTTTTGCCATTACTGGTGATATTGCCAGTGGTAGCAAAATAAAAAGTACCAACAAAAAGATTCTTTGTATCATATTTATCCAAATACAAGTTTCATAATGAAGAGATCAACAAACTGTAGCCCAAAGATAATGACCAATGGTGAAAGGTCAATGCCACCCATAATGAGAAATGGAAAATGACGTCGTAGCCAGTAGTAGACTGGTTCAGTGAGCCGGTAAAGTATCTGAACAATTGGATTGCTTGGATCGGGTCGAACAAAGCTTAGCACTGCTGAGATGATAACCACCCAAATATAAAGTGTAATAATCATATGTATGATGTTAACAAAAGAGTAGATTAGTGCGTTGATCATGAGATTACCTCCAGTAGATAAGATCGAATATAAGTGTAGACATCTTGTAGGCTTGGTCCTTGTTGTGTACCGGTTAATAGAAGACGTAAGGGAGTGTCAAGTTTTTCGTGTCTTAGATTTGTCTTTTGTATAACATATGCTTCAAGTTTATCAAATGTATCAAGCATTGGCGCATCAATAAGTACCTGCTGTATCTGTCGCATCTGTTTTGCCCAAGCCCCTTCAAATACTTTTGGTGCAAGAATGGGTCTAATTTTTGTGGCAAGTTCATTGATTGTGGCAGCCTCATCGAGGTAGAGTTTTGCCAGCTTTCCGATGTCAGCATCGGCAAATCCAAAGAGTATCGAAAGTTGTTTGTCATCCATCATACGTAGATGCATACGGTTGATGTGCCGCAGTTTTTTAATATCAAATACCATTGGTTCTTTGGGAGCTTCTTCAAGCTTGAACCATTCGACCATCTCTGAAAAATAAAAGATCTCTTTGGGGAAATCTGTAATATGTAAGAGTAATAAATTGTTGATGATAGCATCAGGAATGAAACCATCCGAAAAGAGCCTTAGAAGTGAAAAATTATCATCCTCAACAAGTGGTTTCCCTTTAGAGTTCAACAGTGAAGGGAGGTGTGCATAGCAGCACGCTTCATGATAGCCGAGTAACTTTTTGATGTAAACTTGTTTTGCAGTTTCATGTATCTTTTGGGTACTTTCAATGATTAGGTCTACACCATTTAAGATATCCGCACATGCTGTAGCAAAACTAGATGTAGGTGTGGCATCATTCTGCAGAATGATAAAATTACCAATCTTATGAGGTGCAGTAATCACTTTGTCTTGTATTGTGTCATGGTAGACTATATCCTCATCAGGTTTTCTTATGCGGATAGTAAAAGGTTCACCACTCTCCTTGAGCTGGTCATAGTTATTTTGATCTCGAGAGAGACATATTTGATTACAATCTATACTATTACAAGTACAGATGAAGGCTTTCTTCTCCTTGAGTAAGCGAATAGCAAGGGTTTGATAATGATGCAAATATTCACTTTGGTGACAAGTCCGCTCGTGGTTAATTGCAAATTTCTTAAGAATTTCTATTATTTCGGTATCTTTTCCCTCTATAACGTCCTCTTTTTCAGTATCATCAATACGTACAAGAAGAGGTTTATTGCGTTGCCTTGAAACAAGGTAGTTTACAAGGGCTATATGCAGAGTATCAAGATCCATATTGCCCGTAGGTGAAGCCACAAACCTTAGCATTTAAGCGATTCTCCCAAATACTGCCCTAGTGTATATTGCATATCTTCATCAAGATCAAGATTTTTATACATCCACCGAAGATACCCCATGTCTTCCCTAGAGACCTCTTCGATATTGCGATCCTTGTACTTTCCAAATTTAAAAGTCTTCATTAGAACAGGTACTTTGGTTAGTTCGGACATCTTCTGCATTGGATTGATTCCAGGAAACTGCTCCTGTATCAATTGTATAAGTCTACTTAGCAGTAATTTCATAACCAGCACATCCCCGATGGCATCATGTGCCTTGATAGTGATACCTAGCTTTTTTGCCTCCTCAATCTCAGTTTTGTAAAGTTTTAATGAATACCGCAGATACTGAAGCCTGTGGTAGGGAGAATCTGGAAGAAGATGTTTTGCAATACGCACGGTATCGATGAGGGTATAGTGGTTGACAAATCCTTCTTTTTCAAGCATACCGAGGTCAAAACTGATATTGTGAGCGATGAGATAATTTTCCTTATTATTGTACTTTTCTATCTCTTTGAAGAATTCTGTTTGGGAAAAGGGTACTTTATTTTCAATATGTTCAGAGGTGATGTTATGTATTTCCATTGCTTCAATACTGATGGGAACTTCAGTTGAACAGAGTTCATCAAAAATCTCAATATTTTCTCGGTTATGAACAATCATTGCTCCCACTTGAATAATACGATCATGTTCCTGATTGCCTGTGGTCTCTGTATCAAAAAGTACATAAATTGCCATCAATAATCCTCTGTAATGGTTGCGAAATCATATCCAATTTCTACTGATAGTCCCTAACCCTCAATCATTAATGGTATAATCCAATTAACCTCTAATTGTATATAAAAAGGATAACCATTGAGAAGAAGAGATTTTACTTCTATAATCTCGTTTGTTTTTGGAAAGTTTGCTTCTAAGCCTTTTCCCCCCGCTATTCAAGGTATCATTAATAGTGGCTATGTGAAACTTATGGGTTTGGATATGTCTGAATTTCGTGATCCAAAAAGCTATAAGACGCTTAATGCACTCTTTACGCGTGCATTAGAAATTGAGCGTATCTTACCAAATGATCCGCACGCACTGATTAGCAGTGTCGATGCACTTGTAACTGACTATGGTACAATCAAGAAAGGTAAGGCCTACCAAATCAAGGGAATGGGCTACAGTATCAAGAGACTATTTGGTGAGTATCATACAGCAGCAGCAGAACAAGTAGAAGAGGGAGAGTTTATGAATTTTTACCTCTCTCCTAAAGATTACCATCGTTATCATATGCCTATGACACTCAAGGTTCATTCACTCACACATATTCCTGGGAAACTCTACCCCGTTAATTTTCCATTTTTGAGGCATAAAAAAGCACTTTTTACTGAAAATGAGCGGATTATTATTGCATGTGAAGACGAGAGAGGACGTACACATGTATTGGTGCTTGTAGGGGCACTCAATGTTGGCAAGATGGTTGTAATGTTTGAGCCAAGGGTGCAAACCAATTCTGATATTTGTAAACCACAACACTATACTTATGACAATGTAATGCTTGAGAGAGGGGAGCTTTTGGGATGGTTTGAGATGGGCTCAACTGTTTTACATTTTGCACAAAAAAGTGCCATTGTTCCAACACTTTCGGTTAATCAGAAAGTTAAATTTACAGATGTAATTGGAAGAGTTGTATAGACACTCATTAGATTTTGAAGGAATATAAGAGATATGCTTACAGTTAAAGAGATACAGGATTATGCGCAGATACGTACTAAGGCAAGGGCTTATTTGTGCTATATTTTAAGTAGAAATATTGCCCATAGTATTGGTACCGAAGAGGGTATTACCCTTGATATGGTTATTGGCAAGATTAAATACCTTAAAGAGGTGCTTCCTTTGGCAGAAGTCATTTATGCCATTGATGGTAATGGTACCCAGATAATAGACAATATTTCTCGCAACGCTAAGCTTAGCAGTACAGGGAAAGGAGAAGACAGAAGTGATCGTGCTTATTACTACCGTACATTTAAAGAACATCGCTGTATTCTGACCGACCCATACCCTTCATTGGGAAGCAATAAGATGGTAGTTACAGCATCGTTTCCCATTTATGATACAAATAATCATTTGGTCACTGTTATTTGTGTAGATATTACACTTAAAAATATCCTCAAAATGGTACACCCAAGCTCTATTGATTCTAGCTTTGGTATAGCAAATAAGTGGATTTATGGGGCATTTTCGGTTGCTTTAATGGGTGTAGCACTACTATTATTTATTAAAGGTATTACCAGTTTTCTTCATTTTGGGCTCAATGTTTCAAATATTGACATCAATGAAGTATTTAAGTCTACCATCTTGTTGACTCTCTCTCTTGCTATTGCTGATCTTGTTAAAGCGATCATGCTTGAAGAGGTGCTTGGACAAGAGAAGAAGTATGGTGGAACAGAAGATGATACCCACCAGACAATGGTGAAGTTCTTGGGCTCTATAATCATTGCACTCTCCATTGAAGCTTTGATGCTTGTCTTTAAATCGGCACTTATAGATCCAACCAAAATTGAGTATGCGGTCTATCTTATTGTCGGTGTTTCTCTTTTACTGGTAAGCCTCTCACTCTATATTAAGTTCAGTCGCCCTGATAGAAAAGGTAGAAGTAAATAGTTCATGGTCAACAAAGAACTAATCATTTTCGATATGGATGGTACACTGGTCAACTCCTCCACTACTATAGCCAATGCTATCAATTATGTACGACAACAGCTTGGATTTGAACCTATGGATACAACATATATTCTTTCAAAAGTCAATGATCATACGGTTAATCCAGCACAGATTTTTTACCATGCTAAAACCTTTCAGCATGATCATGAACGATGGTTCTCTGAATACTATACCAAATACCACAACAAAGAGCTGGTGCTTTATGAGGGCATCAAGGCACTGCTTGAATCACTTAGACACAAGGGGTTCAAGCTAGCAATTGCCACCAATGCCTATCGTCGTTCTACTATTGAGTCACTCACCTATTTGAATATCTATACTTATTTTGATGCCATTACGTGTTATGATGATGTTCGTAAAGGCAAGCCATATCCAGATATGTTGCTTAAACTGCTCAATGGGTTAAATATATCTAAAGAAAAGACTCTCTTTATTGGCGATGGCCCACGCGATGAACAGGCTGCCAAGCATGCTGGCATTGACTATATTATGGTTGATTGGGGTTTTACTGAACATACTGAGAAAAAAGGGGTAGTTACCAGTGTGGAGATACTGTCGAAATATTTATGTAGCACACATAAAGATAAATATATGGAGTAGTTAACTTGATGGTATTGAAGTGGTGGGCTCTCAGGGACTCGAACCCTGGACCACTCGGTTATGAGCCGAGTGCTCTAACCAGCTGAGCTAAGAGCCCTTAGGTTGATACAAAAGTACCTCGTATCTGCATGGTTATTTTTGCGTCGGAAGTATATCGATTGTAGTCTTTAAATGTGATTAAATTTTGTAGCATTCCAAACATAATAGTAAAAATAATAAAAGAGGTTCCGCCATGACTGAACATTGGTAAGGGGAGACCTACAACTGGAGCAAGTCCAATAATCATAAAAATATTGACTCCCATATAGACAAAAATAAGAAAAGCTAACCCACTTGCATAGGTTTTGATGAGATAATCACGCCTATGTTTCCATGAGATATAGAGTAGGTTAAGGATGAGAAAAATATAAAGACTTATAACAATAATCATCCCTTTGAGACCAAGTCGCTCACCAAGGTACGCAAAAATAAAATCAGTGGAGGAGACTGGTAAGAATTTTAGTTGTGTTTGTGTGGCATCCTCTTTATCTTTTCCCTCCATCCCTCCTCTTCCAATAGCAATGAGAGCTTGACGTACTTGATAGCTTGGTTTATTGATTACATCATGGATACGTTTTTTCTGATAAGACTTGAGTCCATATTGATATATAATTGGTGAGCCTGCACTGATAAGAATAAATAGAGATAGCCAGATTTTCCAGTTTATCCCTACAAGAAAGAGTATACCATAGCCTGTAATGAGCAGTGCCAGTGCTGTACCAAGATCAGGTTCTTTGGCAATAATAAGAAATGGAATAATAATGATAAGTGAAAGCTTAATGAACTGAAAAAGTCTATACCCATCTTTTGGCGGTGGTTTTTTATGTATGAGATAAGCAAGCATCATGATGACGTTGACCTTAATTAATTCAGAAGGCTGAATGGTTATATGTATGACAGGAAGTTCTATCCATCGTTTAGCATGAAGAATAGTCTTTCCTACAAATTCCACTGCAATAAGTAGCCCAAGACTGACAAGATAGAAAAGTGGAGTAATCCACCAAAGTATACGTCTCCATGGGATAACAATAGTAACAATAAAAATAATAAAAGCAATAAGATAGTAGGTCATTTGCTTATTGAAAAGTTTAATATTAATCTCATATATTAGATATGAGGAGATGATGAATATGGGCAGAAGTTGAAGCATAAGTAAGTAGGAAAAGTGCTTAAATAAATATAGTGTATATGTTTTACTTTTATTAAGAGTATTTTTAATAAACCAATCTTCCATATATGTATGCTATCCCAATATAAATTTGGTTATTATTATATCGTAAAGTATTAAGGATAATCATCATGATAAACCTTTACCGTTTTAAATTGCTTGAAGCATATCCTAAATGTTTTCATGCCGTAACTATGAAATCCAATAGTGCATTTTTTAGATTCTCTTTGGCATTACATACAGGAGAGACACCTGAATATATTCTTAGAAACAGGAGACAGGTAGAAAGGGTATTTAATACATCAGGAAAACTTAACTTTGTAATAGCAAACCAAATACATAGTGATAATATATATGTTGTAACAAAGAGAGAAACTGCTGGCTGGAAAGATCAGAAGAGTGCCGTAAAAAACTGTGATGCACTCATCACAAACCAAAAAGAGGTAATGCTCGGCATACTGACAGCCGATTGCGTTCCAGTATTGCTGTATGATTATGCACATCAAGTCGTAGCAGCTATCCATGCAGGATGGAAGGGCACAAAAGCAAAAATTGTTTTCAAAACAGTAAAGAAGATGCAACAAACTTATGGTTCAAACCCTGAAGAGATTATTGCAGGCATTGCTCCATCAATTGGAAAGTGTTGCTATGAGGTGGGTAAAGAGGTTGCAGTACATTTTTGTGAATACTCCAATGCTCTACAACAAAAAGCAGACAAATATATGCTTGATTTGCCTTTGATTAATAGGGCACATCTAATGGAAGCAGGTCTACAAGAGAGGAATATTGAGATGAGTGATATTTGTACTGCTTGTGATACAAAACACTTTTTCTCCTACCGTCAAGAGCAGAAGTGTAGTGGGCGATTTATGAGTCTTATAGGTATATCACTATTTGACAAAAAATAAAGGTCTTTGTTTATGGATATTATCCACGGCTTTACTACTGATAGTTTTATGCAATTGATATACCATTTGGTTTATCTACCCTTAGACTGGTGTTGGTATCAAGCTCTTTAACTTTCCAAGGAAGCCCTTGTTTGTTAAGTTCTTCCATGAATGGATCAGGATTAAACTCTTCCATGTTATATACACCAGCCTTGTGCCATCGCTTCTCAAGCATTAATTTTGCTCCAATCATTGCAGGTACACCAGTGGTATAACTAATTGCCTGACTCATTACTTCTGCATAGCACTTTTCGTGGTCGCTCACTTGGTAAATGTAAATAGTTCTTGGTTTATTATCTTTGATACCTTTGGCAAAAATACCAATATTGGTCTTGCCTTTGGTGTGTGATCCGAGACTGGCAGGGTCTGGCAATAAAGTTTTAAGGAATTCGATGGGGATAACTTCCTTCCCTTGATGTATAATTGGTTCTATGTCAAGCATACCAATATTTTTCAGTACCTTCATGTGTGTCAGATAGCTTTCACCAAAGGTCATGAAGAAGCGGATACGTTTAAGCCCCTTAATATGTTTGACCAGACTCTCCATCTCTTCATGGTAAAGCAGATAAGAGTCTTTAGGTCCTATTTCGGGGTAGTTCCACACCTGCTTAATTTCCATAGGTTCTGTTTCAATCCATCTATTGTTTTCCCAGTAGCGTCCTTTGGCAGAAACTTCACGTAGGTTAATTTCAGGGTTAAAATTGGTGGCAAATGCATAGCCATGATCACCTGCATTGCAGTCAAGAATATCGATAGTATGAATTTCATCAAAATAATGCTTTTGAGCATAAGCACAGAATACATTGGTGACACCTGGGTCAAATCCTGAGCCAAGCAATCCCATGATACCTGCCTTGTCAAATGCCTTATTGCGTGCCCACTGCTCTTTGTATTCAAACTTTGCCTCATCGGGGTGTTCGTAATTGGCAGTATCAAGGTAGTCTACACCGCATTTGATGCATGCATCCATAATGGTTAGATCTTGGTAGGGGAGTGCTACATTGATGACAATATCTGCTTCTGTTTTTTTGATAAGATTGGTCAGTTGAGGTATGGAATCGGCATCAACTTGAGCAGTAGAAATTTTTATACCTATTTTTTTCTCTACATTGATTGCAATTTCATCACATTTTTTAAGTGTGCGACTTGCCAAGATAATATTGCCAAACACATCAATATTCATTGCACATTTGAAAGCAACGACATTTCCGACACCACCTGCACCTATGATGAGGGTTTTAGCTGACATGAAAAGCTCCTTGAAAAAAAGTGTGCTATTTTATCATATTTTAAAGTAAATCGATATTTTGTTGACTTTTAACAAGATAAAAGTAGCTATTTATTGTTGTACAAATTTTCCTTCATTTCGGTCTTTTGTAATTTTATTAAAAGGGGAGATAATGCCATTCATGGCAATATAGATACCGTCTCTCTCTAGCGTATATAAAAATCCATACGCAGAAGAAAAATTAGCAGTTGCTTCAACTGGGTCAATACTGTAGGGTACCATGGCACCAGTAAGAACAATACACTTTTGGAGCTTTGCATCATCAAGATATGTTGCTGTTGTATGCATGGTATCTGTACCGTGTACTACAATAATCTTCTGCTCTTTTGCCTGGTGAATAGTTGTTAGAAGTTCTAGCCTATCATGGCTAGTAATCTCTAGAGAATCTTTTCCAATGATATTAATAATTTTAAAGTGGATCATCCATTTTTTAGCAATTGTTTCAAGAAAAGTAGCCATTTTATTGATGTATAGTTTACCATTCACAGGATTGTATTGCTTATTGAATGTGCCTCCAGTGTTAATGATAAGCAGACTGTTCATGGTATCTCCTAGGTTTTGTCAATGGTACTATATTTTACCTCAAATATGATAGAATACCCAAATTTTATTTTGGAGAAAAAGTGATGATTATGAAGGGTAAAAAGGGAGTGATACTTGGTATTGCTAACAAAAAGTCCATTGCATATGGTATTGCAAAGGCGTGCCAAGCACAAGGGGCAGAGATGGCGATCACCTTTCTTAATGAGCGTTTTGAACAAAAACTTACACCTATTGCGGAAGACCTTGGATGTGGCGCAAGACTCTATCCGTGTGATGTGAGTAAACCCGAAGAGATTAGGACACTAAGAGAATCGCTTAAAAAAGATTTTGGTACAATTGATTTTGTTGTACACTCTATTGCATTTGCACCCAAAGAGGGGCTCAATGGGCAATTTGTGAATATCTCTAAAGAAGCATTTGATATAGCAATGGATATTTCAGTCTATTCGCTTATTGAGATAACAAGAGAGCTAAAACCTATCATGTCCAATAGTTGTTCAGTATTAACTTTGAGTTACTATGGTGGTGTAAAGTATATTCCAAACTATAACCTTATGGGTGTTGCCAAAGCAGCATTGGAGATGACGGTAAAATACCTTGCTGAAGACCTTGGTCAAGATGGTATTCGTGTCAATGCTATTAGTGCTGGTCCCATCAAAACATTGGCAGCAGCAGGTATTGGTGACTTTGGTTTTATGCTTAAATGGAATGCGGCACACGCACCATTGAAAAAAAATGTTACCATTGAAGAGGTAGGAAATTCGGGTATGTATTTTCTTTCAGATCTCTCCTCGGCTGTGACTGGAGAGATTCACTACGTTGATAGTGGTTTCAATATTATGGGAATGCCTGCAGTTGAATTTGACAATGGTGGCAAACCACATATTGCATGGAATGGAGAATCATAAAATACCATTTATTTTTTAATTAAAATATTTTACATGACTACGATTACATTTAGATATTAGAGTGGTATTTTTACCCACCAAAAAGGGTGTACTTGAAAGATTCAAAAGCCTACCTTGAGAAAAAAACTTTCTTTGATAAAGTTTTGACTATCTATGGACGAAATGCTGTATTTGAAGCACTGCAGGATAAATGTATTTCTATCTATAAACTCCATCTTTCTAGCTCCAATAAGCCTGCCAAAATACTTGATCAGATAACAAAATTGGCAAAAAAAAGAAATATAGAGATTGCATATCATGATAAAAAAGTACTCTCGTATATCTCGAAAAATGCCAAGCAGGATCAGGGAGTGGCGCTTGACATTGTACTTGAGCACTTTGATTCAATAGCATCTTTTAAAGCACAACATGAAAGTTACCGTATTGTTGTACTTGACGGGGTGACAAATCCTCAAAATCTTGGCATGATTATCCGCTCCTGTGCGGCGGGGAACATTGATGCAATTTTGCTTCCAGTCAAAGGTGTTTCACAGATTAGTCCACTGGTTATTAAAGCAAGTGCGGGGACGCTTTTTAAGATGCCTATTCTCAAAACATCCAATCTGAAAGAGACACTCTTGGATTTCAAGCAAGATGGTGCTTTACTCTACACCCTCTCTTCTCATGCAACAAAAAGTTACAAAGAACAACGCTATACAAAAAAGACTATATTTATACTTGGAAATGAGAGTGATGGGGTCTCCACTGTTGTGAAGCATTTATGTAATGAGAGTATTGCAATTCCAATGAGTAGGGGTGTGGAGTCCCTTAATGTAGCAGTTACGGCTGCACTGCTTTCCTTTTTGGAATAGTATGACAATTTGACATTTTTTCTACTAAAGTCTCTTTTTTTGATAAAATATCTTCATATTACCAAATGAGGAGTTTCTCATGTCTTCCCCTAGTACTATTCAGTGTCCAAGCTGTAGTATGCAGATTGATATTGATAAGATATTTTACCATCAAATAGAAGAAAAGTTTAAACAAAAACATAAGAGCCAACTTAAAATTCTCAAAGCAAAAGAGGAGGCTCTTGACAAAGAAAAAGAGCAGGCCGAAGAGGCAGTACGTGAAGCAATAAGAGAACAGATTAAACAGGAGCGTATCAAGATTGCTGACGAGCTTAGGTATCAAATTACCCAGGAGCAGGGCGAAGCGATGGCAGAAATGCAACAGGAGCTAGAGCAGAAGTCCAAACAGATACAAGAGCTCAGTACTGCTAAAGTTGAGATAGAGAGACTCAAGCGTGAAAAGAATGAGCTTGTATTTAAAGTAAAGATGGAAGCAGAGCAGGAGCTTAACACAAGATTGTCTGATGAGAAAGTAAGGATGCAAAAGATGCTTGATGAGGTAGCAACACGTAGACTCAAAGAGATTGAAGAGACACAGATACTTAAGCTCAAAGAGAAAGATGAACAACTCAAACAACTCAAGCGATCACTCGAGGATGCCAAACGTAAAGTAGAACAGGGGAGTATGCAGGTACAGGGCGAAGTATTGGAGCTTGCCATAGAAGATTGGTTAAGTAGCCAATTTCCATTTGATACTATTGAAGAGGTTAAAAAGGGTGGTCTTGGAGCAGATTGTGTTCAGACGGTGCATACGAGAGAGATACAAAACTGTGGTGTGCTTTGCTATGAGTCTAAAAATACTAAAGCATGGAGTGATAATTGGATCAATAAACTCAAGCAGGATATGCTTAAAGTTAATGCTGACATTGGGGTACTTGTTACTTCGGTTTATCCAAACGGTATGGAGCGTATGGGCTGGGTTGATGGTATTTGGGTTTGCTCTTTCGATGAGTTTAAAGGCTCAGTTAGTTTGTTGCGAGAGAGCCTTATACGGGTACACAAAACAGTACAAAAAGAGGAGAATCGTGGAGACAAGATGGTCTTGCTCTACAGCTATCTTACCGGCAATGAGTTCCAGATGCAACTTAAAGCTATTGTAGACGGCTTTATGCAAATGCAGACCGAACTAGACAAAGAGAGACGTTCTCTTATGGCAAGCTGGAAACGCCGACAAAAACTTATAGACGGTGTACTGCAAAATACAACTGAGATGTACGGGTCTTTACAAGGTATTGCAGGGATAGGGTCTCTTGGTCACATAGAGGCTTTGGAATTATCAGAAGAGATGACTGTATCTACCGATAAATAGTACCGCATATATCTCTATCTGCTTAAAAAACAATCTGTCCATCTTGTTGCATTCTTTTGATAATTTCTTTGGCCTTTTTGTGACCTTGGTAGGCAGATTTACGACACCATTCAATGGCTTTTTCTTTATTTTCTTCACATCCTAAACCCATGTCATAGAGTGCACCAAGATTGAACTGTGCTTGAGCAATACCTGCCTGTGCAGATTTAGAGAAAAGGATGAAGGCTTTTTTGTAATTTTGTTCAACTCCTAGACCTTCACGATAGAGTGCGCCAAGATTATTGAAGGCTTCAAAATTTCCACGTTTCGCTGCCTCTTCATACCAAAATGCCGCCTCGGAGTAGTTTTGTTCACAACCATCTCCATTCTCAAGCATGAGTGCTACCTCAAATTGTGCCAGTGGTACTTCATGTGTTGCTGCTTCGAGGTAGCACTTAAACGCCTTTTTAAGGTTCTGCTTGACTCCAAATCCCCTAAAGTAGAGAAAGCCCAGATAGTAAAAACTGCTTGGCTCTTTCTGCTTAGCAAGGTCAGAGTAGAGAACAAAAGCCTTGTCATACTCTTTGGCTAAAAGTATATTATAAGCTTCTTGTACTTGCTTTTGCATGGTAAATATCCTTTTGGTAGGTATTTCTATTTACAAAATTGCTATACCTTAAACCCTTTAAGTTCAGTTTCAACTTTTTCAAGTTTTGCTTGTATCTCTTCAAGCTGTTGACGGTTTTGGGCAATAACTTGTTTGGGTGCATTGGCAACAAACTTCTTATTGCATAGCATACCATTTAGTTTGGTTAACTCTTTTTCAAGTTTCTCTTTTTGTTTGGTTAGCTTATTCACAATAGCACTCATGTCAATATCATCAGTGGAGATCATACTTTCAAGAGAGTTGGAAACATCTGTAACACAGTTGTCAAGCTTTTTGTTGGCAAACTCAATTTTATCAACTTTGGTAAGTTTTTCAATAAAAGGTTTTAGTAGCGCCGTATCGGCAGGTTTGTTGAATTTAATCGTTGCTTTTTCGATACGTTGATTACCTTTCTCAATGAGGGTTTTGCAACGTCGCACAGAGACGATTGCCTCGATGGCAAGGTTAAACTGCTCGGTAATCTCTTCATTAACTTTCCATACTTTGGGATATGTCATTATCATGATGGAAGTATTATCTTCAAGCACTTTGCCTGAGAGTCTTTGATAGAGGTTTTCGGTGATAAATGGCATAAAAGGGTGCAGTAACTTGAGCGACTCTTTGAAGATACTGCCAAGTTCTGCCACACTCTTTTTGCTTGCCTTGCTTAACTCAATTCCCCAGTCACAAAACTCACCCCAAAGAAAGCGGTAGAGGGTGGTTGCTGCATCATTAAAGCGGTATTGATCGATGTAGTTACGTGTCTCTTTGACCGCAAGATTGAAACGAGAGAGCATGTAGTGCCCTAAAGGAGTTTGAATCTCTTCTTGTCTGAGATCAGCAAATATACTATGGTTAAGTTGTAGATAATTTGCAGCATTGAAGAGTTTGTTGGTAAAGTTACGGCTCTGCTCAAGCTTCTCTTCACTCAATTTAATATCTCGCCCTTGAACTGCTAAAATGGCAAGAGTAAAACGTAGTGCATCAGCAGAGTATTTTTCTATCATTACCAGTGGATCAATAACGTTTCCTTTAGATTTACTCATCTTCTCGCCTTTTTCATCTTTGACAAGAGCATGAAGATAGATGTCTTTAAATGGCAGTTCACCTGTAATGTTTTCACCCATCATCAGCATACGCGCTACCCAAAAGAAGAGAATATCAAATCCAGTGATGAGTAATTGGTTGGGATAGAAGGTATTGAGGTCATCCCCAAACCACTTTTTATCTTTAAGTGTGTTACCGTTTCCCCATCCAAGTGTACTAAAAGGCCAAAGCCCAGAAGAGAACCATGTATCGAGCACATCTTCATCTTGGTGTATATTGTTACTTTCACATTTTTTGCATACAGTTGGTCTTTTATTGTCAAAGGCAAACTCAGCACCACAGTCATTACAGTACATTACTGGAATTTGATGTCCCCACCAGAGCTGACGTGAAATACACCAGTCACGCAAGTCGTTCATCCATGCATTATAGGAATTGATCCAATGAGAAGGGAAAAACGTTGCTTTGTTGGCGTTGACCTTTTCAATGGAAGCTTTAGCAAATGTTTTTTTTACAAACCACTGTTTGGAGATATAAGGTTCAACGATATTCTTGCAGCGATAACAGTGTCCTACCTGATGTTGGTGGTCTTCAATTTTTTGAATAAAGCCTTCTGCCTCAAGTTTCTGTACAATCTTTTCACGTGCTTCAAGACGCTCCATGCCTGAAAAATTACCGCAATATTCGTTAAGAATACCATTTTCATCAAAAATAGTTATAAATTCCAGATGATGCCGTTTGCCTACTTCGTAGTCATTTGGATCGTGTGCGGGTGTGACCTTCACAAACCCTGTACCAAATTCCATATCAACATGCTTATCTGCAATAATCTTTACTTTACGACCGATTAGCGGCAAGGTAACAGTCTTTCCAATAAGATGTTTGTGTCGTACATCATCAGGGTGTACCATGACTGCAGTATCTCCAAAGTAGGTTTCAGGACGTGTTGTAGCAACAACTACGATACCAGAACCATCGGAGAGTGGGTAGCGGATATGGTAAAGTTTGCCTGCATGATCTTCATATTCTACTTCAATATCTGAGAGTGCACCATCATGGGTACACCAGTTGATCATATAGTTACCACGAACAATGTATCCGTTATCATACATCTGTTTGAAGGCTTTCTTGACTGCATTAGCAAGACCTTCATCCATTGTGAAACGTTCACGGCTCCAAGTGGGGGAGACCCCAAGCTTACGAAGTTGCTTGGTAATGGCACTACCAGAGTTGTCTTTTTGCTGCCAAGCACGCTCAAGGAACTTTTCGCGCCCAATCTCCTCTTTTGTTGTACCTTCTGCTAAAAGCTGTTTTTCGACAACATTTTGTGTGGCAATACCTGCATGGTCAGTTCCTGGTTGCCAAAGTGTCCTATAGCCATCCATACGCTTGTATCGGATAATGATATCTTGTAGAGTAAAAGTAAGCCCATGTCCGATATGTAGATGCCCTGTGACATTGGGTGGTGGCATCATGATGCAGAAGGTTTTATCTGCTTGTTGTATCTTCTTATTTCCTTCTACTTCAAAATAACCACGCTCTTCCCAGAGCTTGTAGTAGTTCTCTTCAATCTCTTTGGGATTATAGACATTCTTTTTTGTTTCACTCATTGCGTCCCTCTTAATGCTTATCACTTAATACTTTAGTAGTATCGCGATTATACCCAAATGGTGCTTTTTGTTTTACTAGAAAAAGATGAGCGATACCAGTATCCCTACTTCCGCTTCTTATAAAATGCTTTTCTAAATACTTCAAACTGTTCTTTGAGTATAGCTTCCCTCATCTGCTTCATCAGGTGCAGGTAGTAGTAGAGGTTATGGATGGTTGCAAGTCTAAAGTAGGTCAGTTCATGGGCACGGAAGAGGTGACGTAGATAGGCACGACTGTAGGTTTGGCAGACCATACAGTTGCACTCTGGATCGATGGGCTCTAAGTCAGTGGTGTAGCAGGCTTTTTTGATATTGACCTTGCCAAAAGAGGTAAAGAGAGTACCATTTCGCGCATTACGGGTTGGCATGACACAATCGAACATATCAATACCACGGTAGACATTTTCTATGAGGTCTTCAGGCGTGCCTACACCCATGAGATAGCGTGGTTTTTCTTTGGGCATGAAAGGTGTTGTCCATGCAACAGTTTCATACATGTCTTCATTGCTCTCACCTACACTGAGCCCACCAATGGCAAAGCCATCATAGTCAAGTGTACAGAGCTCTTTGGCAGATTTTTCTCTGAAGGCTTTATCTGTACCGCCTTGAATGATGGCAAAGATATTTTGATTGACACCTATACCCTCTTTCTGTTTCTGCCTAAAGTAATCAATGGACTCTTTTGCCCAGCGTGACGTACGATCGATACTGGCAGCAATGCGTTCCTGTGTGGCAGGCAGGGCAACAAGGTCATCAAGAATCATCATAATATCTGAACCGAGGTTATGCTGGATATCAATAACCTTTTTAGGGGTGAAATAGTGTTTGCTGCCATCAAGATGGCTACGAAAGGTAATGCCTCCTTCATCTATTTTGACATTGTCCGAGAGAGAGAATGCTTGAAAGCCACCACTATCAGTTAGAAAACTTTTAGGAAATTTTGTAAAACCGTGTAGTTTGCCCATCTTAGCGACAACATCATCACTAGGACGAATGTACATATGATATGTATTGGCAAGAATAATCTCAGGCTTAATAAAAGTCTCAAGGTCGGTTGCATCAAGTGCCTTGACTGCACCAACGGTTCCTACAGGCATAAAAACTGGTGTTTGTATTGTAGAGTGCGTAGTTTGGATAGTGCACGCACGTGCCCTTCCATCGGTTTTATCTATCTGAAATTGCATTGTGTTATAATATCCTCTTAAATAGTGAACAGGATTATATCTAAATAGGGTACAAATGAAGAACATATTAATATTTGCTGATGGTAGTATTGCAAGACACTTTGTTGAGTGGGTTGGACATAAAAGAGTTATGGACAACCACTACTATGTTGCCCATTTTCATGAAGATGCAATACCTGAAAAAATGAGTAAAAATATTACACTTATCGAGGCAGACCCAACAAGCTATATCCGTATTAAATATATTATGGACGAAGCAAAATTCTCCCATGTCTTTATTGTAATGGAGAATAGAGAGGATGCTGTCTATACACTCAAGAACATTCGTATGGTAGAAGATAAAATACGTATTATTCTTGTTAATCAGTGGGATGACTCTGAAATAGACAGAGAAGAGGAGAATGTCACCTTTATAAATGTTGATGAGCTTATTACAGCTCATCTCTATGATCAGCTTCCTAACGCACCTGTTGTGGCACAGAATGTAGGACTTGGAAAAGGTGAGATTATGGAGATCCATGTTCCTTTTGGGAGTACCTTTGCATTTCGTCATGTTGGTTCTATACTTCAGCGTAAATGGAAAATTGTTGCAATATATCGTCACGAGAAACAGATACTTCCCACTAATGCTACAACCATTCTCCCTAATGATACCCTGTTGGTAATAGGAAAACCATTGGTTCTTGATGGAGTTTATCGTACTATCAATAGGCGTATCGGGCTTTTCCCTGAACCATTTGGAAAGGATATCTACCTTATTCTCGATTTTCGCCACGATCAGACACTTGCACAGTTCTATCTTGACGAGAGTCTCTATCTATTGGAAAAACTTGAAGAGAAGCAACTGTTTATTCGTGTAATTTGCCCCAATAACTTTGAACTCATCAATAGTATAAGGCAATATGAGTCTAAAAATATTACTATTTCTGTCTGTTATGATGATAAAGATATATTACACATGATAGAGTATGATATGCAAGAGTATGATATTGGGCTTATCATGAGCAGTATTAAGACTTTTTCAGATGATACACTTATGGAAATACTCTATAATTTAAGAAAAGTAGTTTATCTCTTTGGCGATCAACACCTTAATCATATCAAGAAGAGTATAATACTCATGGATGATGAACGCAAAATGGAGTCAATCTCCTCGACTGCTTTTGATGTTTCCGAATCGTTAGAGATGTCACTACACTTATGTGATTTTGATCCTGAAGGGGAGTTTGAAAATAAGAAAATTATTGTAGAGCACTATGAGACACTTGCACATATTTTTAATATGGAGATTAAGATAGAGCAGAGAGTGTCTAATCCTATACGTGAATTGGACAATATGGAGAGTGTTCTTCAAATTGCTCCTTTTGAAAAAATACTCCACAGACATAATTTTTGGAAATTTATCTCTACAAAGATTAGTGACTTTCTTTTGACAACAAGAAAACATCCTAAGCTTCTTGTACCTTATACCCTAGAAGAAGATGTGTAGATAACACGTTTTAAGGAATCATAAGATAAAATAAATCGCATTATTATCTTAACGAAGGTTCTGCCTATGATCGTTCCTATTGAACTTCTATCTCCTAAGCCTGTCAAATACAATATTACGATCGATACACTGCCCTCATTAACTTTTGAAGCCAAAGTAGCTATTGTGACCAATCCTACTATTGCGGAATATCACCTTGATGCGTTACTTAAAAAGGTGCATGCAATAGAACTTCATGTGATTACAGTGCCAGATGGAGAACAATATAAGACACTTGAGACAGTAGAGAATATTCTCAATGAGTGCTTTAGGCAAAAACTCAATAGAAAATCATTACTTATTGCTTTTGGTGGTGGCGTAATTGGAGATATGACAGGTTTTGCAGCAAGCCTTTACCAGCGGGGAATTGATTTTGTGCAAATACCAACCACCCTTTTGAGTCAGGTTGATGCCAGTGTCGGCGGTAAGACAGGGGTTAATAATAGGCATGGGAAAAATCTTATAGGAGCATTTTATCAGCCTAAAGCAGTCTATATAGACACTATATTTCTCAAAACACTCCCTAAACGTGAATTTGCTGCAGGATTTGCAGAAATTGTCAAGATGGCAGTGATGTTTGACAGAGATTACCTTGGTTTTCTTAAAACAGTAGACCTAAATGATGAGTCACAACTTAAAGAGACTATTAGGCGCAGTGTAGAGCTTAAGGCATGGGTAGTTAATCAAGATGAGAAAGAGGCAGGTATCCGTGCTGTACTTAACTATGGACATACCTTTGGTCATGTGGTAGAAAATGAGACAAACTACACCACCTATTTGCATGGTGAGGCTGTTGCCATTGGCATGGTGATGGCAAATGCTTTGGCAGTTAAGCTGGGTCTTCTGTCCAAAGAGGAAGCTCAAGACTTGAAGACATTACTTCAGAGGCAATCACTTCCAGTAGACTATGCCATAGCAGATATTGATGTATTTTATGAACATTTTTTTCTTGATAAAAAAAGTAATAATAATAGTATTACATTTATTCTTCCAGAAGGTATTGGAAGCTATAAGATTGTGAAAGATGTTGATGAGGTACTAGTCAAGGAGGTATTACAACAGTTTGAGGTGAATAATGCCTAAGTCTTTTACTTTACTTCTACTTTTATTGAGTCTATTGATGGCAGAGCAACCAACATTACAAGATATCAAAATAAAAGGGAGCCCTGATAAAGAAAAAGTAATACCCAAAAGGAGTAAATTTCAAAATACAACCAGTGTGAAAGGACTTTTAGAGAAAAAAAATATACTAGAAGAGAGCCTTAAAGAGAATAGTACTTGGTCAAAAATATACAGCAATTATCACACCTATAAAGAGCTTAAAAATCAAAAAATAGTACTTGATAAAAAAATAAATAAGTTTTCTCTCAAGAGAAGGTTGAATGCATCGCAACAAAAAACACTCAATATACTTGAAAATGAAAAAAAGATATTGATAGGGAAACTGCAACTCCTTAAAGAGTATGAAGATAACCCATTTAAAAAGTTCTTAAGGCCTCCTTCTATAGGTGAAATCCCACATGTTGGTAATCCATTTGCTATTATTTCAGCATTTTCTTTTATGGAGAGATTAAAAAATGATCAATCTGAGTATTATAGTCGATATCACTCTATCAAACAATTAATGGAAAAGCTGGAAGAGAAAAAGGGAGTACTTAAATCTATCCTTGAAAGAGAACCACAGAATCAGAAGCTACAAAAAGAATTTACTGATATAGAAGAGGAGATAAATACTTTTATACCAGTGATAGAAATATTTAAAACAACACAGAATGTATATCAGAAGAAAATAGATGAGATAAGTCTCAACCTTCAGAAGGAGATACGAAAAGAGATTGAAAAAGCAACAATAATTGGTATAATTATTCTTATTTTTTTAATTGTTATTTTTCTTGTCAAATATCTTGTCAAGCGATATATGTCAGACAATGACCGTTTCTATACAATCAACAAATTTCTCAATTTTACTTTTTTTTCACTGTTGCTACTGACATTACTATTTGCCTACATTGAAAATGTGAATTACCTTGTAACCATTTTAGGATTTGCTTCCGCAGGTATTGCCATTGCACTTAAGGACTGGTTTATGTCACTCATAGGGTGGTTTGTTATCATTATTGGTGGTGCAGTTCATGTAGGGGATAGGGTTAAATTTGTACGCAGTGGTATGGAGTATGTGGGGGATATTGTTGATATCTCATTGTTGCGTATGACCATCCAAGAAGATATTACACTAACCACCTATATGCATAACCGTAGGGCAGGTCGTATTATATTTGTACCTAATAATTATATTTTTACCGACATGATTGCCAACTATTCGCATGCAGGACTCAAAACAGTTTGGGATGGTATAGACTTTATGATTACCTTTGATTCTAATGTGCAAAAAGCTTCCTCCATTGCAAAAGAGATTACCAAAAAATACTCCAAGGGATATACGGATATCACCCGTAAACAGCTTAATAAACTACGTAGTCAGTATAGTATGAAAAATACTAATGTTGAACCACGTATCTATACATTTATTGAGCCCTATGGTATTAAAATTTCAGCATGGTATCACACGAATGCCTATGCAACCTTAACGCTTAGAAGTACCATCTCTATAGAGATGATTGAGCGCATACAGGCTGAAGAGGATATCAATTTGGCATTTCCTACACAGTCTATCTATCTGGATAAAGATGTAAGAAAGCCTCCCCTGCCTGAACCTACACTTTTTAATCATGAGATAGACACATGAAAAAAGTCTTTTTTAAAACCTTTGGATGTCGCACAAATCAATTTGATACACAGGTGATGATGTCAAAACTAAAAGAGTTTGAACTGACTATGGATGAAAGCAAGTCAGATATTATTATGGTTAACTCTTGTACTGTCACCAATGGCGCAGACTCTTCGGTGCGAAACTATATCTCTTCGATGAAACGTAAAAATCCTAATGCCAAGGTAATTCTTGCAGGTTGCGGCTCACACTCCAAAGGAGAGTCTCTTTTTGAAAATGGTAAAGTTTTTGGTGTCATGGGACACTCCGAAAAGGAGAAGATTAATGAAATACTCAAAAAAGAGACCCGCTTTTATGAAATAGGCGATCTTGAACATATTGATTCGACTATTGTTGAAGAGTTTGTGGGTAAGAGTAGAGCATTTATTAAAATACAAGAAGGGTGTGATTTTTCTTGCTCCTACTGCATTATACCTACTGTACGTGGTGGAGCACGTTCTTGTGGAGAGGAGATTGTACTAGAGCAGGTACGCAAACTGGCAGCAAATGGCTTTGGAGAGTTTATTTTGACAGGAACTAATGTGGGAAGCTATGGTAAAGACCACAACACCTCCATAGCCGAGTTGCTTCAAAAAATAAGTATGATACGAGGGGTACGACGTATTCGCATTGGTAGCCTTGAGCCTATTCAGATTGATGATGCCTTTATGGAATTGCTTGATGAGCCATGGATGGCAAAGCATCTGCATATTGCGTTGCAACATACTTCTGACAAAATGCTCAAACTGATGAATCGTCGCAATAGGTTTGCTACGGATATCACACTTTTTGAAAAAATAGCATCACATGACTATGCACTAGGAACAGACTTTATTGTTGGGCATCCAGGTGAAGAGAAAAAAGAGTGGGAAAAAGCAATTGAGCGCATCAAAATACTGCCACTAACACATGTGCATGCTTTCTCCTACTCTAAGCGGGATAATACTGCATCAGCAACAATGAAGCCTGAAATACATGGGAATATTGTGAAGCAACGACACAGAGAGTTGACTGAACTTATTAAGGCAAAGAACTATGCCTTTAGACGTTTGCACACACATAATCTTGAAGTATTGCTTGAAAATAGTAATGAAGATATTTTTTATGGATTTGACCAATATTTTAACAAAGTAGAGGTACAAAGCAGTGAGGATCTTAGTAGCAATTGGATACTTTTAGATAATGTGGAGGTAGCATTAGATGTCAACCGTACAACAGTTTAATTCAAACCTATTTCAAGAGAAAAATATGAAGATTATCCTCTCTTTGTTTACTGTTTTGTTGCTCTTGCTGGCTTTTTCACTATTGCGTGATACGGATAAGCTCATTACCTATAAGCAGGCTAATGCACTTTATATCAAAGAAAAGATAGAAAAATTGGTTATTGATGGTGACTATGTACGTATTATTACTACTCATGGAACTTATAAAATATACAAAGATGCCATAGACAAAAAAGTTTTTTTTGATAAATATCCTGTAGAAGTTGCTAAAGATCTAAGCTGGCTCTATAATTTACTTTCTCTATTAATGCTTATTGGTACCCTCTTTTATCTTTTTCGGTTTATCAATGAGAGTCGCAAACAGCAGTTGCATCAAACAGAGACTGCACAACAAGGGGGCGATATTGTACAGTACGCACCCATACAAGCAATTACTTCAACGGTTACCTTTAGTGATGTTGCAGGTATTAAGGATGTCAAAGAGGAGCTTGAGGAGATTATTGATTTCTTGCGTGAACCTAAAAAATACTGCGATCTTGATATCCGCTTACCCAAAGGGGTACTGTTGGTGGGTCCTCCAGGTGTAGGAAAGACACTGATCTCTAAAGCAGTTGCTGGTGAGGCAGGTGTACCATTCTTTTATCAAAGTGGTGCCGGCTTTGTTCATATTTATGTTGGTATGGGTGCTAAGCGTGTGAGTGAACTTTTTCGTAAGGCCAAACAAATGGCACCAAGTATCATATTTATTGATGAGATAGATGCAGTAGGTAAGAGCCGTGGTGAATTTCGTAATGATGAACGTGAGGCAACCCTGAATCAACTCTTGATGGAGATGGATGGGTTTGAGGAAAGTTCAGGAGTAATTGTTATTGGAGCAACCAATAAAATTGATGTACTTGATGAGGCACTACTAAGAGCAGGACGTTTTGATCGGCGAATACATATATCATTGCCGGATCTTGAAGATCGCATCAAAACCCTTGAACTTTATCTTTCACGCAAGCCACATAGTGTAGATGTCAAATATATTGCCCGTATGACAGTCGGATTTAGTTCTGCTGCACTAGATACCCTTACCAATGAAGCAGCAATTCATGCCATGCGTCAAGGACGTAAAGAGGTGGAGACATCTGATTTTGAATCAGTGAAAGAAAAAGTTCTTTTGGGTAAACGTAAGATACTTAGCTTTACTGATGAAGAGCGCCAAATACAGGCAATTTACCAAGGAGCAAAAGCTGCTGTTGCAACATGGCTTGATGTAGAGTTTGAAAAAATAGGCATTGTTAATACCCGCCTCACAATACAGGAGCATGAGATACTCTCTCGTTCAACACTGCTTAACCGCATGAAGGTCTATCTTGCAGGTAGTATTGCTACGCAGATACATTATAGTGAGCAGTTTACTAATGCTAGCTATGATATTCATATGGCAAAAGAGCTTGCCAAAAAGATTATTGATGAATATGCAATGAGTGAGAACTTCATTGTTACATCAGTTGAAGAAGAGGTGCTTATGAAAGAATCTGTCTCTGAACTCAAAGCATTACTCAAGACCCTTGACCATGCTCTCAAAAAGATATCAGACCACCTACTCGAACATGAGAATATCACCCACGAAGTATGTAGAGAAATATTTCTTGAAATATTTTAATGGGTTTTCTCTCTGTGGAGAAGAGATTTTTTTTGATACATGGCTTATTAAGAATGACTTCTGTGTTGCTGGTTTTAGCTATGGTGCACAGAAAGCACTAGAATATACCTTCAAAAGCAAAGAACGTATTGATAGGCTTATTCTTCTTTCTCCAGCTTTTTTCCATAATCAAAAAGTTGGTTTTGTTCGTGCACAACTTCATTACTTTCACACAGCAAGACAGTTATATATGTCGCAGTTTCTTCAAAATATCTCCTATCCTTCAGAAGTAGATATTACGCCTTATCTACACATAGGCAGCAAAGAAGAACTTGAAGAACTGCTTACCTACAAATGGGATATCAATAAACTTCAAACTATTCAGAATCGAGGGACAATCATTGAGGTTTTTCTTGGTGAGAAAGACAAGATTGTTGATGCTAAGGCAGCACTTGATTTTTTTACTCCACTTGCAACGACATATTATATTAAAGAGGCAGGACACCTATTAAAAAGATAAATAGTACTTAAAATACTCTATTTGACCGCCAATACCATTACTGAACCATGTAACATAACTTTTTGGAGATATTGCATATGATTAATAATAGTTTTGAACTTTTATGTAGATTGAAAGAGGAAGACTTTTTACAAATAAAAAAAGACCCCTTCTGGTGGCCACAAAGTGGTACCCCAAAAGTCATTATTGGTGCTATTTTAACTCAGCAAACGAAATGGGAACGGGTAGAAGAGTCTTTGGAGAACCTTGAGGAACTTGGCATCTGCTCACTTGAAGGTATTGCCGATGTTGGTTTATCAGTACTTAGAAAAGCAATTTTCCCCAGTGGTTTTTACAACATGAAGGCTCAGCGTCTCAAGCAACTATCTAAGAATATACTAGAAACCTATGGTAATTTTATGACTTTTCAAAAGAGTACTGATCGAAAGTGGCTTCTTTCGCAAAAAGGTATAGGTATGGAGAGTGCTGACTCTATTCTCTGCTATGCTTGTTATCGTCCCATCATGGTTGTTGACAGTTATACCAATCGGCTACTTGTAGCACTAGGTTATACATTTGATCATTATATGGATATACAAGCATGGATACATGAAGGTATTGAGGCACATGAAAATAGGATTGTTGGGCTCTACAAACGAGAGATTTCTCTTCCCGAGATTTATGCTCGTTTTCATGGCAAAATTGTAGAGTTTTCCAAAGAGTATATTCGAGGACAAAAAGTAGATATTTCACTATTTGATTTTTCAACCATGTAGTACGTATTTGATGCTGTTGTAAAACTAAATGAGAAAACCATATAAATCCAATCTATGATTTTAATATGATTAATCCCTCCTTGTGAATCAATCATGATATAATTCATATATTGATATTTATGAAGAGGTATAGGGATGTCAAATATTGTTATAACAGGATGCAGTAGTGGCATAGGATTGGAAACAGCAAAATATCTAAGAGATAAGTTCATTGCTGTCTACCCGACTGCTCGAAAAAAAAAGGATGTAAAGAGGCTTAAAGAGATGGGTTTTGAAAATGCCATGCAGTTAGATGTGACAAAGCCTGAAAGCATTACAGCAGTTATCAATACAGTTCTAATCAAAGAGGGCACCATCGATACATGGTTCAACAACGCTGGATATGGACAGCCTGGAGTAATTGAGGATATTCATACAGATATATTACGTGAACAGTTTGAGACCAATGTCTTTGGACTACATGAGTGCACAAGGCAAATTATTCCCATCATGAGAGAGCAGGGACATGGAAAGGTTATTCAGCACTCTTCTGTGCTAGGACTTGTTTCACTCTTTGGGCGTGGTGCATATAATGCTAGTAAGTATGCTGTTGAGGGACTCTCCGATACGCTACGTCTAGAGTTAGCAGGAACAGATATACATGTGGTACTGCTCAACACTGGTCCTATCACCAGCAATTTTAGAAAAAATGCAATGCAGAAACTCAGAGAGAATGTTAATATTGAACACTCTATCTTTAGGAAAAAGTATGAGAAAAACCTCAAGGCAAAAAAGAGCGAAGTCCCTTTTAACAAAGATGCCGATGCCGTAGCGAGGATGGTGCACCACATCATTCTCTCTGACAAGCCTGAACCTCGCTATTACATCACCAAGGCAACCTATCTTTTAGGGTATTTAAAGCGGATTTTGAGTACAACTTTACTCGACAGAATTTTACTAAAGCTAGGATGATTATGGACACAATACGAATTGGTGTAGTAACAACAAGCGATAGAGCTTCACAAGGTATCTATGAAGATATTTCTGGTGTGGCAATTATGGATACAATGAAAGAGTATCTACTTAATGAGTGCAAATATGAAT
This sequence comes from Sulfurovum sp., assembly GCA_020525365.1. Lineage (NCBI taxonomy): Bacteria > Pseudomonadati > Campylobacterota > Epsilonproteobacteria > Campylobacterales > Sulfurovaceae > Sulfurovum > Sulfurovum sp. The sequence goes on along the minus strand of JAIZOF010000001.1, from coordinate 1,316,933 downwards.
ACCGTTGTATACCAGATGAACAAAATATCATTGAAACGACACTTATTGAGCTTTCACGTGACAAAAACTGCGATCTTATTGTTACCACTGGTGGGACAGGTCCTGCACCAAGAGATGTAACAACAGAGGCAACTGAGAATGTTTGTCAAAAACTACTACCAGGCTTTGGTGAGCAGATGCGTGCAGTAAGTCTTCAGTATGTACCAACAGCTATTCTTTCCCGTCAAACAGCAGGTATTTGTAATGGGTCACTTATTATCAACCTTCCAGGAAAGCCTAAGTCCATTAGAGAGTGCCTTGATGCGGTTTTTCCTGCTGTACCGTACTGTATTGACCTCATAGGAGGATGCTATATGGAAGTTAATGAAAATATTATTAAGGTTTTTAGGCCTAAAACCAAGTAGATCTTGTGTGCCAAGGAAGGAGCTTGTTATGAATATGCAACTGATTGAAAGAAATATCTATGAGATTATTGACTCACTTGAAAAAGAGGTAATGAAAATTGTTTCAGATGAAACTATCGATAAGCAGTTTACCAATATCCATATGAAACCACTTGCTTCTACTAAAAAGATACTCCTCAATGCACTTGATAGTATTGAGATGGTTGAGAGACTCTACAAAGAGGATTTGGAGAAGTTAGTGCATGAATAATCTAATACTCATATTGGTTTTTTTAATGACTTTGATACTTTTTTTCTGGGGTATTTGGAAAGCATTAAGAACACAAAAGGTTATCTATATGGCTGCAATGATCCCTTTCTTTGGATTGATGGTAGCAATGTTCTTTTTATAGGACTTTTTAATCTTGTGTAGGGAATATGCCTACCCTACTATATTTCCATGTTAAACATTCATTGCCACCTTATAGGTTGGGTCATCCTCTTCATAGGTACAGAAAGGTCCTGCAATCTTGAGTGTCTTTTTGCAGTCTTCAGAGAGGTGGCGAAGGGTTAGCTTTTTGCCTGCCTTTTTGTATTTTTCTGTTAAAGCATCAATTGCTTCAGCACCTGAAGAGTCCATAACTCTTGCCTTTTTGAAATCAATAACCACCTCTTCTGGGTCACTCTTTGCATCAAACTGTTCATTGAATGATGTTACTGAACCAAAGAAGAGTGGACCATCGAGCTCATAAATTTTCTTATTCCCCTCCATTTTGATTTGGGCATAGATCTTGGCATGTTTCCAAGCAAAAACCAGTGCCGAGATAATGATACCGGCAATGACGGCTACGGCAAGATCAAAAAATATAGTGATGATAGTGACAGTCATGAGAACAAATGCATCAGACTTTGGCATATGTTTTAAACGTTTTACCGAAGAGAATTCAAAAGTTCCAATGCTTACCATAAACATAATTCCAACCAGTACAGCGATGGGAATAATCGAGATGACACCAGAAAAGCTTACCACGAGGATAATAAGTAAGACCGAAGCAGTAAAGGAAGAGAGTCTGCCCAAACCACCAGAAGTAAAATTGATAACTGACTGACCGATCATAGCACATCCTGCCATACCGCCAAAGAGTCCTGCTGTGGTATTGCCAAGTCCTAGTGCAACACATTCTCTATTTCCTGAACCTCGTTTACCACCCATTTCGTCGAGTACAGATAGGGTTAGTAGCGACTCGATGAGCCCAACAAGTGCTACAATGATAGCAGTGGAGAGAATAACCGTTAAAGACTCCCAGTTTATAAGTATTGAGAGGTTAGGCATGACAAAGTGTGGGAGTGAGACATTGGAGAGGTCTGCCATGTCACCAACAGTTTTTGTGTCAATGTGGTTAAAATAGACTATCAATGTAATGACCACAATGGCAACCAGTCCTGCTGGTACAGCTTTGCTTAGTTTGGGTAGATATTGCATGGTCATCATGGTACTGGCGATAATGGTGTACATAATGTAGTTTTCTCTCAAGCTTGCCTTGATGATCTCCAGCCATGAATTGTATTGCTCTATATGTGTAGGGGCAAGGAAAGGCAGCTGTGCTAGAGCAATAACGATAGCAAGACCATTGACGAAACCAAACAGTGCTGGTTGCGGCACCAGACGGATAAACTTTCCCATCTTTAATAATCCAATAGCAGTTTGAATTATTCCAGCAAAAATAGAGGTAATGAGGATGTAGTGCAGGATCATCATGGAAAGTGATTCAGCATCGAGTTCTGGGTAGTGTTGTTTGACCCAAAATCCAAGAGAAATAAAAACTACAGCAACTGAACCTGTTGCACCAGAGACCATGCCTGGTTTGCCACCAAGTAATGAGGTAATAAGCCCAATAATAAATGCTGCATAAAGACCAACTACAGGTGAGACTCCTGCAATAAAAGAGAAAGCAATTGCCTCTGGCACAAGTGCCACGGAGACTAGCGCACCGGAAAGGATATCATTTTTAATGTTCTGTTTGGAATATCGTTGAATATCGACCAAAGTAGTTCCTTAGGGTAAAAATTTCGGAATTTTATCATAAGTATGTGATATTGAAGATTAGAAAGAAACACCTAGTCCTGGCGTATTACAGAGGGTTATTTTACTCTCATTAAAATATATATTGCTTTTGGCAGGATGTGATGCGAGTAGGGCGACGGCATCGAGGTCAAGCATGGTGATGATGTCAGCTTTGGCAGAGGCAACATGTATGCCTGCAGCTACTGAAATGGGTCCTTCGAGCATGCAACCTATCATGCACTTGGTCTGATAATCGTGACACAAATCAGCCAGCCCAAGTGCATGTGAAATACCACCTGTTTTAGCAAGCTTGATATTGATGTAGTCGACTGCTTCCATCTCAAGTAGTTTTTTAGCATCGTATAGAGAAAAGACTGACTCATCAGCAAGTATAGGGGTTTGAACCCTCTCTTTGATATACTTTAATCCCTCTATATCCTCTGCAGACACGGGTTGTTCGATGAACTCAGCAATGATGCCTCTATGCTCTATTGTTTGCAAGAGTGTAACACTCTCTTGTGGTGTCCAGCCTTGATTGGCATCAAGACGTAGCTTAATTGGTGCAGGAAGTGCCTCATAAATGGCAACAATGCGTTCAGCATCTTTGTATGGACTGCTTCCTATCTTTATTTTGAGTGTATCGTATCCCAAAGAGAGTGCATCAAGACTATCTGAGACCATCTTCTCTATCGTACCCATACTGATAGTAATATCAGTTGTAAACTCTTTTTTTTCACCACCAAGCATACGATAGAGTGGTTCTTTTGCAACTTGTGCTTTTAAGTCATAGAGTGCAATCTCTAGTGCTGATTTGGCAGTAGTGTTGTGTTTAATGATACTGTGCAGTAAATGCAAAATTTCTGGAAAGGCTTCAATCTCTTTGCCAATAAGATGTGGTGCTATAAAATCAACTGCTGATTGCATAGAACCGAGAGTCTCTCCGGTAATCTGTGGCGTAGGTGCCCCTTCGCCATAGCCAACCATGCCATTGTCACATTCAATAATAATGACTAAATCTTCCAAATCTTCTACACGGCGCAATGCAGTGACAAAAGGGGTTTTTAGTGGTGCCTTGAGATGCTTTGTCCAAATAGATGTGATTTTCATCTTAACGTAGTTTCTCCTACTCTTTCTTACTTAGTATAAAATAGTACCTTGAGCTAGATTTCTGCAGAAAATTTACCGAGCTATTGTATGGAAAATAAAATTGCAGACTATGAAAGCATTGGTGCTATTGCAATGATGCCATAGAAATGTTATGTATCTCTTGGAAACATAAAGAGACAACATCAATTTTCACCTAAAAAGAGGCAATCAATTCCAATACTTTTCCTACCATTAATCCACCAAAAGTTCCTAGTATATATCCCATCATTGCCATCAGAACTCCAATGGGTATGAGTGCTTTGGAGTAAGTTGAAGCAAGTATTGGTGCAGAGGCAACCCCTCCAATATTTGCCAAAGATGCTACACCAAGAGAGAAGAGATCGAGCTTGAAGAGTTTGGCAAAAAGTACCATGACAACTACATGGATAGCTATGATGACAAATCCAGAAAATATATAGAGTGGTGCTTCAATGAGCTCTTTAAAATTGGCACGTGAAGCAATAAGTGCAACGATTAAATAGAGTATAACCATCCCTATTTCTGAGGCACCACCTATTTTGCCAATCAAGGTCATTGCACCAATAACCCCCATGATAGTTGCAATAATCACTATCCATGTGGTATGGGTCAGAAAATCTGTTGTGGGTAGGAGATTGCCAATATACTGAGAGAGAAGAGAGACCATGGTACCAATGAATAATAGTAAAAGCACAGATGATACATTTACTTTGTTGCGTGCTTGCTCTTTTTGCATCAACTTTTCTCCTACCTTGTCAATTAAATATGTATCTGCACCTGTCCAGTGATTAAAACGTTTAGCAAATGGTACCAATGCTAATAATATCATCACCCAAATGGCATAATCAATGGAGTCTATGAGTAGAGCATACCCCATATCGGTATCTGGTACATCAAGTGCCCCTTGAATAGCAATCATATTTCCCGTACCACCCATCCAAGAGCCTGCAAGTGCGGCAAACGATCTCCATGCGTCTGGTTTAAAGCTATAATGAAAGAGGGTATACATCCCTATAAAACCCAAAGCAATACTTGCTGAAGCAAGTAGAAAAGTAAGCAATATTTTTTTACCCAGCTTAAATATTTCACGTATATCTGCTGAAAGTAGCATTAAAAAGATCATTGCTGGCAGTAGGTTGTTTTTAAGTATTTTGTACACCATTGTGATTTCCATACTTTTTTGCCACACTCCCAAAGTAGAGAGCAGCATGACTACAAAATAGAGAATTACAATGGAGGGTAGATAGTCAAAGAGTTTGTGATGACTTTTTTTTGCTATATAGGCAATAGTGACAGCCAGTATAATAAGTAATGCAAGGTAGCTGTAGGCATGTGTTATCATTCTTTTCCTTAATACTAAAAAATATATTTCTGTATTTTATATAAGTTGGAGAAAAGAATGGGATCTAGAGAATCCTATTCTTTGAGTAAGTTATGCTGTTTTTGAGTAAAGATGTGTTGCTTTTTGAACGTGGAAATTGAGACCAATCTCTTTCTCTGTGCATCCGAGTGCTAGTGCAACCATTTGAGGCATATGAAGTACTGGAAGCTCTACGTCACGACCAATGACATGACCAACATCATCTTGATAGGTATCCATCTTAAGGTGACAGAGTGGACAAGGAGTAACCATAAGATCAGCATTGTTATCGATGGCATCAACCATTGCGTTTCCTGCTAGTACTTCTGAGGTGTGATTTGCCTGAAGCTCTACGTGAAAACCACAACATTTATTCTTATGAGCATAATCGACTGGATGCCCCTCAAGTGCCTCAATGAGCTTATCAAGAGATGTTGGATTATAGGGGTTTTCTTTACCATTGGCATTATTGTGCAATTCTGAAGGTCTGATGTTGTGACAACCATAGAATGGTGCAATATTAAACTGACTCAGTGGCACTTTGATTCTGTTTTTGATATTATCGAGCCCATACTCATCAATGAGACAGTAAAGGAAGTGTTTGATTTCGGATGTACCTTTATATTCTAGTCCAACCTCAGCAAGTTTTTCGTTGACACGTGCTTTAAGTTTAGGATCGGTATCAAGTGCATGTTTAGTCATGGCTGAGTTGAGTTGACAGGTATTGCAGATGGTAATCATAGTCAGCCCAAGTTTCTCTGCATAGCAGATATTACGCGCATTAAGTACATGTGCAAGAAATTCATCAAAATCTTGTAGGTGGCTTGCACCACAACAACTTGCTTCTTCAAGGATTGTAATTTTAATACCAAGCTTTTTGGCTACTGCAAGGGTGGAAGAGAGTAGCTCTGGTGTAGACTGCTTGGCAGTACATCCTGTAAATAGTGCATAATGTAATTGACTCATTCTCATTCTCCTTACAATTTATTCGTTTGTGAAATTTTAATTAGTTTTTGTACTTCATTAAGATTTTTGATCTTAGGTACACTGTTGATAAATGGAATACCTGAATGCCAGTGAATTTTACCTGCCCTTAACATCTTTGCCGCTGTTTTAAGGTGTTTATACATTCCAAGATAGCCTTCTGAGTAAGAGACAATATCTGCTTCATCAAGATAGCCATATTTCTTCATGCCTCTAAGGAATCCTTCAGCATGCCTAGTTGCTATATTGCGCTCTGCAACTCCTTGTTCAAACTGTAGGTTATGTAGTTTAGTAATCTTCTCAATAGGGTTAATCTCTTTAGGACATGCTTCTGCACATTCAAAACACTTCACACAGTCCCAAACACCAGACTCCATTTGTGCAGTAAGTTTTAGTCGCTCTTCTCCAACCTCGTCACGTGTATCAACAGTGAAACGGTAGGCTGCATTAAATGCGGCAGGTCCAAGATAGTTTTCATTTACCTCAACAACTGGGCAGGCATAGTGGCAGTTTCCACACTGGATGCAGAGGTCAGAATCGAGAAATTTATTGAACTCTTCAATGCTCTGCTTGGTTTCATGCTCTGGATGTGGATCAATATCTGTTGCAACGTAAGGCTTTACTTTGGCATGCTTGTCCCAAAAATCTTTCTTGTCAATAATCATATCTTTAACTACACGCTTCTTGCTCTGAGGTTCAATGAGTAGCTCATTCCCAAAAAGTTCAACCAATTCAAGTGCATTTTGCTTACATGCAAGTGTTGCCCTTCCATTAACCTTGATACCACAAGCACCACAGATACCATGACGACAAGAACGGCGGTAGGAGAAAGAGCCATCATGCTCCCATTTGATGCGGTTGAGCAGATCGAGTATCAGTTCATCTTTGCCCACTTTCATCTCATAATGCTTATAGTAGGGTAGATAGTCTGTTTCAGCATTAAATCTAAAGGTTTTGAGTGTGACCTTGACACTGTCTGGTTTCATACTGACTGTTTCATCGGTATTTAATGTTTCATATTCTTCGGTATGTGTACCCATTATGGCTCCTTAGTATGATCTTTCTTTTGGTTCAAACTTACCAAGTGTCACTTCGCCCCACTCGGTTACAATATTGAGGTTTTCATCCATATAGGCATAAGTATGTTTGAGGAACTTCTTGTCATCACGTTTTGGAAAATCTTCCCTATAGTGACCTCCGCGACTCTCTTCTCGATTGAGTGCGCCTACAACAATAAATTTACTAAACTCTAGCATGTGCCCAAGCTCCAATGCTTCCTGAAGATCGGTGTTAAATGTATTAGATTTGTCGTCGATGCGAATATGTTCGAAACGTTTGAGTAGCTCATCGATCAGTTTAAGTTGTTTCTCGAGTGACTTCTTACTTCGAAAGACACCCGCATTGGCAGTCATACCATCCTGAAGATCCTCTCTGATACATGGCACACTTTCTGTACCATTTGAACATTTGATACGGTTAAGCTCTTGAAGCATTCTGTCTGCATCAGAAACCATTGCCCTTTTAAGTGCGACACCCTCCTCAAGTGCTTTGAGCATATTTTCCCCAGCATGTCGTCCAAAGAGTAGGGCTTCTAGAACTGAGTTTGCACCCAATCTATTGGCACCATGCACAGAGACACATGAGCATTCGCCTGCCGCATAAAACCCTTCTACAAGATCACCCGCAGTATTTTTTTGTACCTGACAGTTAATATTGGTTGGTATGCCTCCCATGGAGTAGTGTGCTGTTGCTGAAATATGAATAGGCTCTTTAAGCATATCTTGCCCCTGGAAAGCGATAGCAAGCTCTCGTAGTTCTGGTAGACGCTCAAGAATAATCTCTTTTGGTAGATGTGTCAGGTCAAGGTTGACTGATTGTCCATCCTTGCCTACACCACGCCCTTGGCGTACCTCTTCCATAATGGCACGAGAAACAACATCACGTGAAGCAAGTTCAAGAGCATTAGGTGCATACTTTTCCATGAAACGTTCACCTTTAGAGTTAAAGAGTCTTCCTCCCTCACCACGTGCTGCTTCAGAAATAAGTACACCTGAACCACCCAGTCCACTTGGATGAAACTGTACAAACTCCATATCTTCTAGTGGAAGACCATGACGTGCTACAATAGAGAGCGAGTCACCTGTATTGGCATGGGCATTAGAGTTAAAGCGATAGGCTCTTGCATGTCCACCAGTAGCAAACATAACTACTTTAGCATTAAATATTGCAGGTTCTGAATTTCTGATGTTATAAGCAGAAACACCATAAGCTTTACCATCTCTATAGAGTAGATCTGCACAATACCATTCATCAAATACTTCAATACCTGCACGGAATGCCTGTTCGTAGATTGCCTGAAGAACAGCCAGTCCTGTTCTATCTTTAGCGTAACAAGCTCTAGGTTTACTTTGACCACCAAAAGGACGGATTGCAATATCTCCTTCTTCATCTCTTGAGAAGACAGCACCCATTCTCTCAGCCCACCTGATGGTTTCTGGTGCTTTGGTGCACATGAGTTCTACCGCATCTTGATCGGCGAGATAGTCAGATCCTTTAATGGTATCAAACATATGTAATTCAATAGAATCCTCCTTGCCAAGAGCAGCATTGATACCTCCTTGTGCAGCACCAGAGTGAGATCTTAGAGGGTGAAGTTTGGTGATGACTGCTGTTTTTTTGCCTGCTTCGGTCAACTCTTTGGCAGCAGCCAAACCAGCCAAACCAGCACCGACAATCACAGCATCGTATTCGTAGATTTTAACGTCCATAATACTTAGGTCCTTTTATGTCAAATTTGATTTCATTATAGCGTTTCATTAATATTAAAATGATTAATAAAAATAGGAAAATAGGGCAAAAATTACCGAATATTGCAGAACATAAAAAGAATCAGAATAACAGTTTATAGGTTAGATAATTCAACCTAATATGTTGAGGAAAAGAGATTTTTTATACTACTTTCTTCTTTTGTAAAAGAGATTTGAATGCATCAAAAGAGAGAAGTGCCAAAGGAATTTCTCTGCCAATATATTTTTGTATGCTTGTAAAATATTGATTGAACATATTGAGATCTTTTTCATCTGCAACAATGAGTACGTCTGCACCACTGTCGAGTGCATCAAGTAGTGTAGTAGCAGCCTTAAGGTAAGCAAGGTTGTTTTGTCTACCAATAAGCAAACGACCACAAAGTCTCGTTTCTCTTGAGAAGCGTACCACATTAGCATCTGCTGCTTCAATAGCAGAAAAGACCTCTTCCTTGGATGGTGCAACAGTATGTCCTTGATAGAACGCAACCCCAAGACCATTTATAGTTTCAACCCTATGTGCTGCCCGTACTTTGTGCGAGAGTTTTTTACTGATCTTTTGAAAAAGCTTGTTAGGTGCAGGACGATCATACATTGCATACAACGCTTCAATGGTTTCAGTATATGATTCTCCCTTAAATACATTATTTTCAAACTCACAAGCATTAAGACCATTATATTCATCGTTGATGGCCGCAAGAATTGCCTCTTTGTCTTTGGAGCCATTACTTATCATTCTATGTGCCAATAATAAAATAGCATCACCAATGTATGCATGGTTAAACTTGGAACTCTCTGAAGCATAGTGTTGTACATAAAGTGATTTATAGTAAGTCTTGTCGTTATCGGTCGCGTAAGGAGCAAGCAGTTCAAAACGTTGCATAAAGTCGCTGTCATCAATAATAAGGCAGTGATTGGAACGATAAGAGAGTACAGGTTTAATGAGAAGCTCTGTTCCAAGTCTCTCTACAATTTCCAATATCGATTCCTTCCCTGTGACCACAAGCCCATTGATTTTAAAACAAGTCTCCTTTTTAGGATAGGCAAAGTCATCATTTTGTACTTTAATTTCTTGGAAGTATTTCGACGGTTTTGGCATACCTGGAGGTGCTGATTGTTGACATTTGAAAATATAGAAGGCTGGTTGTGGCACACCTTGCATCATTATAGTTCCTTTTACATTTAGTTTTAATTGGGAGTATTTTACTCCTAAATACTTAAATAGGGATTAATTAGTAGATTGATACATGTCAATCTACTATTAAAATTTTTAAACTATAATCCCATACCTATAAAAAATAAAGGGATTTCTTAATGAAACATCCTAACTTTTTCAATAAAGTTCACTCTCACTATATTGGAGATGATGCTGCTGTTTGGTAGCAACACAATCTATAGTACAGATGCCTTCTTTGAGGATACACACTTTAGGCGGTCATGGATGAGGCATGACACAGATTGGACGCAGGCAATGTTGGTCGTATCTCTGATGTGAGTGGCAATGAATGCACACTTAAAATTTGCACTGTTGACTGTTTCTATTCCTCCTGAAATGAGTACCAGTGGGATTGACAATGGAAGTGTAAATCAAACAGCTTCAGGTATGGTTGTGAGATTATTGGGGGCGATACTATTGGATCTGAAAAGCTTCATGATTATCCACCTCATTTCAGAAAGTGATCATCCATTACTACGTACAGGACTTAAAGTGGAGCGATCTACTTGCCTATACGGGTAGACTAGGGGAGTAAGCATGATCTTGAGGCACTTTGCAGAGGCGAGAAGATATCCGGAGAGTTCACGGTTTATGAGCCACAATTAAGAGCAGATTTCATCTATGAAACAGGGAGATATCTACGCAGTGGCATGGATATTCCGATGGAGGGCTTTATTGTGATACGAATAAACTACTCGATATCAATAAAAAGGTATGCATGTATTAGAGTATTGATGAAAATATAGGGTTTAGTGGAGAGGAGTATGAGATGCTCGTTGCATTTGATCCACCCAAAGAGGAGGTTGTAGAAAAGATTGCTAAAAGAGACTGGTACAGGAGTAACCATTTTTGCAGAGGTAGCACAAAACCATAAACGTTTTCCTTGTAAAAGCCACCACTTTATGTCTTGATGTGTGTTTTGTAAAAGGCAAATTGATAGAATCAGATAAATTGTCAATTTTTATCTGTTTAGTTTTTGTAAGGAAGGAGAAGCATAGTCATAGCATAGAATGATAGCATGGGAGAAAATGGTTATAATGAATTTCAAGAAACAGGCCAAGAGCATGGGGATTTATTTGTATATGGTAGTTTTAATACTATTGAAAGATAAATAATGAGTATCAAATCAATAAAAATTAAAAAATCTCCTATCTTTTTTTATTGAGTTAATAATAGATGATTTTAAAGATGGCATATCGTAGGAAGAAACAATTCAGAGCAAATCAAACCTTTTAAAACTTATTGATTTTTTACAACAAACTGGAAGGTAAAGGAATTACCACCTACTCTAAATTCCTAACTATAGTACGTTTTGGTACTATTACGATGGTGTATGATACATCAAGAATAAAGCAAATGGTTACATCTGGAAACAAATAAAGGTAAAAGTAGTTTTTTAAACATATCTACAATGTACTTTTTTGAATAGGTATATTTTCATCCTTGATAAAGATAAGGTGAACATGAATTGACTCTACAAGTAAATTCTGATGATTCACAAAATGGTCTACTAAAAGCAAAGAGATATACTGAATATCATTAACTACCTGTACCCATTTTCGATATTGAAACTAGACATGTTGGTTATGACTGGAATAAACTGTGGATTATTGTTAGTAGATTAAAGTCGAACATCCATCAACAAACTAAAACATAAGATGATGTTATCAAATTTTTTTCAATAATAAGTTATCATCTGATGGCAGTGGCTATAAAATTATATAGAAAAATTCAACATGCCACCCAAACCAATAGAAATTATAGTTATCGTGAAAAGGTTTTAAAATTATATAAAAGCTGGATTAAAAGGACAAACATTTTTAATAGATGAGAAGTCATTAGAAGTGCAATCTGATGGGTACAAACTCCTATAGATTTATAAAGATAGCTTTAGAGTTACTTATCTCTCTTACGAGAAGGGTGTATTAATCCTACGATATATATAGATGAACCAGAAGTAGGACTACATCCTAAACGAAATGAAGGCTTATTTACAAGCACATGATATATACAACACTTATAAAAACGAAAGGAGACTAAGAAAGGTAAATACAAAACACCATATCAAATATAATATTTGCAGCACATTCACCCAATATTGTAAAAGAAGTGATAAAACTTTTTGGAAAGCTAACCAACAGATATTACATTTTTCCTAAAAACAGGAAGATAATACTAGAGTTCAAAAAGTAGAATCAGCATTATGAAGATAGTAGATTTTTGAATATTTTTAGTGATAATGAGGCTGGAAACTCTTTTTAGCAATTTTATACTTTTCGTTGAGGGAGAAACAGAGTTAGAAATTTTTTGGAAATAAAAACTTTTGAAATTTCCAAAGGAATTAAAAGAATAGATATTTGCAGTGCAAGTAGCAATGTATTAAGCTCTCTTATTAATCCTGCCTATTCAAATGCAATGTTCCATATCTATTTTTTATTTGATGCAGATAAAATATATTCATTTAATTCAAATAAGAAAATTTACCTTTGAAAACAAAACAAAACTTATATAGATTACCTGATGGAAGCTAGAGAATAATCAAGAAATTGATAAATTAATATCTAAATACAAAAAAGGTTTTAATAAAATATAAAGATAAATTCATAAATATGCGAGATTTAAAAGATGTACATAACAAAAGAATTTACATTTGATAAGTTTAGTTTTAGAATGAAAAATATAAAATTTAAAGAAATAAGATTTGCCATAATATATATTTTTATATTAGGTTTTATGAATGTGGCATCAGCTAGCAGTTGCTCCAATAAACTTTTTTCAGTCACTATTGATAGTCAACTAACAATAGAAGATGTGATTGAAAATTTGGCAGATACTTGTGCATTAACGGTTATCATCAAAGATGAAGCAACACAACAACGTATGAAAAAAAATTTTTATTACGTCAAACTAAAAAATAGTACATTAAAAGGATTTCTCAATACAGTTTTTAACTATGTACCCACATGTGCATTGGCATATCATGCACGTTTTAAAGAAGATAGTTTTTCCCTGAACCAATGTGGGGTAAAAGCAGAGAGAGAAGACTCTCTCTCCCTCTTTTGGAAATATTCTACAATATGCTTCGACAAAACTTCATTAAGGTAAAAAAATGTGAAAGACCGTCAAAAATGGAATAAAAAGTATCATCAAAAACCACAGTTACTCGAGGAGCGTTCTCCAAGCTCTCCTTAGTAGATTACTATACTGCTTCATCAGGGACAGAAGCCCTTGATGTTGCATGTGGTGTGATAGACATACACTCTTTCTTGCAAAAAGAAACTTTCATGTCGATGCAGTTGATATCTCTGATGTTGCATGATGCACTTTACAAAAAGCACATTATTTCCCATAACACCTATCAGCTGACCTTGGAAACATTTATGCCAGTCAATAAAAGTATGATCTAGTCACATCATGACAAACTATCTTGACAGAGTTACTCATTTCTCAAATTTCTACCATTAAAAAGGTCTCTTTTATTATTTAGGAACCTACATGGAAGATTCTAGGAATTGAAAAGGCTCCAAATCCCGATTTTCTCAAAGGAGTTAAACATATTCCAAAACCTCTTTTGATATACTTTTTTATGATGAGTATTTGGAGATAAGGTCTTACGAAATATTTAACACATAGAAAGCGAAATTGTGGTAAAAAATATAGATACTGAGTACAGAATTTCTCAAGATTTATGCACGTTTATCCATAATCCAATCCTACTATTTATCAAATCATTATCATAAAGTTTAGCAACAGTAGTCATCAGAAAAAGTAGACAATATTAATAGTAAACTATCTTGGGGCTAGCTCTTAATACTTCTTAAGCACAATCATATTCTTACCGTTATCTACTAGTATACCCACAGCCATGTTTTGTACCAATGCTTCAAAGTTTTACGTCTAAAAGGTAATATGTGTTGGGTCTTTGTGGTAATACCATTTTTAAATGCATCAACTTCATTAGAATTGAAACTGTGTCTGAAATGCTAAGTATCCATTTGACACCAATCGTTCAACCAATAACTCAAAATACTTCCTGGGTCATGCAAATGTTCAAAACTTCTGTTGAAACAATAAGTTCATATTGCTTAGTATTCCATGCTGTGTTAGGATGATGGAGTAGGGTCATACACATCTGTCAATATGCATAAAATTTTAACATATTGGACAATAGTATACTTCTCCCACACCCAAAATCAAATTGCGTTTTTGGCTTACCGACTAGAGGAATGACAAAGTCTAAAAAACGCTGAAAGTAAACCCTATACTCAAATAGCTCCCTCATTATTTTCATGTAAATCATAGCGTAATTTTTTGTTTTTGATAGTCTGATAACATGAGGGTTCTTTAAAATATACTCACAGGGCTTACAATGGTAATGAGTAACGCTGGTTTTCATCCTTGGAAAGTTATGGGTTTTTGTTTTGACAGATATGACACCGCACACAATATTCCTTCTACCCTGTCTTATCTACTATTTTTACCAAATTCTCTCTGTATGACAAATGGCCCAATCATTACTAACTGCCAAAAAGTGGTTTTATGTTGGAAACGCTTGAAAAATAGATCTTCATAAATACTCTTAGCCAATTGACATTTCACCCAAAAATTAGTATAATCCTACATCCAATAGACCATTTTATATAGGAAAAATGTAGAAAACAATTCCCATCAAACAAGCTATCTTTTTGACCTTGACGAGGGGTACACTCATCGACAGTGTTCCTGATCTTTGCTACTGCTGCAACAGTATGCTTGAAAACTTGGTAGAAAATCTGTAGTGCTGAAACAATACGAAATTGGGTTGTGATGGATCGGTCACCATAGTCAAGCGTGCGCTACTTAATCAGTATGATTAGACAATGAAAGCATCAATGGAGCACTTCTAGAGAGAGGCACATGCACTCTTTCTTGAGGCAAACACACCTGTGTAACACAACCAAACCCTATCCCCATGCTTGAAACACTCCAAGGCTAAAAAATGGTGAACAGGCACTGTTATGCAATAAACCACACCGTTTGGTGGAACCATTTACAATGTATCACTTATTTTGTTAAGTCCAAGCCGTTTGAATTCGGCAGAAAAGAGTACGACTGGTATAAGAAAAGTAAAGAGAAAGAGTCTATACATTAATGTTCCCTCAAAATGTATGGTATTGTACCATATAATAGTATTTGGTATATAAAATGATGAATTTGAAGAATCCTATGTTGAAATCTGGGTAACATTACGTTTTGAAAGTGCCACAGGGTAATGACGAGCCTGTGCAATTTGTGCTGCTTTTGTTGCCAAAGTCTCTTCGTCAAACAGTGTGAGATGCTCCAAGTTTCTTACCTTTTGTGCATCATTGACCAACCCTAATGTATGTAGTTTTTTATGTATGGCATCAACCATATCGAGTACTGAAGAGACCTTAACAACCTCGCAACGGGCATAATACTCAGCAGGAAAGGAGACTTCTGCCACACGTAGGGTTGGGTCGCTTCCTGGGATTTGCTGTGCACCAAAGAGTGGCTTGGAGCCAACTTGTGCTTTAGAAAAGTGTGGAATATATTTTGCCAAATGTTCAATAGCATTATGCGTACGCTCTTCAACCTCTTCGGTACGCCATTGTCGCTCTATTTTTTCAATAAAGTCCTGTTTGAGCTGTGGCTGACAACTAAAAGGTGTGTTGGTAACCAATCCATCTTCGTAAAGGGTAATCTCTTTAGTCATACCGTGTAGTTGGAAATACCCCTCAGGATAGGGTGTAAATTGCCCCATGCCACGTGGCGTACCACGTTCACCATGGAAGATAATTTCTGGCCAAAGCGCATCACAACACTTCTCCCATTTGCTAACATATGCAGCCTTGAACTCTACCATACTTTGGCAAGGGACACCAATCATGTCATCAATATATCCAGTCCTAAAGCCTGCAGCATTGATGAGGTAGTCGAAAGTCTCTGTTTTGGTGTGTCCATTCTGTTTAAAAGTAATATACCACTTTTTATGTTGATGTTTGACACTGGTTACGCGGGTTTCTGGCATGAGGTTTACAGAGCCTATTTTGCTTAATGCCAAAGAGAGTCCCGCAGAGAGCCTGAAGAGATTGAGCCCATACTCTTGCACTAAGATGAGAGGAAACTTCACTTTTTCAAAGTCAATTTGTTTAGCAACAGGAATGATCCACTCATCAAAAGTCTTTGGTTTGGTAACTGTTGTTGCATGACGCAGTTTTTCCATCATTGTTCGACTGTAAGTGCGATAATATGTTTCGGGCGCACCCAATACTTCATTGGCAGCATCTTTGGCAATATGTGTTTTATATGTTTGGGTAAGTAGTTTTAGGCGTGGCAGCAGATCCTCAGGGCTTCCTTTGTCTTCGACGGGAATAGCAATGACGGTAGGGCGGTAGTCAACAATAAAAGGGTAATATCGTATAAAGTCAATAGACTGCTTGAGCAGTGTGATGCATTGCATGTCACTGATTTCACGGTAGAGATTCCCACCTGCATGCAGGTGACAAAAAGGTGGTCCTGAAATGAGATATCTCTCCTGTTCAAAAAGGGTACACGGTATACCCATTTTTCCAAAGTGAAGTGCCATGGTTGCACCAGAAACTCCACCACCAACAATAGCTATTTGAGGGGTTTCTTTCTTCATTGTAATCTATTAAAATATTTTGAGAAGTTCGGTAAAGTTATCAATGACTGCTGCAGGTGTATACTGCTGTAAATCTTCATCATGATTATAACCATAAGTAACGCCCACCGCATCAATATTAGCAGCATTAGCAGCACGCATATCATTGCCTGAGTCTCCGACCATCACACATGCTTCTTTGGGTAAATTCATCAGTTCACACATCTGTAGTAGTGGTAGTGGATCGGGCTTTTTCTTTGGTAGTGTATCGCCACCAAAGAAAAAAGAGAAGAGGTTGTCCATATGGAGACATTGTAAAATGGTTCCAACAAAACGGTGTGGTTTATTGGTGATAATAGCAAGCCTGTACCCACTATTTTTTAGCTCTTTGAGTGTTTCAAGTACATGGGGATAGGGTTTGGTTGTGTTGCACAGGTGTGTTTCATACGCCTCAAGAAAGAGTGCATGTGCCTCTTCTAGAAGTGCTCCATTGATGCTTTCATTGTCTACATCATACTGATTAAGTAGCGCACGCTTGACTATGGTGACCGATCCATTGCCAACCCAATTTCGTATGGTTGTTTCACTATAGATTTTTCTACCAAGTTTTTCAAGCATAATGTTTACAGCAGTAGCAAGATCAGGAACACTGTCGATGAGTGTACCGTCAAGGTCAAAAAAGATAGCTTGTTTGATGGGAATTGTTTTCACATTTTTTCCTATATAAAATGGTCTATTGATGTAGGATTATACTAATTTTTGGTGAAATGTCAATTGGCTAAGAGTATTTATGAAGATCTATTTTTTCATGTTTCAATATAAACCACTTTTTATAGTTAGCATGATTGGGCTATTTGTCATACAGAGAGAATTTGGTAAAATAGTAGATAAGATTTGTGGGTAAGAAGGAATATTGTGTGCGGTGTCATATCTGTCAAAACAAAACCATGACTTTCCATGATGAAAAAACCAGCGTTACCTATTACCATTGTAAGCCCTGTGAGTATATTTTTAAAGAACCCTCATGTTATCAGACTATCAAAAAACAAAAATTACGCTATGATTTACATGAAAATAATGAGGAAGACGGAGAGTATAGGGCTTACTTTCAGCGTTTTTTAGACTTTGTCATTCCTCTAGTCGGTAAGCCAAAAAACGCACTTGATTTTGGGTGTGGGAGAAGTATACTATTGTCCAATATGTTAAAATTTATGCATATTGATACAGATGTGTATGACCCCATCTATCATCCTAACACAGCATGGAATACTAAGCAATATGAACTTATTGTTTCAACAGAAGTTTTTGAACATTTGCATGACCCAGGAAGTATTTTTGAGCAGTTGGTTGAACGATTGGTGTCAAATGGATACTTAGCATTTCAGACACAGTTTCACCCCAATGAAGTTGATGCATTTAAAAAATGGTATTACCATAAAGACCCAACACATATTACCTTTTTTAGACGTAAAACTTTTGAAGCATTGGCACAAAAATATGGTTGTGGGTATATTGCAGATAACGGTAAGAATATGATTGTGCTTAAGAAGTATTAAGAGCTAGCCCCAAGATAGTTTACTATTAATATTGTCTACTTTTTCTGATGACTACTGTTGCTAAACTTTTGCGATAATGATTTGATAAAATAGTAGGATTGGATTATGGATAAACGTGCATAAATCTTGAGAAATTTGTACTCAGTATCTATATTTTTTTTACCACAATTCCCTGCTTTCTCATGTTAAATATTTCGTAAGACTCATTCCAATACTCATCATAAAAAAGTATATCAAAAGAGGTTTTTGGAAATAGATGTTTTAACTCCTCTTTTTTGAGTAGAAAATCGGGATTTGAGTCTTTCTTTTCATTCCTAGAATCTTCCATGTAGGTCTCAACAATAAAAAGAGCACCCTTTTTTAATGTGGTAGAAATTTGAGAAATGAGTACCCTGTCAAGATAGTTTGTCATAATGACTAGATCATACTTTTTGTTGACTGGCATAAATGTTTCAAGGTCAGCTTTGATAGGTGTTATGGGAAGTAATGTGCTTTTTTGTGTAAGTGCATCAAGTGCAACATCAGAGATATCAACCGCATCGACATGAAAGCCTTTTTTTGCAAGAAAGAGTGTATGTCTACCGCCACCACATGCAACATCAAGGGCTTCTGTCCCTGATGAAGCAGTATAGTAATCTACTACAAGAGAGCTTGGAGAACGCTCCTCGAGTAACTGTGGTTTTTGATGATACTTTTTATTCCATTTTTGACGGTCTTTTTCTGACATTTTTTACCTTAATGAAGTTTTTGTCGAAGCATATTGTAGAATATTTCAAAAGAGGGGAGAGAGAGTCTACTTTCTCTCTGCTTTTTACCCCACATTGGTTCAGGGAAAAAACTATCTTCTTTAAAACGTGCCATGATGTGCCAATGCACATGCGGCACATAGTTACCAAAAGAGGCAATATTGATCTTATCAGGCTTGTAGTATGCAATCATCTCTTTCTCAATCATGTCAAGAAGATTATAGATTTCAAACTTTATCTCAGTGGGTACACTGCTCATCTCTCGATAAGGGTACTGGGTAAATATCTTTAGCCATGGTATTTCGCTAGATTCTATCTCAATGCGTATAGTACTATTTTTATAGAGAATAGACATTACCGTATCTTTTTAAGACTATATTTTCCAAGTTTTATAATACGTGATGGTGTACACTCGTTGTGTAATGGTTCAACAATAATATCAGTAGCATCTTTGGAAAAGTTCTCATCATATGTATTCCCACTTAGGTTTGCTGAAGTAGTATATGCCCAGTCTATACGATTAAGAAGAAGCAAATGATGAGAGTCTTTGACTACCCTAAAAGAGCAAGTATTTGGCATAATAAATGTTGTTTTTTGACTATGTCTAAGTCGTTTTTTGTGTATTTTTGGTACACGCGTAAACGACTTAAGTAGATGAAGAGAATTAACCGCCCTAATATAGTGCTTGTGTGGTGGACGCTGTTTGATTTGTGTTAGTTTGGTACTGTTTTGTGAGATAAAACCAACTATTGTATCGGTCTGGGTGAGAAATACATATTGCTTCAGTTTCTCACGCATGAGGGTCTATGCCTAGCTAAGATAGTCTTGTATTGCTTTTGGTGCAACACAATCTTTGTTGGCTTTGAGTTCTTTGATTGCCAGTGCAGTTGCTTTGGCTGCAGCAAGAGTAGTGAAGTAGGCAACATTATTGGCAAGAACAGATTGGCGAATAATCTTTGCATCACTCTTGCTTGCATTGTTGTCAGAGGTGTTGATGGCAAGAGTAATCTCTCCATTTTTAATCATATCATTGATATTTGGACGACCTTCACTAATTTTTAGTACTTTAGTGGAGGGAATACCAGAAGCTTCAAGTGCAATATGTGTACCAGAAGTAGCGATAATCTCAAAACCAAGATTAACAAACATCTGTCCAATTTCACCTGCAAAAGGTTTGTCTGTCTCTGTAAGAGAGAGAAAGAGTTTTCCCTCAAGTGGAATGTTATTATTGGAGGCAAATTGTGATTTTGCAAAGCTTATACCAAAGTTTTTTGAGATCCCCATGACCTCCCCTGTTGACTTCATCTCAGGACCAAGAATAAGATCAGATCCAGGTAACTTGTTAAATGGGAAAACTGCCTCTTTGACTGCGATATGACCTTTAAGATTAGGTTCCATAATCTTTTTATCGAAGTTAACTACCCCAAAAGTATCATAGTACTTGAGTGCCTCTTTGAGATCTCCTTGTATCATAACACGTGTTGCAACTTTTGCTAATGGCACACCTGTTGCTTTTGAGACAAATGGTACAGTTCTGGAGGCTCTTGGGTTCACCTCTATTAGATAGATTTCATTTTTATGGATGGCGTACTGAATATTGAGTAGTCCAATTACCCCTAAACCAAGAGCAATCTTTGCTGTTTGTTCTTTGATCTCAGATATAAGTTGATTGGAAATACTTACTGGGGGCAACGAACAGGCAGAGTCACCTGAGTGAATACCTGCCTCTTCGATATGTTGCATAACGGAGCCAATATAAACATCTTTTCCATCACTGATGGCATCAACATCGAGCTCAATGGCATTGTCAAGGAACTTATCAATGAGTACTGGTGCCTCATGTGAGACAGAGACTGCTTCATCGAGGTACTCACGTAGTTTGGTATCATTATAGACTGTTCTCATTCCACGCCCACCAAGTACAAAACTTGGACGAATAAGAACTGGATAACCAATATGATTAGCAATTGCCATTGCTTCATCCTTAGCAAAGGCAGTACCATTATCGGGTTGTTTAAGCCCTAACTCTTTAATAAAGTTACTAAAAAGCTCTCTATCCTCTGCAAGATCAATTACTTTTGCAGAAGTCCCACTGATCTTTGCCCCAATTGCTGTAAGGTTTTTTGCTAGTTTTAGTGGTGTTTGTCCACCGAAATGGACAATAACCCCATCTGGTTCTTCTGTCTCTATTACATTTCTTACACGTTCAAAATCAATAGGCTCAAAGTAGAGGATGTCTGATGTGTCATAGTCTGTTGAGACAGTTTCAGGATTACAGTTGTACATAATCGACTTAATACCCATGTCCTTAAGTGCAAATGCTGCATGAACACAGCAATAATCAAACTCAATTCCTTGACCAATACGATTGGGACCACCACCAATAACCAAAACCTTTTTGTCTTTTGTCTTTTGTCTTTTGTCTTTTGCGCTGTTAGGTAACTTACTAATATTTGTTGTTGAATAAAGATAAGGAGTAAGGGCTTTAAACTCTGCCGCACAAGTATCAACTTCATTGTATTCTAGTTTGATGCCAAGTTTTTCTTTAGCATTATAGATATCATTCTCGGTTAGATTTAACCCATCTTTTTGATTGATAATTTTTGCAATCATAGCATCAGAGAAACCATCTGCCTTAATGGAGCGAAGTTGTTTTTCATTGGTAAGTACTGAGATATCCATTGTTTTTTCAACTTTAACAAGTTCTTCAAACTGATAGAGGAACCAGCGGTCTATCTTACATAGATTAAAGATGGTATCAACACTCATGCCTCGTCTGAGTCCTTCATAGACATAGAGCATACGTTCTGCATTGGGGCGACGTATCTCTCGTATAAGTGTCTCTTCATTGCATTTGATTTCATTAAATCCTATTAAATCAGTTTCAAGTGAACAGAGTACTTTTTGGAATGACTCTTTGAAAGTGCGTCCCATACTCATTGCCTCACCAACAGATTTCATGGCAGTAGTGAGAGTAGAATCTGCCATTGGAAATTTTTCAAATGTAAAGCGTGGCAACTTAGTAACAATATAGTCAATGACTGGTTCAAAAGAAGCTGGCGTACCAGTAATATCATTAGTAATCTCATCAAGTGTATAGCCAACTGCTAGTAGAGTTGCTACTTTGGCAATAGGATAACCAGTTGCTTTGGAGGCGAGAGCAGAAGAGCGGCTCACGCGTGGATTCATCTCTATGACAATCATGCGACCCGTTTCAGGATTAATGGAGAACTGTACGTTACTTCCTCCTGTGTCAACACCAACTTCACGTAAAATGGCAAAAGAGGCATCTCTCATGTGCTGATATTCTTTGTCTGTCAAAGTTATGGCAGGAGCAATAGTGATAGAGTCTCCGGTATGAACCCCCATTGGGTCAAAATTTTCAATAGAGCAGACGATGATACAATTATCCTCACGGTCACGGATAACTTCCATCTCATACTCTTTCCACCCTAAGAGTGATTCTTCGATGAGAATTTCCGAAATAGGAGAGGCTTCAAGTCCGCCTTGGGCAATCTCTTTAAACTCATCTATATTGTATGCTACACCTGAGCCACCACCTGCAAGGGTATATGAGGCACGGATAATCAATGGGAAACCAATCTTTGCGGCAGCATCAAGTGCTTCATCTATATTGTAGGCATACTGAGAAATTGGTAAATCCATTCCAATTTTAATCATTGCTTCTTTGAACTCTTGTCTATCCTCCCCTTTTTTAATAGCAGCGGGGTTAGCTCCAAGAAACTCAATATCCTCTAGCATTCCTTTTTCATGCATGCTCATAGCAACATTGAGTGCAGTCTGTCCACCCATGGTAGGAAGAATAGCATCAATATTCTCCTGTTTGATAATTTGAGCAATTATCTCTTCGTTGATTGGTTCAATATAGGTACGATCGGCAAACTCAGGATCAGTCATGATGGTCGCAGGATTGGAATTGATAAGTACAACACGGTAGCCAAGTTCTTTAAGTGTTTTGGCAGCTTGTGTTCCTGAGTAATCAAATTCACAAGCTTGTCCAATAACAATAGGACCTGATCCAATAAGCAGAATGGTTTTAATGTCTTCGCGTTTTGGCATGGAGAATTACACCTTAATTTTAGTTTGAAATTATACAAAAAAAGGGTAAAAAGTGCCCTTAAAATAGGAAGGATTTAGAATATTTTTAAGAAATCAAGTAAATCATAAAATTTATTTTTAGAGCCATTTTTTTGTAGTTTTGGTTTAGAGCTGTTTAATTCTATTACCTCTGTTTGTGTCTGATCAATATGTGAGGGAATGCTCGAGACATGAGAAAGATCTTTTTGAGATATTGGCTCTATAGAATGGATTGGTTTATTGCCCAATAGTTTGGCTAGAGATATCTTTGCATCTTTAATAAGAAAAAATGCATCAGGATGAAATAGATCGGCATAAGTCTTAATGTAAGCAACCTTATAGGCATTTTCCATATTAACTTTTGTTACAATTCCAACAGGCAATCCAGCAAAGAAAATATTATTAAGACCCGAAGTAATAACCTTGTCTCCCTTCTTGATGTTATACCATTTTGGAATAAACTTAACAATCATCTTATTCTTTTCAAGCCCAAAGGCAATGCCTGGTGCTTTTTTATTGCCTATAAAGATTGGAAAACGGCATTTTGCATCAGAAGTAAGATAGCCATATAGTTGACCACTATTTAAATACGCGATTCCTGCAACAACATTTTTCTGAACAAGTCCATATAGTTTATTTGGTTGCATATCTTTTGGTTTTGTTAGTATGATTTGGGAGAAATTATTGAGCTTAGTATATGAGATGGTATTGGTAAAGACAATATTATTTTCTGGAAGTTTTTTAGAACCAAAAAGTACCTGATGGGTATGTTGTATTTGTTGAATATAGTGTGCTTGCTCAAGCAACTGTTTGCGAAGAATATGGTTTTCCTCTCTTAATTTTTTAATAAACTTTTCTTGAAAGAGATAACCATTTCCTTTTTCTTCAATCTCTTGAGTTAATTCTCTATAGCTTTGTTTGATAGGGTTTATTAGATTAAGAATGGTACTGGCTATATGCTCCCCATAGTTTCTTGAAAGAAACATTCCTAATATCAATAACAATAGTATAAGAATAAAAATTCTAGTCTTCATATGCCGTTTGTTGGAGTAAATCTAATTGTTCAAGTGCCTTACCTGTTCCTTTTGCAACAGCAAGTAACGGTTCTTCGGCAATAAAGACAGGTAGTTTGACAATATTTGATATGTACTGGTCAAGTCCACGTATCAGTGCACCACCACCAGTAAGGACAATACCATTTTCAACAATATCACCTACAAGTTCAGGAGGTGTTAGTTCGATTACATCTTTGACTGCAGATACTATTTCTTCAATAGAATCTTTCATTGCTATCCTAAGATGCTCTGAAGTAAGTTCAATTGATATGAGCCCTCTCTCTATCTGATCACGCCCACAAACAGTTTTTACAAGTTCTTCTTCTAACGGTATGGCTGTACCAATTTTAATTTTAAGTTCTTCAGCAGAACGCTCACCGATAACCAGGTTGAACTCTTTTTTAACATAATCAACAATTGCTCGATCGATATGATCACCCCCGACTCTAATTGATTTGCTCTGTACCAGTCCTCCTAATGATGTGACACCGATTTCGGTAGTACCACCTCCAATATCGACAACCAAGTTCCCGTTAGGGTCTTTAACTGAAATACCCGCACCAATTGCTGCCGCCATTGGCTCTTCTATTAGATAGACATAACGTGCACCAGCATTTTCGGCTGAATCTTTTACTGCACGGCGTTCAACCTGTGTTAGCCCATAGGGAACACAGATAATAATGCGTGGAGAGAGGAATCCTTTACGTTTGTGTGCTTTTTCAATAAAGTAACGAATCATTAATTCTGTTATTTCAAAATTTGCAATAACGCCATCTTGCATGGGGCGAATAGCACGGATATTTCCTGGTGTTTTTCCAACCATATCTTTTGCTTCCTGTCCAACAGCAAGAATTTGTTCTTGTCCGTGTTTGTCATACTGAATGGCAACAACTGAGGGTTCGTTGATCACGATTCCTTGATCTTTGACGAGCACAAGTATGTTGGCTGTTCCAAGGTCAATAGCAAGATCAGTAGAAAATGCCCCTAATAGTTTTTTGAACATGTTATAATCCTTTTTAATGCGCTATGCAATTTTTTTATCTTTAATATAGAGTGGTTTTGCACCATGCTCCACAACATCTTTGGTGATAACTACCTCATAGCCCTCAAGTTCTGGAAGTTCATACATAATGTTTAGTAAAATTTCTTCCATAATAGAGCGTAACCCTCTTGCTCCTGTTTTTCTATTAAGAGCTTTTTGGGCAATAAGCGTGAGTGCATCTGCTTCAAATGTCAAGATAACATTGTCAATTTCAAAGAGTTTTTGATATTGCTTAACCAGTGAATTTTTTGGTTCAGTAAGAATACGAACCATATTTTCCTTGGTAATTTCTCCCAATGTAGCAAGGATATGAAGGCGTCCTATGAGTTCAGGAATCAATCCAAAGGAAACAAGATCGTCTGCTTCTATCATATGGAGTAGATTCTCCTCATCTTTTTTAGAACGTTTTTTCTGACCAAATCCAAGTACATTGGATCCTAGCCTACGCTTGAGAATATCATCAAGTCCATCAAATGCACCACCACAGATGAAGAGGATGTTGGAGGTGTCAATTTGAATAAAGTCTTGGTTGGGGTGTTTGCGTCCACCTTTAGGCGGAATATTTACAATAGAACCTTCAATAAGCTTTAGAAGTGCTTGCTGCACGCCTTCACCGGAAACATCACGTGTGATGGAACGGTTTTCACCCATGCGTGCAATCTTATCTATCTCGTCGATGAAGACAATGCCCTGTTCGGCACGCTTGGGGTCTCCATCAGCTGCCATGAGTAGTTTAGTAAGAATATTCTCTACATCTTCACCTACATACCCAGCTTCTGTTAAATTGGTTGCATCTGCAATGGCAATGGGTACATTAAGAAAATGTGCAATAGTTTGTGCCAATAATGTTTTTCCCGAGCCTGTTGGACCAATGAGTAGTACATTAGATTTAGAAATTTGGGTATCGTCATTAGTACTGTGCTTAAAAATTCGTTTATAGTGGTTATATACAGCCACGGAGAGTGTTTTTTTGGCATTCTCTTGCCCAATGATATATTCATTTAGTATGGCATTTATCTCTTTGGGTGTGTAAAGTATATGCGTTTGGGCATCCTGTTCAGATTCGTTTTCTCCTTCTTCTCCCAAAAGAATCTTATATGCTGAAATGACACAATTTGAACAGATATAAGCATTGTCACCAGCTATGAGTGGATTCTCTTCATTTTCAGTAGCAGCACAGAAACTACAAGCTTTATGTGGCATTCATATTCCTTTTGGTTAATTATGCTTTTCTGGTATATGGTATACCACGTTTAGATGTTTCAATAAACATACAAAGAGATTTTACATATAGTGAGTCAGTTCTTTTGAGAATCTCCTGTGCAATATCTTGTAGAGGATCTCCTTGCTCAAAAAGTTTGCGATAGGCATTTTTAAGTGCATTGATTTCTTCTCGATCAATCTTTCTTCTTAGACCAGTTAGATTTAGCCCTCGAAGTATGGCACGGTTTCCTTCTGCAAGACAGTATGGTGGAATATCTTGAGAAACAGCACTTGCGCCACCAACCATAGCATAGTCACCAATATGTACAAATTGATGTACTGGTGTTAACCCACCGATAACTACATGGTCACCCAATTCAACATGACCGGCTAAGGTTGCACCATTGGCAAGGATACAATGATCGCCAAGCATAACATCATGTCCCAAATGAACATATCCCATCAGCAGATTATGGTTACCGATTTTAGTAACCATGCCACCACCCTTAGTGCCAGAGTTGAGTAGGGTAAATTCACGGATAGTGTTATTGTCACCGATGATAAGCTCACTCTCTTCTCCACTATACTTCAGGTCCTGAGGGACTGTTCCTACTGCTGCATGTGGGAAGATATGATTGTGTTTTCCTATAGTAGTGAAACCTTCAATAACAGCATGGGAGGCAATAGAGGTTTCGTCACCTATTTTGACGTGTGATCCAATATAAGTAAATGGACCTACAGTCACATTCTTCCCAAGAATAGCCCCCTCTTCGATAATAGCGGTTGGATGAATATGTTTCATTTGGAATTATCTATCCACAATCATAGCTTTGAGCTCAGCTTGGGCAGCTATTTTATCATCAACATAAGCTTCAGCACTAAGTTGCCATACCGCACCTTTATTTTTGATGACATTAATCTTGTAGACCAATTGGTCACCTGGAGTGACAGGAGAACGAAACTTTGCCTTGTCAATACTCATAAAGTAGACTACCTTGTTGGCAATTTCTTCTTGGGTTATATTATCCATACTTTTGAATGCCAATATGCCACCAG
This sequence comes from Sulfurovum sp., assembly GCA_020525365.1. Classification (NCBI taxonomy): domain Bacteria; kingdom Pseudomonadati; phylum Campylobacterota; class Epsilonproteobacteria; order Campylobacterales; family Sulfurovaceae; genus Sulfurovum; species Sulfurovum sp. The sequence goes on along the minus strand of JAIZOF010000001.1, from coordinate 1,289,618 downwards.
CCTGTGCCATACCCTCAATAATCATCACACCAGGGTAGATAGGATGATCAGGGAAGTGTCCTTGAAATACAGGTTCAGAGATAGAGACATTTTTGTATCCTTCGATACAAACTTTCTCTTCTAATTTGGTAATACGATCAACCAGAAGAAAGGGATACCTATGAGGAAGAATTTTTTGAATATCAACAACATTATAAAGCACGCAAAAACCTTTTGTTATATCAAATTTTGAGTATTTTATCGTAAAGTTTATTAGAGTGTAATAAGTACCTCTTTAACATCATTATAAATTTCACTCTCAATAAATAGTTCTATTTTATGATTTGGTATCTCATCTACAATAAGTATAGTAGAAAGATCGTATGCACCCATTTTTAGCTTATTTCTAATATCTACTTCCTTATCAAAAGAGGGCGGAGAGAATATTAGTTCGGTTACATTTTTATAGTGTGTTTTGCTCAAGGTATTATAGCTTTCAAGTGTAATAAATTTTACCTCATTGCGGTTCATGTAGTGTAGTGTATCTATCTTGTATTCTATTTTACCTCTAGTATAGTTATTTTTGAGTACCGAGTAAGGTAGAATATGTGCAGGAATGACTTCCTTGCGTACACGAAGTGTGGCAAATTTTAATCGCCAGTTTAAAAAGTGTTGTTTGACAATTTGGTAGTGGGTTTTCTTTGTCTCGAGTTGCCACCTTTCTTCATATAATGCAATACGTGCTTCAATAGACTCTGGTTGTACCTGTCCTGATATGGGCATAAAGAGTTCGTCAGCAAGTTTTTGCTGTTGTTCGCGTTGCATTGTCAACCCAAAAAGACAGCCGCAGTAGTCTTGACGGTAGAGTTGATTTTCTTTTGCTATAACATTTTGTTCTTGTGTACCAGAGGCTTTACGGTAATCGAGGGTAAGAAACTGTACGCCAAAACGCTTGGCAAGGGTTTCACCTGCAATTTTAAGCTGTTTGAGTGACTTTTTGGGGGAAGTAAGCAGGGTAGAAGTAAAAGCTTCTTCTCCTATCTCAGCAGCCTTTTGTGCACTTACTTCAAAGCGTCTATCAAAGCAAACCGCACAACGTGCACCTTTTTCGGGTTCTTTTTCTAATCCTTTAACCGCCTCAAGCCATGCCTTGGTATCGTATTCTCCCTCGATGAGCTCTATATCGAGTATTTTACAGCTTCGTTTAACGTCGAGTAACCGTAGATAGTATTCAGAGTAGGGGTGGATATTGGGGTCATAAAAGAATCCAATTAGCCTCTCATTTGGATAATCATTACGGAGTTTTTGGAGAAAGTAGTGGCTGTCAACAGCACAGCAGATATGTACTAGCAAGTTGTATTCCTTGCTAAGGTAGTAGTTCTATTTTGAAAAAAAACTTTAAATATATATTTCATTATATTAAAACTCCTCATTCTTCATTAGTATCTCTGCTACATTTTTACTGCTGCCATACCCAAGATATTTTTTGAGCTCTTTGGCTTTTTTAGCAAATTGTTTTTGGTCGGTATTGTAATATTCTGCAAGAAGATTGTTGACAGTAACATCTTCCTGGAGTAGCTCTTTGTGTAATGTAGTATTGTTATAATGAGAAAGGATGATATTTGCCAGTCCTACTTGTGTAATACCTAGTATTTTTGTACCAATAAAAAAATCAAAACGCTTAGCAATATAGGCGAGAGTGAAAGGGGTACCCATGAGGGCCGCTTCAAGTGTGGCAGTACCTGAGCAAATAAAGGCAAATTCGGCACACATGAGAGCTTCGTGTGTATTGCGGACAATCTCAAAATTACGGTTACCGATATAGAGCTTGGCAATTTGGTTACGACTAAAGTGTGGCGGTATGACTAGTAAAGGGCGGATATTGGGTAATTTTTTGCGTACTTTAAGAAAAATAGGCATGAGACGCTCTATCTCACTTTTTCGACTTCCTGGAAAGAAGGCAATGCAGCCTCTATTTTCTTTAGGGTTACAGGCAGAGGTGATCTCATCAAGTAATGGATGTCCAATATAACGTGCTTTTCCACTAGGATAACAGCTAGTCTCAAATGGCAAAATACCTAGCAAGTTATCGCAATATTTTTCTAGTTTTTTGACTCGTTTAGGACGACTTGCCCATACCTGAGGAAGGATATAATAGATAATCTCTTTGTTTGGATAGCGTTTTTTAAGTTTTTTGGCAAGAGGCAGGTTGAAGCCTGAAGAGTCCATTAGAAGTATCTTGTCTGCTTCTTTCGCTAAATCAACCATCTCATCTATCACCTTGAAGAACCACCGTAGCTTTTTAATGGCATCAACCACACCCATGATTGCCATTTCGGTAATGTCGTAGAGCGGTCTTCCCTGATCAATGTGCTTATCAAAAATCCCTATAAGCTCAATGCCTTGTGTATGTTTAAGTACTTCATGTAGATGGAGATTAGAAGAGGGTTCAAGGGCAGAAACAAGCACTTTCATAATAGACCGCCTTTACTTAAATATTGAAAGGAAGTATACTAAAAATTTTTTGACTTTTGTATACCTTGATAACTTAGAGATATAATTTGTGTGTAGTTATCACTATAAATATATTTGCTATAATACTTTAATTGTTTATCTTAAATTAAATATATTTAAAGGAAAAGTCATGCAAAAAGAGCCGATGTTGCGTGAAACTTATGTCAATCTGAGTGAAGAATTGGAACAACTGAAGACTCACGAAAGAGGTAAGATTGCCAAGGTGATAGATGAAGCAAGGGAACTTGGCGACCTTAAGGAGAATGCAGAGTATCATGCTGCGAAAGAGAAACAGGGATTAATGGAAGCACGTATTTCTGAATTAACTGATATTATTGGGCGTGCACAGGTGGTTGACCCTTCAGCGCTGGCACATGAGCGTATTAGCTTTGGTTCAACAATTTGCCTGACCTGCCAGCAGAGTGGTGAGGAAAATAAATATACTATTGTTGGAAGTATGGAGGCACAGCCTGAGAGGGGACTCATTTCATTCCAGTCACCCATGGCACGCGTGCTTATTGGAAAAGAAGAGGGAGATGAGGTAGAGCTAAACCTTCCAAGTGGTAAAAAAGTATATGAGATTGAAGAGGTGCTATTTGAGGAGATTGTCCTTAAGCTGTAAAGAATGAAAAGTGTTAATATATTGTTTTACAATACTTCTGTTTGTAAAGTAGTTTTAAATTATTGTTAAGTACATAAAGTAAAGGAAAGTTTTTATGGTAAAAGTAGGTATTGTGGGTGCCAGTGGATATACAGGGTTGGAACTGGTTAAGATGTTGGTAATGCATCCAGGTTTTGAGTTGAGTTATCTGGCAACTTCACGAGGTGATACGATGATTGAACAACTTCATCCTTCTTTGAATGGGGTAGTAACAATGTCAGTAGATAAAGCTGATATCGATAGTGTTATTAAACATTGTGATTTAGTCTTTTTGGCACTACCTCACAAAACCTCTATGGGTTTTGCTAAGTATCTTATTGAGGCAGGCTTGAAGGTGGTTGATCTTTCAGCTGACTATCGTTTGGAGCTTGAAACTTACGAGGCATACTACTGTAAACATGAGGATAAGACACACCTTTCAAAGTCCGTCTATGCACTCATCGAGTACTACCGCGAAGAGCTTAAAAATACCAATCTTGCTGCAGGACCGGGATGCTACCCTACAGCAACCCTGCTCGGTATTTTACCATTTATTCCCTATCTTGATGTCTCTGCGCCACTTTTTATTGATGCCAAATCAGGAGTGAGTGGGGCAGGAAAGAAGCTGAGCAATGAGACCCACTTTGTAGGCATTAATGATAATATCTTTGCCTATAATCCACTCAAACATCGTCATGCACCTGAAATAGCTGAGAAAATAGAGAAGATACACGGTGCCAAGATGCAGGTAAACTTTGTACCACATCTCATTCCTGCAACACGAGGAGAGCTTGTCTCCATCTATGCAACCCTTAAAGATGATATTGATCCACTGGCAGTACTTAAAGAGATCTATATAGATGATCCATTTATTCGTATATGTGAAAAACCAGTTGATATTAAAAGTACTGCAGGCACTCACTTTTGTGATATCTATGCTATGGTTAATGGTAACACACTTTTTGTTAGCTCTGCTATTGACAATCTGTTACGAGGTGCCAGTTCGCAAGCACTTGTTGCAGCAAACCTGATGTGTGGATATGATGAAGGGATGGGGATACCTACAATCGCATATGTCCCATAGTTAAAATGAAAGATTAATGGGTGAAGAGGATGATGGAATGTTGATACTAAAAGAAGATGCCTTGTTTATTGCGGACTCCCATTACCCTCATCACGGGGAGGAATTTCCGTTTTTGCTTCAGAAGCTTCTCTCTGGCAATATTAGAGCTTCGCAGCTTTTTTTGATGGGGGATAACTTTGATCTTCTGTTTGGATACAATGACTATATTCAAACCTTTTCCAAGAAAGCAATAAGCCTATTACAGGTTCTTTCTCAAACTATGGAGATCTACTATTTTGAAGGTAATCATGATTTCTGTCTCCAAGAAATTTTTCCAAATATACATGTTTATAATAGAGAAGCACAGCCTGTTATGTTTGCCATGGGTAGTAAAAAGGTTGCCATTTCCCATGGAGACAAGTATGCTGCAGGGCTAGTGTATGATATTTACTGCAAATTACTACGCAATGCTGTTACACTTAAAGTGCTTCGTCCTTTTCAAAAACAGATTATTAATCATCGTATAAAAAAGCTCTCACAAAAGTATATTTGCTACTCTTTTGAGGGTCTCAAAGATCGTGTAGAGGCAATTATGAGACACTATGATAATGTTGATTTGGTGATTGAAGGGCATTTTCATCAAGCAAAGGTGATAGGAGACTACGTTTCACTCCCTTCACTCGCTTGCCAGAAACAAGTAGCAGTCATCAAGGGGGGCAATATTTTATTTGTAGATATTGATGGTTTATCTTAGTCTTTTCCTTGTAGCATTTGTCTCTGCTACGCTCTTTCCTGTAGGGAGTGAAGTATTATTGATTTATGATCTCTCTCAAAATTATTCTACTATACTTCTGTGGCTCTTTGCAACCATGGGCAATATGCTTGGTTCACTATTTAATTACTGGTTGGGCTTGAAAGGGGAGCACTTTTTGAAGCAACGGGATTACCTTTCTTCGGAAAAGATGACACAAGCACATAGGTATTTTGAAAAATGGGGTGGCTGGATACTGCTATTAAGTTGGATGCCTATTATTGGTGACCCACTCACTTTTGTTGCTGGGGTATTAAAGTATGATCTTAAGAAGTTTATTTGGATTGTTTTTGTAGCAAAAGGAGTACGCTATAGTATTATTATAGGTGGATATGCGTGGGGTATATCCTAGAAATATGCTATGTATATACTTTTTGTAGCATCAGAATATAGTAGAAATCTATTTTTTATCAGCCACCAATAAGATTAGCACACAGATCAAATCGGTTATGTGTCATCAAATGTACCTTTCCATGTGCTTTCATTACAGCATCAAATATCTGTTTTGAGAGGGAAAATCCAACCTCTTGTTCTTTGGTTTCGCTATCCATTGCTGCAAGATTCATCTCGTCAATAATCTCCTTGGGGACAGAGATACCTGGTACTTTATCATCAATAAAGTTTGCTGTTTTTGCACGAACAATAGGAAATTGTCCTAGAACCATCTGTGCCTCTTTGGCAGTATCACGGATACTCATCTCTTTTGCCTCTTCAAAGAGAGCAAGAAGCTCTTTGGCACTATTTATGTCGTAGACGGGTTGAGTAATGATGGCACGTGCACCATAGTCAAGTTTTTTAACCATACGCTTTTGGAGCTTTTTTATATCTTTAGCATAGCTATTGCTTACCGCAAAGGGATAGATGGGCTTAGGGGAAGGATTAAGTGGTTTATTAGAGTAGTCCACCCCATTATTAAGATGATAGATAATACTCAAGAGTAGTGTTGAGTCACGTTCAAGCACCCCCTTAACCTCTGGTTGGTCAGAGTACTTTGCAGGGTCACCCGTGAGCGCAAGAATACAACGCAAATCAAAATCATTGGCACCAAGTAGTGTTGACTGCAAGGATAGCTTGTTTTTATCGCGCATGCTCATGGTAGCTAATACAGGTTTACCAAAGGTCTGTTGAAGCTTAATGGCAGAGAGTACACCACTCATCTTGAGCTTAGCAAGAGGATTGTCGGTACAAGAGAAACCACTAACTTTTTCATGTAGATTGTGTTTGCGTATATCCTTGATGATGCTATCAAGAGAAGCCCCATGAGGCGGGTTGACTTCAACAGTAATAAATTTTTTGGTTTTATTGCATAAAAAATCACAGAATGTTTCGAACATATTTTCCTATCTTATACATTAATATATTTATAATTGTTGCGAATTATCACAGTATTTTTGCATTAAGCACTTTCATTTAAACTCTCTCCTTCTTGCTACTTGCGTCAATAAAGAAGTAGAAAGTTCAGAAGCTTCATTTGGCTATAATTTTACCCAAATAATACATAGAGGTAACCATAAATGGGTAAGTTGGCTATATTTGATTTTGATTCAACACTGATGGATGGAGAAACCATTGATTTTTTAGCAAAGCCACTAGGGATAGAAGAACAAGTAGCTACTATTACTGAACGTGCTATGGCAGGGGAGCTTGATTTCTTCAAATCACTTGTTGCTAGAGTTGCACTACTAGAAGGACTAGAGAAAGTCAAAGTTGATAATATTTGTATAAATCTACCTTTGATGCCCGGAGCAGCTGAAGTAGTGGCTGAGCTGAAAAAGAGAGGCTATACTGTTGTCTGCTTCTCTGGCGGTTTTCGTAATGCTACTAAGCCTATCTGTGAGAGATTAGGTATTGATGCAGATTTTTCTAACTTCCTACATGATGAAAATGGTATATTAACTGGAAAAGTAGGAGGCGAGATGATGTATTCTGACGCTAAAGGCGATATGACTATCCGCATACAAAAGCTACTTGGTGTTGGATATGAAGATACACTTGTTGTGGGAGATGGTGCCAATGATTTAAGTATGTTTGCTCATGCCAATACGCGTATAGCATTTTGTGCCAAGTCTATACTGAAGGAGGCGGCAACACACTGTGTCGATGTAAAGGATTTGTGCGAGATACTAAAGTGTATCTAGGAAGCGTGTGATAAATTGATTATTTGAGAAATATTTATTTTTATCTTGCAACACCCTAAACTCTTTAATGATACAATGGTGCTTTATGTGTGTTTAATGTGATTAAAATAAAACATTGAGCATTAAAAAATATAGGACATTCACTCTTCACTTTAATTCCAAAGGAATTGATATATGGATATTTTTCAGGCGGTGATCATTGGGATCATCGAAGGGTTTACGGAGTTTCTGCCTATCTCCTCAACAGGACATATGATTATCGCTTTAAAATTTCTTGGGGTAATGGAGAATGACCTAATTAAAGCATACGAGATTATTATCCAGTTTGCTGCCATTTTGGCAGTCATGCTTATCTACAGAGAAAAGATTACCTTCAAGAAGATTGACTTGTGGATGAAACTTTTTGTTGCCTTTCTTCCCCTTGCTGTTGTCGGCTTTATTTTTAAAGACCAGATTAAAACCCTTTTAAATGTACAGACGGTTGCATGGATGTTTATTATCGGTGGTATTGTTTTTCTGGCGGTCGAGTACTTTTATGAAGGAAAGGAGATACATATCAAGGATACAGAAAAGGTTTCTCATATGCAAGCACTTTGGATTGGTATAGCACAAGTTTTCTCACTGATACCTGGAACGAGTAGAGCAGGAGCTACTATTATCGGAGGACTGCTCGTAGGGCTTAACCGGAAGACTTCAACAGAATTTAGTTTTTTGCTTGCTATTCCTGTTATGGCAACAGTAAGTGGATATCAATTGCTTAAATACTACCACGAGTTTTTCAATGCCAATTGGGGAGCATTTTTTGTTGGATTTGTGATAGCATTTATAGTTGCCTATATGACTATTAAGCTCTTTTTAGTATTTTTACAACGCTTTACCTTTGTAGCATTTGGTATCTATCGGATTATATTTGGAGTCATCCTATTGGTAAATATAGGATAATTGAATTTATAAAATCTCCTTTGGGAGCTTTGGTTAAGTTCAAAAGTTCTTTTGGACAAAATTTTGCAAAAGTAGATTTGTATCTATTCAAAGGAAGAGAATGAAATTTCATGAATTTAACTTTCATCATGATATTGCTAAAGGGGTAAAGATTGCAGGGTTTAAAGAGCCAAGTCCTATTCAAAAAATGGCAATTCCAATCATTGAGGAAGGAAAAGACTTAGTTGCACAAGCGCATACAGGTACAGGAAAAACTGCAGCTTTTGGACTACCAATGATGGACAAACTTGCTAGAGGTGAGATTGAGCGTGCACTTGTTATTACCCCTACACGTGAGCTTGCTACGCAGGTGAGTGATGAGCTTTATCATCTTGGGCGTTTTGCTGGTATACGTACTCTGACTGTCTATGGTGGGGTAGGGTATGGTCGACAGATTGCACTTATTCATAAAGGAGTACAGATTGTGGTAGCAACACCAGGCAGATTGAAAGATCTCTATCATAAAGGAAAGATTGATGTGCTCAATCCCGAGATTGTTGTACTTGATGAGGCAGATGAGATGCTTGATATGGGCTTTCTTGATGAGATTAAGGATATTTTTGAATATATTCCACAAAATCGTCAAACATTGCTTTTTTCAGCAACGATGCCTGAACCCATTAAGGAGCTTGCTAATCATATTCTCTATCAGCCAGAATTTATCTCAGTTATTGGTGAAGAAGAGACAACCAATAATGTGATTGAGCAACGCTATTGTGTTATTAATGAGAGTCAACGTGATACAGCCATTGTAAAGCTGTTAGAAACAGAAGATATCAATAAATGTATTATCTTTTGTCGCATGAAGCGTGAAGTTGATAGACTAACAGAGCACTTGAATGCACTGGGTTTTAATGCTACGGGTTTACATGGAGATCTTGAGCAACAAGATCGTGAAGTACTCATTCGATCTTACCGCAGAGGAGAGACAAAAATTATGGTTGCTACCGATGTTGCTGCACGAGGGTTGGATGTCAAGGATGTAACCCATGTTTTTAACTATCATATTCCTTTTGACCCACAAAGCTATGTCCATCGTATTGGTCGTACAGGACGTGCAGGCAAAAGAGGGCAAGCAATTACTTTGGTGACCACTGAAGAGTTTAAAGAATTGCAGCGTATTCAAAAAGAGGTAGGAGCCCAGATGTGTTTGGCAACTATTCAGGACAACGAAGAGCTGAATGATACGAGCATAGGGTATCTTGCTGATCAGATACGTGCATTATCGGTTCACACTGAAGCAAAACAGGTTATTGAAGTGCTTGGAGACATAAACAAGGAAGTACTTCTTGAAAAGCTTGTTTCTAGGGTGATTGAGCAAGAGCGGTATAATACTGGAGATCAGATAGGCTTTGATCAGCAGACTGTAGATGGCATGTTAGAAGGTTATGAAAATAAACAAAAAGCTACCCGTTCCAACAATCGTAGAAAAAAGCGAAGATAACCAAAATTTTTTAACTAACCCAAAGCAAAACGGGTTTAAAATTTGTAAACCAATTGATAAAGGTAACCATAAATGGAATATTCACTCGTAGGCGAAGCTCTCAAGTTTATGATGCTTGGTATGCTGATTGTCTTTATTTTTTTACTTGTATTGGTACAAGTCATGAAGCTTCAAGCAAAGATTATTAATAAGTATTTCCTCGAAAAAACACCAGAAGTATCAACTTCATCTTTACAATCTGATCAGACACAAGACACTCATCATATAGCTGCTATCGTTGCAACAATTGCAGAATTTCGTAAAGATAAATACAAATAAAAGGTTTTAAATGGCTAAAAAATATATTGATGTAATGGATACGACGTTCAGAGATGGTTTTCAGTCTGTCTTTGGTGGTCGTGTATTAATGGACGACTTTTTTCCAGCGGTTGAGGCAGCGAAAGAGGCAGGAGTTACGCACTTTGAATTTGGTGGTGGTGCACGTTTTCAGTCACTTTTCTTTTATCTTCAAGAGAATGCATTTGAGATGATGGATGGATTCCGTGAGATTGTAGGACCTGAAGCAAATCTTCAGGTCCTCTCTCGTGGTATCAATACGGTTATGCTTGATACCGGAAGTCGTGAGATGATTGACCTTTTTGCAAAAATGTTTGCCAAGCATGGTACTACAACGGTACGTAACTTTGATGCACTCAATGATGTTAATAACCTTGAGTATTCAGCACAGTGTATCAAGAAGCACAACATGAACCACGAAGTAGTCGTAACCATGATGGATCTACCTCCAGGATGCAAAGGAGCACATGATGTGCCATTCTATGAGAAAACACTGAGAAATATACTTGACAGTGGTATAGAGTTTGATTCTGTCTGTTTTAAGGATGCCTCAGGTACAGCCAATCCTCATAAGGTCTATGAGACCATTGCAATGGCAAGAAATCTTTTAGGCGACAGTATTCATTTGAGGTTACACACACATGAGACAGCAGGTGTCTCTGTAGCATCCTATCTTGCAGCACTTGAAGCAGGTGCCAATGGTATTGATATGGCAGCAAGTCCAGTTAGTGGCGGTACTTCCCAGCCTGATATTCTAACAATGTTACATGCAACAAAAGGGACAAACTACAATCTTGGTGATTTGAAGCTTGACAAGGTTCTCAAATATGAAGAGAGACTTAAGGAGTGTTTAGCCGAATATATGGTTCCACCAGAGGCAACACAAGTTAGTCCACTTATTCCATTCTCTCCAATGCCAGGTGGCGCACTGACTGCCAATACACAGATGATGAGAGATAATGGTGATCTTGATAAATTTGATGAAGTCATTAAGGCAATGAAAGAGGTTGTTGAGCGTGGCGGTTATGGTACTTCAGTAACACCTGTCAGTCAGTTTTATTGGCAACAAGCATATGCCAATGTGATGTTTGGACCATGGAAGCAAATTGCTCCAGGTTATGGAAAAATGGTATTAGGATACTTTGGTAAGACACCGGTGGAGCCAGATCGTAAGATTGTTGAGTTGGCAAGCCAGAAGCTTAAGCTTGATCCGACTATAGAAAATCCTCTTGATATTGCTGACAGGGATGAGACAAAATCTATCGTGCACTGGACAAAAATTCTTGAAGAAGAAGGTCTAGAAACAACTGAAGAAAATATTTTTATTGCAGCATCATGTGACCAGAAAGGTATTGCGTTCCTCAAGGGTGAATCACCATTGATGGTAAGAAAAGGTAAAGAAAATAATTGTGGAGAAAGAAATATGGCAGGAAATTATACGGTAGTAGTTGACGGTAAGCAGTATAGCGTTCAAGTGGCAGAGGGAAGTGGTGATGTTCAAATTGCACCGATGACAACAACACCTACGTCTACACCAGCACCAGCAGCACCTGTGGTTAGTGGAGAGGGAAGTATTGAAATCCATTCTCAGACCCCAGGTAATGTTTGGAAGATTTTGAAAAATGCAGGAGACAATGTTGCAGAAGGTGAGGTGATTATGATTCTTGAAGCAATGAAAATGGAGATTGATATTGCAGCACCTCAGGCAGGTACGATTAAGTCTATTAATATCAACGTGAATGATGCGGTCACTGATGGACAACTACTTGCTACAATGGAGTAATTATGAAGATTAAGTATCTGTTGTTCTCTACACTTTTTATATTTGCCTTTTTAACAAATACAGCAACTGCTAATGAACAAGAAAGTGGCATGCGTCACTTTAAGACACAAGAGCAGTTAATCGCTGAAGAGAAAGCAAGCTATCATCCAAAAAGTGTGACCGAGCTCATTGTTAGTTTTTTTCACACCACAGGTTTGGATGCAATCATCAATCCTAAAGAGGGTGTAAAAAATGGTCAGGGTGTGGAGGTGAGTAAATTTTCCCAAAGTTGGGGACGTGTAATTATGTTCATTATTATCTTTATTCTCTTCTATCTTGCGATCGGTAAAGGATTTGAACCATTGTTGCTATTACCTATTGCCTTTGGTGGATTGCTGGCAAACATTCCTATTGCCAATATGACAGGACCACATGGAATGCTGGGGATTATTTATGGTATGGGTATTGCTAATGAGTTTTTTCCTTTGTTGATTTTCATGGGAGTAGGGGCAATGACTGATTTTGGTCCGCTACTTGCTAACCCCAAAACAGCACTACTTGGTGGTGCAGCACAGTTTGGTATTTTTGGTTCTTTGGTTGGTGCTGCAGCACTCTCACAATACACTGGTATGGTTGACTTTACTTTGAAACAATCTGCAGCTATCTCTATTATTGGGGGTGCGGATGGTCCAACCTCAATCTTCATTGCTTCAGCATTGGCTCCTGAGATGTTAGGAGCAATTGCTGTTGCAGCATACTCTTATATGGCACTTGTGCCAGTTATTCAGCCTCCAATTATGAAGGCATTAACGACAGAAGAAGAGCGTAAGATTGTGATGAAGACGAGCAGAAAGGTACATAGACTAGAAAAACTTGTCTTTCCTTTGGTGGTGATTATGATGATTACTTTAGTGCTACCCGATGCAGCACCACTGATGGGATCCTTTGCGTTTGGTAATTTTGCTAAAGAGTCTGGTGTGGTGGATAGATTGAGTAATGAGATGCAAAACTCACTGATTAATATTGTAACTATTTTTCTTGGATTTGGTGTTGGTATGACACTACAGGCAGATAAGTTTCTTGTTCCTGAGACACTGGGTATTATGGTTATTGGCCTACTTGCATTTGCAGCAGGTACAGCAGCTGGTGTATTGATGGCAAAAGTTATGAATAAGTTCTCTAGCGAGCCTATTAACCCACTGATTGGGTCTGCAGGGGTATCTGCAGTACCAATGGCAGCACGTGTTTCAAGCAAGGTTGGTTCCGAGGCAAAGCCAGGAAATATTCTACTGATGCATGCGATGGGTCCTAATGTGGCAGGAGTTATTGGTTCAGCAGTTGCAGCTGGTGTGCTTCTTTCTATTTTTAAATAGAAATCTATTATAAAGTAAGGGTTTCTTGCTTTATAATAAAAAGGTATATTTCAGAAAAGGTATTTTTTTTGAGATATGCTTTTGGCATAGCATTTAAATAAAAGAGGATACCAATGAGTACCAGAACGCCCAATAGACTTGATAAACTAGGGTTAAAAGACATTCAAGAAGTCTATTACAATTTGAGTTATGATGAGTTGCAATCGTATGAGATAAACAAACAAGAGTGTAGGATTTCTACTTCAGGCACAGCAATGTGTGATACAGGTATCTTTACTGGAAGAAGTCCAAAAGATAAGTATTTTGTGGATCAGCCACCTTCAAATGAGCATATTGCATGGGGTGATGTCAATAGATCAATTAAAAAAGAAGTCTATGAAGAACTTTTAGATCTTACGAGAAATCAGCTTTCAGGCAAGAAGATATATATCATGGATGTCTTTACCGGCGCAAGTAAGGCAAGTAGGCGTTCTATTCGTTTCATTACAGAAGTAGCGTGGCAGGCACACTTTGTTAAAAATATGTTCATTCGCCCTACAGAAGAGGAATTGGAGTGTTTTGAGCCTGAGTTTACTGTTTATAATGCTTGTAAAGTAGTCGATGAGAAATACAAAGAGCATGGACTTAATTCTGATGTCTTTGTTGTATTTAATATTGAAGACAATATTTCTATTATTGGTGGGACTTGGTATGGTGGTGAAATGAAAAAAGGTATTTTTTCTATGATGAACTACTGGCTACCGCTTGAAGGAAAGCTCTCTATGCATTGCTCTGCCAATGTTGGAAAAGAAGGGGATGTTTGTCTCTTCTTTGGACTTTCTGGTACAGGAAAAACGACACTTTCTACTGATCCGCATCGTGCACTCATTGGTGATGATGAGCATGGATGGGATGATAACGGTGTCTTCAATTTTGAGGGTGGATGTTATGCTAAAGTAATTAATCTTGATCCTAAGTCTGAGCCTGAAATTTATGGTGCCATTATTAAAGACGCACTACTTGAGAATGTTGTAGCAGATAAAAATGGAAATGTTGATTATTCTGATAGCTCTAAAACAGAAAATACCCGTGTTTCTTACCCTATTGAACACATTAAAAACCATAAACCTGACTTGCAGGCAGGTCACCCTAATAATATTATTTTCCTTACTGCTGATGCATTTGGGGTGTTGCCACCAGTTAGTAAATTAACTAAAGAACAGGCAATGTATTATTTTTTAAGTGGATATACAGCAAAAGTTGCTGGTACTGAACGTGGCATTACTGAACCAGTTGCAACCTTCTCTGCTTGTTTTGGTGAAGCATTTTTACCATTGCACCCGACTGTCTACGCAGAACTTCTTGGGAAGAAGATTGATGAGCATAACGTCAATGTCTATCTGGTGAATACTGGATGGACAGGTGGTCCTTATGGCATAGGTAAACGTATGAGCATCAAGGATACTAGAGCATGTATCGATGGTATTCTCAATGGCTCCATTAATAATGCTGAGTTTGAGACACTATCAACTTTTAATTTGAAAATTCCCAAAACACTTGATGGCGTTAAAGATAATATGGTGCTAAACCCGAGAAATACTTGGGCTAATAAAGTAGAATATGACACAATGTTAGCAAAACTTGCTAAGATGTTTATCGAGAACTTCCACCGCTATGATGATAAAGGTGGAGAGTTTGATTTTGCATCTGCTGGTCCACAACTTTAAATTATCTTCCCTCTATTGCTTAGGGGGGTGCCCCTTTATGAACAAAAATAGTAGAAGTTAATTAATTCTAAAGTATTACAATATGATTTTATACTAAAACAACAAGATAGATACAATCTTTATCTCTTTTATTCTCTCTCAAATTCGAGTATAATACTGCGTATTTTTATAATAAGGAAGCATAGCATGGATAAGCTCAAACATTATCTCAATATTCATCCACAAGATGAGCTTCATCCTTCTGAGATTGCCAATCTTCTTAAGGATATGAATGAGAGTGACTTTGGTGAAGCGCTGAAGCATATCCCCAAAGAGCTTATTGCCGATGTTGCATTGGAACTTCCTGATCGCTACTTTGGGGATATTGTTGAGAGCTTCACCCCACAGGAAATTGCAGAGTCACTTTCGGAAATGGAATCTGATGATCAGACCGACTTTATTCAGGAGCTTGAAGAGCATGATGACTCTGTGGCAAAAGAGGTTTTTGAGAAGCTTGATAAAGAGGATCAGAAGGATATTCTTCAGCTTAAGCAGTATGAAGAAGATGAAGCTGGTGCTTACATGCAGGTGGAGGTTTACTCTGCCAAACTTGATCAAAAGGTTGAAGATGTTATTAAAGGGTTTGCCAAACTTAAACGTGAAGGAGCACTAGAGAATATTAACTACCTCTTTGTAACCGACGATGAAGACTATTTGCGTTATGGTGTTGGGCTTGATGATTTGATTGTTTTTGATCCGCAAAAGACACTCAGAGAGGATATTTGGGAGAACCCTGAGAAGTATAAACCAATTATTGGACATGATCATGATGATATTAAAGAGATTGTTCAAAAGTTTCAGGAATATGACTTAAACTCTATGCCAATTGTCAATGAGTATGGTAAATTACTTGGGCGTATTACCTCTGATGACATTTATGATATCATTAATGAACATGCGACAGATCAAATATACCACTTAGCAGGGGTTAATGATGATGCTGAAGAGGATGATGGTCTTCTTAAAGCAGGAAAGGCACGTGCAATATGGTTAGGAATTAACCTCTCTACAGCCATTATTGCTTCGCTGGTCATTGGAATATTTGAAGAGACACTTCAAGCATATGTGGCGCTAGCGGTACTAATGCCCATTGTTGCCTCTATGGGTGGTAATGCTGGCACACAATCTTTAACTGTCGTTGTGCGACAGTTGGCACTAGGCGAGATTGCCAAGAATGATGCTTATCGCACTATTAGAAAGGAGGTCATCCTTTCACTTGTTAATGGATTCATTTTTGCACTTATTATTGGTATTATTGCTGCAATATGGTTTAATAAGGGGATGCTTGGTGTGGTTATTGCAATGGCAATGATTATTAATCTACTTAGTGCCGGTTTTTTTGGCTCAGTTATTCCACTACTACTAGAACGATTTGGAATTGACCCTGCCATTGGTAGTACGGTCATTCTGACAACAGTAACAGATATTGTTGGATTTTTTGTATTTTTGGGTCTTGCGACTATTATTTTACTTTAAAAAGGATAGCAATACACTATGGATTTACTGGTAATATATTTTTTAGGTGCAGTTATTGTCTCTTTTGTTTGTTCGGTATTGGAATCGGTTCTTCTTTCAATTACGATACCATTTATCTCTGTACTAGAAAAAGAGAATCCCAAAGTGGGAAAACTGTTTAAATGGCATAAAAAGAATATCAATAAGTCTATCGCCTCCATTCTCATTCTTAATACTGTTGCAAATACTGTTGGTGCGGCAGCAGTAGGTGTACAGGCAGAACATGTATTTGGTTCTGGAGCACTTTTTTGGGTCTCTGCTGTTTTAACCTTTGCCATCCTCTTTTTTGGAGAGATTATTCCAAAAACTATTGGTGCAACCTACTGGAAACAACTTTCACCCTTGGCGGCATATATTATCAAATTTTTTATTTGGCTTACCTACCCCATTATTCTTCTAACACTCTTTGTAACAAACCGTATTAAAAAGGATAATGAAGGGCAAAGCTTAAGTAAGGAAGAGTTACTTGAGAGTGCACTATTAAGTGAAGATGAGGGAGTACTTGACGAGCAGGAGTCTGATATCATCGAGAATATTCTCAAACTCGACGATATTAAAGTGCATAACATTCTGACACCCAGAAGCGTGGTTTTTGCCATTGAACACAACCGTACCATTCAAGATGTTATTGCTAATGAGCCTGATATCTTTAAATATTCCCGTATTCCAGTTTATCATGACAATATAGAGAATGTTACTGGAATGATACTGACAAAACAACTCTTTAAGCAAGCACTTGAAGATGATAGCAGAAAAATCAATGATATCGAGAAAGATATCTATCGTATTAATGAACAGGTGCCTGTCTCGTGGGCACTTGATCTCTTTATTGAGAAGAAAGAACATATGTTTCTTGTGCTCGATAAGTATGATCAGATGGAAGGGATTGTAACACTTGAAGATTGTGTTGAAACCATTCTCGGTGTTGAGATTGTTGATGAAAGTGATACGCATGTTGATATGCGTGAACTTGCCAAGCTTAAGATGCGTCTCCAAAGGCGTCAGCAGAAAAAAGACCTTAATCTCGATTAGTATGTCTTTTACTTCTTTTGGGCTCTCTGAGTCACTACTCGAAATCCTTGAGATACAGGAACTGAAAGAGCCAACACCCATTCAGAAAAAACTGATACCAGTACTCAAAAATGGTAGTAGCATTATTGCGTCAGCACAGACAGGTAGCGGTAAGACACTTGCTTTTTTATTGCCATTACTTGATATGATTGTACCCCAAGAACCATCAATGCACCACTATCCTAAACTTTTCATTCTCTCTCCAACAAAAGAGCTGGCGCAACAACTGTATGAAGTGGCAAAGCCTTATGTTGAGGCACTAAGGTTGCGTATTGTGCTGCTTCAAGGGGGAGGTAAGCGTACAGATGAGATCAAGCGTCTTGAGCATGGGATGGATGTGGTGGTGGCAACACCGCAACGTGTACTTGAACACATAGAGGCACACCGTATCGATATTAAAGGTATTAAGCATCTTGTTGTGGATGAGGCTGATATGATGTTTGATATGGGGTTTGTTCCTTATTTGAAAAAGATATTTTTAGTGATGACAGAACGTTCTCAGAAGGTGATTGTGTCTGCAACCATTACGCCACGTGTGGTAAAGCTTACTAAAACTTATATTAAACCACTCAAACGCATTGAGATTGATCCTCTTGGGAGGATTGCTGATACTATTACGCAGTATCTCTATCCTGTTGTTCGTAGTAAAAAAGGTGCACTGCTAGCATGGCTTATCTCTTCTAATCATTTTAAAAAAGTACTTATTTTTGTCCGTAAAAAAGAGATTGCAGATGGTGTTGCCAAAGGGCTAAGAGAGTGGGACTACAAGGTTGGAATACTCCATGGAGAACGGATGCATCAAGAACGTAAAAAGTCACTACTCTCTTTTAGAAATGGGCATTATCGGATACTTGTTGCTACAGATATTGCTGCACGTGGGCTAGATATTACCAATTTGGATGTGGTTATTAGCTATGATATCCCCCATGTTAAGCATGACTTTATTCATCGTGTTGGACGCACGGGGAGAGCAGGCAAGAAGGGGGTAGCAATTACCCTTGTCAGCCCCGACGAGATCGAGCAGCTTCATGATCTACAGAAGGTGCTTCATGGTAAGATTAAAGAGGTAATTCTGCCAGAGTATGCTCCCAAAGAAGTAAAATCTAGAGGCTATTTATTGCAACCCTCACAACGTAAACAAAAACCTGCCTTTAAGAAACCTATTTCTAAAGAAGGCATAAACAAAAGAGGAAAAAAGCGAAAAACCACTAAGCGTGATGGCTGGAGGCTTTGTGATACGACCAAGAAAAAGCAGTAGTTTACTCTTTGAGTGAAAACTTTCCTATCTCTTCCAAAAAAGTAGTAGCATAAGCTCCCTTGGGAAGATAGAAGTTTACTGTAAGTTGTTTTTTTTCTTTGTTGTATTCTGTTTCGACCTCTTTTGGCCAAATCCAAGCAAAACGTCTATCGCCTTTGAGACTGGTTAGCTCATCATCATCAAAAAATCCTTCAAGATGGTACGCATCATTTTGTGCACGCAGTGCATTGGCACCACACAGCAACCCTGTTGGTGAAATCTTTTTCTTCTCAAACTGTTTTGCACTTTCTCTCATCTCTTTAATGCATACTGGTTTTCCATACGGATAAGGCATTAATATGTCGCCTAAAAAGAGTTTGAAAAATTGTGTCTGTTTGGCAAGTACTTCTACAAGTGGTAATGGATACTTCAGTTTTTTGCTAGCAATATTCAATTTTTCAGACTGAATAACCTTTGAGAGCTTCACACGACTTTGTAGCCATTTGTTAAACAGGTAACTTTGATAGGCGGCAACCATCAGTTTCTCACGGCTTCCTTTGAGTCTCTTTCCTGAGTGAGCAATCTCTTTACCTTGAAGATAGCTTTTGCCATCCTCTCCAAAACGCTGGTAGCCGTAGTAGTTGGGAATACCTTTTGTCTGCATCATCTTGGCAGTAACATGAAAGCATTTTGCATCTTTTTCATTTATGCTGTGCAGTATGATGCAAAAGCGGTTACCTTTGAGATGCCCAACTTTTAGTGGCGCCTTGTTGAGTATACGCTCAAGTACCTCTACCCGCTCAGTTGAAAGATTTTTATTGAGCATCTTTTCTGCCTGTTTTGGAATGGAAAAGTATTGAATAGTGGTGGCACTTTTGTCTTTGAGTCCAGCATAACCAATGTCACGCTCAGAAAGCCCTGTTGCCTTGGCAAGTACAGTAATAAGTTTCCAAGTACTCATGTCAGTCTTTTTTATCTTGAGTATAAGGTGGTTTCCACTGTGAGTAAAGCAATAAAGAGGTATCTCTTCTACAAAAAATCTGGTAATAGTTTGCTTGAAATTAAAGTGTATAGGGGTGTGGGGGTAGGCGTAGTGTTTGATGTGATTCATGAAGTGTAGTATAGCGTAAAAGCCACCAGCAGCAACTTACCCACATTTTCCTGGCTCACACTTCATGCCACCACCACACTTTCCCTCTAATTTACTCTTGATACTACCTGATTGCATCTGGTCTATCATCTTTTGTGTCTCTTTGGGGTAGACAATGAATTTATACCCTTTGTAAAGAGTAAGAATCCCATAGAAAATTACCAGCATAGCAGCAAGTTTCATCATGGTACCACGTAGGTTGCCATGCTGAAGAAACTTGGTAATGGCCCCAAGAAAGAAAAGGGCAGGGATGGTTGCTAGTCCAAAGGTTGCCATAACAATGGCTCCCCACAGAGGGTTGGCAGTTGATGCAGCAAAGATGGCAAAAGAGTAGACCAGACCACAGGGAATGATGCCATTGAGCATTCCTAGCGTATAGAAGCTAAAAAGAGAACTATCTTTAATCAGTTTTTGAAACATCTTCTTAAACCACCCTTGTTTGGAAATAGAGTACTCCGCAGAGCTGAGGAGTGTAAAATTACCAAGCAATGAAGCACCTGCGAGAATCATTAAGGTTCCCGTTAGTACAAAAAGTACTCCTTTGGTGGTAGGCGTAAAGGCAATTACCTTTCCTATAAAACCAAAAATTGCTCCCAGTACAGCATAAGTAGTAATACGCCCAAAATTGTATGCTAGATGTGAAAGAACTTGACGGCTCCAAGGGGAGTTTTGATTAATTTTGCTAGAACTGTAAGCAACAACAATACCGCCACACATACCGATGCAGTGTCCAATACTGCCAAGAAATGCTGTGGTGAGAATGATGACAAGGTCTATGTTATTCATGTATTTCCTCATTTTAACTCAAATTTGAAATAATATCCACAATGATTTATGTTATGTGTATGCTTAAAGAAGCCTATTTCAAGATTTGAGTTATGAAAAATTATAAAACTATAGTATTATTTTGTTAAAATGATGTTAATTAACGCAGAGGATTAGTAATGTTTAAATCATTTAAGCGTTCCATCATGAAGATGTTTCGTGAATTTCTGGTTTATCACCACAGCTCTTTAGAGTTTAGGGCAAAGATATTAACACTCATGATTTCAAGCAATGGAGAGATGTGTGAATGCGAAAAACAGAAAATGAAAGAGATTGCTTATGAGATTTATGGTGATGATCAAGAGCGTGCAGCATTATTGATTGATACGGTTAAAGAGTATCATGCAAAGATTATTACAGATAATGGTTTAGACTTTGAGCATCTTGTTCAGCAGGTAAATAAAGAGGCGTGTGAAGTGAAGCGTTTTTGTGAAAAGATTAACATTGGACTTTTAATAAAACTGCACGAGTGTCTTGATGAGAAAGATGAGGAGGAACGCCTTTTTCAACTTCGTATTATTGAGTTTCTTCAGGGGCTCAAAGAAGAGTGCAAGGTTTAGTCATGGAGTGGTATAGATTTATCTCAATAGGCAAGGTGCAGGGTGTCTTTTATCGAAAGTCTGTTTCTCAGGCGATGATGCGTGCAGGTTTCAATGGTTACATACAGAATCTTAATGATGGTACAGTGGAGACAGTGGCATTCATTGTTGATGAAGATGCCGACTTTCCTTGTGTATTGCAGATACTTAAAGAGGGATCTCCCACGAGTGATGTTGAAGATATTCACTATGAGAGCATAGGTGATGTAGAAGTAGAGAGTGACGGTTTTGTCATTAGGTAGCAAAAGGAGTTTAGAGTGTCAAGTGGATGGGGGTGTCAATTTTTGGGTACAAATGGTGAGATCAAAGAGTGGTGCATGAAACTTCACCATGTCTGTGAACCAGGCTGCAAAGGGTGCATTATTGCCAATCAGGTAACCTTCAGTAAATTACACATTGATCAAGAGCAAAAGCATAAGGTTAAAAAACGTAGTGATAATCCGTTGGGAGACCGGTAAGTGGTTTTAGGTAAAATATTTTAATATTATGTATGAGCGAGAAAGAGATTACTTGAAGCTACTACCCCCCCCCAAAAAAAACTGTAGCTTTTATTTTGCTACCTTGTCTTCAAACCTTTCCATCAGTTTTTCAATCTTTGGCGGGATGACAGCATTACAGTAGCCCTGCATAGGGTTTTGGCGATAGTAATCTTGGTGGTAATCTTCTGCACGGTAGTAATTTTTTAGGGGCTCAAGTGTTGTGACAATAGGATTGGTGTAATCTTTCTGCGCGCGCTCCATGGCATACTTTGCAGCTTCCAACTCTTCATTGCTCTGATAGCAAATACAACTTCTGTACTGTGTACCCACATCGGCACCTTGTTGGTTGAGCTGTGTTGGGTTGTGTGTGGCAAAAAATATATCAAAAAGAGTGTCAAGATCTATTACCTCGTTGTTATAGGTGATTTTGATTACTTCTGCATAGCCAGTGTTACCACGACAGACAGAACGGTAGTCTGGGTTTGGTGTGTCACCGTTGGCATAACCACTCTCTACATCGCTGACCCCTTTGAGTCTTTCGAATACTGCTTCAGTACACCAAAAACATCCACCTCCTACAATGAGTTCCTTTATTGCCATTTTCTATCCTTTTTTTGATTTTTTGCTTTCCTCTTGGAGGTATACTATTCTTTTAAAAAATAATCAGAGATTTTATTTTTAAATTGCTTATATACTAAATAATACTTTTACAATTATATGTTATGATTCTTTTGTTTTACAACAAACATTAAGGAGAAAAATCATGATACATATGACTAAATTTATTGTAGCAATACTTCTTGGAGTAGTGGTATTCTCATCGACTGCATCTGCTAGTGTGGAGAAAGGTAAAAAGATCTACATGAAAAAACTTAAATCTGTATGTGGATTTAATGGTGCTAAGTTTGCAATAAAGCATACTCAAGATGAGTGGGAAAAGCTTAAAGATGAGGGTAAGTTTCAAAAAGAGGTTCAAAAGATATGCCCAAAGGCAAAATTGAAAAACAAATATGTAAATGATGTGTATGATTTTGCATATGAGTATGCTTCTGATTCTGGCAATGTTCCATCCTGCTAATTGCTATAATATTATGAGTATCATTTAGGATAGGTGGTTATAATTTGATGCAATATTAAATATTTATTTAAATTACATACGCTATAATCATGTCGCATAATAATGCCAAAATTCAAACTTAAGGGATACATAAATGAAAAAAATTATAATTGCAACACTCTTCGCAGGGTCAACACTTCTTATGGCTGACGGTGCAGCACTATTTGCTAAATGTGCAGGATGCCATGGACAAAAAGGTGAGAAAAAAGCACTTGGTAAATCTAATGTCATTCAAGGACAGAGTGCTGCAAAAACAGTTGAGGCACTTAAAGGCTATAAAGCAGGTACACTTAATACACATGGTATGGGTAAGTTAATGAAAGGTCAAGTTGCTTCTATGAGTGATGCAGATATCAAAGCAGTTGCTGACTATATTGCAGGTCTCAAATAAGACTCTTTTTTAAATTATTGTATCTATCTCTTAAGTGAGATAGATACAAAACTTCTTCATCGTATACTAAAATGATACACTTTCTTACTTTCCCTAAAACTGTACACCAAGTTTTATAAAATGTTATCTCTAACATATCTATTTATATTTCCCTTTAATCCCCCCCCCATTCCTTTAGACAATTTTATAATACTCATCTAGTACCTGTGGGCTGGCATTAACTAAAATTCGTTATGATTTCTCAATTTAATATAGGATAATGTATGGATTTTTCATTACTTGAAACTTGGGGATATCTTGCGGTTGCATTTTTCTCTTTTGGTGGCTCATTTGTTATTGTTGCAGCAGCAGGGGTTTTCTCTTATATGGGACACATGGATCTTGTTACGGTATTGGTCATAGCGGCTACAACAAACTTTTTGGGAGATAATGTTTTGTTTTATTTAGGAAAGTATCAAAAAAAAGAGATACAACCATACTTTGCCAAACATAAACGAAAATTAGCACTAGCAACACTTATCATGCGGAAATATGGTATTTTGGCAATTTTTATTCAAAAATTTATTTATGGGGTAAAAACAATCGTACCTATCTCTATGGCATTGGCAAAGTATGATTTTAAAAAGTTTATATTTTTCAACCTATTTGCATCGGTTTTCTTTGTTTGTGTCATTGGGCTGAGTGCCTATTTTGCCAGTGAGACAATCATAGCTTTTTTTAGTACCATGCAAGAAAGACTGTGGATGGTACCTATGATTATGGTTCTAGTACTAGGATCAATTTGGTTTATTTTGAAAAAGTAACTAAAATTAAATTATTTCTATAAAGAAACTTGACAATATATGACTAAAGGTATATAATGCATTTATCGATATAAATGAACCAAAAGGGAGTCATGATGAGTATTTTAGAAAAACTAACCAATCAAATGCAAGAGACCATCGAATCTGGGGTTTCTCTTGCGCTACATAATAAAAATCAAGAAGTAGAACCAATTCATCTTATTTGGGCACTATTGACCAATAGTAACTCCATTCTCAATCAAGCACTCAATAGAATGAATACAGAAAGAGCAACCATTGAACTTGAGACCAAGAGTATGGCACAAAAACTATCTTCGGTTTCGACTGTGACCAAGGAGAACATTAGGCTTGGTCAGAATTTTGTACATTCACTTCAAAAAGCCGAAGGAACTATGGTAACCAATGGAGACCAGTATCTTGCGGTCGACACATGGCTCGTTGCCAATATCAATGAGAGTTTTATTGAAGATACCATTGGAAAGTATGTGGATATTACTGAGCTTAAAAAAACACTTGAGTCCATCAGGGGTGGTAAGCAGATTGACTCACAGTCTGCAGATGAAACATTTGAGGCACTAGCACAGTATGGAATAGACCTGAATCAAAAAGCAATTGATGGTGAACTTGATCCAGTGATTGGGCGTGATGAAGAGGTGCAGCGTGTGATGCAGATTCTGATTCGTAAAACCAAAAATAACCCAATTCTCATTGGAGAACCAGGTACAGGAAAGACTGCCATTGTCGAAGGTTTGGCACAACGTATTGTTAGCAAAGAGGTACCACTGAGTTTACAAAATATGCGTGTCGTCTCACTTGATATGAGCCGTCTTATTGCTGGTGCAAAGTATCGTGGTGAGTTTGAAGATAGACTTAAGGCAGTGATTGATGAGGTGAAAGAGGCAAGTAATATCATCCTCTTTATTGATGAGATTCATACCATTGTGGGTGCGGGTGCAAGTGAAGGAAGTATGGATGCGGCAAATATCCTTAAGCCTGCCCTTGCACGCGGAGAGTTGCATACCATTGGTGCAACCACACTTAAAGAGTATAGAAAGTATTTTGAGAAAGATACTGCACTCCAAAGACGTTTCCAGCCAGTTAAGGTGGATGAGCCAAATATCAATGAAGCACTACAGATACTCAGAGGAATTAAAGAGCGTCTTGAAACACATCATAATGTAATCATCACTGATAGTGCACTTGTTGTGGCAACGAAGCTCTCAGACCGTTATATTACCGACAGATTTCTACCAGACAAAGCAATTGACTTGATTGATGAAGCAGCAGCAGAGCTAAAGATGCAAATTGAGAGTGAGCCGACCGAATTGGCACGCGTTAAGCGTGAGATCTCTGCACTTCAAGTAGAGAAGGAGGCACTCAAGATGGAAGAGGGTAATAAAAATGCTGTACGTCTTGAGGAGATTGAAAAAGTGCTTGCCAACCTTGAAGAGCATCGCATGAGTCTCCAGAATCAGTTTGAGAGTGAGAAACAGGTATTTAGTCATATTGCAGAGACTAAGTCTGCTATTGAATCACTTAAGCATCAAGCAGAGACTGTAAAACGAGAGGGTGATTTTAATAAGGCAGCAGAGATTGAGTATGGTCAAATTCCCAAGAAGCAGTCAGAACTCAAGTCATTTGAAGAGAAGTGGACACATATGATGAGAGAGGGAACTTTACTAAAGAACTCAGTTGATGAAGAGATGATTGCCAGTATTATTAGTCGCTGGACAGGTATTCCTGTTAACAAGATGCTTCAAAGTGAAAAAGAGAAAATTCTCCATATTGAGGATGTCCTTGAAGAGGAGGTCATCGGACAAGAAGAGGCACTGAGAGCCATCGCACGTGCTATCAAGCGCAATAAAGCAGGTCTGAGTGATATCAATCGCCCTATTGGAAGCTTTATATTTCTTGGATCCACTGGTGTTGGAAAGACACAAGTAGCCAAGACATTGGCAAAATTCCTCTTTGACAGTGAAAAGTCACTTATCCGTATTGATATGAGTGAATATATGGAGAAGCATGCAGCAAGTAGGCTGGTTGGTGCACCTCCAGGATATGTTGGGTATGATGAGGGTGGTCAGCTAACCGAAGCTGTGAGAAGAAAACCATATGCTGTTGTACTTTTTGATGAGATTGAGAAAGCACATCCAGATGTTTTCAATATACTACTTCAAGTACTTGAAGATGGTCGTCTAACAGACAATAAAGGAGTAACGGTAGATTTTAAGAACACCATTATCATCATGACATCTAATATTGCTTCTGACAAGATTGTAGAATTTGATAATCCTCAGGAGAGAAGAAAAGCAGTCAATGATGAGTTGAAATTTTATTTTAAGCCAGAATTCCTTAATCGTCTTGATGATATCGTCATTTTTAATCCACTTGATCTGGATGCAATTACTCATATTGTAAATATTCTCTTCAAGGGTATTCAAAACAAGTTAGCAGAACGTGATATTACTATTACACTTACTACTACTGCCAAAACCTATATTGCTGAGGCAGGATTTGACCCTGTTTATGGTGCAAGACCTTTGAAACGTGCACTCTATGAAGTGGTTGAGGATAGACTTGCTGAGCTTATTCTTGAAGATAAGGTTATTGATGGCAGTAGTGTTGAGTTTGATGTACAAAATGGTAAGATTGTTGTCAATATTTCCTAAATATTGTTTATCTGTAGTAGTATAATCATTGTATTTGATAAGATTTTGGTTGCGGGAGGCGGATTTGAACCACCGACCTTCGGGTTATGAGCCCGACGAGCTACCAAACTGCTCTATCCCGCGTCAAATGAAGTATGCGATTATAGCCCGAATAATTATATTCAAGCTGAAATCTATTGTGGATGGGGTAGAGGGATTCGAACCCCCGAATGACTGGACCAAAACCAGTTGCCTTACCGCTTGGCTATACCCCAATGTTAACCTATTTGGCTTATGTGGACGGCATTATAGCACCAAATATTTTACTTGTCAAGATATGTGAATGTAAAGAAAATGGTTATATTTTTATGATCTATTCTTAATAAGAAACAAGAAGATAACCAATGATATAGATGAAACAACAATAATAGAAGCACCAGAAGTGAGATTATAGGTATAGGATAACCAAAGTCCAATTACGGTGAAGAGTATGGAGATGAGTCCAGAGAGTATCATCATCTGCCATAGTGTATTGGAGATTTTCTCGGCAATGTAAACAGGGATAGTGAGCATAGCAATTACCAAAATAAGTCCAACTACCTTGATGGCAATGACTACTGTCAGTGCCGAAAGAATGAGAATTAGTGTATAGAAGAAGCGTACAGAAATACCTCTAAGTCTTGCATATTCACTATCATAACTAACAGCTAAAATGTTTCGATACCAAAAAGTGATAGAAAAAATGATGAAGAGTAGTAGAGCACCCATAAAGTAGAGATCTTGTGTATTGACAGTGAGAATAGAACCAAAGAGGTAGCTCATGAGGTCAACATTGTAGCCTGGCGTCATATCGACAAAGAGTATACCAATTGCCATACCTGCTGTCCAGATAAGACCAATAAAGGTATCAATACGGTAACGCTTGTATAGGGTCAGGTTGGCTATAATAAGTGCGGAAAGTACTGCAAAAATGGAGGCACCAAAAAATATAGGAAAACCAAAGTAGACTGCCATGCCAATACCTCCATAGGAGGCATGTGCAATACCACCGGCAAGAAAGACCATGCGATTGACTACAATCAGTGAACCAATAATTCCTGCTGCAAGTGAAACAAGTATGCCTGCAATAAGCGCATGTTGTATGAAAGTGAACTGGAGTGCCTCTATCATGTTCTTGCCTCCATGATACCATTTAAGGGTGTGTCATCTGGTATGGTATCTGCAGGTAAACAAGATTCACAGTTCTCGGCTCCAAGAAGTTGTAACAGTTCTATCTCACAGAAATGCTCATTATTTCCATGTGTATGGAATGTCTTCTGCTTATTGCTAATATCATGAAAGGCAAGCCTTTTATTGACATGTGCAGCCTTGTTGGCATACTCAAGAATGACTGAAATATCGTGACTAACGACAATGATAGTAATGGTTTTATTAAGTTGCTTTAGCAGTTCGTAGATCTCCTTTTGTCCTTTGATATCAATACTAGAGGTGGGTTCATCAAGCATCAAGATCTTTGGGCATGCACAGAGTGCACGGGCAATCATCACACGTTGACGTTGACCCCCCGAGAGATCACCTATCTTGCTTTGGGCATAATGTTCCATACCAACCTGAGTGAGTGCACCCATGGCACACACAATCTCCTCTTTGCCATACCCCCAAAGTGGTTTTTTGCCGTCTACATGTCCCATGAGTACTACTTCAAGTACTTTGATAGGGAAATCGGTATTGATATTAGTGTTTTGTGGAACATAGCCAATAGAGGAGAGGGGTTTTGAGGATAATCTGCCAAGGGTACATATGGTACCTTTGGTGGGCTTCAATAGCCCAAGTATGAGTTTAATGAGCGTGGATTTTCCTCCACCATTAGGACCAATGATGGCAAGAAAGTCAAGTGGTTTAACGGTAAGGTTTATGTTTTCCAAAATAATATCTTTTTCATAGGAGAACAGAAGATTCTTTATCTCAATGACAGCCATTTACTCTTCTCCTACGATTGCCTTGGCAATACGTATAAGATTAGTAGACCAATCTGAAGCAAGTGGACTAATCTTAATGAGGGAGATATGCAGTTCATGAGCAATAACTTTTGCTGTATTGTCAGAGAGTTCGGGTTGTGTAAAGATAGCATGAACCTTTTTTCTCTTTGCCTTTTTAATAAGCATAATAAGTTCTTTGGGTTTAGGTTCTTTTCCTTCTATTTCTATGGGGAGCTGTGTGAGTCCATATGCTTTAGCAAAGTAGCCCCATGAAGGATGAACGACCATAAAAGCCGTCCCTTTTGGTTTAACAGAGAGTATCTTTTGTATTTTTTTGTCAGTTGCTTGAACTGTAGCAAGAAATATTTTAAGATTTTTTTGATAATAGGCTTGATTGCTGGGATCGGCTTGGGAAAGAGCAGTATAGATATGCTCTGCCATCTTTGCAATATTGGTAGGAGAGAGCCAAATATGCGGATCTAGTTCACCCTCTTTTTCGTGGTGATGTATATCTTCATGAAGGTGCCCTGTTGTCATGGGTAATTTTTCAATACCTTGTGAAAGGTCAATAATGTTTATATTGGAATTGAGATTTTTAAACTTGGGTAACCAAATCTTCTCGAATCCCACACCAATAGCAAAGTAGAGTTGTGCCTGTGATACTTTTTTCATTTGAGAGGGTTTGGGTTCGTAAGTATGTGGAGAATTGCTTGGTAATACCATGAGTGACACAGTGACACGGTTACCACCAATGGCTTTAACAAATATTTTTTCAGGCAAGATACTTACGATTGTAGATAAATTAGCATAAAGAATATTGGTAAGAAAAATAGTGATAACAATCCGTTTCATGTCCTATATTGTAGCGAAAATATATAAATATATTAGCGTTTTCCCTCTACTTCTTTTTTGTAAAATTCTTTGTTATAATCGTACCATGACACATAAAGATAAGCTAGCCAAGGCAAAAGCAAAATTGATGCTTGAGCATCCTTATATTGGTTCGATTGCAACAGTACTGAATCTTGATGTTAATCATGAGACACTAACCTTTAGTAGTGATGGGGTGAGCCTAAAATATAATAATGAATATATTGAAAAGGCACCATTAGATGAGATAGAGTTTGCACTTGCTAATGGAGCAATGCATGCAGTATTCAAACATGCCCAACGCCAACATGACCGGGTTGGTCGTATCTGGCAAGCAGCAACCGATCTGCTGGTTAACAATATACTAGTAAAGAACAACTTTATTCTTCCTCCCTATGTCTATTATGATGAGCGGTTTGATGGAATGTATGCTGAAGAGATTTATGATGTACTTAAAGATGAGCTAATATATAACCAGACACTTGATACTGCTGAAGCACCTACGCCTGATGATGCCAAAAGTAAAGCAGAGAAACAGAATAAAGAACAAGAATCACAACAAAAGTGTGAAGAAGAACACCATAGCAACTACACACCACCCAATGAACAGACTTCTCTTCTAGAGATTGATGCAGAAGAGATGACAGCATTGCAGAAAGAAGCTGAAGAGTACTTTGAGCAGATATTTCAAAAGTTTAAACGCCAAAAAGCACTACCCAAAGGAATAGAGATACTTGTTCCCGCGTACTTTGTACACAAGCTACATTGGCGTGAATTACTCTATCGCTACATTGCCGAATTTGCCAAAAGTGCCTATAGTTTTATGCCACCAAATATGAAATATCTTCACCATGGTATTTGTCTGCCAAGCCTTGGGTCAGATCTGCTACGTATTGTTATTGCCATAGATACTTCTGGTTCCGTGGATAAGTCATTGCTCTCAATATTTCTTGGAGAGGTAGAGGGTATTATGCAAAGCCATAGAAACTATGAGATAGATCTTATTACTGCCGATATTAAGGTGCAGTCACATCAAACCTTTCTACATGGAGAGCCCCTTGATTATACTATCAGTGGTGGTGGAGGAACAGACTTTCGCCCCACGTTTGATTATATTGACAAGACAATAGATTATCCTACGTTACTCCTGTATTTTACTGACGGAATGGGAATATTCCCCAAAAATAGACCAAACTATGATGTGATATGGAGTATGCCTGTATTTAAGGAGGTGCCATTTGGAGAAGTACTACTTTTAGAGAAAAATGGTTAGAAATGTTCCTGATTTCTCCTAATTCTGCTAAGCATCCTCATAGTAAATTTCGATATAATGACGCTAAAATTTGTGTACACAGTGAAGGATAGGTATGAAGTTCGAAGATATCGAAATTGAAGAGGTCGATTTTGAGGCGATGCTTGAGGAGTCGTTTAAGAAATCAGAATCAAAAAGTGATTTAATAACAGGTACAATTGTTAAGATTGATGAGAAAGATAATCTTGTAGTGGTTGACATTGGTGGAGGAAGAGATGCCAATCTTAACCTTGATGAGATTAAAGATGAAGAGGAAAATATCACCTTTCATGTCGGTGATGAGATTGAGGTGGTCAATCAAGGTAGAGGAAGAGTTTCCCGAAAAGCAGCATTGAGCCGTGTTGCATTGAAAGAGTTTATTTCTGAATATGATGAAGAGAAAGAGTATATCATTGAAGGTATCGTTATTAAAAAGAATAAGGGTGGATATGTTGTTGAAGCGGATGGACTAGAATTTTTTATGCCACGTACACTGTCATATCTTTCATCAAAAGTTGACCCTATTGGTAAAAAGATTAAAGCAGTTATTGTTAAAGTTGACAAAGAGAAAGGGTCTGTGGTTATCTCTAGAAAAGAGTTGATAGAGAGAGATAAGGCAAAGAGTGAAGAGATTGTTGCTAATTTGCTTGGAAATAAAGAGCCTGTTGTTGGTACGATTAAGAAAATTACCTCTTATGGTATGTTTGTAGATGTAGGCGGACTAGATGGACTTGTTCACTATTCTCAGATTTCACATAAAGGTCCAGTAAACCCATCCAAATATTTTCAAGAGGGTGATGAGGTTAATGTAATAGCACTTGAGTATGATAAAAAGAAAAGACACCTTTCTCTTTCTATTAAAGATGCCAACCCTGATCCTTGGGAGGATATCGATGCAATTATTGGCTTAGGTGATACTGTAACAGTAACGGTTTCAAATATCGAGCCATATGGTGTTTTTGTAGATCTTGGCGAAGACCTTGAAGCCTTCTTGCATGTTTCTAAAATTTCTTGGGATAAAAATGTCAAGCATCCTAAGGACTACCTCAGTAATGGTGAAGAGATTGACGTAGAAGTGATTGAAATTGACAAAGAGGGCAGAAGGTTAAGGGTAAGCCTGAAGAGCCTTCTTCCAAAGCCTATAGATACTTTTACTTCCAAGTATAGAGTTGGAGATACTGTAAAGGGTGTGGTGACTTCCATTACAGACTTTGGCGCATTTGTTAAAGTAGGGTCGATTGAAGGTTTGTTGCACAACCAAGAAGTTTCATGGGATAAAAGCAAAAATGCCAAATCTGAACTCAATGTTGATGATGAAGTAGAGGTTAAGATTATTAAAATTGATAGGGATGCAGGAAAAATCTCTTTGAGTAAAAAAGCCTTGGAAGATTCTCCAGTTGTAGCATTTTCCCATGAGCATAAGCGTGGTTCTATTGTGACAGGTACGGTAAAGGATAAGAAAGATTTTGGTGTATTTGTTGCACTTGATGAAAATGTTGATGCCTTAATTCGAACAGAAGATCTTCACCCATTGAAGTTTGATGAAATTGAAAAAGGACAAGAGATTAAAGGCGTTATTAGCTTTATTGATTCAAATTCTGACCGTATTAGAGTCTCTGTTAAGCAACTTGAACGCCAAGAAGAGCATGAAGCGATGAAAAATCTAAATCTAAATCAGGATGACAGCATGACCCTTGGAGATGCGTTTGGAGATATCCTTAAAAAATAACTCTCTTCTAGAATGCTCTATAATACTTACTAAATAAACTACGTTCAAATGAGCCTTTTCAGGCTCAACTTCAAATAAAATAAAAGGCATACAATGTCAAAGAAAACTATTGTTGTTTGTGACCATATACACCAAAGCGGACTAGATATTCTTTCTAGCGATTCTGAGATTGAATTGATTAATGCGGCTGATGAGCCTAAAGACAAACTGGTTTCTGAAATCATTCCGTTGGCAGATGTTGCCATTACACGCTCTTCTACTGATGTAGATGATGCATTTCTTGCATCTTCAAAAAAGATTACTGCGATTGTTCGGGCAGGAGTTGGTGTCGATAATGTTAATATTCCTGGGGCAAGTAAACAGGGAATTGTTGTGATGAATGTACCAACTGCCAATACGATTGCAGCAGTTGAACTTACGATGGCACATATGCTCTCTTGTGTACGTCAGTTTCCCTATGCGCATAATAATCTCAAACAAGATCGTGTTTGGAGGAGACAAGATTGGTATGGTACGGAACTTAAAGATAAAAAGTTGGGTATCATTGGTTTTGGTAATATTGGTTCACGGGTAGGGAAACGTGCTAAAGCATTTGAGATGGATGTGATTGCCTATGATCCATATATCGATTCAAGCAAGGTGACTAATCTTGATATTCTATATACCAAAAATTTTAATGATATCCTTGCTTGTGATATTATCACTATCCATACACCCAAAACAGAAGAGACTATTGGCATGATTGACAAAGAAGAGATTGCCAAAATGAAAGATGGGGTTATTCTCATCAATTGTGCACGTGGAGGGCTCTATAATGAAGAAGCACTTCTTGAAGGGCTAAAATCTGGAAAGATTTCTATGGCAGGAATTGATGTGTTTAACAAGGAGCCTGCAATAGATCATCCGTTGCTCGATCTGAATAATGTGACAGTAACACCACATCTAGGGGCAAATACCAAAGAGTCTCAGTGCAATATTGCCATTCAAGCAGCAGAGAATGCAATTGTAGCGGCTAAGGGTATTGCCTATCCCAATGCACTAAACCTCCCCATTAAAGAAAATGAATTACCTGATTTTGTACGACCTTATCTTGAACTGGTTCAGAAGATGGGACATTTGAGTGCACAAGTAACCAAGAGTGCGGTCAAGTCTATTAAGGTAACGGCAAAAGGGCCAATTGCAGACTATCTTGCCTCCATGCAGACGTTTGCAGTAGTTGGTGTATTGACAGAGTCACTGGCTGATCAAGTCAATTATGTTAATGCTGAATTTGTTGCAAAGGAACGAGATATTGATTTAACAAATGAGGCACTACCCAATACAAGTGGTTTTACTAATAAGGTTGCTATCAAGCTAACAACAACAGATGGTACAATCTCTATTGCAGGTACGGTTTTTGATGATTCTGTACAGCGTATTATTGATATTGATGATTACATGCTAGAAGTGGAACCTAAAGGCACAATGATCTTCTTTAGAAATACAGATACTCCAGGCGTTATTGGAGATGTTGGACATATTTTAGCAGAGAATGGACTGAATATTTCTGACTTTAGATTAGGTCGAGACAATAAACAGCAAGCACTTGCTGTTGTACGTGTAGATGGACAGGTTCCCAAAAAAGTACTTGATGCACTCTCTACACTTGATGCTTGCATCAGCGTATCATGCGCAACACTTTAATTCACCATAGGGTCTTTGTCTTAAGAAAAAATTTTTAAAATACATAAAGTATTGTTTATGGCAAACTCTTTAACCACACTTTTGCTATAATCACCCAATTTATGTGAAGGATATGCTATGGCAACAATTGGAATGGGCGATATAAAAAAAGGTGTAAGACTAGAGATAGATGGAAATCCCTATAGGGTAACGGAATTTCAGCATGTCAAGCCTGGAAAAGGTGCAGCATTTGTACGTGTCAAAATCAAGAACCTCAAATCTGGAAAGGTGATTGAAAAGACAGTGCATGCAGGTGACAAGTTTGAGGTTCCTGAACTTGAGCAGAAAAAAATGCAGTATCTTTATGATGATGGAGAGTTTTTGCAGTTCATGGATACGACAACATTTGACCAAATTGGTTTAACGCACGAGCAAGTGGGTAAAGATATAATCGATTTTTTAGTAGACGGCATGGAGACAGATATTCTTTTCCATAATGGTAAAGCCATTACTGTTGAGCTTCCTAACACATATGTGTATGAAATCATTGAGACACCACCTAATTTCAAAGGTGACTCTCAGGGCGGCAGAAAACCAGCAACACTTAACAGTGGGGCAGTCATTCAAGTACCTTTTCATGTACTTGAAGGTGAAAAGGTTAAAGTCAATACTGTTGATGGTGAATACCTTGAAAAGGCAAAATAGGCTCTTTATCTCCCTTTTCTAAATACGCTCTGTGCCTCTTTCAAGATTGCACCTGGTATAGTAGAAATAGCCATAAACTGTGACATTTTTAAGAGTGGATACATGATAGAGATGTAGTACTTTGGATTCATTATATATGCTTTTTTCTCTTTAATGAGTACCGGATAGGGTAGCAATACGGCATTATTTGTACCAATTTGGTAAGGGAATTTCTGTGTAGGTTCTCTAAACTGCATACCAAATAATATGGCACCATTTGGGAGTTTTTGCTGGAAGACCACCTGGCTTTTTCCTTGTATGTTTTTAAGCAAGTCACTACCCATGGCAACTTCTATCATGTCTTCATATCTTGGCATGCCAATCATAAATTGATAATTTGATAGCATCTGATATTTGAGTTTGTCTTTAGAGTTGATGAGTCCTTCGAAGTTGGCTTTAATTTTTTTGAGTATGGCCATAGGAATATTTTTATCATACTTTTTTTGCGACAACGTTTCCAACGACACGCCATCTAACCCTGCATTAAGTACAGAGATAATCTCTTTAGAGAGTTTGCGTACATCATTTCCCTGTACACCAGAGCCAATCAGCACTGCCATCAACTCCTCATTTTTGAGTGCCTCAACCCCTTTAGAAATCAGTTTTTCACGAGGCTTATCCTTCTTATAGAGTTCAGCTATCTTTTTCATGCAAAAACCCTATTTTCATTGTCACAAACATACTATACCCCTTATCATAAGGGTATTTTAGACTAAGATGTGATTAGAAGAAAAAAATATGTCATATTGTCATATTTATATAGTAGCGTGTCGGTCTTTTAAATGATTTGAGAGGATTATTTGGACTTAAGCATCCACACCAACAGCAGTATGCCTACGGTAATGTTGAGCCAGCTTACACCATCTTTGAACATTGATTCAAGTGCTGTATACATCCACCGTATCTGCGAGAGTGGTTCGATGATGCTGTGTAGGTGTGCCCACTCTATCAGTTCAGACTGCCAAATATAGGTAACAAGTTCAGGCACAAAGAAAAAGAGTACAACACCCAGTACACCCCAAATCGTCCGTTCTGGCTTTATGCGCCCTACGGCTTGCTTAAGTTTTGGATCATTGGCAATATGCTCTTGTATTTGGGTAATCTTTTTACGCATCAGCAGTAACCAAGCAACATTCCCTCTTTAACCTGCTGTGCTGTCTCTTCACCTACAAGGCGTTTAACAATGACCAATCCAAAACAAACGGATGTTCCAGGACCTTGCGATGTAATAATGTTGTCATCTTCAACAACTTTTTGATCTGAGATATAGCCAGGGTGGTCTATCTCTTCAATTGCACCAGGATAGGCAGTATATCGTTCACCCAATACCCCTGCCTTTTTTAGTGCATAGGGTGCAGCACACATAGCACCGACAATCTTCTTCTCCTTAAACTCCTTGAGTAACTCCTGCACCCTAGGACTCTCTGCTAGAGCATAGGTACCACCCCACCCTCCAGGTAGTACTATCATATCAAAATCTTCAACGATGACATTGTTTATGGGGATATCTGCCTTAATGGTAATGCCATTGGCACCTGTAACCAATTCGCCATGCAACTCATCGATATATGCCAATTGTACATCAATGCCACCACGACGCATCACATCACACAGTGCTACTGCTTCAAGCTCCTCAAACCCTTCTGCCAATGGTAATAATACACTTGCCACAAAAGACTCCTTGGTAGTATTTGCTATATCATTATAAATTTTTTAGGTAAATCAATAATCATAAAAAGATATGTTATTGCTTTTTAGCTACAAATCATTACTTTAATACACATCGTTTACAGAAAAGATTTACCACTTTCGAAGTCTCACGTGACACTTCATACACTGCCCAATAATTTTACTATGCTGCTGTAGTGCCTGAACTGCATCGCCTGTTTCGAAACGCTCTTCAAGTATTTCTGCTTTTTTAACAATTTTCTTTTGTATTTTACTTGTCATCTTTAAGTTATTGTTGAGCCATTTCTCATAAATATCTTTACTGTTTATCTCTTCATCAGTTGCATGTATTTTTACAATTGTATCTTTCAATACCCTTGTCCCTGCCTTAATGATATCTATATTATTATAGAGCAAACCCGATTGGATATCTTGCATTGCTTGTGCCATCTTTTGCATATCTGCAATTCTATCTGCTTGCGTATATCCACTCGCCATGGCAAAACGACTTAAGAGTACAAATATTGATACTACTGTTAACAATAGTGATAATTTCATTATATCTCCTTATTAATAATATAAAAGTATCATAACATGATAACGCATTATCTTTAAATAACTCAATTCGATTTATATTCATCACATATTTTGATGATAAATTTTTATAAAATTTAAGTTTTATTTTAAAGTTTTGGTGATAATATGGTGTTGTATCAAAAATTAATATAAAGGATATAGTGATGACAAAAATACTTATTTCGTGTGCAGTAGCAGCCGCACTTGCAACAACTACACAAGCAGATTTTAGCTTTGGAGACATGTTTAAAGACATGAAAGAGGCGGCAATCAGCATGAGTAAGGATGCCAAAGATAGCGTTGAATCCATGAAAGATGGCGCTGTTGAAACCAGTAAAAGTGCAGAGCGAACAGTTACTAATGTTAAGTCATCAGATACTTTCACGGATGTATCTCTGGCGTCATGGCTAACATTAGTAACTGTTCGCTCTGCACTTTTACTGGTTTCAACAGCGCCATCTTTCATGGATTCAACGCTATCTTTGGCATCCTTACTCATGCTGATTGCCGCCTCTTTCATGTCTTTAAACATGTCTCCAAAGCTAAAATCTGCTTGTGTAGTTGTTGCAAGTGCGGCTGCTACTGCACACGAAATAAGTATTTTTGTCATCACTATATCCTTTATATTAATTTTTGATACAACACCATATTATCACCAAAACTTTAAAATAAAACTTAAATTTTATAAAAATTTATCATCAAAATATGTGATGAATATAAATCGAATTGAGTTATTTAAAGATAATGCGTTATCATGTTATGATACTTTTATATTATTAATAAGGAGATATAATGAAATTATCACTATTGTTAACAGTAGTATCAATATTTGTACTCTTAAGTCGTTTTGCCATGGCGAGTGGATATACGCAAGCAGATAGAATTGCAGATATGCAAAAGATGGCACAAGCAATGCAAGATATCCAATCGGGTTTGCTCTATAATAATATAGATATCATTAAGGCAGGGACAAGGGTATTGAAAGATACAATTGTAAAAATACATGCAACTGATGAAGAGATAAACAGTAAAGATATTTATGAGAAATGGCTCAACAATAACTTAAAGATGACAAGTAAAATACAAAAGAAAATTGTTAAAAAAGCAGAAATACTTGAAGAGCGTTTCGAAACAGGCGATGCAGTTCAGGCACTACAGCAGCATAGTAAAATTATTGGGCAGTGTATGAAGTGTCACGTGAGACTTCGAAAGTGGTAAATCTTTTCTGTAAACGATGTGTATTAAAGTAATGATTTGTAGCTAAAAAGCAATAACATATCTTTTTATGATTATTGATTTACCTAAAAAATTTATAATGATATAGCAAATACTACCAAGGAGTCTTTTGTGGCAAGTGTATTATTACCATTGGCAGAAGGGTTTGAGGAGCTTGAAGCAGTAGCACTGTGTGATGTGATGCGTCGTGGTGGCATTGATGTACAATTGGCATATATCGATGAGTTGCATGGCGAATTGGTTACAGGTGCCAATGGCATTACCATTAAGGCAGATATCCCCATAAACAATGTCATCGTTGAAGATTTTGATATGATAGTACTACCTGGAGGGTGGGGTGGTACCTATGCTCTAGCAGAGAGTCCTAGGGTGCAGGAGTTACTCAAGGAGTTTAAGGAGAAGAAGATTGTCGGTGCTATGTGTGCTGCACCCTATGCACTAAAAAAGGCAGGGGTATTGGGTGAACGATATACTGCCTATCCTGGTGCAATTGAAGAGATAGACCACCCTGGCTATATCTCAGATCAAAAAGTTGTTGAAGATGACAACATTATTACATCGCAAGGTCCTGGAACATCCGTTTGTTTTGGATTGGTCATTGTTAAACGCCTTGTAGGTGAAGAGACAGCACAGCAGGTTAAAGAGGGAATGTTGCTTGGTTACTGCTGATGCGTAAAAAGATTACCCAAATACAAGAGCATATTGCCAATGATCCAAAACTTAAGCAAGCCGTAGGGCGCATAAAGCCAGAACGGACGATTTGGGGTGTACTGGGTGTTGTACTCTTTTTCTTTGTGCCTGAACTTGTTACCTATATTTGGCAGTCTGAACTGATAGAGTGGGCACACCTACACAGCATCATCGAACCACTCTCGCAGATACGGTGGATGTATACAGCACTTGAATCAATGTTCAAAGATGGTGTAAGCTGGCTCAACATTACCGTAGGCATACTGCTGTTGGTGTGGATGCTTAAGTCCAAATAATCCTCTCAAATCATTTAAAAGACCGACACGCTACTATATAAATATGACAATATGACATATTTTTTTCTTCTAATCACATCTTAGTCTAAAATACCCTTATGATAAGGGGTATAGTATGTTTGTGACAATGAAAATAGGGTTTTTGCATGAAAAAGATAGCTGAACTCTATAAGAAGGATAAGCCTCGTGAAAAACTGATTTCTAAAGGGGTTGAGGCACTCAAAAATGAGGAGTTGATGGCAGTGCTGATTGGCTCTGGTGTACAGGGAAATGATGTACGCAAACTCTCTAAAGAGATTATCTCTGTACTTAATGCAGGGTTAGATGGCGTGTCGTTGGAAACGTTGTACGATATTATTCGCGGCAAATTTTACTGCCAAAGCATCACAGATACTTTCTCTACCACATAGAACTCTCCAAGCGTTACCTCATTCGGTACCCATAAACATATTACCACGATGCCAAGATGTCTACGAAGGGATTTGCAGAATTGCCTGTAACAAAAGAAACAAAGAATATTTTCTCTCATTACACTTAATTAGCGGTGCTTCGCACATCATCAACACCATGCCATCTTCATCAATTTTTAGCTCAGCAGTATGGGTACATCCCACGTGGGGTTTTGCCAATGCCATTTGCCGTTGAATATTGTCAGTGGGTATCAGTTGCTGGTTGGTGGTGTCAGCCTTTGGCTGATGGTTTGCTCAACCGTGACCAAACCATATTGGTGGTGAATGGGTTTGATCGATAAAATCAGGCCAGGCAATTCAGTCGGCGGGTGAAAGAGCTAGGTATGACCTCGGTAACATGACAAACCATATGGTAATATATTTGGGTACCATTGGCTTCTACAACTGATGTCTGAAAAGGGCATTAAGCCCATTAAGGCATGGGAAACCTGTCCTGTCAAGAGGATTGGTGACAAATCGAACGACAGCGTTTTCATCTTTGTCTGTATGCCAAAGAATGAAACTAAGGTTGAAAACTTAATGTTCCTTAGCTCTGGAGCCTATATTGAAGGGTTCTTACTATCCGCGTATCAATTGGGTTTGCTCAAAAGAAACATTCCGAGGGCTGTCTGCTCTCTGCCTGTCTGCAGGGGGAGGAGTAAATTGGCACTAAATTTAAGTGACCAAGCAACGTAAAATTTAGTTTTTGAGGATCTGAGAAGAGGCAAACAGGTGGCACTACTTTAAAGTCTTTGGGGATGACTTCTACGAAATTATACGTCATGAGTGAGGATCAACCATAGCATTGACAAACAGATGATACCTCAGCTGCTATAGAGACAAGGCATCAAGATTATTTGCAACCAATGAAATTACTGTCTGAGATGCCGATGCACATGAAGCGTTCATGTGTATTGCAATGAATAAACTCTATGATGACCCTAATCGTCTACGCCATTCAGTACATGAATTTTATGTGAAATCCCAGCGGAGATGGTAGAACTTTAGATATTCCTGAAATAGCTAAAGAACCCAACTTTGACGGAGTTCTTATAAATAAGTGTAATCTTTTGAAATTAAACTAGAGACCCTACACCACCTAATTTCAAGTTTGCCAGAGAGCACGCCAAAGATATTGGCTTGATGCTGCCTGAACCTGAAGTGGAGTATTCGCTTGAGAATGACAAGGTGCTTTTTGCCGAAGAGTCCCGCAGAGGATTAGAAGAGCGTTTAAAAATTATTTCAAAAGAGAGACATCAAGAGTATCGTGACCGTTTGCAGGTAGAGATAGACATCATAAACAATATGAAGTTTCCTGGTTATATGCTTATTGTTTGGGACTTCGTTAGGGCTGCAAAAGATATGGGCATACCAGTAGGACCAGGACGGGGATCGGCAGCAGGGTCACTGGTGGCCTATGCATTAAAGATTACCGATATTGATCCCATACCCTACGGGCTACTTTTTGAACGTTTCCTTAACCCTGAGCGTGTATCAATGCCTGATATCGATATGGACTTTTGTCAAGCACGCCGTCAGGAGATACTCGACTATGTGGTAGAGCGGTATGGACGGGTTAATGTTGCGCAGATTATTACATTTGGTAAATTACTGGCAAAAGGGGTTATTCGTGATGTTGCCCGTGTGCTTGATATGCCATATGCCAAAGCTGATGCGATGGCAAAACTCATTCCTGATGAGTTGGGTATTGACCTGAAGAACGCTTATGAAAAAGAACCCAAGATTAAAGAGTTGCTTGAAAAAGATCCACAAGCAAAGCGTGTATGGGAATATGCGTTGGCACTTGAGGGGCTCAACCGTAACGCAGGTACGCATGCAGCAGGTGTGGTTATTGGTAATGAGCCACTTTGGCAGAAAACACCACTGTTTAAGCCCACAGGGCTTGATACACTTGCAACGCAGTACAGTGGAAAGTATGTAGAGGATGTTGATCTTATCAAGTTTGACTTCCTTGGACTCAAGACCCTTACTATCATTGAAGAGGCATTGAAGCTGGTTGAGAAGCGTCATGGAAAACGTATCAATTTTATTGAAGAGAATATTGAAGACCCTAAGGTATATGAATATATTTCAACAGGTGAGACACTTGGGCTTTTTCAAGTTGAATCGGCAGGAATGCAGGATCTTGCTAAAAAACTGAAGCCTTCACGTTTTGAAGATATTGTTGCGATGCTTGCACTTTATCGTCCTGGTCCCATGGAATCAGGAATGCTTGATGACTTTGTCGAGCGTAAGCACGGACGCGCAAAAATCACCTATATGTTTCCTGAGCTTGAACCAATTTTGAAACCAACCTATGGGGTTATTGTCTACCAAGAACAGGTCATGCAGATTGTGCAGACAATTGGGGGCTTTTCACTTGGTGGAGCAGACCTTGTAAGACGTGCAATGGGAAAGAAGATTAAAGAGGAGATGGATAAGCTCAAAGGAGAGTTTTCTAAGGGTGCACAGGAGAAAGGATTTAATCCTAAAAAGGCAGAAGAGCTTTTCGATCTGATTGTTAAATTTGCTGGTTATGGCTTCAATAAATCGCATTCGGCAGCTTATGCAATGATTACCTTTTATACCACATTTTTAAAATTGTACTATCCTACTGAGTTTATGGCAGCTATGCTGACCCTTGAGCGGAACAATACTGACAAGGTTGTCAAGTATGTTGATGCGCTTAAGTGTATGAATATTAAGCTTTTGTCACCAGATATTAACCGCTCGGGACAGGAGTTTGAAGCACATCATATTGAAGAAAATGAGTCAGTTATTTTTGGACTTTCGGCCATTAAGGGAGCAGGGGATATTGCTATCCACTCCATTATAGAAGCACGAGGGGATGAACCATTTAAAGACTTGAGTGATTTTATCTCTCGTATTGACCAAAGCAAAGTAAACAAAAAGGTAGTTGAATCACTGATTAAAGCAGGGGCATTTGATGGTTTTGGCTATAGCCGAAAAGCAATGCTCACCCAAATAGATGAGATTATTGAGGCAGCGAAGAAGGCAGGGGAAGCCAAGAAAATGGCAGTAGGGTCTCTCTTTGGAGAAGGTGAAGAGATGACCAGTGTGCAGCTTCAGCTTAAAGAGATGGAGGAGTTTGAGGCAATGGAGATTTTAGAGATGGAAAAAGAGTCTCTAGGCTTCTATGTCTCTGGACATCCTCTTGATAAATATCGCCAAACACTTGAAGATATTGAATATACACTGAGTTCTGAGATAGATGACCTTGCTGATGGATCACAAGTACTTTTTATTGGAAAAATAGAGAGTATTACAGAGAAGATTTCTAAGAGAGGGAATAAGTTTGGTATTGCCAGCATTATGGATCTGCATGGAAACATCGAATTGATGCTTTTTGAAAACCGTCTTAAGGAGCTTGAGGAGAACTTTGATATCACTAAACCCATCGCTTTTAAGGTCAAGATTACCAAAGACAGGGATTTTACCCGTATGAATATTCTTAAGATTGAATCACTCAAAGATGCAAATAAGATAAAAGTTAATGTTAAAAAAGAACAGCATCATACCCCTGAGTCTGAACAGCCACCACTTATTTTGGCAGTTAATCTGATGCCTGATAGCAAGATAGTAGAATCGTTGATGTGTTTGGTGGAGCGTTATCCTGGCAAGTACCCATTGGAACTTCATATTAAATCTAAACTTGCTGATGTGGTTATTGAGAGTCGTTATAAGGTGAGTGAAATGATCCTCGAAGAGGCCAAAGCACTGGGTATTTATAAAGAGGAGCCATTGTCTGTAGAGAATTAAGATAAAAATAGAGCTACCCTGTTACCATGAGGAGCATACAATACACTTTTGAATATATTTGAAGTGATATGCCTGAATATGGCACCCACCCACCCTTTTAGAAGGTATGTGATACGTTATTTTTGGGTAAAATAGAAACAGAAATTCATATAACTTAGTAAAAACGATTTGATTCATTTTTCCATGATTGAAACTGTGTTAGAATCCCTTTACAAAACAACTTAAATAATAAGGAATCGACTATGTCTAAACCAACTATCATTTGGTCAAAAATTGATGAAGCGCCAGCTTTGGCAACCTACTCACTGCTACCAATTGTAGAGAAATTTACAAATGCAGTCGGTGTCGATGTCAAGCAG
Source organism: Sulfurovum sp. (assembly GCA_020525365.1). NCBI lineage: Bacteria > Pseudomonadati > Campylobacterota > Epsilonproteobacteria > Campylobacterales > Sulfurovaceae > Sulfurovum > Sulfurovum sp. Next base: position 1,245,668 of record JAIZOF010000001.1, on the reverse strand, counting down.
AGTGATATCTCTCTTGCGGCACGAGTATTAGCAGCCATGGGTCTTGCAGAAGATGAACTAGCAAAACTAGGAGAGCTTGTGGTTAAGCCTGAGGCAAATATTATTAAGCTTCCAAATATTTCTGCATCTGTTGGTCAGCTTAAAGAGTGTATTGCAGAGCTTCAATCTCAAGGGTTTAGTATCCCAGATTATCCTGAAAATCCCGAAACAGCTGAAGAGAAAGAGATTCAGGCAAAGTATAGTACTTGTCTTGGTTCCGCAGTAAACCCAGTACTTAGAGAAGGTAATTCCGATAGACGTGCAGCATCGGCAGTGAAGAAGTATGCACAAAATCATCCACATAGACTTAAGCCATTTGCAGAGAACTCCAAAGCGTATGTTGCACATATGGGTGGGAATGGTGACTTTTATGGCAATGAACAGTCTGTTACTATCGAAAAGGCACAAACTGTAACCATTATGCTTAATAAAAAAGAGCTTAAAAGTATCCAAGCACATGATGGTGAAATCCTTGATGGTACTTTTATGTCCGCAAAGGCACTTAGAGCATTTATCAGAAAAACAATTGATGAAGCCAAAGAGAGAGGTGTCATATGGTCTATTCATCTTAAGGCGACTATGATGAAAATCTCTGACCCTATTATGTTCGGTCATGCATTTGAAGTTTTCTTTGAAAGCGTATTTACTCAATATGCAGACCTCTTTCAAGAGCTTGAAGTTAATCCGAATCTTGGTATGGCTGACCTCGAGAAGAAGATAGCAGGACACGAGAAAGAGGCTGAGATTAAAGCAGCATTTCAAGCAGTGATTGACTCTGATTCTCCAAGAATCGCTATGGTTGACTCTGACAAGGGTACCACCAATTTCAATGCACCAAATGACATTATTATTGATGCATCTATGCCAGTGGTTGTAAGAGAAGGTGGTAAACAGTGGGACAGAACGGGTGCGGCAGATGAGTGTGTGGCAGTCGTTCCTGACTCTACCTATGCGATGTTTCATCAAGAGATGGTAGCAGATTGTGTGAAAAATGGACAGTTTGATGTGACAACCATGGGTAACGTTTCTAATGTTGGTCTTATGGCACAAAAAGCAGAGGAGTATGGTTCCCACCCAACTACATTTGAGATTGCTGAAGATGGAGTGGTTGAAGTCATTGGTGCTAATGGTGATGTTCTGATGAAACATGAAGTAGAAGCAGGAGATATCTGGAGAATGTCACGTGCAAAAGATATTCCAATTAAAGATTGGGTCAGACTAGCAGTTGAGAGAGCAAGGCTGACAGGAAACCCTGCAATCTTTTGGCTTGATAAAAATAGAGCACATGACGTACAGATGCTCAGAAAAGTAGAAAAGTATCTCAAAGAGCACGATACCACAGGTCTTGATATACAGGTTATGGATGTAACAGCTGCAACACAATATACCAATGAAAGAGTTAGGGCTGGAAAAGATACCATCTCTGTAACTGGAAATGTATTACGTGACCATCTAACAGATATGTATCCTATCCTTGAGCTTGGTACCTCTGCAAAAATGCTTTCTATCGTCCCGCTTCTTGCAGGAGGTGGACTCTTTGAAACTGGCGCGGGTGGTTCTGCACCAAAGCATGTTGATCAGTTTCTTTCAGAGGGACACCTTAGATGGGATTCACTTGGTGAGTTCCTCGCACTGGCTGAATCACTTAGAATGGAGTACAATAAGTCCAATGACAGTAAAATTGGCATCTTGACAGAGGCACTCGATAAAGCGAATGAAGGATATCTTGATAACGATAAGGCGCCAAGTAGAAAATGTGGTGAACCTGACAATAAAGCATCCCATTATTGGGTAGCACGTTACTGGGCAGAAGCACTCTCCGCTCAAACTGTAGATACAGAGCTTGCAGGAAAGTTTGCACCAGTTTTGGACGCATTGGTAAAAAATGAAGAAAAAATTCTTTCCGAACTTCTTGCGATTGAAGGTTCTCCAAAAGATATTGGTGGATATTACCACCCAGATGATGCCAAAGCAAAAGTTGCAATGAGACCATCTGCAACGCTAAATGCAATTATTGATGCTATTTAATTCTCGGTGTTCATTCTCCCATCTTTTTTGGGAGGAGTGATACAGTTTATTTGTTTCCCCCCCCTTTTTTTTTCTAAAAAATCTATCCAAAAAAGTAGCACTTGTTACCATTTTATACATTTAAAAGCCTGAATTTGTACTCTGTAACGTATATTATGCTAAACTATATACCCAAAACACTTCATACATAGGATAAGAGCTTCATTAGCAATACAAAATATTTTTGATAACTCTCTGTGGAGTTATGAATGATGTTTTGCTGGTAAGTCTATCCTATAAAAATCTAATAGAAGAGAGGATAGAAATGGCAAAAGGAAAAAAAGTCACCGTTATTGGTACTGGAAATTTTGGCTCGACTGTTGCATTTATTTTGGCAATGAATGGTGCCTGCCACCATGTCACACTTTATGGTCGAAATAAAGATGTTGCCAAAGGGAAAGCTCTTGATATGTCACAAGCTGCTAACGCAGCAAGACAGCACACTATCGTACGTGCGGCAAGAGGACCAGAGGATCTTACTGACTCGGAAGTAGTTATCATTACAGCAGGAGCACCACGTACACCAGGAATGAGTCGTGATGATCTGCTGTTAAAAAATGCAGATATTGTAAAAAACTATGCATTAATGATTAAGGAGTATGCACCAAATGCCATTGTGATTGTGGTGTCTAATCCACTTGATGCGATGACCTATGTGGCACTTAGATATACTGGTTTTCCAAGAGAAAGGGTACTTGGAATGGCTGGTATTCTTGATGCGGCACGTATGGCACATTTCATTTACGAAAAGCTTCAGTATGGTGCAGGGCAGGTTCGTGCGACAGTAATGGGTGGTCATGGTGATACGATGGTACCACTTCCAAAATTTACCACCGTAGCGGGTGTACCTATTGAAGATCTGCTTGACAGTGAAGAGATTGTCGAGATTGTACGCAAGACACGTAATGGTGGTGCAGAGATAGTAAATTTTTTAGGAAATGGCTCTGCCTATTATGCGCCAGCAAAGTCTACAACAGTTATGGTTGAGGCGATTCTTAAAGATACTAATCAGATACACTCTTGTGCAATTATGCTTAAGGATGATTATGGTTACTCAGATATTGTCTCTGGTGTACCGGTAATGATTGGTTCTGGTGGTGCAGAGCAGGTAATCAATATGACATTAAAACCACTTCAACAGAAACGTTTTAAAGATTCGGTCGCTTCCGTACAAGAGATGATAGATACACTCTATAAGCTCAAATTTTTCAATGATCTTAAAGAAGGGAAATCATAGGCTATGGCAAACCCTAAAGTAGGGATTATTGGCGTTGGAGCAGTTGGTGCTACAGCAGCATACAGTTTGAGTATGATGGGGACGTGTGGTGAGATTGTACTCTTTGATATCACAGAAGGTGTGGCTAGAGGTAAGGCAATTGATATTGCCCAATCAGCCTACTATGCACCTAATAATACCATTATTACAGCAGCTGAAACACCAGCTGAGATAAGTAATTGCGATATTGTAGTCATTACAGCAGGAGTACCACGTAAAGGAGATATGACACGAGAGGATCTTTTAATGATTAATGCCAAGATTATTAAAAGTGTCGTCAAAGATGTCATGAAGTACTCTCCTGATGCAATCATTATCTGTGTCTCTAATCCACTTGATGTGATGAGCTATATCATTCACAAGATAACAGGCTGGGAACGTAATCGTATTATTGGGCTCTCTGGTGCACTTGATGGTGCACGTATGGCATACCAGATATATAAAAAACTTGGTTATGGTATGGGGCAGATTGGTACCTTGGTTATTGGTGATCATGGAGAGAATATGATTCCGCTTCCACAGAAAGTACAGGTAGAATCAATCAATATATCTGAACTATTGAGTAAAGAGGAGATGGCACAGATTATTGAACGAACCAAGAATGGTGGTGCAGAAATTGTTGAGCATTTGGGTACTTCAGGCTATTATGGGCCAGGTAGAGCAATTGCTCATATGGTTGAAGCAATCCTCAATGACGCCAAGGTGGTTGTTTCATCATCTGTGTTGCTCGATGGAGAGTATGGCTATCGTGATGTTTCTGTGGGTGTACCCATTGTGCTTGGCAAGAATGGTGTAGAGCAGATTATTGAAATGGTACTGGATAAGGAGATAGTAGCCAAATTTAAAATATCTATAGACGGTATTAAAAACAGTATTAATATACTCAAGAAAAACCAATTTTTTAAGTAGGAGAAAATAGTAATGGAATATAGAATCGAAAAAGATACAATGGGAGAAATGCAAGTACCTGCAACTAAATATTGGGCAGCGCAGACACAACGCTCGGTACAGAATTTTCAGATTGGTGAAGAGAAGATGCCAATGGAGGTTGTCTATGGATTTGCTAATCTCAAGAAGGCATGTGCATTGGTAAACAATAAACTGGGACGTCTTGAAGACAATAAGACTGAAGCGATTAGAAAGGCATGTGACAGTGTACTCTCTGGGGAGCTTGATGACCATTTTCCGCTGGTAGTCTGGCAGACGGGCTCTGGAACACAGTCAAACATGAACATGAATGAAGTGATTGCCAATAAAGCCACAGAGATTCTCGGTGGTGATTTTACTAAAGAGTATTTGGTGCACCCCAATGATGATGTTAACAAAGGACAGAGTTCTAATGATACTTACCCAACAGGGATGCGTATTGCTGAAGTGGTTGCCGTAACAGACAACTTGATTCCTGCACTTAAGCAACTTAAAGGGACACTTGAAACAAAGTCCAAAGCATTTGAAGATATTGTTAAGATTGGTCGTACGCACCTGCAAGATGCGACACCATTAACCCTTGGTCAAGAGATTAGTGGCTATGTAGCAATGCTTGAAACAAACCTCAAGCAGATTGAAGATGCATTGGTTTATGTTAAAGAGCTTGCTATTGGTGGCACAGCAGTGGGTACCGGACTTAACTCACACCCTAAGTTTTCTGAGGATGTTGCGACACAGCTCAATTGTTTCATGGAGAAAAACTATGGGTTTGTTTCTCAGCCCAACAAGTTCCATGCACTTACAGGACATGATGCAGAAGTGGTACTTTCTGGAGCACTTAAAGCGTTGGCAGCAAACTTGATGAAGATTGCCAATGATGTTAGATGGTTAGCATCTGGTCCTCGTTGTGGAGTTGGCGAGATATCTATCCCTGCTAATGAGCCTGGCTCCTCTATTATGCCAGGCAAGGTCAATCCAACACAAGCAGAAGCAATTACAATGGTTGCCGTGCAGGTGATGGGAAATGATGCAGCTGTTGGATTTGCTGCATCACAGGGAAACTTTGAGTTAAATGTATTTAAGCCTGTCATTGCTTACAATATTCTCCAGTCTGTTAGACTACTGGCTGACTCTATGAGAAGCTTTGATACTAACTGTGTTGTAGGCATTGAACCCATTGAAGAGAAGATTGAAAAGTTCCTTAATGATTCACTGATGTTGGTGACCGCACTTAATCCATATATTGGGTACGAGAATGCTGCCAAGATTGCTAAAACAGCACATACAAATGGTACAACACTTAAAGAGGAAGCAGTTAAATTAGGCTTATTGACAGAAGAGGAGTTTGAGAAGTATGTTCAGCCCAAAGAGATGATCTCTCCTAAAGCCTAAACAGTATGATATATTTTTAGATAGAAAGATAGTATTTTGCTATCTTTCTACTCTCCACTTCCTCTAAACTGTGTAAAAAATTACCACTTTCTGTAATTCACCCTCTACGATAATGCAATTAATCACTTATTGTTTATAGTAGGCGTATAATGTAAAAACTTATTGAAAAAAGGAGACTGCATGAATATTCATGAGTATCAGGCAAAGCAGATTTTTGCTCAGTACGGTGTGCCAACACCAAGAGGAATTGTTGCAAATACACCTGAAGAAGCGGTGAGAGCAGCACATGAACTTGGCGGGAATATTTGGGTTGTTAAAGCACAGATCCATGCTGGAGGTAGAGGACTTGGTGGTGGCGTGAAGCTTGCCAAGTCTATCGAAGAGGTTGAGGTACTTGCAGGAGAGATTCTTGGTATGACATTGGTTACACACCAGACTGGTCCTGAGGGAAAACTGGTACAAAAAGTATATATTGAAGAGGGTGCAGACATTAAAGATGAGCTCTATCTTGGTGTGGTGCTTGATAGGGCAAAAGAGATGCCGGTAATCATGGCTTCCACGGAAGGTGGTATGGAAATTGAGAAAGTAGCGGAAGAGACTCCCGAGAAGATTGTAAAAGTTGTAGTTGATCCTGCAATTGGATTTCAGGGATTCCACGCCAGAGAACTTATTTTTGGTCTTAATATTACAGATAAAAATGAACAAAAAAAGTTTATGGATTTTGCTTCCAAACTTTACAAAGTCTATATGGATAAAGATGCAGAAATGATTGAGATTAACCCACTTATTAAAACAGGTAGTGGTAATTTCCTTGCACTTGATGGTAAGATGGGCTTTGATGACTCTGCACTTTACAGACACTCTGAAATTGAAGAGATGAGAGATATCTCCGAAGAGGATCCTGATGAGAGAGAAGCAGCGCGTTACGGATTGAGTTATATTGCACTTGATGGAGAGATTGGTTGCATGGTCAATGGTGCAGGGCTGGCAATGGGTACCATGGATACGATTAACTATATGGGTGGAACACCAGCAAACTTCCTTGATGTTGGTGGTAAAGCCAATGCGGAGACAGTGGCAAAAGGGTTTGAGATTATCCTCAAAAATCCAAAGGTTAAGGCAATTTTTGTCAATATCTTTGGTGGCATTGTACGTTGTGATAGAATTGCGAATGGTATTCTTGAGGCAACAAAAATGGTTGATGTTAGCGTACCTGTTGTTGTAAGACTTGATGGAACCAATGCTCCTGAAGCAGCAGAGATTTTGAAAAATGCAAATATTGATAATGTCATTCCTGCAACAGACCTGGCAGATGGTGCGGCTAAAGCGGTTGCAGCAGCAAAAGGAGGGCTATAATGAGTATTTTGGTAAACAAGGACACAAAAGTCATAGTGCAAGGCTTCACGGGAAGCGAAGGAACATTTCATGCAGAACAGTGTTTGGCATATGGAACAAATATTGTTGGTGGTGTAACACCAAATAAGGGTGGTCAGAAGCATCTTGGAAAGCCTGTTTTTAATACAGTGAAAGATGCAGTTGACACAACAGGCGCAACTGTCTCTATGGTATTTGTTCCACCTGCATTTGTTGCTGATGCTGTAATGGAAGCAGCAGATGCAGGTATTGAGCTTGCTGTTATCATTACAGAAGGCGCACCGGTACGTGACATGCAGATGGCAAAAGCCTATGCAGTGAAACATGGCATGATGACCATTGGACCTAACTGCCCAGGTGTTATTACTGCTGGAGAATGTAAAATTGGGATTATGCCTGGAAACATTTTTAAGAAAGGAAATGTTGGTCTTATCTCCAAGTCTGGTACACTTACTTATGAAGGTGCAAATCAGGTAGTCAAAGAGGGCTATGGTATTACTACTGCAGTAGGTATTGGTGGTGACCCAATTATCGGTTTGAGTTACAAACAGCTTCTTCCTATGTTCGAGGCAGATCCTCAGACAGAAGCAATTGTAATGATTGGAGAGATTGGTGGAGATCTTGAGATTCAAGCAGCAAAATTTATCAAAGAGAACATTACCAAACCAGTAGTTGCTTTTATTGCAGGACAGACTGCACCTAAAGGTAAAAGAATGGGACATGCAGGTGCAATTGTTTCAGGAAGTGCTGGTACAGCAAAAGAGAAAATGGATGCACTTGAGGCAGCAGGTGTAAAAGTTGTAGTCTCTCCAGCAGAGATTGGCAAGGCTGTCAAAGAGGTTCTTTCCAGGTAACTTTCTTCACTAAATCTTCGGAGGAGTTTTTCAGTCACTTGACTGGAAATAATCTCCTTTGAAATAACCTCTAAATCTTTAGTAAATCAAGTCACCTATAGGCATTGAATATTTTTGTTCAGTCTTAAAAAAGAATTTCCCCTTATATACTAAAAAAAGGTAACAAAATGATACAGACATTCAAGGTACAGAACGTTAAATGCGGTGGATGTGCACATACCTTAAAAGAGAAACTACGTCCACTTTTTGGTGAAGTAGAGGTTGATCTTGAAAAAGAGCCACGTCAAATTATGCTTGATATTGAAGAAAGCCAAATAGAAACACTCTCAAAAATATTAAAAGAGATGGGATATCCTTTTGTGGGTGAAAAAATGGGTTTTATGGAAAGTGGGTCAGCAAAAGCCAAAAGTTTTATCTCTTGTGCAATTGGAAAAATAAATCAATAAAAAGTAAAAAAGTGTTGCTTCAAATGGTAACAACACCCCTTATGCTTCCAATAATTCAAGCTTATTCATAGCAACATTACGAAAAGTAAGCTATCCTCTACTTAGTGAATAAGGGATATATCTCTTAAATGATCTCACGAAAAACTTTTAATAAAAAGGGGAAAATATGGCAGTAATGGCAGCTCCAGAAAATACTTCCGTATGGGTGAACACGGATCGTTGCAAAGCTTGTGATATTTGTGTGGATGCATGTCCTGCAGGTGTTCTTGCAATGAAGCCTGAAGCAACTTCAGTACTTGGAGCAATGATTTCCGTCATTGCATCTGAGGCATGTATTGGGTGCAATGAGTGTGAACTTTGTTGTCCAGATTTTGCAATCTATGTGGCAGAAAAAAAAGAATACAAATTTGCAAAACTAACTGATTCTTCAAAAGTAAGACAGGAAGCAATTAGAAATAATGGGTATAGATTACCTGACGAGTACAAGGAGGCGAACTAATGTCAGCAACAAGAGAAATTATTTCAACAGGTAATGACCTTGCTGCTATTGCAGCAGTAGATGCAGGATGTATGTTTTTTGGTGGATATCCTATTACACCATCAAGTGAAGTAATGCATACAATTTCTGACCTACTTCCTAAAATAGGTGGTACAGCAATTCAGATGGAAGATGAAATTGCAGGGGTTGCTGCAGCAATTGGTGCGGGTATGGCAGGTTTAAGAACGTTGACTGCTACTTCAGGTCCAGGTATTTCTCTCAAAGCAGAGAATCTCGGTCTAGCACAGATGGCAGAAGTGCCTTTGGTTGTAATTAATGTTATGAGAGGGGGACCATCAACTGGTCTTCCAACACGTGTTGCACAGGGTGATGTTGCTCAGGCGAAGAATCCGAGCCATGGTGACTACAAGTCCATTACTGTATGTGCAGGAACATTGGAAGAATGCTATACTGAAACAGTTAGAGCATTTAATCTTGCAGATAGATTTATGCAACCAGTATTTGTTCTGTTGGATGAGACATTAGGGCATATGCACGGTAAAGCAATGATTCCAACACCAGAAGTAGTAAAAGCAGAGATTAAGCCAAGAAAAAAATTTGAAGGCAATGCAGCAGACTATAAGCCGTATGGAGTTGCAGAGGATGAGCCTGCAGTGCTTAACCCTATGTTTACAGGATATAGATACCATTTTACTGGGTTACACCATGATGCAATGGGATTTCCAACAGAAGAGATTGAAACATGTAGAAAACTAATTGATAGACTCTTCAGAAAAGTTGATGATCATAGAGACGAGATAGAAAGTAATGAAGAATATATGATTGATGATGCAGACATTCTCTTAATTGGTTATGGATCGGCTTCGCTGGCTATCAAAGAGGCAGTCAATGTGCTTAGAAAAGAAGGAATTAAGGCCGGTCTATTCAGACCTATTACTATTTGGCCAAGCCCAGAAGAGCGCATGTATGAACTTGGTCAGAAGTTTGACAAGGTTCTTGCTGTAGAACTTAACCAAGGTCAGTACCTTGAAGAAGTACAAAGATGTATGGGTAGAAGAGATATTGAAAAGTTGACAAAAACAAATGGTCGCCCCTTCTCTCCTGCAGATATTATTGAAAAAGTAAAGGAGCTTTAAGATGGCATTTAATTATGATAATTATTTAAGAATGGAAAAAATGCCAACACTATGGTGTTGGGGCTGTGGTGATGGGGTTATTTTGAAAACTTTTATCCGTGCAATTGAGAAGCTCGGTTGGGAAAAAGATGATGTTTGTGTTGTTTCTGGTATTGGATGTTCAGGAAGATTCTCTTCCTATGTTGACTTCAATACGGTACACACTACCCATGGAAGAACGGTAGCACTCTTCCAACAAAGATGCGCCTGCAGCGTAGTGTAGCAGGTGACGGTGATGGTCTTGCCATTGGTGGTAACCATACGATCCATGGATGTAGAAGAAATATTGACATTACACTAATTATTATTCAGAATTTTATCTATGGTCTGACAAATTCTCAAACTTCTCCAACAACACCTCAGGGTATGTGGACAGTCTCTCAAAAGGCAGGTAATATTGACCCAACATTCGATGGATGTGAGCTTGCTATTGCTGCAGGCGCATCTTTTGTTGGAAGAGAGAATGTTACAGCACCAAAGAAATTAGAAAAATTATTACTTCAGGCAATGCAACACAAAGGGTTTTCTTATGTTGAAGCAATGTCTAACTGCCATATCAATCTTGGTAGAAAGAATAAAATGCAGTCTGCTATGGCAAATCTTGACTGGATTGATTCTATTACAATTTCCAAGAAGAAGTATGATGCTCTTCCGGAAGAGGAGAAGCTAAACTTCCTCCCTACGGGAATCTTAAAACAAGATACAGAAGTCAATGAATATTGTGATATGTATAAAGAGATACAGAAAGTACATCAGGGTCTAAGAGGTCCTATTACGCAAGATGACTTTAAGAAAAAGATATAAGGAGAAGAGCCATGAGTAGAAATATAATGAGATTTACTGGTGTTGGCGGACAAGGGGTTCTTCTTGCTGGAGAGATTTTTGCAGCAGCAAAGATCAAAGAGGGGGGCTATGGTCTTAAAACCGCAACCTATACTTCACAAGTACGTGGAGGTCCAACAGTTGTTGATATCCAATTGGATGATGAAGAGATATGGTACCCCTATGCAATTGATGGGCAGATAGACTTTATGCTCTCTGTTGCTGATGTAAGCTATCAACAGTTTAAAAAAGGTGTAAAAGAAGGTGGTATCATTGTTGTTGAGCCAAACCTTGTACACCCAACAGAAGAAGATAGAAAAAAATGGAATATTGTTGAAATACCAATTATTACGATTGCAAAAGAAGAAGTTGGTAATGTTATTACTCAGTCGGTTGTAGCATTGGCAATTGCAAATACACTAATGAATGCATTGGATGAACAACTTCTGATCGACACTATGCTTTCCAAGGTACCTAAAAAAGTACATGAAGCAAACCTCAAAGCATACGAGCTTGGCAAGAAGTATGCGCTTGAAGCAACAGTGTAATTATCAATTTATTATATTGTATGCTATAATTCATTCTCAGGAGCAATAGGTAGTTGCTGGTGGCTTTTTGCCACGAGAGGAAAGTCCGGGCTGCATGCAAGAGAGGACTCCATCTAACGGATGGCCGGAGTAATCCGAGGGCAAGTGCAACAGAGAGTAGAAAACCATAACTTTAGTTCTTGCCAATAGGCATATAACTTTAGTGAGAGGAGTGCAAAAGGGACTTTGTTTCTTTTGCAAGAGAACTTCCTATGGTAAAGGGTGAAAGGGTGGTGTAAGAGACCACCAGTGGGTATGGTAACATATTCAGCTAGGTAAACCCTGTCTGCAGCAAGAAGCATATGGTAATAACTCTTGCTATGCCTTAAGGCAAATAGTGCTTCGCTTGAACCTGTTGGCAACAGCAGGTCTAGATAAATAACTACCCACGACAGAACCCGGCTTATCGTTGCTCCTAAGATTGTAAAAATGATATTTATATAACAAAGTAACACGCCACCCCTTCTATTATTCTATCACAAGAGACCACTCACTCATTATTCATTTTTCTCAGTTATAATATGTTTACCTGTAAATATTGACAAAGGATAACACATGGGAATGCTTGAAGATGATGACAATGATTATGGATATGATGACTACACGGAAGATTTTATGGGACGTTCACCCAAGTCTTCATATTTTCAGATTGCCAAAACTGCCAACCAAAATGTGGTAGAGAATGAGCTGGAGGCTATATTTAGGCGTTTGGCCGTAGCAGAGAAAATACTTGAGGATCATGGATTGGACGAAGAGCTTGAACGTGAGATCCGGCAAACTATGGTGGACAAGGAAATTGATGAGAGAACAGCAACAGTCTTCATTGATCTTGTCTCCTCTATTGTGACCAAGTGTGAATAGATTGATATGAAAAGGTTATGGTTATTTCTATTTCTAGTACCGATATTGGGATGGGGAAAAATTTACTATGCCAAAGTAGAGCCTTATGATTCAGTGCTTCTTAAGTCTTCTGTAAGTGGACGGGTACTTGAGGCAGATATCAATGCAGAAGGAAGATTGATATCTAAAAAACAGGTTATACATATTGATGACCTGCTGGACAAAGCCAATTTGCAAGCGACCAAAGAGAGTATTGTGCTTTTTGAAAAGATGTTAGAGATTAACAGAGAGATTGCCTCATCACTCTCAGAGATGGTTGAGCGTCAGCAGGAGCACTACAAGCGTATCTCCAAAATTGTTACTGCATCGAAAACACAAAAAGACAGTGCCTATAATGCTTATGTTTCAGCCAAAACACAATACCTTGGTACCCAAGAAAAGATTGCTTCTTTGAAGAAACAGTTGCTTGATACCCGATACAAATTAGCAATGCTTGAAGATACAATTAAAAAGAAAAGTGTGGTGTTGTATAGAAAGTATCTTTATAAACTGATGGTTAAAGAGGGAGATTTTATCACACGGGGGACACCATTGGCAAGGATAGATGATACAAGTCGTGCAAAGTTAGTATTTTATCTTGAATCTGAAGAGGTTGAAAATATCAAAGAGAAGCAAGTGTATTTAAATGATACAAAAACGGACTATCATGTCAACAAAGTATGGCGTGTTGCAGATGAAAAATATATCTCCTCTTATCGAGCTGAAATTTATATTGATGCGCCAAAACAACACTTTTCCCAACTAATAAAGATAGAGATTAAATGAGTGAATGTATAGACACTGCTTGTGGTTTAGACTGTTACGATGCCTGTCGTATCATCGTGGACAAAGAGGTCTTTCCTAAGATTAGAGGAGACAAAACACATCCTGCTGGAAATGGAGCACTCTGTACACTGTTGAATAAGTATATCCATGAAGAAGTACGTATTGAAAAGCCACGGGTCAATAGCAAAGAGGTCTCTATGAAAGAGGCTCTTGATGCAGTTGCAAAAGCCTTGAATATACCTGAAAAACTGCTATGGAGGGGTTCGGGAAATCTTGGTGTTATGCAGGAGGTGACAAACCTGCTTATGGAGAAAATTGGAGGGACACTTACTTCAGGTAGCCTATGTGATGCAGCAGGTCATGCTGGCATAGAGGCAGGTAGAGGTGTTAACCGTACTTTGCCACTAGAGCAGATAGCCAAAGCAGAAACAGTTGTAATTTGGGGCCGCAATATTACTGTAACCAATGCCCATTTAGCGCCTTTCTTAGAGAAAAAAAAGATTATAGTGATTGACCCTATTAAAACACCAATTGCCAAACGAGCTGACCTTCATATGCAAATTGAGCCAAGAACAGACTACTATGTGGCAATTCTATTGGCACGTTTTATTTTTATGGAGGATGGACAAGATGATACGTGGCTCGAGGAATTTGCTCCAGAGTTCGAAGACTTTTATGATTATACTAGAGAGCACCGCATTAAGGCAATCTTAGAACATATTGGTACAGACCTTGGAGAGATGGGAACAGTATTGGAGTACATGCGTGGAAAAAGGACAGTTTTTCTTGTTGGTGTGGGAGTACAGAAGTATACAGTTGGTTCCTACACATTGCATGCGATCGATTCACTGGCAGCAACGCTTGGACTCTTTGGTAAAGAAGGGTGCGGTGTACACTATCTGGGTGATTCTAAACTTGGATTTAAAAACCCTTTTGACGTTAAGACAAAATGTGTACCAAAAGCAACAACACCTTTTTCTGAGTTTGGGACAGTCATTGTTCAGGGAGGAAATCCTGCTGCCTCTATGCCCGATAGTAATCGTGTTATTGAGGCACTTAAACGAGTTAAAAACCTAATTTATTTTGGGTTGTATGAGAATGAAACTTCAGCATTGGCAAATATTGTCATTCCGGCAAAGAACTTCTTTGAAAAAGAGGATATTCGGCTCTCCTATGGGCATCAGTATATTGAACGTATGCGTACTGTATCTGATAGTAAAATAGGAATCAGTGAGTATGACTTTACTAAAGTGCTTCTTGAGAGATTTGGTTTTGACAACCTTGAAGGTGAATCATACTATCTTGAGAAGTGGGTAGAGCAGTGTGAAAAATCAGATGAAGGGTATTATATAGCACCAGATTGCACACTATGTCCATACGAAGAGGGTTTTGGTGAAGAAGAAGATGATAAGTTTGAATTCATTGATGACTATGATGATCATTTTATAGATACTAAACGCTTTAGAAGATACCGAAAACAGCGCAAGAACAATTCTAACGATACTACTTTCTGGCTACTCTCTCCTAAATCTGCCAAGTCTCTTAATACACAGTTTGTGCGCGACAATAGAGTACAGCTTCATTCCCAAATAGGGTATGAGGAGGGAGAAAAAGTGAAACTTACTTCAGAGTATGGAGAGCAAATTTTTATTGTACATATAAATGATGATATCAGACCTAATTGTGCTTTGGTAACTAGCAATACAATAGGAGTAAACTTTTTAACCCCTTCTATTTTAAGTGATGAGGGGAAGAATGCTTGCTATCAAGAGATAAAGGTTTCCATTGAAAAGATCAATGCTTAAGGCAAGATTTAACGGTAGATTTTGATATAATGATACGAATGATACGAATGGGATAATGAAATGACATTAGAAGAACTTGACAGAAAGTATGTACTGCAGACTTATGTGCGTGACTATACCAATTTTGTAAGAGGTGTTGGTGCAACACTCTATGATGAGGATAGCAATGATTATATTGACTTTGCTTCGGGTATTGCGGTTAATTCGGTAGGGCATGGAAATGAGAGATTGACAAATGTTATATGTGAACAGGCAAAGAAGATCATGCATATTTCCAACCTTCAGGTGATTGAACCACAGGCAAAGCTAGCGGAACGTATGGTGAAGCTATCAGGCTACGATATGGGTGTGTTCTTTGCTAACTCTGGAGCAGAGGCGAACGAGGGAGCAATTAAGATTGCCAGAAAATATGGTGAGACACAGTTTCAAAAGAAGCGATATAAGGTCATTACACTTGAGCACTCTTTTCATGGTCGTACCATTACTACAGTGAAGGCAACGGGACAGGAGAGTTTCCATACACCTCATTTTTCACCATATCCCGATGGTTTTGATTATGTACCAAGCATTACCGATATCTATAATGCTATAGATGATGAGACAGTAGCAGTACTGTTAGAGCTGGTGCAAGGAGAAGGTGGTGTACAGCCTTTCAATAAAGCTGAAGTACAGAAACTTGTTGCTTACTTAAAAGAAAAGAAGGTATTACTCATTGTTGATGAAGTACAGACAGGAGTTTATCGCACAGGTGAGTTTCTTGCCTCCAATCTTTATGAGATAGAGCCTGATATTATTACACTTGCCAAAGGACTTGGTGGTGGAGTACCCATAGGGGCAGTGATGACAAAGCATAAAGAGATACTTCAATTTGGAGATCATGGTAGTACTTTTGGAGGGAACTACCTCTCTACGGTAGCAGGATTAGCTGTACTTGATATTCTTACAGAAGAGTATAAGAGTGGTAGATTGCATAAGACATTGCTCTATTTTGAACAGAGGCTTCGGACAATAGCACAACAGTATACTGAATTATTTGAACAAGAGGTGGGGATTGGATTGATGCGTGGACTACGTGCAAAGAGTGCCAAAATACAAAAAAGTGTACTTGAGACAGCACTTAGAGAACGATTAATCATACTGAAAGCAGGACGTAATACAGTACGTTTTTTACCAAGTTTGACTATTACCAAGGATGAAATTGATGAAGGATTTAAACGTTTTGAAACAGCTCTTTGTGTTTTGTAGTCTTAGTGTCATTTTGTTGATGGCAGATGAGTTAGATGATATCTTGTCCCATAATAAAAATCTAATGTTTACATATGATCTAAAACGCAATGAACTAGAGAGTAATAAGCTTTCAACTAGCTGGATTAAGCCAGTGATTTTAGGCTACAACAAAAATATTACAACTCAGTTTGAACCTACTGAAAAAATAGATACCTATACAGTCTCTATAGATCAGCCTATTTTTCGTTCAGGTGGAATTTATTATGCGATGAAGTACGCAGAAGCACATAAAAAAACCAATAAAGCAGAGATTGTTTTACAGAAACGTAGAATGGCTGGTGATGCAGTTTCTATACTGTTCCAACTAAAAAAAAATACGCTTTTACAAGAAAAAACAACCTATCAAATTGATAGCGATAAAATCAATATACACCAAAAACGTGAGAAATATAAGGCAGGTTTGCTTGATAGCAGTTTTTTGGATCAGTCTATTCTGGAAAAGAGTCAAAATGAGACAAGCCTATTGGAGTTGAAGCTCCAGCAAGAGGAGCTTTTGCAACATTTTTCTCTTTTAAGCGATAAGAATCCTATGGCACTGAAACTACCAAAATTAAAATTAATCAGTAAAGAATATTATCAAAATACCAACTTAAGACTTCAAAAAGAGCAAGCATTTGCAGAGGAAGTAAATTATCAATCCAAGATAACATTTACCAAATATATGCCAAAAATTTCACTACAAGGGAAGTATAGCAAAGGTGATTTGCCTCTAATTTATAGTAGTTTTGGAAGATCTGATCTTAGCATTAAGCAGACCTATTATAACTATGGTATCACTATTTCTATGCCAATTGATATGAATAGTTTTTCCGATATAGAAGCAAGTAAAGTGGCGAAATTGCGTACAAAAATACAGGTAGCAGATTTAAAAATAGCCATTAACAAAGAGTATGAGCGGATTCGGAACTCCCTTAAGATTCTTGATAGAAAGATTGCATTGGCAAAAAAAGATGAAGAAGTTTACCAAAACCTCTATAGGTTAACTCAAAACCTTGTAAAAGTAGGCGAGAAAACTTCCCAAGATATTGATATCATGCATAATTCCCTTCGTATACGTCAAGTCGATCAGGAAATTTATAAAATAGAAAAGCAAATACAGCTTTTAAAGCTTTATGCGCGAGTAGAAAATGTATTTTAGTCAATATATAAATGAATGGCTTTATGGAGAGAATGGATACTACAAAAATTTTAAGTCAATTGGGAAAGCGGGAGATTTCTATACGGCTGTGAGTGCCAGTTCTTTTTTTGGGGCAAGTACTGCAAACTATCTTTACACAATGCTGGAGCATAAAATTGCTGATTGTGATGGTTGGCTGATCGAAGTAGGAGCACACCAAGGGTATTTGCTTTGCGATATGATACAGTGGCTCTATACTTGTAATCCACGCTTGGTTAAGACTATGAAGTTTGGTATTGTTGAGCGACAGCCTGAACTGCGGGCAATACAGCGTGACTATATTTTTTCTCGTTTTGGGAGTGATGTAGAAGTGGTACACTTTGATGATATTGCAGAGGTAAATGTTGATTATGCTTTTGTGGTCGCTAATGAGATATTTGATGCCTTTCCATGTGAACTTTATAAAGATGGGCAGATTGCAACAGTGGAGAACCATACAATAAGTTGGATGGATGCTCCTGAAGAGATAAAATCTTGGGCACAGAAGCACTACCTGCAAACTGGAGAGATTTCTGTAGGGTATGATGATTTTGCCAAAGCAATGGGAGCAGGCATAAAGCAGTGTGACTTTGTAACCTTTGATTATGGAGAAAAATATGTACGAAATGACTTTTCAATAAGGGTATATCGAAAACATGAGACCTTTGCACTTTTTGATGAAGGGCTGAGTCTCTCAGAGTCATTTCAAAAGGATGATATTACGTATGATGTCAATTTTTCACAAGTACTTGAAGCATTTGAAGTAGTAGGGTTTTCTGAAGAAGTGTATGAAACACAAGCAAGAGCATTAATCCGATTTGGTCTCATTGATATTCTTGAACAGTTTTCCAAGCAAACCTCCAAGGCAAATTATCTTAGGGAAGTAGACAAAATTAAGACACTTATTGCTCCAACAATGATGGGAGATCGTTTTAAAATGATGCATCTAAGAAAGTTTAGTTGATATATGTTTCTGTATAGGAAAATGTAACAATACTATTGCACTATAACAGCAACAGCAATTGCAAATCCACCATCGTGACTAATAGAGAGAGAAGTCTCTTTGATTTTGTATCTTTTTTGTATCTCTTTGGTAAGTTTGAAGTGAGGCGCTCCCTTATGATCTTTTGTAATAACAATATCATGAAAAGAGAGTTGGGAGCCAATACCACAACCAAGTGCTTTTGCAATTGCTTCTTTTGCTGCCCAAAATCCAGCAATAGTCTCTGTCTGTTTTGCAAGGGTAATCTCATCTTTGGAGAGAAAACGTTGTTTAAAGGTAACACCATGATTTTGAATAAGTTTTTCGATACGCTGTATCTGCACAATGTCTGTTCCAATTTTCATAGCCATAGTCTAACCAATCAAAATTAATATATGCAAATGATTGAAGCATTACATCCATTCAACAACTTTTGATACTTCGTCTGCAATAAAACATTTGATTGCTGTCTTCTCCATAGGTTTATTGGGAATGATTGCCTTTTTAAATCCTTGAGTCTCTATCTCTTTGAGTCGTTGTGATAATTTAGAAATTTCACGAATTTCTCCCGTAAGAGAGACTTCCCCAAGAAAGAGAGTCTCTGTGTTTATTTCTCTATCGCGATAAGAGCTGAGTATGGCAGCAATGATAGCAAGATCCGCAGAAGGTTCGGTAACTTTTATACCACCACCAATATTAATAAAAACATCATAAGTTCCCAAAGGAAGATCAAGTTTTTTCTCCAAGAGTGCCAGAAGCATTCCTAAACGGTTGTTATCAAAACCTGTTGAGCTACGTTTAGGGTGTCCATGGGATTCACTCACAAGGGCTTGAACTTCGATGATAATGGGACGACTTCCTTCCATGATAACAGTTAGTGCTGAACCAGATTGGAGTTTCTCTTTATTAAAAAAGCGTCCTGCCATACTTTTGGCATCATTGAATCCCTCTTTATTCATTTCAAAAATACCAACTTCATTTGTTGAGCCAAAACGGTTTTTAAAACTACGAAGTATGCGTAATTCAGAATTACTGTCACCTTCGAAGTAGAGTACTGTGTCAACCATGTGCTCAAGTACTCTTGGACCAGCAATAGAGCCATCTTTGGTGATATGCCCAATGATAAAAATGGGAATATGTAAGTTCTTGGCAATACGCATCAGTTCAAAAGTAATGGTTCTTACCTGTGTAACGGAACCAGGAGCAGAAGGGATTTCATCAGAATAGAGTGTTTGGATGGAGTCTATGACAATAAAATCGTAAGTACGGCTATTAATTTCAGCAATGATAGATTGAAGATTGATCTCAGAGAGGAGATATAGTCGTTCATGGTTGGCACCTAGTCTGTTGGCCCGTAGTTTGATTTGTCCGGCTGACTCTTCTCCCGAGACATACAATACTTGCTTGTGTTGCTGTGCTAAATTGCCTACAACTTTTAGTAGAAGTGTAGATTTTCCAATACCTGGGCTACCACCAACAAGTGTTAGAGATCCTGGAATAATGCCCCCACCAAGTACCAAATCAAGTTCATCGCTACCAGAGGGAAAACGGGTAATATCGTCTTCATTGACCTCTGTAATTGGGGTTGCCTTAGCTAGGGTATTGTTGATGCATGTAGAGGTTTCTTTAAGAAATTTAATCTGACTAGAAGTAAGCTCTATCATACTCTCCCACTCGCCACATGAGGTACACCTTCCTATCCATCTTGGAGATTGAAAACCGCATGCCTGACATTCAAATATTGTTTTTTTCTTTGCCATAATTTCTCTTTTATTGGAAAGTTATAGATGTAGTATAGGAATATTTTTCTACAAGAGCATAAAGTATGTCATTTTGACATTTTTTTAGTTATAATTTTATTTATTTTATGACATAGGATGATTGTATGACGCTTAGGGAAATTAAACAGTTTTTGATAGCACTCTATCTGACCAACTCATATGGTTTAAAATTGAAGCGTACCCGTGATTCTATGGAAAAGAAACGTTTACGACTTGAGTATTCGCAAAAGCAGATGAAAACACTTAATATTGAAGTGAGAGTTGAAAACATCCATAAGCTACCCCAAGAGGGTCAATTTCTTTTAATAAGCAATCATCGGACAATCATTGATCCTCCTATTATTGAGATTATGTTAAAAAATACAAAAATATTTGGTTTTTGGGTTTCTAAAAAAGAGCTTTATAATTCATTCTTTTTTGGTATGTTTGTACGCAATGGGGGGTCCATCCTTCTTGACAGAAGCCAGAAGCAGATGACAGGTTTTTTTTCTGATATCAAAATGGGTGTTAAGGGAGGGGACTCAATTTTTATTTTCCCAGAGGGAACACGAAATAAAACAGATAAACAAATTGGTACCTTTAAAGATGGCTCACGCATCATCGCACTAAAAAATAAGTTACCAATACTACCAGTCTATATTAAAGGAAATGCAGCAGAGATTTTAAAAGAAGCAATCCGCGATAATTCAGTACGAAGAGAAGTTACCGTGGAAGTAGGTGATTTGATTGATTATAAAAATAAGCAAGATATTCAGGAAATTTATAAAGAGCAGTTTGGATTGATATAGCAGAAAATTATCTCATATAAGGGAGTATTAGCAATTCTGCATTAACCCAATAAAATACTATTAAAAAACAACAATGGAAGAAGAATACGAATTTGATTTCGATAATTTAGCTAAAGTAGTCATATTTTGCACAAGGAATATAGAGAATGACGCTAAATGAATTTATAGATGAGATATATGCTTCTCATAAAAGAGACAAAGATACGAACTATGTTTTTTTCTTGGGTGCGGGGTGTTCGAAAAGTTCTGGTATCCCATTAGCAGGGGAACTTGCAGTAGAGTGGTTTTTAAAATTAAAAAAAGAGACATATAAATTCGATAAGTTTATAAAAAAACATTTAGATGATAAAATAAGAAAATTGGCAGAAGAGAGACTCGAAAAAGAAGATTTGTCTGATAAAGAAAAATATCATCAGTTGCGTGACAAGGTAGTCACTCTTTATTTCCAATTATTTGAAGCACTTTTCAGACAGGCAAAAGATAATACCCAGTTGCAGAGGGGAAATTATTCGGGACATTATACCCAAAGCCGAGCTTGGATGAGCGTGCCTAATGCCGTTAGCGACCGTCACTCTGGATGACTACGCATGCTCAGCGGGCGCAGAGTAACATCGCATCAACGAGCCCAGTTAACAGCACATAGATAGAGGGAGACGCCCGAATGGGACGGATCCGTACCCCTCTTAATGATGTAAAGACAAAGTTGTTTCAGATAATACAGACAGATATTTGAGTTTCACGGTTGAACTGAAGGTCGCCTCTAACAGCCTGCACGATTACTACGATGATTTTGTAACAGCCTGGATTTACTGCCGGTGGAAAGTGCAGAGAGAGTGCCTTTCGTAGCAGCGTGAAGCCGACTCAGTGTAATGAGTGCACATTGGCGTAGTTTAATGAAACAAGTTTGAGTACCAACCGTGTTAGTAAAGATAGTAATGGCGGATTTTCATGAGAGAGGAGGTAGAGATGTTGTGATCAACTTAGCACGGTAGGAGCGAATACGATGGGGATAGCCAGCCCAGTAAAGACAGCATGCGGATCGAAAATACAAGAGTGGTCCGTTTTTGCCAGACTTCTTCATACGAACCGAGGCACCAGTTATGCCCTCACAGTTAGGCATACGCACGTCCAGAGTAGGCCAAAGCAGCATGGAGGTTACTGTGGCTTTTCAGCTGTTTGCCTGCAAACCATTCTCAGCATAACCCCCAAAGCAGGCATGTTTCAGCACCATTTTGAAAGGCATTGTTCGCGTAATAGCATGGACTTTCACCACTCTCCTGAGTGTTCAGATACGCATCAAGATACAACATACATCTTTGATTTAATACGCATCATTAAACATGCCAGCTGGTAGTTTGGTTTTTGATCATCTTTACTTTACAGCAGAGAGTAAAACATTTTGTCAAGAAAGTAGAAACACGATGATGAGTGATGAAGAAGAAGCTAGAAGAGATAAAATGCAAGAAGAGCTCGGACGTTTTTAGATTTTAGTATTTATAGTCTCAGCAGGTCAGGTTTCTACATTATGGTTATGGTCTCTGTGCCAGACAGCCCAAAGATGTGATACAGTGTTTGTGGCAGGCAATTCTGCACAGATTTGAACACTGATGGGAACTGATTCTGCACGTTAGCTTCACACAGTTGAAAAGATTGCGGCACAACTCGATTGTCAAATGAAGACAGCGGATGATGCTCACCCTAATATTTTGTACGCTGCACCTCTACCAAAAATTTTTTCGGTAAGTGCCTTATTTGCAAAGATATTCATTAGGACAGGCATATCATACGCTATCTTCTTGGCTTTGTTAATCGGATTAGTAAAGAGTATAGGACGCGAATCCTCTTTTTTAACTTCTATGTAGGCAACATGCGGAATCTCAAGTTCTACATCAAGTGGTTCATCTATTATTTTTAAATTGCCATTCTCTTTAAGCCACTGTATCACATCTTGCATTGAACATCCCTCTTTTAAGTTATAACCATAATAATAAAAACCTATTATAGCAATTCATTCATACTAAAATCCCTAAAAACGATCAAACTCTTCTTGCATTTTTATCTCTTCTAAAGCTTCTCTTTCTGCATCACTCATCATCATTGTTTCTACTTTCTTGGCCAAAAGTGTTTTACTCTCTACTTTTGTAAAGTAAAGATATAGTCCAAAAACCAGAGCTACCGAAACAAGCATGACAATGATCTTTTGTGGTAAATCAAAAGTCTGTATGGTATCTTTGGTGCGTACTTCACAGATACCTCCAGGACAGTGTGTTACAGGGTCTTTTTGAAAAAGTCCATATATTTTACACCCTACGCAGACGGAAAATGCTGCTTCAAAAAAAAGTAGTGCCAAACAGAGTATGCACACCACTACTTTGATGGGGTTATGCTGAAAGTGAATGACCAAAAGGTAAAACATAGGCAAAGCCAACAAAAGCCCTATGCTCCATGCAAAACGCTTCTGTGTCGCACCCACATACTCTGGACGTTGATTTTGCACAAAAACCCTACCTAGTAATAGGCTGGGGGCATAGCGAGGTTGTATGGTTCGTATGAAGAAGTCTAACGTAAAAAATGAGATAAATACTTTAGTAACAATCACATGCCCCAATGCTACTGCATTCACAAGACTGAGTATCCCCATCAGAAAAAGTATTCCCGCTCCTGCACGTGCTTCTCTTTCGTTGAGTACAAGCACATCATACCCCTCTACTCTCTCTCCATACTGAAAAAATCCCACTTTATTTTCTCCTTTGCTGTATATAGTTCTGTAATTTTACTCAAACTGACTTATTTAAACCACATAGGAAATGTGCTACCCTCATTGCAAACAAGTCAACTTCACACTCTTGCAAAGGCTTTTTCTCATCTGCACTTTAAGTACCCACCGGAAATAAAAACAGCTCATCTCAAGGCTGTTACAAAATGCATTTGATGCATTTTGTAACAGCCTTGAGATGAGCTGTTTTTATTTCCGGTGGGTACTTAAAGTGCAGATGAGAAAAAGCCTTTGCAAGAGTGTGAAGTTGACTTGTTTGCAATGAGGGTAGCACATTTCCTATGTGGTTTAAATAAGTCAGTTTGAGTAAAATTACAGAACTATATACAGCAAAGGAGAAAATAAAGTGGGATTTTTTCAGTATGGAGAGAGAGTAGAGGGGTATGATGTGCTTGTACTCAACGAAAGAGAAGCACGTGCAGGAGCGGGAATACTTTTTCTGATGGGGATACTCAGTCTTGTGAATGCAGTAGCATTGGGGCATGTGATTGTTACTAAAGTATTTATCTCATTTTTTACGTTAGACTTCTTCATACGAACCATACAACCTCGCTATGCCCCCAGCCTATTACTAGGTAGGGTTTTTGTGCAAAATCAACGTCCAGAGTATGTGGGTGCGACACAGAAGCGTTTTGCATGGAGCATAGGGCTTTTGTTGGCTTTGCCTATGTTTTACCTTTTGGTCATTCACTTTCAGCATAACCCCATCAAAGTAGTGGTGTGCATACTCTGTTTGGCACTACTTTTTTTTGAAGCAGCATTTTCCGTCTGCGTAGGGTGTAAAATATATGGACTTTTTCAAAAAGACCCTGTAACACACTGTCCTGGAGGTATCTGTGAAGTACGCACCAAAGATACCATACAGACTTTTGATTTACCACAAAAGATCATTGTCATGCTTGTTTCGGTAGCTCTGGTTTTTGGACTATATCTTTACTTTACAAAAGTAGAGAGTAAAACACTTTTGGCCAAGAAAGTAGAAACAATGATGATGAGTGATGCAGAAAGAGAAGCTTTAGAAGAGATAAAAATGCAAGAAGAGTTTGATCGTTTTTAGGGATTTTAGTATGAATGAATTGCTATAATAGGTTTTTATTATTATGGTTATAACTTAAAAGAGGGATGTTCAATGCAAGATGTGATACAGTGGCTTAAAGAGAATGGCAATTTAAAAATAATAGATGAACCACTTGATGTAGAACTTGAGATTCCGCATGTTGCCTACATAGAAGTTAAAAAAGAGGATTCGCGTCCTATACTCTTTACTAATCCGATTAACAAAGCCAAGAAGATAGCGTATGATATGCCTGTCCTAATGAATATCTTTGCAAATAAGGCACTTACCGAAAAAATTTTTGGTAAACACCCTGACCTTGTAGCAGAGGGAATAGATGAACTGCTTAAACTGAAGCCGCCTAAAGGTTTCAAGGAAAAACTGGCAATGATACCCAAGCTTTTTAATCTTAAAAATGTATTTCCAAAGCGTCTGAATTTTAAGGGCGAGTGCCAAGAGGTCATTGTGCCCAAAGAGGCAGTAGACTTAGACAAATTACCCATACTTAAAACATGGGAAGAGGATGGTGGTCCATTTATTACAATGGGGCAGGTTTATACCCAAAGCCTTGATGGCAAGATGCAAAACCTTGGAATGTACCGATTGCAACAGTACGATAAGCACCGTTTAGGGATGCACTGGCAGATACACAAAGATGCCTCCCACTTTTTTGACCAGTATCAACGTGCAGGCAAGAAAATGCCTGTGACTGTTGCCATTGGAGGAGACCCACTCTATATTTGGTGTGGGCAAGCCCCTATGCCACATGGGATGTTTGAAATGTTGCTCTATGGTTTTGTGCGCAACCAAAATGCCCAGCTTGTAAAATCCATTACCAATGACATCTATATTCCCCGTGATGTAGATATTGTTATTGAAGGATTGGTTGACCCTGAAAAGATGGAAGTTGAAGGCCCCTTTGGAGATCATACTGGTTACTATACACTTAAAGAGTCATTCCCGGTTATGGAGGTGGAGACCATTACGATGAAAGAAAATCCAGTCTTTGCCGCAACGGTGGTGGGAAAACCACCACTTGAGGACAAATATATGGGCTGGGCGACTGAGCGAGTCTTTTTGCCAATGCTTAAGCCAATGGCACCTGACCTTACTGATTACTATATGCCAGAGAATGGAGTTTTTCATAACCTTATTTTGGCCAAGATGAAGACACTCTATCCTGGTCATGCCCAGCAGTTTATGCACGCTTTTTGGGGTGTAGGAGCTACCAGAACAAACATGACCTTAGTGATCTTTTGTGAGTAAATCAAAGAGAGGTGTATGGTATCTTTGGTGCGTACTTCACAGATACCTCGAGGACAGTGTATTTTAGGGTCTTTTTTAAAGAATCCATATATTTTACACACCCTACGCAGACGGAAAATGCTGCTTCAAAAAGTAGTGCCAAACGGTATACACACCACTACTTTGATGGGGTTATGCTGAAAGTGAATGACCAAAGGTAAAAACGCCAAACCAGAAACCAACAAAGCTATGCTCCATGCAAAACGCTTTTTGTTATTCGCACCCACATACTCTGGACGTTGATTTTGCGCAAAACCTACAAAGTAATAGGCTGGGGGCTTGCTTGAGGTTGTATGGTTCGTATGAAGTCTAACGTAAAAGTAAGGATAAATACTTTGAAGTAACAATCCCACATGCCCCGAAAATGCTACTGCATTCTGAGACTGAGTATCCCCATGAAAAGTATTCCCGCTCCTGCACGTGCGCTTCTCTTTCGTTGGGTACAAGCACATCACTTACCTCCTACTCTCTCTCCATGAAAGAAAAAATCCCACTTTATTTTCTCCTTTGATTGCTGTATATAGTTCTATAATTTTACTTAAAACTGGCTTTATTTAAACCACACGGGAAATGCACTACCCTCATTGCAAACAAATCAACAACATGACATACTAAGATTCTGGCGAAGCATCAAATACGAAGAGGTTTATCTTAATAAATACAAAGTGAAAGCACTCAATAGAGCCAGGAAATAGCATGCTAGTAACCAAAAAAGCACCAGATTTTACAGCAACCACCGTACTTGGAGACGGTCAGATTGTAGAAGATTTCAACCTTTACAAAAACTTCGGCAAGAAGGGAACAGTTGTATTTTTCTATCCACTTGACTTTACATTTGTATGTCCATCTGAGATTATTGCGTTCTCTCGTAGATACAATGAGTTTCAAGATAGAGGAATCAATGTTATTGGTGTCTCTATAGACAGCCAGTTTTCACACTTTGCATGGAGAGAAACCCCTGTAGAGAAGGGGGGTATAGGCTGCATCAATTTCCCTCTTGTGGCTGACTTGACAAAGCAGATTTCTAGAGATTATGATGTACTTCTTGATGAGTCTGTTGCCCTAAGAGGTTCTTTTTTGATTGATACTGATGGTACAATTAGACACGCAGTCATTAATGACCTTCCACTTGGAAGAAATGTAGATGAGATGCTTAGGATGATTGATGCAATGCAGTTTACAAACGAACATGGTGAAGTGTGTCCTGCAGGTTGGCAAAAAGGTGATGAGGCAATGAAGCCTGACGCAGAAGGTGTTGCAACATATCTTGCAAAACACGCTGAAGGGTTGTAAGAAAGAGGCAAAAAAGAGGCCTTTTTCTCAGGCTCTTTTTGTAACCCTTATTTTTAAACATGATCATTTAGCTATGTTTTAAACAGTACTGAACCTACTCTTACTAAATTTGATCCACATTTAATTGCGAGTTCATAATCTCCACTCATTCCCATTGAACAGATAGTTGCTTCTGATTTTTTAAGTTTTTCATAGATGCTGTATGTTGTCTCAAAACTTTTTTGTACCTCTGTTCTGTTGTCAGTATGTGCACCAATAGTCATAACTCCCTTAAGGATAATGCTTGGGCATGTCTCTTTGATATGAAGATAGATATCTATTGCTTTTTCAGGAGAAACACCTGCCTTACCCTCTTCGTGGGCGGCATTGATCTGAAGTAGACAGTTCATCTTTGTTTCTTTGGCGGAAAGTTTTTTCTGTATCTCTTGTGCAAGACTGAGTGAATCAAGCGACTGCATCAATGTAGGATTGAGATCGATAAGATTATTGATCTTATTTTTTTGTAACCTTCCAATCATATGCCATTCAAGTGGAAGATCTTCAAATTGGACCACTCTTTCACGTAACTGCTGTACTTGATTTTCTCCAAAAGTACGTTGTCCTAGATTGTAAAGTGTGGCAATATTTTCTGTTTTTGTATACTTTGAGACGGTTACCAGTTTGACAATATGGTGTTCGCTAACCGCAATACGTGCCTGTTCAATATTCCAAATTACTCTATCAAGATTGGCTCTTAGGTGTTCTTTGTCTAGTATCATGTTTAGCCCATTATTAATCTATTGATATCGTTATAGAGTCCTAACATCATTAAGCCTCCAAGCAGTATCCATCCGGTGATGGTCATGTAGTACATTACCTTCTCATTGGCTTCTTTGCGTGCAATCATTTCATAGAGATTAAACACAATGTGCCCACCATCAAGTGCTGGGATGGGAAAAAGATTTAATATGCCGAGGTTGACCGAGATAAGTGCAGTAAAGAAAAAGAGTGCCAATATACCCGCATGACTGGCTTGGGCAGTGACGTCGACAATGGTAATGATACCGCCAAGGTTTTCTGTACCTACTGCACCGGTAATGAGTTTTTGAATACCTTCAAAAATGAGACTACTTGCCTTGAGTGTTTCGCTCCATGCATATCTGAAACCCTCCGTAAAGCCATAAACTACTGTAGTCTGTTTAAGCATGGGGCTGATGCCGATGATGCGACGGGTGATTGGTTCGCCAAAAGTATTTTTATCTTCAATGACCTTAGGTTTGAGTAGTAGGGTTTTGAGATGGTGATCTCTTTCAATCATTAAGGTGATTTTTCCTTCATGGGCATTGATCTGTGTGCCAATCTCTTCCCAGTAGTGTATATTTTCCCCATTAATCTGTACAATTTTATCTTCTTTCTGTAATCCTGCCTGCAGTGCTGGTGAGGTTTTGCTTACCTCTCCAATGTACGGCAACAACTTAGGTACACCCATGTAGGCAATGGTAAGGTAGAGTAAAAATGCCATTAGAAAATTAGCAAAAGGACCAGCAAGTAAAATGATGATACGTTGCCATGGTTTTTTACTATTGTAGCTATCAGCATCGAGGCTTTTTATGGTTGGATCAGTATCATCTTGCCCCTTCATCTTAACATAGCCACCAAGAGGTATGGCAGAGATGCTCCACTCGGTCTTGCCTATCTTTTTGATCCAAAGACGTTTGCCAAATCCAATACTGAAGACATCAACCTGTACCCCAAAAAAGCGTGCAGCAATGAAATGCCCCAACTCATGAAAAAAGATAAGAACCGACAAAACCAGCAATGCAACTAAAATACCCATATTCATCCTCAGCATAAACCCTCATTAACTGGGTTTAGTTTTTCAAGATTATATCTAAGTGCACTAAAAATTGATATGTGAATCAAATTTTTGTCCACTATTATTTTTCACAACAGCTTTTATTATGGCAAGGCTCTTTTTTTGTCATATAGGGTTTGATTATAAACCAAAGTATGAAACCCCAGAGAATAATACTACTCAATATGGTAATCATACTACCATGCTCATCTATATGTATGAGTGATGCAGGATTGATGCTTGAAGCATCAAAAAGGGCATCAAGCCCCAATCCAAAGAGAATGCTACCAACAATAATACTACCAAGGTAGATGTAGAGTGAACGGGTTCCGAGCATCTTTTTGACCACACCAATAGTAACGGTGTTGGTTGCTGGTCCTGCAGAGAGAAAAACAAATGCCGCACCGGCACTTACACCACTAAGCATTAGTCCTGCTGCAATGGGAAGTGATGCTGTAGCACAAACATACATAGGTACAGCAATGATGACAACAATAAGGTAGCTTAGCCAGCTGTGGTCGATAAGTATTTTATTGAGATTATCAGGAATGACTACAGTAACCGCTGCACCGATAAGTAGCCCCCAAAAGAGTGGTTTTGCAATGTCTCCTAGAAGGGTGATAAAACCGTAATGTAAGGCAGAAAAAAACGAGAAGGTATATTTTTTTTCATTATTACAACAAGGGTTAGGGTTACAGCACGAAGGACTCTCTTCTTGTTTCTTATCAATAAGGTTTGTTAGTATCCCTGCCATGATGGCAATAATCATTGAGGTGATAATACGATAAATCGTGAAAATCCATCCAAATATCCCATAGGTAGCAAGTATGGAGTCAGCACCAGTAATGGGGGTTGAAATCAGAAATGAGAGGGTGGCTCCTTTGCTGGCACCACTTTTTTTGATAGAAGTTGCCAAAGGAATAACCCCACAAGAGCAGACTGGTAGGGGAATGCCAAAGAGGGTAGATTTGATTACTGACCCTATATTGTCTTTTCCAAGATGTTTTGTGACAATGCTATTGGGCACTAGTTCATGTAGTATGCCAGCAAAAAGTAGTCCAAAGAGAATATAGGGTGCCATAGCATAGCTAAGATATATGAGTGCTTGCCAGAAATCTACCAGAAGTGCCATTGTATTTCCTTCGCATCAATTTTCATATCATAACATTAGAAGCTGTAATTTCCAATGAAGCGAAATTGGTTATGGTCTACAATATTGTCATCCTTGTGTTTAATAAGAGCATAAACGGTAGTGAGGGTAATGTGATTGTTAGGACTGTATTTAATAACAAGGTCTGTTTCGGATGCATGGTGGTGTGTAGTGAGAGTATCTGAACGGAACATTCCATAATAAACACCAAATGTTGTGTTGACAGGTATATTGACAGTAAACCCACCCATCCAAGCTGTTCCTTTACCAGCAATAGTATCAATTGTCTGATCTTCCATGGAGGTAAAAAATGGACCACCTCCAAGTGAGAGATCTATGGCACCTGTTTGTCCATTGTCTTTGTTGTAGGCAACCATGAGGGTTGTACCCCTTTTTTGAAAGTTGATTTTAATATTTGTACCAAAAGTAGAGGCATCCTTTTTCCCCAAAAGAGCCTTGCCGCTATTTTGACCGTGGGCATACTGAAGACCAAGTGTTGTCACAATAGATTTGGAGAGCATCTGTGTGTAATCTGCTTCTGCATAAAGTATGTCTTCAATGTTGTCATAGCGGTAATACCATAAAGAGAGAGAAGTATCTTGAATACCCTCATAAGAGATGCTCATATAGTAGACCCCACCTGTCTCTTCATTTGCACCAAGTACCTGTGAGATATTGACAAATTCAGACGCATTTACGCCATTCTCCCATCCTGCCATCTTGTCAATCAAGCCTACCGCTAGCATTAGGTTTTCAATAGCAGTATTGGTGATAGTATAGGCGGTAAAATAGTTTGGTATCATACGGATATCATCTGCATCTACCAAAGGTGTATCAAGTGTCTGGCGACCAAGTTTGATGTGAGTATTTTTCCATTTGGCATCAATGAAAGCTTCGGATAGAGTAGAAAAACCCTTACCATTGTTATCAAAAAAGTCACTGTTTTGATGTAGGGGGTTTTGGTTTCCACTAGGGTTAAGTACTGTGTAGGCCGAAAGTGCTATCATCATGCCATTCCAGCGCTCAGTATCAACATGCATATGTCCACCGAGTGCACAGGCAGAAATAGGCTGCGCACCATTTTTTTTGAATGTGATATACCCTGTACGCAACTCTCCTTCGGTATGTACTGTTGTGTTGTGGGCACCAAGGGCTCCTCTGATGCTTTGTGTTGAAGTATATGGTTTAGTATTGAGCATGAGGATATTCTCACTCCCCGTACTATATGAAGCAATACTCATTATCATTAAGAATGATATAGTAAGTTGCTTGAGATGTATCATTTTTTATCTCCTAAAACTTTTTTATTTCTATTTTCTCTGCCTCTTCGGCACGTAGAGCAATGAGAGTATTGTCTATTTTTATCTCCATAGTCTGTTTGCCTATGGAGCACCCTTTAACTGTCAGCTCCTCTCCTCGTATTACGCCAAAAGAGTTAAGACGGTCTTTGAGTATTTTATTGGCATGTATTTTGATAATTTCAGCTTTGTCACCCTTGTGCAGTTGGTTTAACCTCATATTAGCCCCCTGTGATTATTGATGTCATTTTGTATGCAAGAAAACTTAGTATCCATGCAGTTGCTGTGGTCATTATAAACAGGTAGGCTAAATATTTCCAGCCTCCAGCCTCTTGCGTGAATACCATAGATGCTGCCAGACATGGAAGGTAGATCATAATAAAAACAATAAAAGCAATAGCAGATGCAAATGGGATATTGGCTTTGATTTGAGTGGTTAACCCTTCATTTCTTTCATCTACTTCATCACCTAGTGCATACAGCACACCAAGTGTAGATACAACTACTTCCTTGGCTGCTAAGCCAGTCTCTAATGCAACTGCCATGCGCCAATCCATGCCAAGAGGAGAGAAGAATGGTTCAGATGCATGCCCAATCTCTCCAAGATAACTCCTCTCAAGTTCATAGAGTTTAACTTGATTGGTATCAAGGTTTTCTGGCACATTGACCTTTGGGTAATTGCTTGCAAACCAAATAAGAATAGAGGCAGCCAAAATAAAGGTACCTGCTTTTTTTAAGTAGGATTTTGACTGACCATAAACGGTATGCCAAATGAGTTTAAAAGAGGGAAGTCTGTATTTTGGCATCTCCATAACAAAAGGCTCATCTTCTCCCTTGAAGACAAATATTTTAAGTATTTTTGCCATAAAAAGTCCAAGAACAGCACCTGAAATATAGATAATGAATAAAATATTTCCTGCCTCTTTCTGGGTAAAGAATGCACCTGAAAAAAGAACATAAATAGGTAACCTTGCACCACATGACATAAAACCAATAATAAAAAGTGTAATCAGTCTGTCTTTTTCATTCTTGAGTGTACGTGCCGCCATATAGGCAGGAACAGAACAACCAAAGCCTGTTACAAGTGGGATGAAACTCTTTCCGTGTAGCCCAAACTTGTGAAAGAAACCATCTAGTAAAAAGGCAACACGACTCATATATCCGGTGGTTTCAAGTAGGGCTATTCCCAAGAAAAGAATCATAATATTGGGAAGGAACATCACAACGGCACCGACCCCAGCAATGATACCGTCTGCAACAAGAGAACCGAGTTCTCCTTTGTCAAGTAGATTGTTTGCCTGATCGCCAAGCCAACTGAATGCAGCATCAATATAGTCCATAGGGACACTTCCAAGTTCAAAAGTTAGCTGAAAGAGACCCCACATAAAAAAGAGAAAAAGAGGTATACCTAAAATTTTGTTAATAAGCAGGTTATCAATTTTCTGTGTCAAATTCTTTGCACGCATACGCTTAAGTGACATTACCTCCATCTTTGCCCCTTTGGCAAAGGAAAAGTGCTCATCGCTAAAGATCTCTTTGAGATTTTTGGTATCCATGTGTAGGTAAATGTGCTCAAGTGCTTCACGCAGGACTGGAAGCAGTTCTATCCAAATGGGTTCGTCATGCATCTTCTTGTAGATCTCTTTGTCCTCCTGTAGGAGTCTAACAGCGAGATGGCGATAGGGGAGGTTGCTTTTGTACTTTTTTTCTTTTAAAAAGGTAATAATGTGATCTATCTCCTCCTCAATGGGATCGGAGTAGATTACTTTAGCGGTAACTTCAGGATTTTCGTAGACTTCAACAATAGCATGTTTTAGCTCTTCAATACCCTCTTTGGTTACTGCAGAGGCTTTAATAACCGGTGTTCCTAAGATGGCAGAGAGTTGTTTCTCATCTATCTCTATGCCTTCTTTTCTTGCTTCGTCGATCATATTGAGTACAACGATGACTCTTTGTCCAGTTTCGAGTAGT
Organism: Sulfurovum sp.; assembly: GCA_020525365.1. Taxonomy (NCBI): domain Bacteria; kingdom Pseudomonadati; phylum Campylobacterota; class Epsilonproteobacteria; order Campylobacterales; family Sulfurovaceae; genus Sulfurovum; species Sulfurovum sp. Next base: position 1,212,065 of record JAIZOF010000001.1, on the reverse strand, counting down.
TGTGTAGTAAAGAGGAGATTTCTCTGAAGGTTGGTTGCATCAACTACGTTGACTACAAGGTCATACTCATCACTCTGAAGAAAACTTTTTGTCACTTTCTCTTCAATGGTATACTCTGTAAGAGAGTAAGCACCAGGAAGATCGATGATGTGTACCTCATAGTTCTTGCATTTTATGTTATTGCAAAGTTGAAAAATAATTTCTGTTTTGTCAACTGTCACGCCTGAGAAATTACCCACTTTGAGTTTGGCATTGGAGATGGTATTGATGAGGGAAGATTTTCCTACATTGGGCTGCCCTGCCAAAGCTACAACAATCTTTTCCATAAATTAATCCTTTTGAAAAATTAAAATGAAAATAGTTATCATTTATTATTTCATAGAAATATACTACCAGCTAGCTTAAAAAGAGGTAAAAATGACAATAATAATTAGGGTATTTCAAATATTATATAGTCAAGAAATAACATCATAAATAGAAGAGAACCACTTCCCTAAAAAGGGAGTGAGTAGTTAAAGTTCAAAAGGAATTTTTGTTTTTACAAACAGAGTATTTTTTCTCTTAGAATTAGTCCTTTCGTCAAAATTGAGACCAATTTCTGCATTAATATAAGCAACCTCAATATCTACTAAATCTAGCTTTGTAGTTGCAGTCAATGCAGCTTCTTTTACGTCCATATTGTTAGTATTTCCTGCAACATGCGTATAGTGTGCATTCAGCTTTACTGAAGAGAGATTATATTGTGCACCTACTGCAAATGATTTTGCATTTCTTGCACCAACATACCCATAGTTCCAATACGATTCAGTATATAGTTTAGATTGAGAACCGTATGTATGTCCTGTTGCGATATTAGAGATATCAATACCATCGGTATTACCCGTTGTGGAAGAGTATGCACCATAAGCATTCCATGCACCTTTACCATACCCAAGTTTTACAGCAAATCCACTTGTTTTATTACTATTTTCTACAAGTTCAATTTCTGTATACTGTGCACCTAGCACAATACCCATTATGTTACTATCAGTTTGCATCCAGTAAGCAGTTGCAATGCTTGGAGCCTTGTAGTACCATGCTTGTGTTATAGTATTGGGAATTAGCTTTGTCACTACAGCAAAAGCATATGTTGGTTTAGGTTTGCTACCTAATACCCTACTAAATGTAGCCATTCCACCGTTCAAATCAGTACCATTTGCATCGACTACACCTGTTCCTGATATACCGTTCCCTCTCCCTATCCATATTGCAGTTAAAGTGGTTTTAGGAATATCATTATTGGTGATAATGGCAGCATCAAAAGTATTTTTTGCAATATTCCATGTTTCAGTAAAGAAAAATGGAGTATCCAGTGCTTGACGTCCGACAGTCATAGCGAGAGTATTGTTTAATTTAATTTGCATATTGAGTGTATCGATCCAGTACGCATCACCTCTACCTTTCTTATTGTTATGCTTTACCCACGAATACCCAACAAATTCACTATCAACACCAAATAGGGAGAGACTTTGGAAACCTGCATTTAGCACTACTGTATCATTCATAAGCGATCGGGTATAATCAACTCTTGCTCCGAAATCACCAATAGAGTTTGGTTTTCCAAATAAATCTTCTTTTGGATTAGCAGTATTTTCCACTTCTGTTCCATAATAGATTCTTGCATCTCCGGATATTTTACTATTATTAGATGCAAATACGGAGCTGATCATAAAGATTATTGCCAAACTAAATTTTACCAATTTCATATTTTCCCTTTATCCTTTATATTGCAATCGCGATATAACTCTAACATAAAACTTTATAAAAAGTCAATAAAATATAACCTTATTGTTGATATTTATAAAAATAAACAATAATTAATAAAAATTAATATAATGAGTAAAAGAAGAAAGGAGACCCCTCCCAAAGGAGAGAGGGGGCATAAAGATTAAAGATTGAAAGGCTTTTTACTAGATGGTTTCTTTCCTGAAGTTTGCAGGCTACACGGAAGAGTTTCATCCCACTTGTAACAGGCTTTGGTTGTTCCGTTCCTGCCTATATAGCGGCACGTGTACACTCAAGAATGAAAAAAGACAGACTGATTACACTTTTGTGTGGTTTATGTCATGTGGTGCAGAGTTGCCTATTTATGTTCTTTTCAGGTGCATTCTTTACCAAGAAGGAGGCAGAAATATTTATTCATTATCTATATTTCAGGTGCTGTTCTTGGACTTTTATAGCAAAATGCCAAAATATTTGTCTTCAAGGGAAAGATGAGCCTTTTGTATGGAGATGCAAAATACACAGACTTCCCTCTTTTAACTCATAACCTTATTGTTGATATTTATAAAAATAAACAATAATTAATAAAAATTAATATAATGAGTAAAAGAAGAAAGGAGACCCCTCCCAAAGGAGAGAGGGGGCATAAAGATTAAAGATTGAAAGGGAGTTTTGCCATTACAAGTACGGTATTCTCTTTTCTAGAACCTTTTTCTGCATTGATATAAGCAAGATCAACATTGACTGAACTTAGTTTTGTGCTTGCAGTTACTGTAGCCTCTTTAAGATCCATGCTACTATTGTTGCCTGTAACATTTGTATATTGTGCACCCAACTTCACTGAAGAAAGATTATATTCTCCACCTACTGCAAATGATTTTGCATTTCTTGCACCAACATACCCATAGTTCCAGTATGACTCAGTATAGAGTTTAGACTGAGAAGCACCAGTAAGTCCTGTCGCAATATTGGAGATATCAATACCAGTAGCATCATCTGCTGTGGCAGAGTATGCACCATAAGCACTCCATGCACCTTTACCATACCCAAGTTTTACAGCAAATCCACTTGTTTTGTCTCCTGATGCTGTAAGTTCAGTTCCTGCATACTGTACACCCAAGTCTACACCCGCTACATTACTGTCAGCTTGTGCCCAGTAAGCAGTTGCAGCACCTGGAACTTTGTAGTACCATGCTTGTGTTACGGTATTAGGAATCAGTTTTGTTACTGCAGCAAAAGCGTATGCTGGCTTACCACCAAATGTATGCATTCCACCATTAATGTCAGTATTGTTAACTTGAACTACTTTTCCAGGACTACCGTTTCCTCTACCTACCCATGCTGCAACTAAAGTAGTTTTAGGAAGATCACTGTTTGTTGCAACAACAGCATCAAAAGTATTTTTTGCAATACTCCATGTTTCAGTAAAGAAGAATGGTGTATCCAACGCTTGACGTCCAATGGTTACAGTCACATTCTTTCTTAATTGAATTTGTGCATTGAATGTATCAATCCAATATGCATCTTGTACAGCACCTGCACCATGTCCTACCCATGTACCTCCAACAAGTTCACTTTCAAGACCAAGTGTGGAGAGACCTTGAAGTCCTGTATTTAGTGTTAGTGCACCCCCCATGAGTGAGCGAGTATAGTCAACTCTTGCCGCAACATCACCAAAAGAGTTTACTTTTCCAAACAAATCTTGTTTAGGACTAGCAGTGTCATCAGCCGTTGTTCCATAATAGAGTCTTGCATCCCCAGAGACCTTACCGTTATCAGCCGCAAATGCAGCACTGACAGCTAAAATTGCCACTAAGCTAAGTTTTGTAAATTTCATGTTTTTCCTTTATGTTGTATTTACAATCTAAACTCTACCATAAAAATCAATGAAAAGTCAATAAAATATTTATTTTTATAAAAAAATTAAATAAAGAAGGGTATGAGGGAGAAGGAAGTCTTGGTAAAAAGAGATATGGACGTAATGGCTAACTGTATGTTAAATTGATATATACATATGTTTAAAAAAATCCCTTACATACTCATAACCAGAGTAGAGTGTCAGTATTACAGTGATCCAAAGAAGAAGTGTTGCACCAGGCCACCTCATGAGCAGGAAGCCAATGGCAACCATTTGAGAAACAGTTTTAAGTTTGCCCATCCATGAGGCTGAGATATCTAGTCCTTGAGAGACAGCAGAGACTCTTAGACCAGTAATAAAGAGTTCACGAGTAAGAATGAGAAAGATCGCCCATGGTGAAGCAATACCTTGCATCATGAGCCCGAGAAAACCTGCAAGTGTGAGCATTTTGTCTGCCAGTGGATCAAGAATGGATCCAAGTATGGTTACCTGATTGAAAGTACGAGCAATATATCCATCAAAGAAATCAGTTGCTGAGGCAACTACAAAGATGAAAGCAGCAAAATAGTTTAGCCAACTAGGATGGATGCTTTTGAAGTTCTCTATGTCTTGATTGACAAGAAATAGAAACATTAGTGGCGCAAGTAGTAAGCGAATAAAGGCAAGAGTGTTTGGAATATTTAAAACCTGTACAGATGTCTTCATGTTTAACACTTTTCCTTTAGCATATATGCTTTGTGTCTCATTCTTGTATATATGGGAATGAGACACAGTTTTAATACTTACCTAAATGTTGTTCCACCATCTACAACAATGGTTTGCCCTGTAATCCAGCTTGCTTCATCGGTACAGAGAAAATAGATAGCACCCGCAAGGTCTTTTGGGTCTCCCATACGGTTGAGTGCAGAGCGCTTAATGGTCTCTGCCTTGACCTCTTCATAGTTGGTAAATGCTTTGAGTGCATCGGTGTCAATAGGTCCTCCACTCACAGCATTGACACGGATACCCATCTCACCAAGTTCGACTGCCGCATAGCGTGCCATTGCTTCGACTGCTGCCTTGTTGGTACCATGACCAGCATAATTTTCAATATAGATTAGATTACCTGTAGAAGAGAGGGTAACGATGGCACCACCACCAACCTTTTCCATACGTTTTGCTGCCTCTTGTGAACCAGCAACAAAGGCACCGACAGTAGCAGTATAAATATTAGTCAGACCTTTTTTGGGGCGAAGCTTCATAAATTTACCATATCCACCTATAATAGGACGTCCATAAATCATAGCATTATTTACAAAAAAATCAACACGGTCAAAATCCTCATCAATAGCAGCAAAGAGAGGCTTAAATTGGTCGGTATCGAGAATGTCAAGCGGGTAGGCTTTTGCCTTGATACCATATCTATTTTCAAATTCAGAAGCAATTTGATCTGCAACTTCTTTATTGGAGTTGTAAGTAAATGCTATATTAACACCATTTGCAGCAAATTTCTCTGCACATGCTTTTCCAATGCCCTTGGTTGCACCTGTAATGACAACAGTTTTATCTTTCATTTTGTTCACTATATTACTCCTACGGTATTGTATTGTTTCATAATATCTTCAATTTTTTTCATACTTTTGTTACTTGGCTGCACTAATGGCAGTCTATATTCAAGTGTCTCTGTCAGTCCAGCAATATACATTGCTGCCTTGATAGGGATAGGGTTACTTTCACAGAAAAGTACTTTATTAATTGCAAACAAATCATCATTGATTGCTTTTGCAGTCTTAAAATCACCCATCAGTGCGGCATGTACTAGTTTTGCTTTCATGTCAGGAAGTAGATTGGAAGTAACAGAGGTTACCCCCTTCCCTCCACTTGCAAGGATAGGAAAATCAATGGCATCATCACCACTAAAAATATAGAGGTCAGGTACCTTTGCCAAAAGCTCAACGGTTCGTTCAATAGAACCTGTTGCTTCTTTGATACCCATGATGTTGGGTACGTCGTCAAAGAGTCTTTTGACAGTATCAGGCAGAATGTCTACTCCAGTACGTCCAGGGACGTTGTAGAGCATGAACGGTACCTCTACAGCACTTGCAATGGCTTTATAGTGTTGATAGAGCCCTTCTTGGCTTGGCTTGTTATAGTAGGGACTAACCGAGAACAGTGCATCAACCCCACACTGTTCAGCATGTTTAGCAATATCAATTGCCTCATGTGTAGCATTGCTGCCTGCTCCTGCAAGCACTTTGGTTTTGGTTCCTTTGCAGACCTCCACCGCAATTTCAATGCAACGTTTGTGCTCATCATGGCTAAGTGTGGCACTTTCACCTGTTGTACCAACTGGACAGACAGCATCGATATTGTTGTCTATCTGGCGTTGGATGAGTTTTGCAAAGGTTGGCTCATCAAGCTGACCATTCTTTAGTGGTGTAATAAGTGCGGTGGTCGCACCTGTAATGTAGTGATGCATATTGTTTTCCTACTGTTTGGCTTCTTTATATTTTTTGAGTATTACGGTTGTAGAGTGGTTATGATCAAAGTATTTTTTTGCCACACGTACAATATCTTTGAGTGTTATTTTATCTAAATTCTCTTCATATTCAAGCAAAGGTCTTAGATTGCCTTTGACAAGATAGTCTCCATAAAGGCTGGCAAGGTTATTGGAAGCTTCTAATGAGTAGATAAATTCTGCTTTGGTATTAATCTTGACTTTGTCAAGTTCTGCTTGTGTAACATCACCATTTTTAAGTTTTTCCAGTTCAGAGAGAATCTCTTTTTCAACATTTTTGACTTTAGCACCAGGATTGACCATTGCCATAATAAGAAAGATACCAGGATCTTTCAACTCCATATTGTAACCATAGATCTGATTGGCTAGGTGTTTCTTGTGGACAAGAGTACGTTCAAAGCGAGAACTCTTGCCTATACTAAGAATATGGCTGATGGCAGAGAGTACAACTTGATCTTTATGCTCAAAGTTTGGAATACTATAGGCAATAGCAATGGTGTCGACCCGATTACTCTTTTTGTGTAGAATAGTACGTTTAGCACCATCATTTCTAGGCTCTGTAGTAGTAACTTCAGGAATGGTATGCTCATTTTTAATCTTACCAAACACTTTTTGTGCCTTGCTGAAAACAGTTTCAGGTGAAATATCTCCAGCAACGACTAAAATAGCATTACATGGCTGATAGTAGCGGTGATAGAAGTCCCTAATATCTTCAATCTTCCAGTGTTGAATATCTTCCATGAAGCCAATAGGCATCCAGTGATAAGGGTGATGGATATAGTGGGTATTAAAAAGCCTAAAGTAGAGGTAGCCCATGGGATTGTTTTCGGTACGCAGTCTACGTTCTTCGGCAACAACATTACGTTCTCTTTGGAACTCTTTGTCATCAAGCTTAAGATTGTGCATCAGTTCAGCAAAAAGATTAAACGTCATACTAAGGTTTTTAGAGGCGGTCTTAATGTAGTAGTGGGTCTTGTCAAATCCAGTTGCAGCGTTATTGACACCACCTTTGCTTTTTACAATAACATCAAACTCACCCTCTTTAAGCTTCTTGGTTGACTTGAAGCTAAGGTGTTCGAGCATGTGTGCCATACCACTGCTTTTACCCATGTGTTCGTTACGGCTTCCTACTTTATAGTAAATATCTGTCGTGATGACACCCGAGTTATTATCCATAGGAATAACAACTATTTGTAGTCCATTTTTTAGTGTTTTAGTGTAGTGCTTGGGCAGTGAATTTGCCATTAAAACTCCTGAGATTAAAAGTAACATAAGCATTATTTTTTTAGTGAAAGATAGATAGTAGAGATTGAATGATGATATTATGTGTCTTTCTACAACACTTTCATTGATGATGGGGTAGATCAATCGTTCTCCTCGCACACTTTTTGTATTTTACAAATCATTCTATGCCTATCGCCATTCACTACCTATTGCTTCATCAATATGATTGTAGCCATCTTCTTTCAGTAGTGCAATGAGACCTTCATTTATCTCTTTAATAAGAGCAGGACCTTGATAGATAAACATACTATAGACCTGTACCAGAGAAGCACCTGCTTTGATGCGTTTGTATGCTTCCTCTGCAGAGTCAATACCACCTACAGAAATAAGTAAAGTCTTGTCATGTAGTTCCTTGCCAATAGCCCTAAAGAGCTCATAACTTTTTTGAGCCAGCAATGCACCACTGATACCACCAAACTCTTTGGCAGATGAAGTCAGGGAGTAGTCTGTGGTAGTGTTGGTGGCAATAATGCCTGCAGCACCCGCTTCAACAGCAGTATTACATAAGGCAACAGCATCTTCTGGGGTCATATCTGGTGAAATCTTGAGTAAAACAGGCTGACTGGTGATATGTTTTGCCATAGTGAAAATATCTTTAACAAATTGCTCATTTTGTAAGTTTCTTAGTTTAGGTGTATTGGGTGAGGAGATATTGATGACAATATAATCACCATGATCCTTAAATTTATGAAAAAGTATTTCGTAATCTTTAAGCGCTTTCCCTTCGGAAGTAATTCTATTTTTACCAATATTGATACCGACAGGGTAGTCAAAGAAGCAGAGCTTGTTAAGCCGTTGAAGCATATAGTCCATGCCGTAGTTGTTGAATCCCATGGCATTTTGAATAGAACGATCTTTAATGAGACGGAAGAGCCTTGGTTTAGAGTTTCCCTCTTGTGGTTTGGGTGTCACGGTACCAATCTCAGTGAAACCAAACCCCATAGCTGATATGGCAGTAATGTACTGTCCATTCTTATCAAATCCTGCACCAAGCCCTACAGGGTTACAAAAGGTATGCCCAAAAAATACTTGTGCGAGCATAGGATCACGGACAAAAAATTTCTTTGAAAAATATCGCATAATAGGTGGAAAATATTGTATGCCTTGTAGCCCAAAACCCACAAAGGTGTGCGCGGTTTCAGGGTCAAGCTTAAAGAGAATTTTTTTAAAAGTTTCGTAGTTTAAAAGTGACAAGATCTACTCCATGATTTTATGATTACGATATGGAAGAATTGTACCCAAATCTCAATAAAAATAGTGAAGTGAAAGCGTTACACCTCGTGTAAGGTCGATACTATCTAAACGCAGATAGTCTATGATTTCTTGTGATGTAGTTCCTATGTCGTTAAGATATTCTACCCGCTTCACACGATTGTAATGGTATCCAATGTCAATATCGACAATATCGGTAGCATAGATAATAAATCCTCCCTGAATTCCATAATCATATCCATGGCTACGCCTATTCTTATAGTAGTGGTAGTTGAGATTTACTCCAAAGTAGGGGCGCAACTTCGATGTACCAAACAGCTCATCACGCAGGATATAATCAACGTTAACACCAGTGCTACCATAATAGGTCTTACTTTTGTCATATTGAAGCGTAAAAGTGGTTCGCCAGCGTAGAGACTGTTTTCCTATATGGATAGAGCTGATTTTTCTATTGCGGAAATCCTTTTGAGAGGTATCCCACTGAGTTTCAAACCCTCTATCGTAACAGGTGCCCGTACCAATAAAAGCAAACTGTTCTCCAAAAGAAAATTTATCTTCAGAACTAAATTGTCCTTCTGCTATCAAAAATAGTGGTAAAAATAAGATCCAAAATTGTCGTTTCATTGTACTCTCTCCCATATTGTATTTTTTGGGGTATCCATAATAGCAATACCCATTTTGGCAAGCTCACTGCGTATAGCATCTGAGGTAGCAAAATCTTTAGCTTTTTTAGCTTCTATGCGTTTTGCAAGCAATGTTTCTATCTTCTCTTTAAGGGGTTCATCGACACCAATTTGAAAGTATCGATAGGGGTCCTTTCCTCCAAAACCAAGTAGTTTTTCAATAAAGTCAATATTGGCAATGGTCTCTTCTTTGAGTATCTTCTCTTTAGGGTTTTCATCAAGTTTATCATTGGTTTGCGTAATCATCTCATCAATAATAGAGAGTGCCACAGAGATATTGAGGTCATCACTCATGGCATCAAGAAGTGCTTGTTTAAATACTTTATTGACCACAGAGGCTTTGCTTGGAAGTAGACGTTTTTTTAGGCGATAGAGTTTATCTAGACGCTTCTTGGTACTTTGGAGATCTTCTTCGTTAAAATTGAAATCATTTCTGTAGTGTATTGAGTTAAGATAATAACGCAGTACTTCGCCATCATAGATTTTAAGGGCATCTTTAAGAAAGAAGGAGTTACCAAGGCTTTTGCTCATCTTTTCACCATCAATCTGCACAAAACCATTATGCATCCAGTATTTAGCAAGTTCACGTCCAGTAGCACAACGACTCTGTGCTGCTTCATTTTCATGGTGAGGAAAGAGTAGGTCAGCACCACCCCCATGAATATCGATACTATAGTCATCAGTACTATTAAAATGTGTTTCGATCATTGCTGAGCACTCAATGTGCCAGCCTGGGCGACCAAGAGAGAATGGGGAGTCAAAGCAGATATCCTCTTTATCTTTACACGCTTTCCAAAGAGCAAAGTCTTTGAGGTTTCGCTTTTCACTATTGTGTTCAATACGGCTTAATGTATTGTCATCGTGAGCTACCTTGCGAGAAAGCTTTCCATAACGAGTATCTTTAGATGTATCAAAGTAGATATCACCACTACCAACTATATAGGCATACCCCTTGTCGATAAGAGTTTGTATCATTTTTTTTATGGCATCCAATGACGTAGTTGCCCTAGGCTCAATATCGGCACGCTGTACACCTAAAGCCGCCATCTCTGTTAGATAACGGTCAATATAGTATTGGGTAACCTCTTTCATGCTTTTACCAGTTTCTATGACCTTTTGAATAATTTTATCATCGATATCGGTAAAATTTTTACCCATTGTAACTTTATAGCCAAGGGTATTGAGTGTACGAGAGAGAAGGTCAAAAGCAAGTGCACTCCTAGCATGCCCAAGATGGGCATCATCATAAACAGTTGGTCCACAGACATAAATGCTAACCTCTCCTGGAACAATAGGCTCAAAATGACATTTGGTTTTAGTAATGCTGTCAAAGAGTTGCATAAAATACCTTGAAATAAATTGCGTGATTATAGCAGACAAATTATTATAAGGACAACAATGAAGATATTAGCGTATATAAAAAAGTAGCCAATTGTTCACAAAATAGAATAAAAGAGCAAAGAGAAGCATAAATAAAATAAAATAAAATAATCGCTTATCGATAATCACTCTTTTAAATCTTTTTAGCCCCACCTCTTGAATAGTAAATAAAAATAGTACCCATCCTCCAATACTGCCTGCTAGTGCTAAACCAGCTGCACCCATGGGGTGTATTAATACTAGAGAAGTGGCAATAGAGGCGATAAGCGAATAGATAGAAATCTTTGCTGCTTTTTTGTGCCTATGAGAAGCGTAGAGAAAAAGTGAGAAGAGTTTTGCTAGTCCAAAAGGAAGCAACCCTACCATGTACATCTGAAGTACAAAAACAGTTTGTAGTGTCTCTGTGCGGGTAAATTCTCCCCGCTCAAACAATAACCAGATGATAGGTTCTGCCAATAATATGCCTCCAATCATTGCAATACCAAGCAAGAATGCCAAAAGCCAAAATGCTTGTGTTAGACCAGCATAAGCTTTTTCTTCTTGGCCACTCTTGAGTGCCTTTGAAACAGAAGGAAACAGTACGGTTGCTGTGGCAATAGCGATGACGGCAAGCGGTAGCTGAAAAATACGGTTGGCATAGAAGAGAAAAGAGACTGACCCTGTCATTAAGAAAGTGGCAAGCATGGTGTCAAAAAAAGCAGAGATTTGTGGTGTAGAGTTGCCGATGATTCCTGGTAAAAAAAGTGATTTGAAGTGCCTCTCCTCTTCTTGAACATCTTTTTTATTACGGTATTTCCATCCAGCGAGCAAGAGGCGATCAAGTTTAAAGTGGTGCAGGGTGACAAGGTGTACTCCTATTTGCAACACTCCTCCAAAAAGTACAGCAAAACTGACTGCGTAGACAATAGTCCGAGGATCCTCTTTCATATAGATCCAAAGTGCAAAAATCATTGAAATATTTAGTAGTGCTGTTGACATGGCAGTTGTGGCAAAATGCTCTTTGTACTGTAGTAAGGTTGACAAAAAAGTGACAACAAAGATAAGATCAAGATACCAAAAGTTAATTGCCGTCAATGGTGCAGCTTGTTCAATAGAGTGCCAACACCATCCCCACGCGAGCAACTTGGTCATAGGCTCGGGGAAAAGCATAATAATTAATGAAAATAAGATAAGAAAAAGTACAAAACGTACAAAGATAAAAGTAGCAAAAACCCCTTTGTGTTTAGATGCAATAAAAGAGGGCATAAAGGCTTGAGTAAAGGCACCTTCAGCAAAGATTCGCCTGAAAAGATTGGGTAGTTTAAAGGCGACAAAGAACATATCTGACCAAACTGAAGCTCCTAATGCAGATGCCATAAGCACATCGCGCCCTAAGCCAGTGATGCGGGAGAGAAGGATACCAAAGCTGTTCGTAAAGATAGATCGTAGGCGCATGAAACCCTTTATATTTTTAGATGCTATATTTTATCCTAAACTTTGTTTGAAGTAAAACCCAATGGAAAATTTAGGAAAAACATGACAATATGACATATTTTTAGTAGACAGGAATGGAGCGAGAGTATACTGTAAAAATTAAAAATAGGAGAAGTATATGATTGTAGGTATAGAGGGAGTCGTGGAACGAAAAGATCCAACCTATTTACACATGAATGTTAATGGACTTATCTATGAGGTGTATGTTTCTATCAATACCTCAAATGCCGTCAATGACAACAAGGTAAGACTCCATGTAACACAGATTATTCGTGAAGATACCAATGCACTGTATGGATTCAAAGAGATAAATGAGAAAAAGATGTTCGATACACTCATCAAGATTAATGGGGTGGGACCCAAGGTGGGATTGGCTGTTTGTTCGACTTTTACACCAGAGACTTTTGCTAAAGTGGTGGCAAGCAAAGATGTTGGTATGCTCAAACGGGTTCCAGGCATTGGTCCCAAGGCAGCAAGTCGTATATTGGTAGAGTTGGCAGATTTTATTATTGATATCGATCACAAAACAGACAGCATCAGTAGTGCAATGGGTGAAGCAGTGATGGCACTTGAGAGTCTTGGTTTCAAAAAAGAGGCAATACAAAAAGCACTTTCTGGTATTGGTGGCGACACAGTAACCATGGTTAAAGAGGGACTCAAGAAACTACAACGATTATAATGTACTATTAAAACGATACTATAAACCCTTTAAGCTATAAAATATTAAGATATACTTATATTTAATAATAATCATAGACTAAAAGGAGAGAACATGAAAATACATATGCTGATTTTAGGACTAATGATTGCTGTTTTGATGGCTGGATGCGGAAGTAGCGATAAGAATGACTCATTTGGTACATCTTCATCTAACTATGTCTTAACTGCTGGTAAATCTTCATCTAACTATGTCTTAACTGCGTGGAATGATTTGGGTATGCACTGCATGGATGGAAATGACTTTTCAGTATTTTCTATTTTGCCTCCCTACAACAATCTACACGCTCAACTAAAAAAGAAAAATGGAGATCTCGTTACTAGGGGCGTGACCATTACTTTTGAATCTACCACAGGTACTGATGGCAAGATCAATACCAGCAGTAGTACCAAAACAAACTTTTGGAACTTTAGCAATAAGCTATTTCCAAATTCTAACTTGACAGCAGATACAGGACTTACTGGCACCAAAACAGCAAGCAGGGGACCTCAGGCACTTACTTTTAATGCTACACATGGCTGGTGGGAGGCAGAAGGTATTCCTATAACTCCATATAATGATGATGGAAGTAAAAATTACTATCCGCTGGTTAAAGTTGTAGCAAAAGATACACGAGGCAATATACTCGCAACCACCAAGACCGTACTTCCTGTGAGTGATGAACTCGATTGCAAACGTTGTCATGCCAGCAACAGTACACTTAATGATGCAAGACCCACAAAAGGGTGGGTGAATAATGCCAATCCAGAAAAGGATTTTAAGTTAAATATTCTACGTCTACACGACCAGAAGATACCAAATGCTGTATCGAACAATATTGGTTTGCTTCGAAAAAAAGGGTATAACTATCATACTAGAGGACTTGAAGCAACTGCCAATAATGGTACACCAGTTCTTTGTGCAGCATGTCACAAATCAAATGCATTGCCTAATGTTGGTATTGGGTTTGAACCTGGTGTAAATATTAAAGCCTTTACTGCTGCTATTCATGCCAAGCATGCATTGGTTAAGGATCCTACCAATCACAACATGTTACTTGGTGATAGTCAAAATCGAAATGCCTGTTATGCTTGCCATCCAGGCTCTCAGACCAAATGTCTCAGGGGTGCAATGGGTGATGCTAAAGATGGTAACGGAAATAATGCTATGCAGTGTCAAAGTTGTCATGGGGATATGCATGCGGTAGGTGATCGTACCAGAAAAGGATGGCTAGATGTACCAAACTGTCAAGCGTGTCACCACACTAATGCTAATGGTAATCCTGTTAGAGAAACCTCTGCAGTACTTACCAATGGCACACTTAGGGCTGTAGTCAACAGTAAGTTTGCAACTATGCCAAACACCCCTACACAAGGAGTTAGCCTCTATCGTTTCAGTAAAGGGCACGGCAACTTGCAGTGTGAAGCATGTCATGGATCGCCTCATGCAATCTATCCGGCACATAATGCGGACAACCTATTAAGTAAAGGTATTCAAGGGCATGCGGGTACTATTGGTGAGTGCACTGCTTGTCATGCCAGTGTGCCTAATACCGTCAAAGGAGGACCGCATGGTATGCATCCTGTAGGACAAAACTGGGTTAGGCGTCATGAAGATGCTGCAGAAAGAAATGTGGCACAGTGCAAAGTATGTCATGGTCAGAACTATCGAGGTACGGTACTCTCCAAGACATGGACAGCACGCTCTTTCTCAACCGAATGGGGTCAAAAGAATTTTTCAAAAGGTCATAAGATTAGTTGCTATGATTGCCATAATGGTCCAGAAGTTGATAATGATGACCATGAGCTCCAATGATGACATGGTTCACGATCATGCCCCAGACGAGCCCCAATGACTATGGTTCACGATGACATGATTCCAATGACGACCATGCCCGGATGATGACCATGATGATTAAAACCTACCATAGAGTGTGGCACCATGATTGATGGTACCCGCTCTTTGCGATAACCAGATAATAGTTAGATTATTTCTATATATTCTAGTCTGTTGTTATGATTTTTACCACCTTTGTGGTTTGCCACCATGATTTTCACGATTATTTTCACGATTATTTTCACGATTATTGTTACGAGTGCCATTATGATCTCTGCCTTCCATGTAGTCAGGTCTACCATCATGATTATCATCATCTCTCATATTGGGAATACCATCATGATCATCATCCTCATAGGCATCAATGGTGCCATCCCCATCTAAATCTTCATAGGCATCAACAATCCCATTGTTATTACTATCCATAACCCGTCCATGTCGTACATGCAAAGAAGCAGAGGAGCGGTTATGATCGCGTAGTTGGTTGAGGTGTATACGATACGGAGTATCGCTGACATGGTCACCATTGCCATCAGTAATATCATTTGGACGAAGTGCCAAAGGGATATGCCCGAGGTCAATATCTCCTTGCAAGGAGAATGTTACATCCTGAGTACCGTTAGCGTCAACAAACCCAATAGGTGTTATGACCCTATTTGTCGGATCATTTTCATTGGTGGTCATCACTATCCGGCAATTTGTATCTGCTGGAATTGTCAGTAAAAATGGGTGTTTTGATGTATTGTTATCCGTGGAGTTAACTGAATGATAGCTCCCATCTTCACAGAACGCTTCAATGAGGGTGCCAGGCACAGTTCCTTTTACTGTTACAGTTGATTTTTCACTTCCGCCACAACCAATTATGGTTAACAGTATTGCTATACTCGATAGGGTTGAAATTGAGTATATTTTCATATTTTTATCCTTCCTTTGGGTGATTTTTTCTGTAATATTTTAAAATAAAACAATATATATTATAACAATAAAATAATTTAAAAGTCAAGAATGATTGTGATTTGTATGGTATCTGCTAATTCTTGATATAATGATACCTATGAAACAACCAATACTCATCATAGGTGGAGGAGCAAGTGCATTGATGCTCGCCTCTTTGCTTCCAAAATGTAGTGCCATTGTAGTGGATGCCAATCCAAATTTGGGCGCAAAAATAGATATTTCTGGAGGGGGAAAGTGCAATATTACTAATGAGAAGATGGATGCCTCTTTCTTTTTGGGAGATTGGAATTTCATCACCTCGGTCTTGGAATGTTTTGACCAAAAGAGGTTGCTTCAGTGGTTACAGCAACGAGGGCTAGAACCTGTTTTAAGAAAGAAGGGTCAGTATTTCTGTCCACATACCTCAAAAGAGCTTTTAGGCATACTGCTCAAGGAGAGTCAAAAGCAGAAGTTCTTTGCCAATGAACAGGTCATAGAGGTATGCAAAAAAGGTGAGATGTTTGATGTTAAAACCAACCGTAGAAGTATCAAAGTGGCTTATGTCATTGTTGCTTCTGGGGGGCTGAGCTTTCCAAGGCTCGGTGCCAGTGGGATTGGTTATGAGATTGCTGAGTATTTTGGACACACTATACAGAAGACTGCACCCGCACTGGTGGGGTTTACCGTACAAAAAGAGCAGTTTTTCTTTAAAGAACTGAGTGGTGTTTCGACGGAGGTGGTCATTGATGTCAATGGAAACAGCTGTCAAGGCTCACTACTTTTTACCCATAAAGGCATCAGTGGACCAGCAGTGCTTGATGCTTCACTTTACTGGGAAAAAGGAAAGATTAGTATTGATTTTTTACCCAAATTTGATTGGGGAAAATTAAAACAGAGTAAAAAACAGCTCACCTCTTTACTGCCTTTGCCTAAACGTGTTACGAAAGCATTTTTATCACAATGGGGATTACAAGATATATCTGGAAGTGCCATCTCTTTAGAGATGTTACAGCAACTACAGACACTTCACCGGTATACATTTGCTCCAGCAGGTAGTTTTGGCTACAGTAAAGCCGAGGTAACCAAGGGTGGTGTATTGACAAGTGAGATTGATGCAAAAACCATGCAGAGCCAAAAACAACAAGGACTCTTTTTTATTGGTGAGGTGTTAGATGTAACGGGACGTCTTGGAGGTTACAACTTTCAGTGGGCATTTTCAAGTGCATATGTGTGTGCCAAAGCGTTAATGTTTCAAAATACATTGATCAAATAGACTTCTTGAGATTATAGTATGTAAATATGCTGTGTGTAAATATCTCTAAATTAGGTACCAATAACGAAAGAGGGTGTGACTTGGCTTATGTTCTTTTAGTAGTGTGTGGGGTTTTTCGTTGGCAAGGAGTCTGGCAAGCTCTTTCCTAGCCAGTTAAGAGAGTAGCTCTCTTTTGAAAGCTCAAGCCCACTCTCTCCTACAATCTCCTCCATCTTATGAACGATGAAGTTGCCGTCTTTATTAAAATATTGCAGAAAATATTTTTTGAGAAGTTTTACTTGTTGGCTATTGGCTATCACATCTGTATTGTCATTGAGAATCTCTTTTTTGGCATGCGTCTCTCTACCCTTGTCAAATATTCAAATAAAATTAATATTGATTATGCTACAAGCATACTTCTATTCTTTTAACTAAATTGCTTGATTGGGTATCCACCCAGATGCAAATACTCTTCACAGGAAGTGTGAATGCTTTTTCCTCTGGCAAACCGAAGCCATCACATTAACGTCCTGAAGAGTATTTGCATCTGGGTGGATACCCAATCAAGCAATTTAGTTAAAAGAATAGAAGTATGCTTGTAGCATAATCAATATTAATTTTATTTGAATATTTGACAAGGGTAGAGAGACGCATGCCAAAAAAGAGATTCTCAATGACAATACAGATGTGATAGCCAATAGCCAACAAGTAAAACTTCTCAAAAAATATTTTCTGCAATATTTTAATAAAGACGGCAACTTCATCGTTCATAAGATGGAGGAGATTGTAGGAGAGAGTGGGCTTGAGCTTTCAAAAGAGAGCTACTCTCTTAACTGGCTAGGAAAGAGCTTGCCAGACTCCTTGCCAACGAAAAACCCCACACACTACTAAAAGAACATAAGCCAAGTCACACCCTCTTTCGTTATTGGTACCTAATTTAGAGATATTTACACACAGCATATTTACATACTATAATCTCAAGAAGTCTATTTGATCAATGTATTTTGAAACATTAACGCTTTGGCACACACATATGCACTTGAAAATGCCCACTGAAAGTTGTAACCTCCAAGACGTCCCGTTACATCTAACACCTCACCAATAAAAAAGAGTCCTTGTTGTTTTTGGCTCTGCATGGTTTTTGCATCAATCTCACTTGTCAATACACCACCCTTGGTTACCTCGGCTTTACTGTAGCCAAAACTACCTGCTGGAGCAAATGTATACCGGTGAAGTGTCTGTAGTTGCTGTAACATCTCTAAAGAGATGGCACTTCCAGATATATCTTGTAATCCCCATTGTGATAAAAATGCTTTCGTAACACGTTTAGGCAAAGGCAGTAAAGAGGTGAGCTGTTTTTTACTCTGTTTTAATTTTCCCCAATCAAATTTGGGTAAAAAATCAATACTAATCTTTCCTTTTTCCCAGTAAAGTGAAGCATCAAGCACTGCTGGTCCACTGATGCCTTTATGGGTAAAAAGTAGTGAGCCTTGACAGCTGTTTCCATTGACATCAATGACCACCTCCGTCGAAACACCACTCAGTTCTTTAAAGAAAAACTGCTCTTTTTGTACGGTAAACCCCACCAGTGCGGGTGCAGTCTTCTGTATAGTGTGTCCAAAATACTCAGCAATCTCATAACCAATCCCACTGGCACCGAGCCTTGGAAAGCTCAGCCCCCCAGAAGCAACAATGACATAAGCCACTTTGATACTTCTACGGTTGGTTTTAACATCAAACATCTCACCTTTTTTGCATACCTCTATGACCTGTTCATTGGCAAAGAACTTCTGCTTTTGACTCTCCTTGAGCAGTATGCCTAAAAGCTCTTTTGAGGTATGTGGACAGAAATACTGACCCTTCTTTCTTAAAACAGGTTCTAGCCCTCGTTGCTGTAACCACTGAAGCAACCTCTTTTGGTCAAAACATTCCAAGACCGAGGTGATGAAATTCCAATCTCCCAAAAAGAAAGAGGCATCCATCTTCTCATTAGTAATATTGCACTTTCCCCCTCCAGAAATATCTATTTTTGCGCCCAAATTTGGATTGGCATCCACTACAATGGCACTACATTTTGGAAGCAAAGAGGCGAGCATCAATGCACTTGCTCCTCCACCTATGATGAGTATTGGTTGTTTCATAGGTATCATTATATCAAGAATTAGCAGATACCATACAAATCACAATCATTCTTGACTTTTAAATTATTTTATTGTTATAATATATATTGTTTTATTTTAAAATATTACAGAAAAAATCACCCAAAGGAAGGATAAAAATATGAAAATATACTCAATTTCAACCCTATCGAGTATAGCAATACTGTTAACCATAATTGGTTGTGGCGGAAGTGAAAAATCAACTGTAACAGTAAAAGGAACTGTGCCTGGCACCCTCATTGAAGCGTTCTGTGAAGATGGGAGCTATCATTCAGTTAACTCCACGGATAACAATACATCAAAACATTTTCACGATTATTTTCACGATTATTTTCACGATTATTGTTACGAGTGCCATTATGATCTCTGCCTTCCATGTAGTCAGGTCTACCATCATGATTATCATCATCTCTCATATTGGGAATACCATCATGATCATCATCCTCATAGGCATCAATGGTGCCATCCCCATCTAAATCTTCATAGGCATCAACAATCCCATTGTTATTACTATCCATAACCCGTCCATGTCGTACATGCAAAGAAGCAGAGGAGCGGTTATGATCGCGTAGTTGGTTGAGGTGTATACGATACGGAGTATCGCTGACATGGTCACCATTGCCATCAGTAATATCATTTGGACGAAGTGCCAAAGGGATATGCCCGAGGTCAATATCTCCTTGCAAGGAGAATGTTACATCCTGAGTACCGTTAGCGTCAACAAACCCAATAGGTGTTATGACCCTATTTGTCGGATCATTTTCATTGGTGGTCATCACTATCCGGCAATTTGTATCTGCTGGAATTGTCAGTAAAAATGGGTGTTTTGATGTATTGTTATCCGTGGAGTTAACTGAATGATAGCTCCCATCTTCACAGAACGCTTCAATGAGGGTGCCAGGCACAGTTCCTTTTACTGTTACAGTTGATTTTTCACTTCCGCCACAACCAATTATGGTTAACAGTATTGCTATACTCGATAGGGTTGAAATTGAGTATATTTTCATATTTTTATCCTTCCTTTGGGTGATTTTTTCTGTAATATTTTAAAATAAAACAATATATATTATAACAATAAAATAATTTAAAAGTCAAGAATGATTGTGATTTGTATGGTATCTGCTAATTCTTGATATAATGATACCTATGAAACAACCAATACTCATCATAGGTGGAGGAGCAAGTGCATTGATGCTCGCCTCTTTGCTTCCAAAATGTAGTGCCATTGTAGTGGATGCCAATCCAAATTTGGGCGCAAAAATAGATATTTCTGGAGGGGGAAAGTGCAATATTACTAATGAGAAGATGGATGCCTCTTTCTTTTTGGGAGATTGGAATTTCATCACCTCGGTCTTGGAATGTTTTGACCAAAAGAGGTTGCTTCAGTGGTTACAGCAACGAGGGCTAGAACCTGTTTTAAGAAAGAAGGGTCAGTATTTCTGTCCACATACCTCAAAAGAGCTTTTAGGCATACTGCTCAAGGAGAGTCAAAAGCAGAAGTTCTTTGCCAATGAACAGGTCATAGAGGTATGCAAAAAAGGTGAGATGTTTGATGTTAAAACCAACCGTAGAAGTATCAAAGTGGCTTATGTCATTGTTGCTTCTGGGGGGCTGAGCTTTCCAAGGCTCGGTGCCAGTGGGATTGGTTATGAGATTGCTGAGTATTTTGGACACACTATACAGAAGACTGCACCCGCACTGGTGGGGTTTACCGTACAAAAAGAGCAGTTTTTCTTTAAAGAACTGAGTGGTGTTTCGACGGAGGTGGTCATTGATGTCAATGGAAACAGCTGTCAAGGCTCACTACTTTTTACCCATAAAGGCATCAGTGGACCAGCAGTGCTTGATGCTTCACTTTACTGGGAAAAAGGAAAGATTAGTATTGATTTTTTACCCAAATTTGATTGGGGAAAATTAAAACAGAGTAAAAAACAGCTCACCTCTTTACTGCCTTTGCCTAAACGTGTTACGAAAGCATTTTTATCACAATGGGGATTACAAGATATATCTGGAAGTGCCATCTCTTTAGAGATGTTACAGCAACTACAGACACTTCACCGGTATACATTTGCTCCAGCAGGTAGTTTTGGCTACAGTAAAGCCGAGGTAACCAAGGGTGGTGTATTGACAAGTGAGATTGATGCAAAAACCATGCAGAGCCAAAAACAACAAGGACTCTTTTTTATTGGTGAGGTGTTAGATGTAACGGGACGTCTTGGAGGTTACAACTTTCAGTGGGCATTTTCAAGTGCATATGTGTGTGCCAAAGCGTTAATGTTTCAAAATACATTGATCAAATAGACTTCTTGAGATTATAGTATGTAAATATGCTGTGTGTAAATATCTCTAAATTAGGTACCAATAACGAAAGAGGGTGTGACTTGGCTTATGTTCTTTTAGTAGTGTGTGGGGTTTTTCGTTGGCAAGGAGTCTGGCAAGCTCTTTCCTAGCCAGTTAAGAGAGTAGCTCTCTTTTGAAAGCTCAAGCCCACTCTCTCCTACAATCTCCTCCATCTTATGAACGATGAAGTTGCCGTCTTTATTAAAATATTGCAGAAAATATTTTTTGAGAAGTTTTACTTGTTGGCTATTGGCTATCACATCTGTATTGTCATTGAGAATCTCTTTTTTGGCATGCGTCTCTCTACCCTTGTCAAATATTCAAATAAAATTAATATTGATTATGCTACAAGCATACTTCTATTCTTTTAACTAAATTGCTTGATTGGGTATCCACCCAGATGCAAATACTCTTCAGGACGTTAATGTGATGGCTTCGGTTTGCCAGAGGAAAAAGCATTCACACTTCCTGCCTTTTGTTCTTAGTGTAATGTAAAACATTTTGAGCCCACTAAGCCTTCCCTGTTTATTGAGAATGTTGAGATATTAGTTAATGTGATGGCTTCGGTTTGCCAGAGGAAAAAGCATTCACACTTCCTGCCTTTTGTTCTTAGTGTAATGTAAAACATTTTGAGCCCACTAAGCCTTCCCTGTTTATTGAGAATGTTGAGATATTTTAACTTAATCAAGCCTAAAGTTTGCTATTTAGCCTAAGAAGCTGAAAAACGTATTGCACCCAATCTTGGTACAACGTGTGGCAGATAGGTAAATATAAGCTTCAATATAATAAATGCAATAGCAATAGAAGTAAATTTGATCTATACCCTAAAAGGTGTGAGTTTTGTTGAAGAAAATCTAACAAAACTAGTGTATAATACCTACCAATTCAATCTCAAAAGAAAAGGCTTTTCTCATCTGGAAATAGTAGATATTGTTGGTACCAAACCCTAATTGATTATATGATTAATATCGACATACAGTGTAGAAAGAGTATATAAATTATAATGTATTTTTTAATCTAGATTTTTAAAATACAATAAATATGGTAGGTTCAATGAAGCACAAGAAGCACAAAAAACACAAGAAACATGAGAAGTACGAGAAACATGAGAAACATGAGAAGTACAAGAAGCACAAAAAATACAAAAAACACAAGAAGCATGAGAAGTACGAGAAGCACAAGAATCATGAGAAGCATAAGGGGAGATCGCAAACCAAGAAAGTGCAGGTAAGAAGCAAACGACTAATGTCGTTTGCCACTCTTGCTATTTCTTTTATTGTTATTTTCCCCCTCTTTTTTGTACTCTTTTTGTTTGGTTATTCTGTTTATAATCCATCGAAACCATCAGTATCTCAGCAGGCTCATATTCTAGATAAATACAATGAGAAAAATCATAGTATATCTCCATCACCAGAAGGGAATCGTATACAAAACATGACACTGTCCCCAGAAAAAAATACAACACTGTATTAGAGGAAAATCGTACGCTATTGCCAGAAAAAAATACAACACTCTCTTCGTCAAAGAATACACATATAACAGTGAAGAAAAAAATAGACCCCAAGTATATTCATATACCATTAAAGAAACACCTTAAAGCCATGGGCGGTAAAAAGGGTAATCCCATCTATATCCGTATTTTTAAAAGTGAGGCAGTGTTAGAGATTTGGATGAAGGTGAAAGACGACTATGTACACTTTGAAGATTATCCTATCTGCGCTTATTCGGGAGACCTTGGACCCAAAATAAAAGAGGGAGACCGGCAATCACCTGAAGGGTTCTACCGCGTTTATAAAAATAATCTCAATCCATACAGTAGATATCATTTGTCATTTAATCTTGGATACCCCAATCCTTACGATCGTGCTCGGCATCGTACAGGATCATACCTTATGGTACATGGAGACTGTCGTTCTGTCGGTTGTTATGCAATGACAGATACGCAGATAGAAGATATATATGGACTGGTTAAAGCAGCACTTAAAGCAGGACAAAATTATGTTCCGGTACATATTTTTCCTTTTCGTATGAATGATGAGACAATGGCAAAATACAGTAATCATACTTGGTATGACTTTTGGGTAAAACTTAAAGAGGGGTATGACTATTTTGAGGCTGAAAGGCGTCCCCCTTATGTGGATATAGATAATGGTGATTATGTAGTCTTAGAAGCAAAGGAGTAGGCACTTTATGGTAAGATATCCTAATTTAAAATGGTGGGATATATGGCATCTAAAGAGATAGAATATAGCAATAATACTTTTAGTCTTTCTTATGAATTAGTCAATCCCTCACAAGAGAGAGCAGTACTTATTTTGCATGGTTGGGGAAGCAATAAGGAGATTATGAAGCAGGCATTTGGGAAACTTCTGCCTGATTGTAAGCATATTTATCTAGATATGCCCGGTTTTGGCAAGAGCAGCAATGATACAATACTTCGGACAGGTGATTATATGCAGATTGTACGACTATTTTTAGAAACACTATCTGTCGTACCCCAAATTATTATGGGGCACTCTTTTGGCGGTAAGGTGGCTACACTGCTTGATCCTCCCTGTCTGGTACTGCTCTCTTCTTCTGGAGTATTGATACCAAAACCATTTTTTGTTCGCCTGAAAATTACTTTGACAAAAATGTTTAAGGCAGTGGGTATTGGTAGATTTGGTAAGATATTTTCCTCTAA
The DNA here is from genome assembly GCA_020525365.1 of Sulfurovum sp. Classification (NCBI taxonomy): domain Bacteria; kingdom Pseudomonadati; phylum Campylobacterota; class Epsilonproteobacteria; order Campylobacterales; family Sulfurovaceae; genus Sulfurovum; species Sulfurovum sp. The sequence continues at coordinate 1,188,014 of JAIZOF010000001.1, read as the reverse complement.
AGATGTTGATGGAATGAGCCATGAGATGTATGAAACTTTTAAAAATGTAGTGAATGAACAATTTGAAGAACACTTTTTAAAGGTAAATGGTAAAGTACTACTCTTTTGGGGCAAATCTGATACGGCTACTCCAATTTGGACAGCAGAGAAGATTGTGCAGATAATCCCTGGTGCCACACTTTATCCACTAGAAGGTGACCACTACTTTTTTTTACAGCATGCACCCTTTATTGCACAGACTGTTTTAGATCAGTATAAGGATAATCACTCATGCAGACACTAAACCTCATAAGCTATTTTATTTTTCTACTTGCAATGGGGTATTATGTTATTACCAATCTTCAATGGTACAGTTACAAACTTGAGCGTGTACTTTTTCACCATACCAAGGGATGGTGGCACTTTGCCTATTTTTTAGTCCCTTATGGGTTTTATATGCTGATGAACAATGCTACCAATTATGCCTTTGTAGTTGTTTTTGTCTATGTGGGGATTCTTTATGGCTGGTACAGAGGTCTTGATAAGCCACTGGTATGGACAGAACGGGTAAAACGTTTCTATGTGATAATGGTATTTTTTGGGTTCTTCATTGCGTTTGCATTTGGGCACTTTGGGGTGATTATTCCAATTTTTCTTACCTATTTTATCACTGGTTTTATTGAAAAGATACTTTTTAATAGTTTTAGGAAAAAGGCACAGATAAAACTTAAAAGCATGGAGAATCTAATAGTGGTGGGCATCACTGCCAGCTATGGAAAGACTAGTATTAAGAACTTTGTCGCCCATCTGCTTAGTGCTAAGTACAATACCTATGCGACCCCGCGTTCAGTCAATACCCTTGGTGGAGTAATAAAGGATATCAATGATGACTTGCCACCTAACACAGAAATTTATGTGGTTGAGATGGGTGCTAGAGGAGAGGGGGATATTGCAGAAATATCTACTTTTGTTAGTCCACACTATGTCATTGTAGGCAAGATAGGTCCTGCACATATTGAATATTTTAAAAGTATGGAGAATATTCGAAATACCAAGATGGAAATAATGCAGACAAAGCAACTTAAAGAGGCATACATACATGAAAGTGCGATGGTTGAACCCGAGCATAAACATGTACATATCTATGGTACGGGAGAGATGATCCAAGAGAATGTCAGTTTATCTATGCCGGAGTTTATCATCAGTGACGTAGAGGCAACACTGGAGGGAACAGGTTTTACTCTAGGTGATACCTGCTATACGGCAAGTATTCTTGGTGCTTTCAATGCTATGAACCTTGCTGCTGCTGTACTGTTAGCCAAAGAGATGGGACTTGACAACATGACCATTCAAAAACAACTGAGTACACTCAAAGCAGTTAACCATCGTCTCCAGCGTATTGATGCAGGTGGTAAAGTGATTCTTGATGATAGCTTTAATGGTAATATCGATGGAATGATGGCAGCGTTTGACCTGGCAGCCAGCTACAAAGGACGAAAAATAGTTATTACACCTGGCTTAATCGAGGCAGACAATACGCTTAATGAGCTGGTTGCTAAACGTGTCAATGAGGTTTTTGATATAGTTGTTGTTACTGGTGACCTAAATTATACTATCTTTAAACAGCTTGTTGATCCTGTTAAGCTAGTGAAGCTTGAGAGTAAGGCAAAGATGGAGGAGATGCTAGTGGAGCAGACCAGAGTGGGAGATCTTATTTTATTTGCTAATGATGCACCCTCTTTTGTGTAAATTTGTCACATCAAGGATTGATAATAATGGCATATAGTATAAAACAGTTATGGTTATGGGCTTTGTTATGTTCGGGTGTACTTTTTGCACAGCCACTACATATGACTCCAAAACAGGCAGAGCATATTGCAAAAAAAGTGTGGTTAAATGAGGGGGCAGGTAAAGATAAGTACTTGATTTGGTGGAATAAGGGTGAGGACTTTGCTTCACTGGGTATTGGGCACTTTATTTGGTTTCCACAAGGGCATACGGAACGGTTTCGTGAAGTCTTTCCGATGGTGATTGCTTTTATGAAAAAGCGAGGTATACAAATGCCTAAATGGCTTAACCCCAAAGCCAACTTTCCATGGCAGACCTCAAAAAAATTCTTTATTGCTAAAAAGACCAAAACCAAAAAATATATGGAACTGTTTTACTTTCTCAGGCGTACCAAATCAGTTCAAGCAGAGTTTATGGCAGATCGTATGGTTGGTGCACTTCCACAAATCCTTGATACCATTGATGACCCTAAAAGAGCAGCAGAGGTTCAGAGGCATTTTAACCATATTCTTTACAAAAAAGAGGGTAGTGTGGATGCGCAGGGGCTCTATATTCTGATTGATTACACCAACTTTAAAGGAGAAGGAACACTTAAGAGTGAACGTTATCACGGGAAAGGATGGGGGTTGCTACAAGTACTTGAACACATGGATATGAACCATCCAAATAAGTATAAAGCATTTGCTGATTCAGCCAAATCCATACTTGAAAAACGTATTAAGAACGCACCACAAAATCGTGGTGAAGTACGTTGGAGAGAGGGGTGGTTCAAGCGACTTGATACCTATTGGAAGCAATAAGTAATGAGGTTGTTTTGTGTCTGCTAAATATTGACAATGTTGTGCCATTTACCTATAATGAATACGCCTTATGCATATAAAAATAGATATCCAAGTAAGCAATTGATTTGTTTACTTTTTTATATAGGATTTTTAAGTGAAATACTCCCATCTACTTGAACAACTTTCAAAATATGCTGGATTTTTAGCAGCCATACTTGTCTTTGTACTTGCATTGCTCGTCTCCTACGACGCACTCATGCGATATCTTTTCTCTGAGGGATCCATTGCATTGCAAGAGCTCGAATGGCACCTGTTTGATGTAGTATTTCTTCTTGGGATCAGCTATGCACTGAAGCATGATAAGCATGTACGGGTAGATATTTTTTTCGAACGTTATACGCATGACACCAAAGTGATTGTGCAGATTCTTGCGATGATGCTACTGGTCATCCCTTTTAATGCAATGATGATCATGTATGCATACGATATGACTCTTCAGAGTTACATACAACATGAAATTTCTGCTGATCCAGGTGGACTAGGAAGTCGATGGATTGTGAAATCCATACTTCTCCTTGCCTTTGTATTGCTGATGTTGCAAGCAATAAGTGAAATACTTAAAGCCTACTATAAGCTTGACAATAAAGTAATGCTTTTGAAAACCTTTTCAGGGGTGGTTTTTGTGGCTACTCTTGTCTATATAGCATGGTACAATCGTGTAACATTTTGGTTTGATCCGGTCTTTCTTATGTTTGGTATGGCACTCATATTGCTGTTAGCAGGCTTTCAGGTGGCATTTGTTTTTGGCGGTACAGCACTCTTTTTTGCACTCATTAGTGATGAAGTGGGACCGCATGTACTAGAGATGCTTCCCTATCGTACTTATGGTATAATGGGCAACATTACATTAATGGCAATACCACTCTTTATTTTAATGGGTCTTATTCTTGAAAAATCTAAAATGGCAGAAGTATTGCTCGAATCAATGGGGAAACTCTTTGGTCCAGTACGCGGAGGAGTGGCTGTTTCGGTGATATTGGTGGGTGCCATTTTGGCAGCAAGTACAGGAATTGTCGGTGCCTCAGTGGTAATGATGAGCCTTATTGCATTACCACTGATGCTTAAACACGGATACGCCTCATCCGTAGCAAGTGGTGCCATTGCAGCAAGCGGTACACTTGGACAGTTAATTCCTCCCTCTATCGTACTGATTGTACTAGGCGATCAAATGCATTTGAGTGTGGGCGACCTTTTTAAAGCAGCAGTGATACCAGGACTGCTTCTGATTGTACTTTATGTTCTCTATATCCTGCTCTATGCCTTAATAAAACCTTCAGTAGCACCTGCCATTACACTAGAACAACCTTATGTACAGATAGCAAAAGGAGCATTTAAGGCAATCATTCCTCCCTTATTACTTATTGGTGCGGTACTAGGAAGCATCTTTGTTGGTATTGCTTCACCAACCGAGTCTGCAGCAATTGGTGTATTGGGTTCGATAGTATTGGCAACCTATAATAGGGTATTTTCTTATGAATTATTGCGATATGCCTCTGTGGAAACGGTTAAACTTACTGCAATGATCTTCATGATACTCATTGGGGCAACAGCTTTTTCGCTAGTCTTTAATGAGCTTGGAGGAGGTGATATGGCATTACACTTCTTTACCGGTAAGATTGGTGATCAATGGATGTTTATTTTTATTGCTATGATAGTAATATTTCTGTTAGGTTTTTTTATTGATTTTATTGAGATTGCTTTTGTGGTAGTGCCTATACTGGTACCTATTGTAGCAAGTTTTGGCATTGATCCCATTTGGTTTGCCATCCTTATTGCAATGAATCTTCAAGCAAGTTTTCTTACACCACCCTTTGGTTTTGCACTCTTTTATCTCAAAGGGGCAGCAGGGGATAAAGTACGCACGATTGATATCTATAAAGGAGTTATACCATTTATCATGCTACAACTTATAGCACTTGGGATTGTGGTACTGTTTCCTAATCTTATCTATTTTTTTTGGGATAAGGGATAAAAATGATTGAAAGAGTATATAGCAATAATAACCATATCCATATTTTTAAATATTATAACCTAACTACATCAATCTGATTGTGTAATTTTAACTTAAAAGAGTAAAATACACCATAAAATGAAAAAGGAAAAACTGTGGAAAATATACCAAATTGTCCAAAGTGTAACAGCGAATATACCTATGAAGACGGCAATCTCTATATCTGTCCAGAATGTGCCCATGAATGGAGCAAAAATGCGATAACCGAAGAGGATTCAAGCTTAACTATTAAAGATGCCAACGGTAATATTCTTACTGACGGTGATACGGTGACTGTTATTAAAGATCTTAAAGTCAAGGGCAGCAGCAGTGGCATTAAGGTAGGTACCAAGATAAAGGGTATTCGTTTGGTTGAAGGTAATGATGGACACAACATTGATTGCAAAGTATCTGGTGTGGGTCAGATTAAACTCAAACAAGAGTTTGTGAAGAAAGCATAGGTTTTTTATTAAAACCCTTTCATGATGACGCTGTAGAGAACCTCTACCTCACTATCTTCTAGGAAAGTACTTTTTTTGCTCTTTAAAAAATCAAATATCTTTTTTGCTGGTAGGGCAGGAGAGTAGATACAGCCAGGATGTGCCGGTTTAAAGGACTGCATTAAAGCAATCTCTTCGTTAATAGGTTGTTCACAGATATAGCAATGCCCATTTGGATAGAGTCTGCCTTCATGGTGTAGTATACTAAGATAGCTTTCACAGATGATGCGTTTGGGGTTTTGTTTTCCCCAGCGCTTGGCAGCATTAAGCAGTAGGTCAAAGTAGAATGGATTAAGTTCGTCAGCATCCTTTAGGTGGGACTCAAATTTTTGAATAAAATTGTGCCAAAGCATCAAGTAGTTATGGTCAAACTGCCAGTGAAACCCAATATGAGAAAGGGAACGTAGTCTAGGCAGAAAACGACCATCTTCTCCTTCAACTTCGAAGTCAACAAGGTTGCCAAGCTGAAGGATGGAGTGCCTTGCCCCATAAAAGCGATAGTAAGTACGGATATGGTTGCAGGTGATAATCAGAACGATAGAGTCTTCATCTTTTGCCTTGCGAACTTGTAGTATAAACCCTTTGATGATCTCTCCTTCGCACTTTTTTCTTTTTGATTATAATTGAAATAATGTTAAACATCACTATGTATACATATCTATAAGGATAATATTAATAAGAATGGATTATAAACTTAGAGTGTTTGGGTATAATTATTAGAGTGTTTGGATATAATTATCAAATTGACTTCATTGGAGGAATCCCTACATGACCAATATCAAAGAAACCAACCCTATTCAGCCTTCATGTCCTGACAAGGTACTTGCTATTAGTATCATACCGTTATTCCTTCTTTTAGTGCTTGTAGCAGGATATATGAATCTGTTTCCACTGAAAGTAGAATCACATACACTTATTATTATCTCATTTATCCTTGTAGTATTTACATTTTTTGTACGCCACAATGCTACTTTTACTGCTTGCTATATAGATAGGTCTTCTGCCCATATGGAGAATAGATTGAAAATGGAGCTGGATGCTAATGCGCTGACTATTATGAGAGAGACCAAGTCAACCTTGAATGTGAAAGACTTCATGGAAGCATACTGTAAAGAGATTCGGAATGATCATTTTGCACGTGTTGCCACTTCAATCTTCCCTATGCTTGGTATTTTGGGAACCTTTATTGCTATTGCCATCTCTATGCCAGATTTTACTGTAAAAGATACCAATGCACTCGATCGAGAAATTTCAGTACTGCTGTCTGGTATTGGTACGGCATTTTATGCTTCTATCTATGGTATTACACTTTCACTTATTTGGACCTATTTTGAAAAAAGAGGTAATACAAAAATTGATAAAAAACTTTACAATCTTGAAAGGCGCTATCGTACACGTATTTGGAGACAGGTAGATCTAATTAAATACGAGCATATGCAAAGCAAACTAAAAGATCAGCAGGTTGTGCAGACACTTAAAGAGATATTCAATATAGACTTTATTCACACAATGAACGACCAATACCTCAAGAATTTTATGACAATTGTTACCCATGCAACCGAAGGGTTTTCTCAGGTTACCAAGAATATGCAGGTAGCTTCACAAGAACTTCGTGAAACACTTGAGTCAATATATGACAGAAGAGAGGGTGTTGGTACAATAGATGCTATCAAAAATGATATCGAGACCTTTAATGAAAATGCTAGAGAGATTCGAGAATCTATGAAGCATTTTGACGGTTCTGTTGAACATACATTTGATAAAATAGATAATGAAGTGAGTCAGATCGTAGAAAAACTTACTACTTTTGCTCGCATGATTGCAGAACAGAGTACTCAAATATCCAAGATATCAGATCAGCACAAAGAAGAAAATGAGAAGCAGTAATAATGTTTAAAAATAAAAGTACTGACAACGGAACCAACTTTTGGATCTCTTATGCAGATTTAATGGCAGGGCTTCTCTTTGTCTTTATTCTTCTTATAGGGGCAATTGTCTCTAAGTCAAGTATTCTTAAGAATAATCTCCATAAAAAAGGAGATCGTCTCACGCAACTCTCTATAAGCCTTCAAGATAAAGAGATTGCACTTAAAAAGAGCAGAAAGCTTCTTTCCCAAATAGAGAAAGAGCTGACACTCAAGAGATTAAAGCTAGATAACAGCATAAAGACACTCAAATTTAAAGAAGATGAAATTACTAAGTTGACACGTATGTTGGCTAAAGCCAATGCTCAAAAAAGTACATTGAGTAAACAGATTATTATTGTGCAACAAATACTCAATGAAACCAATGCCACATTTCAAAAAAGTTTGAAAGATTATGAAGGAAAAGTATTGGTGTTGACTGATCAAGTCAGTGATATGAATCAAACGATTAAAGAGAAAAATATAAAACTACTCAAGCTACTCAATGCTATTGATGAAAAAGAAACAAAATACGATACACTTATTGCCAAGCTACAAAAACAAAAGGCAAGGATTAAGTCGCTTACAGGCATTAAGCTCAAAATTATTGCAATACTCAAAACAGAACTTGGTAATAAGATAGATATTGATAAAAAGAGTGGTTCTTTGAAATTAGCATCGAATATCCTCTTTGATAAAGGAAGTATGCAACTTAAAGAGATTGCCAAAGTGCAGCTTGAAAAGGTATTTGAAGAGTATATTGGTACCTTGGTAAGTGACAATCGCATTAGACCCTATTTGGAGAAGATTATTATCGAGGGACATACAGATAGCGATGGCGGCTATCTGTATAACCTTAATCTCTCACAAAAGAGGGCATTGGCGGTCATGAACTATTTAATGATGTTGCCTCTTGCTCACAAGTATGACCTTAAGCCTCTTGTAAGTGCTTCGGGACGTTCTTATATGGATAGAATTATGCACGAAGGCATAGAAGACAAAAAGGCTTCACGGCGTATTGAGATTAAATTCCGTCTCAAAAATGAGGATGCTATGCAAGAGATAGAGAAAGTGCTTGATACGGAATAGTTTTCAAAAGAGATACCCTGAGTATCTATTTATCCATAAAATCTTTTTCCCAAAAGAAATCTATCCACTCATTTGTTTCATGCAAGAAGTAATCTGGCTCGATGAGTGCATTAGGTTTACTAAAGAGTACAACGCTCTTGAAGTCGATGTCAGGGTAGCGTTCTTGTAGTACTCTCAGTACCGCCTTGAGTGTCTCCCCGCTGTCAACAATATCATCAAGAATAAGTACCTGCTTGCAGCACCCTAGCTCTGGAAGATTGAGTAGTTTTGGGTGGGAGCGTTTTACCTCTCCATCATAGAGAATGGAGTTGATAATGAAGAGATTACGGTTTTCTGTTGCTTGCGCATAGGCATGGGTCAGTGTCAATCCACCACGTGCAATACCAAGCAATCCATCTGGCTTGAAATCTTTTGTTAGTTTCACAAGTGCTTTGACATCTTTGATAAATGTCTTGTAAGGGTAGTAGATGTTGGCCATAGCATCTCCTTCTATTTTTTTGGCATATAATTGAATCCTTTAAGACCCTTAAAAAATGCCACGAGCAGGATATTGGACGAGTGTTTAAAATTTTTGTAATTCCTGCACTCTATATTTTATAAGTCTTGCATGCCTCAAGTATCTCTTCGGGCAGCAAAGTGTATGCTTTGTAAGTGGAGACACAAGAGGGCTACTTTTTTTCTACGTTACAAAGTGTCGCTTTGATATGGGTAATAAAGCCAATGCTAATATCACTCCATGTCTTTCCCTTGTGCAGGTCATAACAGGCTTTGTTGATACTTGCAAGGGCTTGTCCTGCAGCAAAATCGAGTAGGTCGATGTTTCCCTGTGCCTTGAACTCCTCTTTCTCATAGTGGTAGTCAAGGACTGTTTTGACAGTTTTACTGTTCATGGCGAAGGCAACTTCCATCTTTCCTGTTCTGGGCTTTCCTTTGGTGTATGGGTTTGCTTTGATGGAGAGAATCTCCCCAGTGATCTTCGGCTGACTCATCTGTGCGAAGAAGAACTTTACCAGCTTCTGGTCACGCACACTGTTTCCACTGTCGACTTTGGTTGTGTCTATTGCTACTTTTGAACCAACAAAGAGTTCTTTGAAGTTCTTTCCCTCTTTCTGATGGGGAATATATGCTACAGAGGTCATCTTGCCCTTGACACCAATCTTGTTAGGGGTTTTGTAGGCTTCCCAAAGCACATTAAGCTTTCCAGACTGTACGAGTGTGCATCCTGTTTTAGCCAAGAGTATAGCTCCTGTCGATATCAGGACAAATAGCAGCTTTTTCATGGTTGAACCCTTTCCTTGGGATTATTTTCCTGCAGCCTTGCCTGCAAGCTGTTTTAGCATGATATGCATCTTTTGAATGATAGTCAAACAACCCTTATCTTTAATATTGTGTTTGAGGGTCCAATATTCTGGATTGGTGTAGGTGATATGCGTTATACCTTCATAGTCTGTAGTAAAAAGTATACGTAGCGGGAGATCTAGCCCCATAGAAGCATTACATACCATCAGTTTGGTACCCACTTTGGGACTACCAAAGACAACAACAGTTTCAGGCTTGAGCAACATACCAATCTTCTCGGCATTGGCACTATGGTCTATGGTGGCAAAGTGTGTTAGGTCTTTGACCTTAAGTGCTTCTACCAGTCTTGTGATAGAGGAGGGTGCATCACTGTTTGATTCTACTGTTTCAAGGAATGTACCATGCCTATTTTCGCAACCAAATAATATAAGCAGTATTGCTATACTGGGTAGTAGCCATTTTTTCATTTTTTCACCTTCTGGGTACTGCTAAACTTTATCAAAATTATACATTGAAACGGAAATGCATTACATCACCATCTTGCACAATATACTCTTTCCCTTCCAAACGCATTTTTCCCACCTCTTTGGCTCCCTGTTCGCCACCATATTCAATAAAATCCTCATAGCTTATTACTTCAGCACGAATGAAGCCTTTCTCAAAGTCATTGTGAATGACTGCAGCGGCTTTAGGTGCAGTAGTATCTTGGCGAATAGTCCAAGCACGTACCTCTTTAATGCCGGCGGTAAAATAGCTCATGAGTCCCAGCTTTTCAAACCCTTTTCGAATAATTTGCTCAAGACCTGACTCTTTGACACCAAGAGACTCGAGCATCTCTATTTTATCTTCTTCATCAAAATCAATCATCTCCTCTTCGACCTTGGCACAAAGTTTAATGACTTCACGGTTATGTTTTTTGGCATAGACTTTGAGTGATTGAACATATGTATTTTCTGACTCAAGTCCCCCTTCATCTACATTGGCACCATACATAATCTCTTTATTGCTCAGTAATCTAAGGTCACGCAATAGTGTTAAAAATCCTTCATTGTTGCGATCTTCAAAGGTAGAAGCAGGGTTACCTTCTTCAAGATGTTTGAGTAGTGCTTCAGCAATAGGCATTTGGAGTTTTGCTTCTCTGTCATTGCCTTTAGTCTTCTTCTGCAGTGATGCAATACGCTTCTCCAAAGCTTCCATATCGGCAAGCAATAGTTCTGTTTCGATAATCTCAATATCTCGTACCGGATCAATAGAGCCTTCTACATGAGTGATATTTTCATCTTCGAAACATCTGACAATCTGTAAAATTACCTCTGTTTCACGGATATTGCTAAGAAACTTATTTCCTAGACCTTCGCCCTTGCTTGCTCCCTTAACCAACCCTGCAATATCAACAAAATCAAGTGTGGAGTACTGTATCTTTTCAGGATTAACAATCTTTGCTAGCCCATCTAGACGTTTATCGGGCACAGGTACCACTGCCTTATTGGGTTCGATGGTACAGAAAGGATAGTTGGCACTCTCTGCATTTTGTGCTTTCGTGAGTGCGTTAAATGTAGTCGATTTTCCAACATTGGGTAGACCTACGAGTCCAATACCTAATCCCATAATATTTTCCTTCAATCAATAATGCCGTGATTCTATCAAAATCTTGGTTAGATGATGGTTGCTTAATACGTATTATTGATTTTCATAGTTAACAATATAGGTATGTTAACCCTATTGGTGACTTTTTTCCCTACATAGACTCTCAATAAGCCTAAGCATCATACGTACCCCTGCACCAGAAGCCCCATTAGGGTTTTCTCCCCAAACATGTTCAATAAATGCAGGACCGGCAATATCAATATGTGCCCACTTCTCTTTGTGTTCTTCGTCAATAAACTCACCAAGGAACTGTCCTGCAGTAATGGCGCCCCCATAACGGGTGTTAGAGATGTTACACACATCGGCGATCTCGCTTTTGATGGTCTTCTTGAGGTAGTCGTTGAAGTCCAGCGGTGTGACCAGCTCTCCGGCTATCTTCGCCTGCTGCTTGACCATGCTTTTGAGGTCGTCACAGAAGCCCATGACTCCTGATGTATAGTGTCCTACACCGACCACACAAGCACCAGTAAGGGTAGCAAAATCAAAAAGATAGTCTGCTTTCACCTCCTGCTGTGCATAACAAAGTACATCAGCAAGCACGAGACGACCCTCGGCATCTGTATTACGCACTTCAATCGTTTTGCCATTTTTGGCTCTGAGTATATCGTCAGGTTTATAGGCGTTGCCACCTATCATGTTCTCAACCATGCCTAAAAAACCATGCACCTCAATAGGCAAGTTCATTTCGGCAACCGCTTTCATTATCCCAATGACTGTGGATGCTCCAGACTTGTCTGCCTTCATGGTGACCATATAATCACTGGGTTTGAGGCTAAGTCCACCAGAGTCATATGTAAGTCCTTTTCCTACAAGAGTAATAACTTTTTTAGCATCTTTTGGTTTGTGACTCAGATGAATGACACAAGGCTTATGGCGTGAAGCACGTGCAACAGCAAGAAGGGCATGCATCTTCTCTTTTTGAAGCTCTTTGATGCTAAGTATTTCACAACCAAGCCCTAGTTTTTCTTCCAGATTTTTTGCTTTTTTGGCCATGCTGTTTGGGTAAAAATCATCAGGTGGTGTATTGACGATGTTGCGAGTGTAGTTGGTGGCACTTCCGGTAATCTCTCCATTGTGTACCGCACGTGTAGCAACCTCCATGCTAATTTCATGTGGTTCGTAGCCCTCAAGAGAAATCTCTACAGTTTTGATAGGGTTCTTGGCTTTTTTGCTTTTGTATTTGGTGAAGGTGTAGCTTCCCAGCACCAGCCCTTCTACCATTGCCCTGATGGAGGCAGAACAGCGTGGATGGCTGAGATAGGTAGCGATCTTGAGGGTTTTGTAGCCTTTTTTTCCGTTGAGCGAACGGATAGCAGTCGCTACTGCAGGACGTATGGCTTCCCCTTTAAGGTTGTCGGCACCTACATAGATGCGCTTCTTGCCAATGAGATGGCAGATCTCGTTCTGTACACCGGAGAAGTCTGCTTTTTTCAGCAGTTTTCTGTCCTTGACGGTTTTGTGTTTGAGATTTTTGTCAATGACAATGACAATTTCAATGTCGGCATTAATCTCTTTGAGGGGAGTGGTGGTGATATTGAAATTCATGGTTTGTAGTCCTTCTAATGGTTTTTTATGATAATGGAGAGTATAGCCAAATATTAGTAAGAAATGTACTACCGTCATGGGACTTAAGGTTACTGTGCTTATAAAGTACTGATCTATTCGCTCTCTTTAGAAAAAGGAGAAGAACTTCTCATTATAACTGCTGTGATTGTCGGTCTTGCTATTGCATATTGGCTTGTCGGAGCAAAGAAAAGAACAACCATCATCTAAACAAGAAAAGTATTTTCTCTTAGAAAGATTTTCTGAGATTTTTCCCATGAGAAAACTGGGGAACATAATTGAATACCGTTATACAAACTGCTCCGCCAAAATATCCTTCGCCTGCATCATATCTTTGTCGCCACGCCCTGAAAGGTTGACGAGGATCGTTTTGCCTTTGATCTCTTCAGGCTTCATCTTCTTGAGATAGGCAATAGCATGGGAACTTTCAAATGCCGGGATAATCCCCTCTTTCTGGCTTAGCCAGACAAATGCTTCCATTGCTTCATCGTCAGTAATGTGATCGTAGGTAACGATACCATTATCTTTGAGGTAGGCGTGCTCGGGCCCAATACCAGGGTAGTCGAGTCCTGCGGAGATGGAGTGTGCCTCCTGTATCTGCCCATCCTCATCTTGAAGTAGATAGCTAAGTTGCCCATGCAATACACCAGGGCTTCCTTTTTCGAGTGAGCAACCATGTTTATGCTCAAGCCCTTCACCGCCTGCTTCGATTCCAATGCATTCAACACTTTTCTCTTTGAGGAAGTGGTTAAAAATACCCAGTGCATTGGAACCACCACCGATACAGGCAATGACCTTGTCGGGCAGGGTGCCTTCAACCTCCTGAAGCTGCTGTTTCGCTTCCCATCCGATGATGCTCTGAATGTCACGCACCATCATAGGGTAGGGGTGAGGCCCTGCAACGGTACCGATGAGATAGTAGGTATCACGCGCATGCGTTACCCAGTGACGTATGGCATCGTTCATGGCATCTTTGAGGGTCTTGGAACCGCTCTCTACGGCATGTACCTTCGCACCGAGCAGCTTCATGCGAAAGACATTGAGCTCTTGGCGAGCCACATCTTTGGCACCCATAAATACTTCACACTCTAGCCCAAAGAGTGCTGCAACAGTTGCGGTGGCAACCCCATGTTGTCCTGCACCGGTTTCTGCAATAATCTTTTTCTTGCCTAGACGCTTTGCCAATACCGCTTGAGCAATACAGTGATTGATTTTATGTGCACCCGTATGGTTAAGGTCTTCACGCTTAAGGTAAATCTTTGCTCCAATTTCTTGAGAGATATTTGCTGCATGATAGAGTGAAGAAGGGCGTCCAACATAGTGCTTATAGTAGTAGTCAACTTCTCTCCAAAAATCTTCACTAAAACGTACTGTTTCATAGTCTTTTCGAAGCTGTTCAAGAGCAGGCATGAGGGTTTCGGGTACAAAACGACCACCAAACTTACCAAAATGACCATGACTATCAGGGTCAAATGGACTGGGTTTTGGAATATAAAGTGATTGGTGTAAATCCATTGGACTTTCCTCATAAAATATTGTAAAGATTATACCTAATGCGTCGTTAAGGGTAGCCCTAATCTACCTGCAGTACAGAGTAGACTGGCATAGAAAATTTCTCTCGACCTTTAAGAAATGCTAACTCCAAAATGAAGCAGGCTTCGACACACTGTGCACCTACTTTATGGATAAGACTGGTTACTGCTTTAGCAGTACCACCAGTAGCAATAAGATCGTCAACAAGAAGTACTTTTGCCTCTTTATTTTTATTAAAAGCATCGATATGTATCTCCACTTCGTCAAAGCCATACTCTAATAGGTATTTTTCTGAAATGGTAGTATAGGGGAGCTTACCTTTTTTTCGGACAGGTACAAAGCCAATATTTAACCTATCTGCTAGTGCCGCACCAAAAATAAATCCACGTGCATCAATGCCAGCAATATAATCAAGATTATAGCTTCTATAGCGTGCTTCAAGGTGATCCATTAAAGTTTTATAAGCTATTGGATTATTCAGTAGGGTGGTCATGTCTTTAAAGACAATACCACTCTTAGGGAAATCTGGAATGTCACGAATACTTTCAATAATAATTTTTTTCTCTTCAGGATTGAGTGTCATAAGGTATGTTCCTTGTTGTAGATTGAAATAATGTTGATATTTCCTTCTATTTTGAATGACTATTAAAGTTGAGTATCTCTGCTTCTATCTTTGCGATGCGTTCCGCATGGCGACCCCCTTCAAACTCTGCTTCTGAAAAGGCTTTGATTATATCTTCAACAACCCCTTTGCCTGCCACGCGTTCTCCAAAACAGAGAATATTTGCATCATTGTGTTGGCGAGCTAGTTTGGCAGTGTAGTGGTCGTGGCAGAGTGCCGCACGGATACCCACTATTTTATTGGCAGCCATGGAGATACCAATACCCGTGCCACAAACAAGAATGCCAAAACTTCCTTTATTTTCAAGTACAGCATGCGCACACTTGTGTGCATAGTCTGGGTAGTCAACACGGTCAGCATTATCAGGACCAAGATCAGTGATTGTATGACCAAGGTCAGTGACAACCTCTTTGATGTAGGCCTTAATGCTGTAACCAGCATGATCAGTCGCAATATAAAAATGTTTTTTTTCCACAAGATTCCTTTCTAGGATATTAAGAGTCCAATAGTGTCGACTCTGTTCATTGAATAGGCTGTTCTCTTTCAAGAGTTTTAATGCGTCTACCTACGCGCCCCCACCGAACCGTATAGCGTTGTCTGTTCCAAAGTTTTTCACAAGCTTCGGAGTCAATGGGAGTATCACCACAGATACGCTTCAGTCCAGCATGATCTTGTCCACTTCCAAATTTATCGCCATTAAGCACTGCATCATAGGAACGGTACTCAATACTTGTCCAGATACACCACGGTGTTCCGACAACAAAAGAGTAGGGTACGGGCCCCCAAAAACGACTGTCATTGGAGTTGTCGCGGTTATCTCCAATCATGTAGAAGTGATCTTTAGGTACCTTGGCATAAAATGCATTGATTGTACGATTTTTAAGTTTATAAGTTGGCACATCAAACCCGTCTACCATGACCGGCCTTACATCAATCTTTTCATGATACACATAGTAATTAAGTAGAGCCTCAAAGATATTCATTCCTTCTGGTGCATACTGAATACCAGGATACTTCTCCATATAGGGATTTTCTACCCAAAGTTTATCTTGAAGTTTCTTGATTTTCTTTGTAGAGTAGTATTTACGAATATAGTCATCACCCTCATGAAAATGGATTAGTAGTTTTTTATTTGCATAGAGAATCTCATCGCCGCCAACAGCAACACAACGCTTGACATAATGTATTTTTTTGTTCTTAGGATAGCGGAAGACAACAATATCTTCTCTTTTGGGACGTGATCCCTCTATGAGATGACCGTTTTTATTAAAGTCTGGCAATATAGGAATTTCCAACCATGGTAGATGTGGGATAGGAATACCATAGGAGAATTTTTTAACAAAAAGAAAATCTCCTATTAGTTCTGTACGCTTCATTGAGCCACTAGGAATAACAAATGACTGTATAATAAAAAAATTAAGGAAAAGTACAATGATTATGGTACCTGTCCAGGAGGAGGTAAAAGCATAGAGTTTTTTAATAAAATTATTCATAGGGTACGTGCCTTTGCAGACTTAAGTGTATTGGAAAGCAGCATAGCGATGGTCATGGGACCGACACCACCAGGAACAGGAGTGATATAGGAGCATTTTTTGGAGACTGGCTCAAAGTCTACATCTCCAACCAGTTTTCCATTCTCTAGTCTATTGATACCAATATCAATAACAATAGCACCCTCCTTGATCATATCTTCTTTAATGAGACCTGGCACGCCTGCACCTATGACAACAATATCTGCTTGACTGGTGTGTGCTTTAAGATCTTTGGTGAAAATGTGTGTAATTGTAACAGTGGCATTGGCATTGAGTAGCAATGAAGCCATAGGTTTGCCAACAATATTGCTTGCACCAACCACACAGATATTTTTACCCTCAAGGCTGATGTTGTACTCTTTAAACATTTTCATAACACCTAGTGGTGTACATGGTACAAAACTCTCTAGTCCTGTTATAAGGCGACCAACATTACAGGCATGGAAACCATCAACATCTTTTTGAGGGTCAATAACCTCAAGAATTTTATATGTATCGATATGTTTTGGAAGTGGAAGTTGTACTAATATGCCATCGATACGCGGATTGGCATTAATCATCTTAATGGTAGCAATGATTTCATCTTGGCCAATTGTATCAGGCATATTATGGGTAATGGAGTAGAAACCTGCTTTTTCACACGCTTTTGCCTTCATGTTGACATAGGCATGACTTGCAGGGTCATCACCAATAAGAATAACAGCTAGACCAGGAACAATGTTCTTTTCCTGTTTCAGATGCTCTACCTCTTTGGCGATAGACTCTTGTACTTTTTGTGCGAGTGCTTTACCATCGATCAGTTGCATAGAGTATGACCTTGTTAATGATTTTTAGGGTAGTATTATAGCCAAATTAGTTTAGGGTATTTTTCCCGTAAAGAGTTACATCATATGTTGAAGTATATTTTTTTAGTACTACCGTTATTGTTGTTAGCCGAAGAGGATTTTATATCACACTATGAGTATGGTCAAATGCTCTACAATAACCCACGTGGTGTTAGTTGCGCACAGTGTCATGGAAAAAGTGGTGAAGGAAAAGTGATTGTTTCGTTTTGGGATACTGATGGAAAAAAAGCACTAAAAGGACCCGATATACGCTTAAATACCTTGAAACAGATGATAACCAGTGTTAATATTTATCATCCAGTGATGCCGCACTACTACCTAACCGATGAGGAGGTTAAAGTAATTTACGATTATTTGCAGAAGAAAAATGCAACTTATATCTACACGCATCGTAACAGAAGGTAAAAATTTGAATAGATAGTTATTTTAAGTTAGGGGAAAATTAAAAGAAAGATGGTACAAGTCCTAGAGGCTTGTACCAAAAGTGACTATACTGCCGTAACATTCTCAGCTTGTGGACCTTTTTGACCTTCACCAATTTCGAATGTAACAGCTTGACCTTCTGCAAGTGTTACACGACCACCTTCAGGGTTGTTAACTTGACGAAAGTGTACAAATACATCACTTCCACCATTTTCTTGCTGAATAAATCCATAACCTTTTTCATCATTGAACCATTTAACGGTTCCATTTACTAGTTCTGCCATTTTTATATACCTTTTATGTAATTTAAATTTATGAAAACATTTAAATAGAGAGTCTTTCGGTGGTCTTGCAGGGTTTATAACACGCACATAACACTCAAAAGATGAACTCGATCCTCACCTTCCATTGCCGTCATTATAGCAATTTTTTTTAGGATTTACATTAATTTACTAAAAAAAACGAAAATATTTTTATTTGGGTGTGTAAATAAGGGTAGAGAGTTAAAAAATAAGCCCCTCAAAAGAGAGACTTAGTATTCGTCGAAATTTGCACCTGCTTCAAGCATAGCGTACATACCTTCACGTACCTCATTCGCAAGCTCAAGCATCTCTTTGGGAAGAGTTTGACCACCATTGATCATGAGTTCCAGGCCCATTGTATAGAGATAGATATCGCCATTTAGCTCTTCTACAATTCCAATACGGCATGGCATAAAACCAATAAAATAAGGAGAGAAAGAGAGGAATCTGTCTGCAATGGCTGGAGAACAGTATGAACGGATATGGGTTAATATTCCACCATTTCTAAAGAGTTTTCCCTCTCTTGGCATGGTTTTGCTGTCAACCATTGCGAGTCCATGTTCTGAAGCAACTTCATCCATTACCTCAATTGCACTTTTAAATGCTTCAGCCTTACTCATTCCTTTGGGAATTCTCATTTTCACACGTTTAACCATTCCCTTGGCAGGGTCACCAGTACTGAGGACTATATCGAACATCTTCATATACTCAGGCAGTGCTTGAGGGTCGAGTTTCATAACCTGTTCAATGCGTGTACCAAGATCAAACTTTACAAAAGCAAAAGCAAATCCGAAGACAATAATCGCACCAACTACTGTTAAAAATTTTTTGAATAATTCCACCATTTTAAGCTCCTTTGAATGTAGTCTATTTAGTCATAGAGTAGTGGGATTATATCTACCTTAATTTAAATAAAAGATAAAGATATTATATTTTTTTAATAAATTCTATTAAAAAACAGTGAAAGGGCTGATAGATATAGCTTATACCTTATCAAGAGAAACTATCCATGCTTGCACATCTGCATCGCTTGCCATACGCCAGTCAGTGCGTGGACTTAGAGAGACTGTTCCTACTTTAGGTCCATCGGGCATACAGCTTCGCTTGAACTGTTGTGAAAAGAAGCGTTCCAAGAAGGTTTTAAGCCATTTTATAATGGTCTCTTTACTGTATGTCCCATCAAATGCGAGGGTGGCTAGATAGCATATTTTTTGTGGTGTGGCACCATATTTAATAAAGTGATACAAAAAGAAGTCATGTAGCTCATATGGTCCTACAATCTCTTCAGTTTCTTGTGCAATCTTATTGTCTCTGTGTGGCAGAAGCTCTGGACTGATGGGAGTATTGAGAATATCATCTATAATGGGAGCTATTGCGTTATTTTTTTTGTAATATTTAATAATATATTTAATAAGTGTCTTGGGAATACCACTGTTGAGTCCATACATGCTTATATGATCACCATTATAGGTACTCCATCCCAAAGCAATTTCACTAAGATCTCCTGTACCAACAACCAGCCCACTCTCTTTGTTTGCCATATTCATAAGAATAGAGGTGCGCACACGTGCCTGAACATTCTCATAGGTAGTGGTGTGTTCACTGGGGTCGTGCTCTATGGCTTCAAACTCTTTTAAAGAGAGATTATTGATATCTATCTCTTTGAGTGTAACCTTTAACGCCTTGCAGAGCTTTGAGGCATTAGATTTGGTACGGCTGGTCGTACCAAATCCGGGCATGGTTACGGCAATGATATCACTGCTTTTCCAACCCATCAATTGAAATGCATAATGTGTTGAGAGCAGGGCAAGGGTAGAATCTAGACCACCACTGATACCAATAACTGCTTTGTGTATATGGGTATGTTGCATACGCTTGATGAGTCCATGTGCTTGAATATGGATAATCTCTTCGCACCGCATCTCTGTGTCTGCAAAAGTAGGAGGAACAAATGGGTGAGGGTCGATATTGCGTTGCAAAGTATCTATTGGAGGCAGTGTACCCAACTTAATGGTTCTGGCTTTTTTGCACTCCTCATCACTGTAGCTGCTCTCATTTAGCCGTAGCCAGCGTAATTTTTCCAAATCAACATCAGATGAAATGAGATGGCTTTTTAGGCTAAAGCGCTTGTTTTGTGACAGGGTAGTGCCATATTCGGCAATGATTGCATGGCCACTGTAGATAGTATCTGTTGTGCTCTCTCCAACCCCTGAAGAACTATAGACATAAGCTGCCATACAGCGTGCACTTTGGGTTCGCACCAACTCTTCACGGTATGCATGCTTACCAATAATCTCATTGCTTGCTGAGAGGTTGAAGAGTAGATTTGCACCACTGCTTGCCATACGGTTACTTGGTGGAGTAATGGTCCAAAGGTCTTCACATATCTCTACACCAAAGGTCATATTGATACCATCACCAAAGAGTAAGTCTACCCCAAAAGGTACTTCGTCTCCAAATAGCTCCGTTGTTGTACAGACAATATTGCGACCACTGACAAACTGCCGTTTTTCATAGAACTCTTTTTTGTTTGGTAAGTAGGATTTAGGCACAAGACCGAGTATTTTGCCATTTTGTATGATTGCTGCACAGTTGTAGAGTCTGTCTGCCTTCATGATCGCAATACCAACAATGGCTACCGTATCAATGAAGCGTGTCTTTTTAAGAAGTTTTTTAAATGAATTGTTTTGAGCAACAAGAAGTGTTTGGTTAAGAAAAAGATCGCTAGCAGTGTATCCTGTAAGTGTTAACTCCGGAAATACAACAACACCAATCTTTTGATCGTGTGCCTCTTTCATGAGCACAAACACCTCTTTGGCATTTTGCTTCGGGTTGGCAACGATGGTTTTATTGACAGCAGCAGCAACACGGTAATATCCATACATCTTCTCTATTCCTTTATAGTATAAGGTCTTTATATACCCCTTAATATCGAATAATACTATTTAGTATAAAATAAGTAATCCCTGACACTATCTACTATTAATATTTTTTAATTTTATTCTTTATTTGTACAAATCTCAATTGTTTCAATAATATCATTTTGTTCAATATTGTCAAGTACCATAAAGCTTTGTGTGTCATCTTTTTCTATGGCACCAAATACTGTATGTACACCATCAAGATGTGGACAAGATGCAAAACAGATAAAGAACTGACTGCCACCAGTATTGGGTCCCGCATGTGCCATAGAGAGGCTTCCGCGTCCATGTTTGTGTTGGCTCGTATCAGTCTCGCAGTCAATTTGCCAGTCTGGACCACCTGTTCCTGCCAAGGCAGGGTTACCTGTAGGTCCTGAGTGTGGGCATCCCCCTTGTGCCATGAAGCCAGGAATAACCCTGTGGAACTTAAGGGTATTGTAAAAACCTTCATTGGCAAGATGTGCAAAATTTGCTACAGTATTGGGTGCATCATCTGGGTGAAGTTTGATCCAGATATCACCTTTATTGGTTTGTATTTTTGCGTACTGATAGGTATTCATTGTATCTTGTGAGATATCGTATCTTTTAGATTGTTTTCCAAGCATATCGGTTTAGTCCTTTGGTAGTTAATTTAGGTTATGATTATACCAACTATTATATTAGGGGTTGTCTATGGAGCTATGTGTTGCACTTGACCTGCCTTCTGCAGAAGAAAATTTAGCACTTGCCAAACTGCTAAAACACTATCATATTTGGATCAAAGTAGGTTTTCGCACCTATATTCGTGACGGGAAATTATTGATTGAGGCACTTAAAGAGATCAACCCTCATTTTCGTATCTTCCTTGATCTTAAACTTTATGACATTCCCAATACCATGGCAGATGCCGCTGAAGAGATTGCCAAGTTGGGAGTTGATATGTTCAATATCCATGCTTCGGCAGGTTCTGTGGCAATGCAAGCAGTTATGAAGCGCCTTGAGACCTATAAGAATCCCCCCATCGTATTGGCAGTGACAGCACTCACCTCTTTTGATGAAGATACCTTTGGGTCTATTTATGAAAAGAGCATTAACGAAAAGGCAAAGCAATTTGCAAAAATGAGTTATGAGAGTGGATTAGATGGGGTGGTTTGTTCGACGTTTGAGAGCAGGGCAATCAAACAGGCTACATCGGAGACATTTTTAACACTCTGTCCTGGTATTAGGCCTTTTGGTGAAGATGCGGGTGATCAACAACGTGTGGCAACACTACAGGCTGCAGCACAAGAGGGAGTGGATTTCCCGGTAGTGGGCAGACCAGTCTACAAAGCAGATGACCCAAAACACAAAGTTGAAGAGATATACTAATCTCTATATGCAGTCATCAAAAAAACAGTAAATTCTCTTTGAGGTTTACTGATTGTTGATGCTGTCTCAAACTGTATCTCTCTAAAGCCGGCTTCTTTTGCAATGGTACGAAGTACTTTTCGGTCAAATCCATGATGAAAAACACCTCTGTTGTCAGAATGAAAGCTACCATCTTCAATATCCAAATCAGCAATGGCAATAAAACCACCTTTCTTAAGCATCTGATAAAATTTTCTAAAGAGTTGATATGTATCCTCTAGATGATGAATAGTCATAGAAGAGATAATCCCATCAAATACTCTCTCGAGTACCTCTTCGGAGAGGTCTTTTTTTATTATTTCTGTTTCACAGGCAAACTCACTACATTTATTTTTAAACTCTCTTAACATAGAAGGGGAGTTATCTACTGCTGTAATTTTTTTGACAAACGGTGCAATAAGAAAGCTCAATAGTCCTGTACCAGCACCAAAGTCCATCAATTCCATATTGTGATTAAGTTTTATATTCTTTACTATTAGTTCAGTAATATTGCGTGTATTCCTAACACGTTTTGAATTCATATCCCAGTTTTTTGATTTATTGGCAAACATATCCTCTTTCATTTAATATTCCTTAATATTTATTTACATATTATTTAATATATTTCTTAGTTGGTTAATAATATTAAAGAATATACACTTATATATTCTTTAATATATCCACATTTCTTAGTATTATCGTTAGAAAAGTGAGTCTGTTGGCTCATGTTTTATATTTTCCCAGAAATAATCAACATGTTTTTCAAACATTGAGATCACAGAAGAGGTCGATTTTTTATCTAGAAATACTAATCTCTATATGCAGTCATCAAAAAAACAGTAAATTCTCTTTGAGGTTTACTGATTGTTGATGCTGTCTCAAACTGTATCTCTCTAAAGCCGGCTTCTTTTGCAATGGTACGAAGTACTTTTCGGTCAAATCCATGATGAAAAACACCTCTGTTGTCAGAATGAAAGCTACCATCTTCAATATCCAAATCAGCAATGGCAATAAAACCACCTTTCTTAAGCATCTGATAAAATTTTCTAAAGAGTTGATATGTATCCTCTAGATGATGAATAGTCATAGAAGAGATAATCCCATCAAATACTCTCTCGAGTACCTCTTCGGAGAGGTCTTTTTTTATTATTTCTGTTTCACAGGCAAACTCACTACATTTATTTTTAAACTCTCTTAACATAGAAGGGGAGTTATCTACTGCTGTAATTTTTTTGACAAACGGTGCAATAAGAAAGCTCAATAGTCCTGTACCAGCACCAAAGTCCATCAATTCCATATTGTGATTAAGTTTTATATTCTTTACTATTAGTTCAGTAATATTGCGTGTATTCCTAACACGTTTTGAATTCATATCCCAGTTTTTTGATTTATTGGCAAACATATCCTCTTTCATTTAATATTCCTTAATATTTATTTACATATTATTTAATATATTTCTTAGTTGGTTAATAATATTAAAGAATATACACTTATATATTCTTTAATATATCCACATTTCTTAGTATTATCGTTAGAAAAGTGAGTCTGTTGGCTCATGTTTTATATTTTCCCAGAAATAATCAACATGTTTTTCAAACATTGAGATCACAGAAGAGGTCGATTTTTTATCTAGAAATACTAATCTCTATATGCAGTCATCAAAAAAACAGTAAATTCTCTTTGAGGTTTACTGATTGTTGATGCTGTCTCAAACTGTATCTCTCTAAAGCCGGCTTCTTTTGCAATGGTACGAAGTACTTTTCGGTCAAATCCATGATGAAAAACACCTCTGTTGTCAGAATGAAAGCTACCATCTTCAATATCCAAATCAGCAATGGCAATAAAACCACCTTTCTTAAGCATCTGATAAAATTTTCTAAAGAGTTGATATGTATCCTCTAGATGATGAATAGTCATAGAAGAGATAATCCCATCAAATACTCTCTCGAGTACCTCTTCGGAGAGGTCTTTTTTTATTATTTCTGTTTCACAGGCAAACTCACTACATTTATTTTTAAACTCTCTTAACATAGAAGGGGAGTTATCTACTGCTGTAATTTTTTTGACAAACGGTGCAATAAGAAAGCTCAATAGTCCTGTACCAGCACCAAAGTCCATCAATTCCATATTGTGATTAAGTTTTATATTCTTTACTATTAGTTCAGTAATATTGCGTGTATTCCTAACACGTTTTGAATTCATATCCCAGTTTTTTGATTTATTGGCAAACATATCCTCTTTCATTTAATATTCCTTAATATTTATTTACATATTATTTAATATATTTCTTAGTTGGTTAATAATATTAAAGAATATACACTTATATATTCTTTAATATATCCACATTTCTTAGTATTATCGTTAGAAAAGTGAGTCTGTTGGCTCATGTTTTATATTTTCCCAGAAATAATCAACATGTTTTTCAAACATTGAGATCACAGAAGAGGTCGATTTTTTATCTAGTTTAAGCAAAGAGATCTGCATCTGGTAAAAAAAGAGTGGTGAAAAAAACTCATTGGCTAGCAATAGGGGGTCTGATGAGCATATTATCTCATCTTGCATCATCGAAAAGAAGATACCAGAGAGTTTTTTGACGTTCTCTTGGTAAAAATATTCATTATATATCTCTCTAATACGGTCGTTTTTAAATATCTCCTGCATTAGTAACTTAAAAAGTGCCTCATTTTGGCTATCAAAGCTTAAAAGCTTAAAGGTCGTGGCAATACTCATCAAAAGAGCTTTTCCTTGCTTATGGAGCACTTGACCCTCTTTGTTGCTAAATAACGTCACTATTGCCGAGGAGGTGAGGTCACTGATAAGTGTTGCAAGTATCTCATCTTTATTTTGAAAATGGTTATAGAGGGCACTCTGCTTAATGCCATTTGATGGATTATCTCTTCTATGACTCATTCATCATCTAGAGGATACATATCAACTCTTTGTGAAAATTTTATCAGATGCTTAAGAAATGTGGTTTTATTGCCATTGCTGATTTGGATATTGAAGATGGTAGCTTTCATTCTGACAACAGAGGTTTTTCATCATGGATTTGACTGAAAGTAATGTACTACTGCAAAAGAAGCCGGCTTTAGAGAGATATTAGGCTTGAGACAGCATCAACAATCAGTAAAACCTCAAAGAGAATTTACTGTTTTGGATGACCGTATATAGAGATTAGTATTTTTAACTTCACAAACACCCCTTGGATCACCTCTCTTTAGTCCATCCAGGTCTCAATGTTTGAAAAACATGTTGATTATTTCTGGGAAAATATAAAATATGAGCCAACAGACCACTCTTTCTAACGATAATACTAAGAAATATGGATATTGAAGAATACGTAAGTCTATATTAGATGACATTAGTAGTCATACTAAGAAATACATAAATATATTAGCCAATATGTAAATAAATATTAAGGAATATTAATCAATGTTTGAAAAACATGTTGATTATTTCTGGGAAAATATAAAACATGAGCCAACAGACTCACTTTTCTAACGATAATACTAAGAAATATGGATATATTGAAGAATACGTAAGTCTATATTAGATGATATTAGTAGCCATACTAAGAAATATATAAATATATTAAATAATATGTAAATAAATATTAAGGAATATTAAACTTAATTACAATATGGAATTGATGGACTTTGATGCTAGTATAGGTCTATCGTGCTTTTTTATTGCATTGTTTTGAAACAGTATCAGCAATTAGTAAACCTCAAAGAGAATTTACTGTTTTTTGATGATCGTATATAGAGATTAGTGTTTTTTGATTTCTGCTACAATCACTCCTCTTAAATCACCCTCTTTAAAACCTATTGCATTATCGTCTGGATAGGCACCTTTAAGTACCTTTGTAATCTTGGGTGAGAGATTTGTACCATGGCACTTGAGACAGACCTTTTTGATTGTAAGTGGTTTGTAAACACGTGTTGTATCCCCTACTTTAATGACTTTAATGTCTTTGGAGGTAAATGTTTTAGCTGCTATGGATTTTTTGTAAGCTTCCATGACCTCTTTATCAACTTTGTCAGGAGTATTGGTTTTGTTGTTTCTAACTCTTAGTGCTGTTCTTCTGACCTTTGCATATGCGGGGAGTTTTGCATTGACATCATTAGTGATCTTCTTGGCACTTCCAGTACAAAATGTTAATGCCTTCAATCCGCTTGGGTCCTTTTTTATGTGTGCCTTGAGTTCATTTTTAAGTGCGCCACCAAGCATTTTTATATAGTTGATACCTTCTGATTTGATATTATCTTGAGCAAAGAGGTTGCTCCCAAAGATTAAAGTTGCACCTAAAAGTAATTGTATTCTTTTCATAATTATTCTCCTAATGATCATTTGTGTAATTATAAAGGAATTTCTTTAATATAGACGCAGTTCAAGCAATAGGTTTCTCTTTCTTGTTTGAAAAAAGGTTATAAAACTCTATTTGATCTCAATACGAACAGCGGATAGAAAGAGATATTGCTTTCCAGTGATCATGACACGATATTTTTTTTGTTGAAGATAGCGTTTTGCAAAGAGAATATCTTCAAGAACTACCCCCATTTCATTAAAGTTGTAGTGAGTTGCTTTTGCACCATAGACCATCTCTCCATCTCTCCATCTAGAATTTGGAAAACCAAGAATAAGTGCAGCATTATCTTTGTTGAGACAATGCTGCACCAGATACATGAGTAGTGGCTTAAAACGAATACCTGAACTCTGAAGTGTCCCAATGGAGATCAGTAGATCAAAGTGCTCAAGTTGATACTCATTAAGTCTATCTATGTCACAAAGATGAAAGGAAACATTCTTTTCAGGAAAAGAGATGCGTGCCTCTTGGAGTGCACTTTTGGAGTGATCAATGCCAAGAAATTCCATGGATTGATACTGCTCTGGTGTTACCATGTCCCTAATGACACTAAACTCATCTCCTCTGTTGATGCCAAGATCAAGGATGCGTGTACGTTCGGCTATCTTGATATGCTTTAGTGCCTCGACATAATAGTAGTAAAAAGTGGGCTCTTCCATTTTGTGTATGGAAGAGAACAAGGAGTTGCTTCCATACTTCTCCTCTTGATCTTCTTCTACTACATGAAAGGAATCTTCTTTAAGCCGTTCAAATGTTATCTGAAGATGAGATACATCAACCCTCTGTGGTACAAGCATGCGACACTCTAGTAGTTCTGCAAGCTCAAACCATGCACGCAAACTACGGTAGAGATAGTCTTTGCTTCCTATTTTTACGATAGTGCCAGCATAGCTTCCCAACATAAGGTCTGGATGAAGTACAAGGAAGCTAACTTTTTTCTGCCCTTTAAGTACTTCTCTTAGTTTGGAAAGTATTTCAGAAATAGGTTCTTTTGTGAATATCATGGTTACTATTATAACAGAGAAAACCATACGGCATAGTGGCAATACTCTTTATACGCTTATGAAAACTAAAGTTAAACTGTTCTTTGGTGTATATCTTGTTCATGCAGTATGACAACTTCATACTCCAAATAATGAAGAGGGTACTCTCTCATCAGTTTTTTCATTTCCTTGTAGCATAGGGTATTTCTACTGGCACCCACCCCACTACGTTTCATGTAACGGAACATCTCACGCACCGATGTGAACTCAAGTGTGTAGTGTAAAATTTCTATTTTACCGCTAAAATATTTTTGCAATAAAGAGATAACCTCATCTTTGCTTCGAAGGATGGGCGAGAGTCCTGCAGTTTCATGAAGTGTTTTAAAAGTATTTGACGTAAAGATAGAGAATGAGACAGGCACATTGAGTTTGGCTATCTGTGCCAGTGTTTTGTTAAGGTTGGTTGCCCACTGAAGTGCGGAAGATGAAACAATACGGTCAAAATGGTAACTTTCCAATCCTTTGAATGTATTTGGCATATTAAAATCTCGCCTCAAGAGGTTCACTGATGTAGGTTGAGGATGCAACGAGAGCATACCTTCAGCAAAGTCTATCCCAACAAAAATTTCTATTGGCCAGCAAACTGCATTGTAAAAAGTACCATTCCCACAACCAATATCAAGCAGTCTCATTGGAGACTCTTCTATTTTAGAAATAAGTTTTTGTATAACCTTTTTTTGAATAATATTGACCTGATCATAAGCTTTTGCATTTTGTGAGAACGCTCGTTGAATTTTCATGACAAATCATGCCTCGGGTTTATTTTGGTGTATTATACGATTGTTTTTGTTAGAAGTATTGAATAATCCCTTTTCTGCATACAAACGATTAAACTAAAGTGTATTATAATCTATTAAAAAGTAGATTTCGATGATACAACACCGATATTTTTTATTACTCTTCATATTACTTCTCCCATCGCTCTATGCAGATTATATTCTAAAGCCAAGCAAACGTAAAACCAGTGCAATAGACCATATGCCAAAAGGTACTGTAGCAGATATGCGGAAGATTCCACAAGATCCTGCTTACTACGCAAGACAGATTACACCATGGTCAAAAGCAAAACAGCAATATGCAGATAAGAAGTTTAATAAAAAATATTTTAAGCCTTGGTCCCTGAAGAGACTTGATATTCCTTTGAGAGATTTTGGTTGGGAGATACATTTTGTTACGAACAATAAACTCTATACAGTAAATCGAAAAATGATTCCAAGTTCTCTCTATAAACGTTGGATTAAAAATGCCAATTACAAGATCAAAGACTCTAAACGTCTCTATGCCGTCACGACTAAGCGTACAAATATACATGCCTTGCCTACTTTACAGTCTTTCTACCTTGATCCCAAAAAAACCGGAGAAGGATTCCCTTTTAATTACAATCAAAACTCTGCACTTCATATGAATGTCCCACTTTATGTTTCCCATTTCTCTAAGGATAAAAAATGGGCATTTGTGCGTGCTTCTTATGCATTTGGATGGGTTAGGGTACGAGATATTGCATTTGTTAGTAAAAATTTTATACAAAAGTTTAAGAATGGAAACTATGCCATAACCATTAAAGATAATCTACGACTTTACAATGAAAAAGGCAAAGAGATTAGTTTTGTTAAATTGGGCACCCTTTTTCCTATTGCTAAAGATAACAAGCACTATCTTGCGGCAGCACGTAGTGTGGCAGGAAAAGCAATTTTTAAAAAGGTACAAGTAAAAGTATCGAACCTTATTGCCAAAAAGCCACTACCTTTTACTGCACCAAATGTTGCAAGGGTTGCCAAAGAGTTTTACGGTGAGCCCTATGGCTGGGGAGGTGGATATGACTGCCGTGACTGTTCAGCAACTACACGGGATTTTATGGGTGTATTTGGTATTTTCTTACGACGCAATTCTAGCAAACAAGCACGAGACGGGAAGCCTATTTTTATTGGAGGGCTTTCAGTAAATGAAAAAAAGCAACAAATTATTCATAAAGCAAAGCCTTTTCGTTCCCTATTGTATCTCCCTGGTCATATTACACTCTATTTGGGTCAATACAAAGGTGAGCCCGTTATTATGCATAGCTACTGGGGTGTCCGAAAGAAAGATGGCAGTAAGCTGATTATGGGTCGTACGGTTATTACGACCACAGAACCAGGTAAGGAGAAAAACGATACCAACCCAAATAGTCGATTGATCAATACAATTCAAAGAATTGTGAAGTTTTAGTAGATAAACCCTTCCTATGGAGAAGTTTGCTAAAATACAGCCCATGAGAAAAACCAATATTCTAAAAGATAGAGAGAAAGTTAAGCTCTTTACTACTACCATTATTGCTGGAGTATTTAAGGGCAAACGTATTGAGATACCAGATATCTCTACGACACGCAGTTCTAAATCAATTTTACGTGAGTCTTTCTTTAATATTATTCAATTTGAAATTATTGATCGAAACTTTATTGAAGTTTTTGCTGGCAGTGGTTCGGTTGGGATTGAGGCTCTCAGTCGTGGTGCATCTCAGTGCTACTTTATGGAGTACAATAGGATTGCCTTTCGTTCACTAGAAAATAATATAGGTCAGACCGATCCATCTCGTTGTCATACTTTCTATGGCGATAGTTTTGAAAACTTCAAAATGGTTTATGAGCTTGCTAAACGACAAGGCAATAAGAGCTATTTTTACTTTGATCCCCCCTTTTCTACTCGTGATGGTATGGACAATGTCTACAATAAGACTATTACACTTATTGAGCAGATAGAGCCCGAAGTATGTGAAATGGTTGCTGTTGAGCATATGACTAGTCTGACTATGCCTGAAACAATTGGTGTTTTAACAAAAATAAAAAAGAAAAAATTTGGTCGATCAACACTTACGTGCTATCGACCAATCAAATAGGTCACTATATTATACTTTAAACAAGAAAAGAAGATACATGACTAAAAAAGAAGATCACATTGCTCTTTTTATTGACTGCGATAACATTTCATATCGTTCGATTGAGGGTATTATTAATGAGTTGAGTAAATATGGTGTGGTGAATATTCGTCAGGCCTATGGAAACTGGACAAAGGGAAACCTTAAAAATTGGGAAGATAAGTTGTTAGAGTTTGCTATTAAGCCTATTCAGCAGTTTGACTACTCTAAAAATAAGAATGCTACAGATATTCTTATGACCATTGATGCTATCGATTTGTTGCACACCAAAAATATAGATGCTTTTGCCTTCGCTACTAGTGACAGTGACTTTACACCGGTAGTAATGCGTGTACAAGCTGAGGGTATCAAGGTCTTTGGTTTTGGAGAAAAAAAGACACCCAAGCCTTTTATGGTTGCCTGCTCTCAGTTTATTTTTACAGAAAATCTTGTTGGCAGTAGTGATGATGTAGATATTTCAGAGACTCCAGTACAAAAAGAAAAACGTAAAAAAAGTGGGAAAGTACTCAGGCAGGATAGTTGGTTGGTGAATTTGCTACGTACAGCAGTGGAGCAGACTGCCGATGATTATGGCTGGGCAAACCTTGCTTCTGTCGGACAATATATCAATAATAAATCTTCCTTTTCCCCACTTAACTATGGCTATAAGAAATTTAGCTCTCTCATTAAGGAGATTGACCTCTTTGATATTGCCCATGATGAAATTAGTAAACAGATGAGTATACGGGATAAGCGGTGGGAGAGTAGTTAGACTGACATTCATTTTTTATTTTTTGAGAAGTTTTTATCCTCTTTCTATAAACGCTTCCTTAATTAATCCTGCCTCATGCAAGAATTGCGATGGTCTGTACTCTAATTTTTTGATCTTATCGTACTTTGCCAGTGAGAGATACAGTCTATCTTTGGCACGGGTGACTGCTACATAAAAAAGCCTTCTCTCTTCCTCTATAGAGCTCATCATCTTTCGATTAGGAAAACGACCATCTACGAGGTCGACTACATATACTTCTGAAAACTCAAGTCCTTTAGAGGCATGTACGGTTAGTAGGTTGACTCCCTCTCCTTCACTTAACTCCCCACCACCAAGTATCATGGCATTAACGAAACGACGAAGCTCTTTGTATTGCATTGAAAGGTCAAGCAGAAGACGTACTTTTCTGACAATACGTTCTCTTGCTATTTTATATTTTTCTTCGTCTATCTCCCCATTTTTTAATCGTCCACGTTGTTTAGAAAGTATTCCTATAATATCTTCGTATAGCCTAGATGAGATAATTTTCTTTAGTACAGATGAAGGGTATTGCTCCATTTTAATTGTTTGTATAAGTTGGTAGAAGTTTGTAAAAAATTTTACTCCCTCTTGTGTTAGCTTGGGATGTTTGAGTAGTGGGTGGCTATAGACCTCAGATGGTAAATTCAGCTCTTTGAAGCGTGCGGCAGAGCCTACTTCAAGGTCATCATCAAAGAGTCCAAGTTGCATATTTTTTTTGGGAGTAAGTTTGGGAAGATCCTTTTCGATGGGGTGCAGTACTCCATCCATAAAATTGCCACGCCCAAAGTAGTTAAAACATTGAAACATCTCCTTAGAGAGAGCTGACCCTATGCCACCTCCATATTCAAAAATATGAATAAACGCCATCATATCTTTAGGGTTAATAAGCAGTGAAAGTACATCAAGTAGAAACTTAATCTCTTTAGCATCAAAGAAGCTGGTGCCTCCTTTGCGCTTACAACTTATCTTTAGTTCTCTTAAATTTGCCTCAATACCATCTGCCGAGGAGTTATTTCGAAAAATGACAGCAATATCACTGTTGGGTATATGGGTATGCTTGATGGAGTGTGCAATTGCTTGATACTGCTCGAAGAGATCATTATAAATGAGTAGTTTAGGTGGATATGATTTGTCTTTTCGTCCCACTTCCAGTTTTTTGGGGTAGATTCGCTTATTGCGCTCAATGACTCGGTTAGCAAGTGAAAGAATAGGAGAGGTAGATCGGTAGTTTGTTTTAAGGGTGAAAATCTGTGCATTAGGATAACGTTTAGAGAATGTGGCAATATTTTCAATATTTGCACCATTGAATGCATAGATACTTTGGTCATAGTCTCCCACACAGAAGAGTGACTTTGGCTTGAGGGAATCTATAAGCGCACCCTGAAGAGTGTTTGTGTCCTGATATTCGTCTACCAATACTTCATCAAACAGAATACTATTTGTCTCTAAATGTGCTTTAATGCGCAACAATAAGTCATTAAAGGAAGCAAAACCATAGACTATTTTCTCTTCTTCAAACTCATCAACAATATGCATATAGACATCCATAATATTTTCATGATCAGGATACTTCTTTAAAAACCATATATCAAAATCATCCAGTGAAGCATTTTGATAAAGTGAATACATCTCATACAGATAGGTAGCCGAAAAAGGAGCTATAGAGAGGTTCATTCGTTCAAAATTACGTTTTTCATAGATACTACGAAAAAGTGTTTTTAATTCACTAGGTTGCTTAAGTGTGAGATTGGGATGTATCTGTTTAAGCCAGCGATAGCTGATAGCATGAAAGGTGCCTGATTCTATTTTGGAAACCACATTCTTGGAAAAAAAATGTTCCAAGCGAGTAAGCATCTCTCCAGCAGCCTTATTGGTAAAAGTTAGTAGTAAGATACTAGAGGGATCTACCCCACTTTGGATTAGGTAAGCGATACGTCCAACAATCGTTGAAGTTTTTCCTGTACCAGCAGAAGCAATAATAAGATTGTGTCCAAGGGGAGCAGTGGCAGCACTCAGCTGTTCATCATTGAGAGCCGAGAGTGGCACTTAATTGTGACCGACGATATAGTAGGTATTTTTATTATCTACTTTTTTGAGTATAAGTTTATATTTTTCTGCCCAGTGGTTGACCAACTCAGTAAAAGCAGTTAAGTTGTCTGCTGAAGTATCTTCATTGCATTTAATTTTAAGATAATCTTCAGAGTTTGACATGGCAATATAGCCTTTTTCTACAACCAATGCATCAAGGAAAGAAGGGATATGTGGAAGGAACTTGTCTAAGCCTTGTGTATTTTTCAAAATACGGTTAATTTGCTCAAGGGTCTGTTTTGTAGCAGGGTAACCAAGTTGTTTAAGAAGTGCTTCAGGTATCAGTTTTAACTGCATATGTCTAATCCTAAGGTTTTTTGTATTAATAAATAGAAGTTGATTGTAGCAAAATTTAAATTAGTGAAGCGTTAGAAAATTCTAAAAAAGTGTGTCTGAAGGTGTATCAATTTTTGCAATAAGATCCTTATAGTGTTCTGCATTTTGGAAAACCTTTTCATAGCGCCAACGTAGTACAAACTCAATAATCTCATTTTTCAGCCTAAATTCCAATGTCTCCGCTTTTCCAAAATAGCCTAAAGAGATATTTTTTGCCCTTTTTTTGCCATTCTTGTCTGGCTCATAGGTGATGGCAATCACCTGAATATATTTTCCTTCCCTTGCCTCTCCAAAGTCCTCCTCCTTAAGCCCTATTCCTGAAAGATTCATTGCTTTGTAGAGAAAAATATTATTAAAATCAGGAGATTTT
Organism: Sulfurovum sp.; assembly: GCA_020525365.1. NCBI lineage: Bacteria > Pseudomonadati > Campylobacterota > Epsilonproteobacteria > Campylobacterales > Sulfurovaceae > Sulfurovum > Sulfurovum sp. The sequence goes on along the minus strand of JAIZOF010000001.1, from coordinate 1,153,984 downwards.
TCATAAATTTTTAATTTTTCATAAAGTACCCTAACCCTCTCTTTATTATTGTGTCTTATGTCGTTTGAGAAAGCTTTTTCAGTCTTCTTTTTTCTAGATTTATTCACAGGAGCAACCATGGAAACTACAGTAGTTTCTTCTCTCTTTTCATGAACGACATGAGGCATGATTGTTTGACTTTTTTTCTGCCCAATCTCCTCTTCTAACTTGTTTGTGAGAGCCTTAAGCTTATCTAGACTGCTTGACATAATCCCCCTTTATTATAGTAAATCTCTGACCAGTAGCAATAAAATATTAGAAAATATAGTACAGAAAATTTTATAATAGTTTCTTTAAATTATAGTGAATAATATCAATTTTTCTATTTTTTAATGTAAAAAGAGTAACACTTTTAATATTTTCAAATATTTATTTCTATCATCCTCCTCTTAACCAATCTTAGGATAGAATCCATTTGAGTATTACATAGAGGAGCGTAACCATGGACTATTTGCAAATTAGAGGAGGTAAAAAACTCAGTAGTATGGTTACCATCAGTGGAGCCAAAAATGCTGCCTTGCCAGTTATTGCCGCAACAATACTTAGCGATAAGCCAGTTATGCTTACGAATTTGCCAAATGTAGTAGATATTCATACACTTCTTAAGCTTTTAGACATGCTTGGAGGAAAAGTCAAGCATGAAGAGACAGTTGCTTGTGTTGATAATAGCACTATCAATTCCCATAAGGCTGTTTATGAGATTGTCGCACAGATGCGTGCTTCCATTTTAGTGCTTGGACCCTTACTTGCACGTTTTGGTGAGTGTGAAGTCTCCCTACCAGGGGGGTGTGCCATTGGGCAAAGACCAATAGATTTACATCTTAAGGCACTTGAAGCAATGGGTGCAATCATTGAAATAAAAGGTGGATACGTCCATGCCGTAGCACCAAAGGGTGGACTAAGTGGCACAAAGATTATTTTTGATACTATTACTGTAGGTGGCACAGAGAATACGCTTATGGCGGCAGCCCTTGCTAGCGGAACTACCACTATTATTAATGCTGCCAAAGAGCCTGAGATAGTACAATTGTGTAAAATGCTTACCTCCGCAGGGGTAAAAGTGGATGGCATAGGCACAAATGAATTGATTATTGAAGGTACCAACGGTATACCATTGACCTTTCCTGAAATAGAGATTATTCCAGATCGTATTGAAGCAGGAACATATCTTTGTGCTGGCGCTATCACCAATTCTGAAATTACTCTTGAAGCAGTAAACCCTGAACATATGCGTGCGACTATCGATAAGCTTGAATCGATGGGATTTGGTTTTACCATAAAGGAGAATACAATTACCATTCATCCTGCCAAGAAGATATGTCCGGTGAATATTGTCACAGTAGAGTATCCTGGTTTTCCCACAGATATGCAGGCACAACTGATGGCAGTTGCAGTTGTAGCCAAAGGAGAAAGCCTCATCGAGGAGCGTCTTTTTGAAAACCGTTTTATGCATGTAAGCGAACTTAACCGTTTGGGTGCTGATATTTGGCTTAAAGGTAACACAGCAGCCATTAAAGGGGTTGAAAAACTTCATGGTGCTGATGTAATGGCAACTGATTTAAGGGCCTCTTCCGCTCTTGTTCTTGCAGGACTAGTGGCAGAAGGTACGACTAATATTAGGCGTATCTACCATCTTGATAGGGGCTATGATAACCTTGAGGGAAAACTGGTTGCTCTTGGTGCAGATATTGTGCGTAAAAAAGCGTAGAAGTTATTTTAATACTCTGGTATAGTTTTTTTAATCTAGGTAAACATTATTAATATTTATTACTATTATCTACTACAAGAGATCTCCCCTCAAAATATCTAGTACATTTGTTGCATATGAGCCCTTAGGCAGCGTAAAGGAAAGTTCATAGTGTGCTCGCTCTTCAATATAATGTTTTTTAATGTTGTTTACTTGTACCCATGCATATCGTCTGGTACCAAAAAGCTTCATCTCTTCATCAAATATGCGCTCAAAGTATCCTGCTAGTCCTGTAGAGCGTTTTGTCTTGTTTCCAGCAATGAGTCCTGTAGGGGCAATATCTTTAACAACAAAGCGTTGAGCTTCTGTTTCAAGCTCTTCTGCCTCAAAGAGCCTACCGTAGGGATAGTGCATCATTAGGTCACCTTCGATGAGCTTGTAGAAATGAGGCTGCTTCTTGATTCCATTGAGTGATCCTTTGGGTAGTTTCATAATCTGTTCTACCTCTACTTCGCTAAATTTTTCAAGTAGGAGATTAAGCTCCATACGCTTGGTAAGCCACTTATTGAAGAGATAGCTTTGATAGGATCCCATGAGGAATTCAGATGTTTTTTTATCACGCATTTTGAGTGTGCCTTCAAGTAGCTTTTTACCCTCTTCCCAATTATTGCCATTGACACCAAAACGCTGGTTACCAAAGTAATTGGGTACACCATTGGCTTTGATCCATTTAAGTACGGAGTTAAGTTTGTCTTTTTGTACCCCAAGTACTTTTTTAAGGCGTATTTCAAAATAGTTTCCTTTGAGGTGTCCAATACGTATTTTATTATGATGACAAAAGGTATCAAGTATCTTAATCTTTTCGTGAGTAAAGGTTGTCATTTTTGTTTCAAACTTTATTGGTAGTGAAATGTACTGTATAGTCATAGCATGCTTGTCTTTAAGTCCCGCATATCCAATATCACGCCGTCTGATACCAAGATGGGTTGAGATGGCATCGAGCATTTCCCATGTGGTCATCTCTTTTTTTCGTATTTTTAATACCAGGTGTTCCCCTTCTCCGCTAAATTCATATAGCGGTATCTCCTCAACAGTAAAGTCTCGTGATGAAGCATTAAAGAGGAATTCATTTTTAATATTGAGTGGATAGATGAGTTTCATGGGTAACCTTTTAGAGGATGGCATTTTAGTGGTATTTTAGCGGAAAGGGGTTTACTTTGTATTTAACAGATATTTTTGGCTTATGCCCCTGTTTTTGTTGTGAGATTAATATTACTTTTACTAAAGTAGAAATTAAGTAAAATAGTTAATTAAGCATTATAATATATAAGTGGGAGCAGAAAATATTAGAAAGTAATCTACAGTCCCTCATTTCTACACCATACTGGCTACTTGATGAGAAGAAACTTATTGATAATCTTAAGATAATTCAGTATATCAAAGAACAAAGTGGTGCCAAGGTTCTTCTTGCATTGAAAGGGTATGCTCTATGGAAAAGTTTCAACAGTATTCGCCCCTATCTCGATGGTTGCTGTGCTAGTGGACTACATGAAGCACAATTAGCAGCAGAAGAGTTTCAAAAAGAGGTACATACATATTCTCCTGCGTTTAAAAAGGAGGAGATTGAAAAAATAGCTATTATCTCCCATCATTTGGTTTTTAACTCCTTAACACAATTTAAATCTTTTGCTCAAATAGCAAAAGAGGTAAACCCTCTTCTCTCCTTGGGCTTGAGAGTTAATCCGGAATATTCAGCCTCCCCTAAAGAGATATACAACCCCTGTGCCCCCTATTCAAGACTTGGAGTGACTATAGAGAGTTTTGATATTACACTGCTCTCCCTACTTGACGGACTACACTTTCATGCTCTCTGTGAACAAGACAGTAATGCTCTTGAAGCAGTTCTTGTAAATTTTGAGGAAAAATTTGGACACTATATCTCGCAAATGAAATGGATTAACTTTGGTGGTGGCCATCATATTACCCGTAAAGGCTATGATGTAGAGAAACTTATCTATCTGATTAAAAAATTTAAGAAAAAATATCATGTTGAAATCTATCTTGAACCAGGAGAAGCTATAGGTTGGGGGACTGGTTTACTTGTTGCTACTGTACTTGATGTTGTCCGCAATGGTATTGATATTGCTATTCTTGATATTTCAGCAGAGGCACATATGCCAGATACTATCATTATGCCTTACCGCGCGGAGGTGTATGGTGCAGCAGATACAGGAGAGAAACCCTATACCTACCGCTTAGCAGGCAATACTTGTTTAGCAGGAGATATCATGGGTGATTACAGCTTCGATGAGCCACTCAGGATTGGAGACAGGATTATTTTTGAAGATCAAATGCACTATACCATGGTTAAGGCAACCACTTTTAATGGTATCAAATTACCAAGTATTGCCATAAAAAGAGTAGATGGAAGTATTGAGGTTGTAAAAGAGTTTGGATATAAAGATTTTAAAAATAGACTTTCATAGAGAATGGTACTGCTCTATATGCCTTGTTGTTACTTTTCAGCGAAGTAGTTCTTGAACACTCTCATGGGGACTTTTCTCATTCTTGACCATCATATAGGTTTGTGTAGCAATAGGAAGATAGAGCCCTTTGGCTTCAGCAATTTTATGGAGTGCTTGTACAGTACCAACTCCTTCAGCAACCTCTCCAAGTTCTTGAAGTATCTGCTTCATACTTTTGCCTTTGGCAAGCCCTAAACCTACCCGATAGTTTCGTGAAAGTGTAGAACTAGCAGTCAAGAAGAGATCGCCCGCACCACCAAGTGAAAGAAATGTCTCCGTCTTGGCACCAAATGCCTCTCCAAAACGGGTCATCTCTACAAGACCACGTGATATGAGCGCCGCTCGTGCATTGTTTCCTAGCCCTAGCCCATCACACACACCACCAGCAATCGCAATAACATTTTTGTAGGCACCAGAGACTTCTGCGCCAATAACATCGTCACTTACGTACCCCTTAATATAATTAGGTAGAGCATCTGAAAAAACATGTGCCAACTCAAGATTATGGGAACTAATCATTAATGCAGTGGGTAATGATTTTACCACTTCTGCAGCAAAAGAGGGACCTGAAATATATGCTAGACGTTCTTTAGAAACAAATGTTTCATATATTTCATTAAGAAATGCTCCTGTAGAAACCTCTATACCTTTTGCTGCCACAAGGATCTTCTGGTCTTTGTCAATAAAATTCTCCTCCATCCACTGCCGTATATATTGTGCTGGGATTGCCATAATCAAATATTCTTGTTCTAGCGTCTCATCAAGCCGAACAAAGTTCTCTATCTCTCTTTCTGTACGAGAATGAATTACTACATTATTCTTCTGTGAGTAGGCATGATACAGTGCTTGTCCCCACTTTCCAGCACCTATAACTGCAATTTTCATACTTTAGACTCCTTTATTTTGTGACACTGATTGATATCTTTTCGTGCAATAATCTTCTTGAATGTATGTAATTTTGTTACCTCTCCCATACACACAATAATATCTCCTGTATCTAGCCAGTGCTCTTGACCAGCAGTCACAAATTCAAACCCTCTCCCTCTTTCCATGTCAACCATACCAACAAGTAGCACATTATAGCAAGAGAAGTCCACCTCTTCTATTTTTTTTCCATGCAAAAAAGACCCTTCGGGTATCTCCATCTCCATAAAGCTTATACCTGTTTTGCTCATGACAAAATCTTTGAGTAGTTCAGTTGCAATTGGACGATTGAGTATATTTAAAATACGGTTGGCACTTACCTCATAAAGATCTATTACTTTTTGTGCTCCTGCCATCTTAAGCTTGCTTGTTGTATGAATAGAATCGGAGATTGCAACAATATTGAGGTCTTTAAAAAGTGAGGTTAATGAGAGGGTAATAAAAACATTTAAATGCTCATCATTCATTACACAGACAATCTTATCGAAGCTTTGAGGATTTAATGCCTCAAGTGCTTCATCACTACTGATGTCTATAAGGACACTTTCGGAAAAACCGTCATTGAGTGCTATTTTATGGTGTTTTTCATCTGCCTCTACAATTTGAAGTGCATAACCATCTTCAAGTAGTCCTTTGGCAATAAATCGTCCATGACTTCCATACCCAAATATTAGTATCCTTTTAGCTGCCATCAACGTGTCCTTTTATAACTCTTTTCAAAGTACTCTAGGCTAATCTCGCGCCCTATTACCAGTAGTACATCATGCAACTCAAGCAGTATCTCTTTTTTAGGATTAAAAAGAAACTCTTTATTTTTGTGTACCCCAAGAAAGAGCAGTTTGTAGTCAGCAAAACTGAGTGATTCAATACTTCTTCCCACAAGTGAAGGGTAATGCTTGATGTGTATCTCATAAATCTGTGCTGCATCTTTTCCTGTCAAAACCGCATGTAGTGCCTTATACATTGTTGGTTGCGTGATGGCAATGTGGATCATATTATTGGCTACTTCATTAGGGAGAACCACATGATCAGCACCAGCATGTTCAAATTTCTTGACCATTTGGTGATTACTTGCACGTGCAATTACCTGTATTTTACGTGAAATTGATTTTGCTGTGAGGGTAATATAAATATTCTCCACATCACTTGCTGTAAGGGTCAGCACTGTAATTTTTGCATGAGAAACATTGAATCGTTCTAGTACTTTAGTGTGGCTGGCATCCTCTTGAATAACACTATACCCCTCTTTGCGTGCCGCCTCTACTCTTTCTGGATTTTTCTCTAGAATAATATAATCATTGACAGAAAGCCCACTTTTACGTAAAAACATTTTAGCCATCTGCCCATATCCACAGATGACCACAAAAGAACTACTCTTGTTGATTCGATCAATTGCCCTACTCTCTTTTACCTCGTTTAGCTTTTCTGAAAATGCGGAAACAATGACTGAAGTAGCAAAAGAGATCATTGCAATACCACTGATGATAATAAACATTGAGATGGCACGCCCTTCAGTGGTTACAGGAGAAATATCACCAAAACCAACTGTAGAGATAGTCACCAATGCCCAATAAAGTGCATCAAAAAGTGATTTGATATTAGGATTGAGTTTTTCTTCGAGCACATAAATGGCAATACCAGCAGTTATGACAATAAAAGCGAGTAAAAAAAGTAGTGTATAGAGTTCAAAACGCTTATTTTCGAGAACTTCAACAAACTGTTTCATACTTTTAGCATAGCGCAACAATTTTAGTACCCTAAAAAGAATAAAAATACGTAGTACACGAATAGGGCGATATGCAGGAAAAATTGCTAGTAAATCAATAATAGCCCAAGGGGTAATCATATACCGAAGCTTCTCACTAAGTGCTTGCCTTAGTGGCAAAAAAGCATTGAAAGGTTTGTCGAGAAAAATAGCATCTTTATGGCTTTTGAGTACTTCTTCGGAAATATTATTTTGTATCCAAAGACGAAGCAGGTATTCAATAGCAAAAATAAATGAAACAAAATAGATATCATAAAGATCAATCCAAGGAGGAACGGGGTGTTTTACCTCATACACGAGAATTGCAACAGAGGTAATAATTAAAAAGATAATTGTGATATCAAGGTACCGCTTGTAGGGACTGTTTTGGTTTGTTAGTAGGTCTTTGACGGCTACCTTGGCATGGCGGTATCGTTTAGAGTTGTATAAAAAATGGGCAAAGGAGAGGACGAGATTATTCATATATTGTCATCCTCTTGTATCATCTATCCATTAAGACACTGTTTAAGCAACTCATTCACTTTTGCAGGGTTGGCCGCACCTTTACTTGCCTTCATCGTTTGCCCAACAAAAAACCCAAAGAGTTTTTCTTTACCATTTTTATACTCTTTTACTTTTTCGGTATTGGCAGCAAGAATCTCTTCAATAATCGTTAAAATAGTACCATCATCACTCATTTGTACTAGCCCTAACTTATCAATAATTGCATCAACATCATGATTTTTATTCTCCATCATATGGTCAAGTACCTCTTTAGCGCCCTTTCCTGAAATTGTGGAGTCCGCAATCTTAGAAACCAATATCCCCAATGTTTTTGCATCTACTGGCGATGTTTCAATATGTAAACCTACTTTATTTAGACGTCCAAGTAATTCAGAAGTAAGCCATGTGACTGCTGTTTTGGGAACTGCACCATACTCAAGCATCTCTTCAAAATAGTATGCCATCTCTTTACTTGCAGTGATAACCAGTGCATCATAACGCTTAAGCCCAAGTTCATTTATATAGCGCTTAGCCTTTTCATCAGGGAGTTCAGGGATATGGCTTGCTCTCTCTTTCATCTCCTCTGTTATAGCAAGTGGTCGCATATCTGGTTCAGGAAAATAACGGTAGTCTGCTGCCTCTTCCTTTCCTCTCATGGAACGGGTTTCACCTTTATCAGCATCAAAGAGACGTGTTTCTTGAACAATCTCTTTCTCATAGATGCCATCTTCATATGCCTCAATTTGGCGCTGCACTTCATAGGTAATTGCTTGAGAGATGAATCGGAAGGAATTCATATTTTTAATCTCTACACGTGTACCATATGCTTCTTGTCCTTTTGGGCGTACTGAGATGTTTACATCACAACGGAATGACCCCTCTTGCATGTTTGCATCACTAATGTCTAAATAACGTACTGTTGCATGGATCTTCTTTAGGTAAGCAATCGTCTCCTCTGTATTACGCATATCTGGTGCGGAGACAATTTCAAGTAAAGGTGTTCCTGCACGATTAAGATCAACTTTTGAGATATTTCCCTCATGCATATTTTTTCCTGCATCTGCTTCAAGATGTGCTTCTGTAATAGTCACTACCTTTTGTGAGCCATCCTCAAGGTCTATAATTACCTTTCCGTTACGTAAAATGGGCTCATAAAACTGTGTAATCTGATAAGCACTTGGCGAGTCGGGATAAAAATAGGACTTTCTGTCAAAACGTGACATCTCATTAATCTCAGCCTCTACAGCATGTGCAAGACGCATTGCTTTCACTGCTGCCTCTTTGTTTACAACAGGAAGTGCGCCTGGAAGTGCCAAGCAGGTAGGGCAAGTATTTTTATTTTGATGTGCTGCAAATGATGTAGGACAAGAGCAGAAAAGCTTGGTTTTTGTGTTGAGCTGCACATGTATTTCAAGACCGATAACGGTTTCAAACATAGTGAATTTCCTTAAAGAAATAGATAGATTATAGGCAGATATTATAGCGTTTTGGTTATTTGAGAGAGATTACAATAAAGATATAGAAGATAGGCTGTATTTGCCAATATAAAAAATTAGACAATAAAACCTTAATCTCCTCTTTTTTCAACAAGCCTCTTTAATAGTTCTGTCTGCTTTTTTATCTCTTCGAGTTTCTCTTTGTTGATAATAAAATATTCTAACAATAAAATACCAAGTAGACCTGGTATTGCACTCATTAATGCAGAGATAATAGCAAAAAAAAGACTATTTTCATAAAAGGCAAGAAAAGCAGTGAGCATACCGGTGAGCATTGTTGCCCATGATACACCCAAAAGAAAGTTGATGATAAAATGAAGTGTCTTACTCTTAAATCGCATAAAAACTTATAGGGTATTCCATAAAATTACCAAGAATTAGATACTTTTTAATGCTCTTCTTCAACTGCTATAGCGCCTGCAAGGTAGACATAGATGAGAATCATGAAGACAAATGTTTGCAATAGTGCAGAAAATGTCAACAGCAAGTATGCAGGAAGTGGCGCAATAAAAGGAACCAACATCAGAAGTACCCACAAGAAAAGATCATCTCCTTTGATATTACCAAAGAGTCGGAAGCTTAGAGAGATAATGCGAGAAATATGAGAAACAATCTCAATAGGAAACATCAAAGGTGCAAGTATCTTTACTGGTCCTGCAAAGTGTGCAAAATAGTGTATGATACCTTGCTTCTTGATTCCTTCATAGTTATAATAGAAGAAAACCATTAATGCAAGTGGAAGCGTAACGTTGATATTTGAAGTTGGAGACTCAAAACCGGGGATAATACCGATGACATTAGAAACAAAGACAAAGATACCCACAGTAGCCACAAGTGGTAGATATTTTCTTGCCATCTCTTCACCAATAACATCTTTTCCCATGGCAATGACACCCTCAAGATAAGCCTCCATTACATTCTGTGTACCTGTTGGTACTGCCCCTAGACTCTTTGTTGCCGACATTGCAATAAATATAATAATTACAGCTACAAGTAGTAGGTGTGCGACAATCACAGCTGTATGATTGTGTTCTCCTAAAATACCGCCAAGGTAAGTAAATACACCTTCCATAAAAATATCCTCGTGAAATAATTTTTTGGATTATACACCAAAAGCACTAAAATACTGGTTAATCTGAACGATTTAATACTTTCTTAAAAGATAAAATGTTCACCAAGATAATGTTTACGCACATTCTTATTATTGGCAATCTCTTTGCTTGTTCCAGATGCTAGCATTTCACCACTTCGCATCACATAAGCACGGTCGCATATGTCAAGTGTCTCTCGTACATTATGATCGGTAATCAGTATCCCCATGTCAAGTTTTACCAATTGATGGATAATATTTTGAATATCAAGAATTGCAATTGGGTCAACGCCAGCAAATGGCTCATCTAGCAGAAGAAATTTTGGTTCACCTACTAGTGCGCGGGCAATCTCTACACGTCGCCGCTCTCCCCCACTAAGACGAATACCAATACGATTACGAATTGGTTCAATATTAAAAATTTCAAGGAGCCTCTCTATGCGAGGTTGCACTGTCTCTTCTGGTAGATTCAGTGCTTCTGCTGCTATTAAAAGGTTCTCTTCAACTGTTAAATCTTTGAATATACTAGACTCTTGTGGTAGATAACCAATCCCCATCTGTGCACGTTTGCTTAATGGCAGTGTTGTTATATTTTTTCCATCAAGAAAAACCTCTCCGCTTGTTGCACTTATTAGTCCACAAACCATATAAAAAGAGGTGGTCTTTCCTGCACCATTAGGTCCAAGCAATCCTACGATTTCTTTACTTCGTATTTTTAGAGAAATGTTATGAATAATCTTAGTCTTTTTGATAGTTTTGGAGAGGTGTTTGGCTTCAAGTGTATGCATTAACTGGATATCCTGTAAATTCTTTTCTCTTTATGGGGCACTATTTCTACAATGTGCACATTATAGCCAACACCCTCTAAAAAAGATTTGAGTGCATCGCTTCCCCACTCTACTATATGCCAACCTGTTTTTTCAAACTCTTCAAAAAGTCCCATTTGCATAAATGCTTCATGGCTGAGACGGTAGAGGTCATAATGGTAGAGGTTATTGGTATAACATTGTTGAAGTGAAAAAGTAGGAGAAGTTACTTCGCTTTCCACACCTCTTTCTTTAGCAATAGCTTGCGTGAGAGTTGTTTTACCTGAAGCAAGATCACCGTGTAAAAAGATAATAGCGTCAGAAGGTAACGTCTTGCTGAGATAAGAGGTAATTTGATCTATTTCATGAAGTGATGCGATAATCTCTTTTGGCATATAGTGTCTTTAATCCTTTATTTTTTTATTATCTGATAACAAATAGACAGCCTTTCTCACCCTCTAATAGGAAAAATAGAATCTATAAAGTAAGTTTTTGACTCACTTTGGCTATTTTTTTTAAATGTACTGCTGCCTTGCCACTCTCAATGGCTGCTTTTGCCTTTTCAACTGCTTCTTGTATGTCTCTTGTGTTGCCATCTGCAAAGAGTGCGTAAGCAGTATTTAGAAGTACAATATCTCGTTTTGGCCCCAACTCTTTCATATTAAAAATATCATGGGTAATTTGTGCATTGAACTGTGCATCACCACCAAGAATTGCCTCTTTGGAAGCTTTTTGAAAACCAAAAGTCTCAGGATCTACTTCTCCTTCGCTAATGCGCCCATTCTCCACATAAGCAAAAGAACTATTGTCAGAAAGTGAAATTTCATCCATACCATCATGAGAACTTACTACAAAGGCGCGCTCTGTATCAAGTTCAAGGAGTGCTTCTGCCATACGTTTAATAAACGATGGGTCAAAAACACCTAGTAGATATTTTCTTGCACCAGCAGGATTGGTCAATGGCCCAAGAATATTAAAGATGGTACGATGATCAATAGATTTTCGTATTGGCATAATATGTTTCATGGCTGGATGATGATTCATTGCAAAGATAAAAGTAAAGCCTGTCTCTTCGAGCATTTTAATTTGTGCATCAATAGGCAAGTTGAGGTTTATTCCTAATGCTTCAAGTACATCAGCAGAACCAGAGTGAGAGGTAATGGACCGGTTACCATGCTTAGCAACCACGCAGCCCATAGAGGCAAGCAATAAAGAAACCGTTGTTGAGATGTTAAATGACCCACTTCTATCTCCACCAGTTCCCACTACGTCAATGGCTTTTTCTCTTAAATCCTTAGGGAGTGGCAGCTCAATGGAATGTTTACGCATTACTTGTGCGGCTACTGCGATATCTTCTCCGCTTTCCCCTCTTTTGTAAAAGTCAATTAGGAATTGACGTGCCTCTTCTTCTGGCATTTCATTGTTAAAAAGTTTTTCAAATTCTTTTCTAGTACTCATTTTCATTACTTTCATGTTATCTACTATTATTATGTCAAAGCAACTAAAGCTCTTTGACATACTCCTCTTTTTGACTCTTAGGTATTGTCTTGGTCGTTGGTATCTGTAGTACTTTATACGACTTGGAACCTTTAAGATATTTTATCGTAATTTTATCACCAATTTTTACATCTTTGGAGGCTTTTGCTTTCTGCTCGTTAATGTAGACCACTCCAGACTTGAGCATATCAGTTGCCACTGTACGCCGTTTGACTACATTAACTGCACTAAGCCATTTATCTACACGCATGGCACAACCTTCCTTTTTACAAATATTACTTATTGTTTAAACATTGCTTCTGCTTCTTTGGCAGCTGTTAACCCCTTCAATGTTAGTTGTCCATTGAGTAGATATTTTTCTGCCTTAAGTTCTTTGAATATCTGCTTGGATTCTTTCATTGTGTACATTCCTGTATCGACCAGCATGGTACGTACTTCATCGAGACTTTCATTAGGTTTACGCTTCATGATACCTAACAAAGTTACCTGCTTTAGTACTTCATGTTCTTCATTATTCATCGGTTTAGTGTAGGTCTTTGTTGAGTTTTACTTCACGTGTACTTCTGCGTGCAATAATCTCACCAGTAGTGGAGTTCTGACGGTAGTGAATACCATTAAGTCCTTGAAGCTCTTCCCCTTTGAATACTGTTTTATTGTCTAGTTTTACTGTGGGATTGGCTACTGCAATTTTCTTAAGCTCTTCTGTTGTAATCTTAATCTTTGTACCTGCTAGGATTGTTAAACCCGCATCAACAATGCAACCATCACCGAGTGGTAGTCCCGTAACAGAGTTAGCACCAAGCAGAGTATTTTCTCCAATACTAATTGGGTTACCATCTGTGCCACTTAAGACGCCAAGAATACTTGCACCTCCACCCACATCGGAGCCTGAACCGACGATAGCAGAAGAGCTAATGCGCCCTTCAACCATAACCGGTCCGAGTGTTCCAGCATTGAAGTTAATGTAGCTTGCACCTGGCATAACCGTTGTACCAGCTGCAAGTTGTGCACCCATACGTACTTTGGAGGCTTCAAGAATACGTGTATTATCATCGGGGATAATATGTTGCAGGAAGCGTGGGAATTTATCTACCGCATCAATGGCTGGATATGTACCATTTAGTTTCATCTCAATTTCATTTTCTCTAAGATAGTCAAGTTCATAAGGCACATTACCTACCCATGCAACGTTACTAAGAATACCAAATGCACCATTTAAGTTTACCTCTCTTAATTTTACTTTTCTGAGTGACAGTGCATAGAGTTTCAAATAGACTGCTTCAACTGACTGTGGATTGGTATCTTCAAACAAAAAGACAATACGGAAGTTTTTACCAACATCCTCCATGGCAGCGAGTGTTTTGATAACCTGTACATTTTTGTGTGCATCACCTGTTGCTTCTGGTATATAGGGAGCAAATGCTGCCATAGTATTGGCAATAAAGTTATCGTTAATGGTCGCTACAAACTCTGAACTAGAAAAATCAACATCAATCTTTGCCTTCTGAAGTGCACAAATAAAGACTGCTGCAGAACCAAAATTCTCCTTCCAATTTATTAGTGGAAAGTTTGCTTGAAGCACCTTCTCTGCATTCTTTTGACCTCTATCAACACGTGCAATACCAAATGCTATGGGTTCTTTGTAACCCTTTTGTGAGGTTGTCTCTGTAACCAATTTTTTGAACTCATCTGTTGATGTAATCGCTTCTAGTGCCATGTAAAACTCCTGTAAAAATTAGGGTGATTATACTTGGTTTTATTTAAATTAGTGTGTATTGGGTACTATGTGGCAATAGTAAAGATAATGAAAACCTTCCAATTACACCTTTAGATAATGATTGCGAAACAAAATTCAAATATACGGCAGATGGTTATATTTTGGGTACAGATAAAGATTCAGAGGATACTATAGAAATATTACAATTAAATATAGATGAATTAAATAAATTACGAAATAAAGCTATTGAACCATTTATTTCAGAGGAAATATCAGAAGAAGATGCAAAAAAATTTGTAGATTATTATCTCCAACCCCACAATGGTCAATACGGTGAATTTTATACAACTATTCAATATTTATTTGGTTAATCAATAACCAAATAAATATTATGATATTTTAGGCTACATTCGGTACGATCTTATCTTTTTTGGTGGTTTTATTACTTTTTTAAACCTTAGCCCTTGAGTGTGAAAAACACCATTTTTCACACAAACAGTCTCCTGCATATTTTTTCCTAGCCCCTCAACAATTGCTTCTATGTCATTGATAGGGGTTATAATATGTGTACTTTTTTTACCCGATCTATAAGTCTGCTTCATTAGCATAAATCCATCTTCTATTTTGAGCTCTATCTCTTTTACCGCTATCCCTCCTACTTCAAAATTATTTAATTTGTAGTGTCCAACATATTGTCTCCATGTATGTGGTATGGGCTTTAGATTATCTACTCTCACTCCTACTATAAACTTATTTCCTTTCCAAAAAGCAATGATGACACGGTGTCCTTTTATGATATCAGTATAAAGCTTAACCCCATCAAATACATTATGATTTATTAAAGTAAGTCCTACAAGTTTGTACAGATTATTTTTTGCCTTATAAAGCTTAAACATGCCGTCATCTGTATAGGCAATATAGGTATCATCTGAATTTTCCTTAAAAATAATCCTCCCTGCTACCGTAGCATATACGCCAAAAAAATCAGACTCATGAGCAACTGAAGGCCTCACTCTTTTTACCTTTTTGCCTGTTTTGGCTTCCCACGCTTTTTGCAGTAACTTTTTTGCAATATCCTCAGCATCTGTACCTGCGTTATTTGACATTACGACTACACCTAGTTTGCTATGTGGGCTTACACAAAAGAAAGCATTTTGGGATATTGTAACACCGCCATGATAATAGACTTTATCTTTTTTACCCAATAATGTATTATCGATAAAATACCCCAAACCTATCTTATTCCCTACATCCAATTTAACATTTTTATTTTGTACAGTAAGCATCTTTTTGAGGGTAGAAGCTTTAAGTACTTGATGTTTTTTATATTTCCCATTAGCATTTATCATCATAGCCAAGTGCGCAAGATCTTCAACAGAGCTGTTGAGTGCTCCTGCTGGAACTTTACCAATAGGTAACTCCACAACTTCTCTCCCTTTGTTATAACTCTTTGATGCATTTTTTCCTGAAAGTACCATTCTTAAATCAGCATGCTTCATGTCAAGAGGCTTGAAGAGTATTTTTTTTATATATTTTGCATATTTCATACCACTGACTCTTTCTACACTATGTCCTAAAAGCGTAATAGCTAAATTTGAATAACTCATAATAGTATTGGGTTTATAGGCAGTATATTCATTTTGTATTACTTTTACATATTTTGTATAAGGCAATGGGTTTGGGGAAAACATTCTATCTAGCCAATCACCCGGAAGCCCAGAGTGATGTGTCATCATATTTCGTGGCGTAATTTTATTGGTAGAACCAAAACGACTCTTGATGCTAAATGCTGGCAGATAGGTTTTAAATGGTTTGTTTATATTCATTTTACCCTTTTCTGCCAACTTCATTACAGCCATATCGGTAAAGAGTTCGGTAATAGACCCAGCACGGTAGCGTGTTTGTGGTGTTGCTTTGATACCTTTTGATTTGTTAGCATAACCAAAGCCTTCTGACCAGACTATCTTTTGGTCATCTACTAGCGCCACTGAGAGCCCTACAAGGTCTTTATCATCCATCTGCTCTTTGATGTACCAACGCATATACGTTTTTACATAAGCATATTTGTCTAATTTGGAGTGAAACGGTTTTGGCTCAGGCGTAGAAGTACACCCTATCAAAAAAGCTAATGATACAATGAGAGGTATTTTTTTGATTGTTTCACACTTGGGTTTCATTATTGTCCTTTTTGCCTTTGAGTGGACCAGTGAGCAAATTACCAAATTGATGTTCTGTGTGATTTTCAGAAAGAAAAACATGTGCAAGCCAGTTCATGTTACGCTCTAGTTTTTTATGATTATACTCTAAACTCCATTATATGAGGCTTTTGAAAATCGTCAAAAACTTTATAGTACATTGGTCTGCATGGACGCTCTTGAAAAAAATAAAAGTACATCACTACAGGAAATAAAAATAGCATAATTATTTGTGACATATTAGTTTCTCATTTAAATGATTTTATCTTTTTTATCATCTTACCAAAAGCTACATTTGGCTTTTCTGACTGAATATAGTGCCTTGCATCTAAAATCTGTTCTCCCTCTTTTGGGTCTAGTAAATCTACTACAGGTAATACTAATTTAGATGTAAATACCGTATGTTTGTTGTAGGTTTTTTGGACTCCAGTTGTTAGTTTTTTTATTTAGAAGTCCCTTGCAATTTTTGTACACACTATCACACCAGTAGACCATGACATCTCAACAACTTGTAAATCTTCTCTTTGTTTCAAATATTTTATCAATGCGTCTGCTTTTACATCATGTCCCTCTGGCCAATTCTCTTGTGGTAACATATCATCTATGATGTACATACCACCTACTTTTAACAATGACAAAGCTTCTTCTACATAGTGATATTTTCCTGGCCATGTGTCAGCAAAAATGATATCTATACTTTCATGCTTTATACTATCTATCACACTTTCACCTGTACCAACTACAAATCTAATTTGGCTATCTTCACCTAGGTATTTGCGTGCTATGGATACTAAGTGTTCTTCGGTATCTACCGTGATTAACTGACTAGTACTATCCATACCATGGGCTATCCAAGCTGTAGATAATCCACTCCCAGTACCCAATTCTACTATCTTAGCACTTGCCTTAGAGGCTATTAACGTAGCCAATAACTCTCCTACTTTATTGTCTGATATTTGGTCAAAGCCTATGGCTTTTGTCTCTTTTTCTATGTTCTTTATAATTTGTTTTATCTTTTTCATTTTCTTTCTTTTTGTGTAGGGTGTTGTACCTTTACAGCACCAATAATATATTGAAATGTACGGTAAATGATGGTTGTTTCATTTTGCTCTCCTTTGGTTTAGTGGTAGCCAAATAGAGGACAAAATACACTACAAAATAGCACAACCATAGACGGCAACCCTAAAGCTACACGCAAGATACCAAATAGATACCATAGAAGAGTAACCTCTATAGCCTCTCCGGCATCTCATCTTTAAAGGCAATAGACTCTGCTTTTTCGAGGATATTGAGCGCACCCTCCTCTATCATCATAGTCGCAAGCTCCTTGCCTAGTGTCTCACACGCATTCACCTTTGCATTCAACTCTTTATGTATAATATGTGTACCGTCTGGGTAGCCAAGCATTGCCTTGACAGTAACATTTTCATCATTGATTTTAGCATTCACGGCTACAGGCGCAGAACACCCTGCCCCAATGGCAGCAACAAAATCTCTCTCTATCTTCGTAGCTCTAAAAGTATCTTCATCATTAAGAGACATAGCAATCTCTCTAACCCTATCATTGTTTGCTACAATCTCTATGCCTAGTGCTGCCTGCCCCATGGGAGGAATAAAAAAGTCTAGCTTTTGTACATGGGGAATATCTTTGAGTAAATCAAGTCTGTGTAGCCCAATATAGGCAAGGATGATTGCATCATACTGCCCCTCTTTAAGTTTACGAAGACGTGTATTGACATTGCCTCTAAGCTCTTTAACTTTAAGGTCGGGACGATGCTCCAGAAGCTGCATGCGTCTCCTAAGGCTAGTTGTTCCCACTGTGGCACCCTGAGGAAGGTCATCCAAAGAAGCATAGATATGTGACAGCAGTACGTCACTCTGATCTTGACGTTGTGTAATTGCACACAACGCTAAACCTTCAGGAATGTAGGTTGGTACATCTTTGAGAGAATGTACCGCCATATCTGCCTCACCTAAGAGCATCGCATCTTCAAGCTCTTTGGTAAAGTGCCCTTTCCCACCAATCAGTGCCAGTGGTTTGTCAAGGATCTGATCTCCTTTGGAGGTCATCTTGTTAAGTATCACCTTCACTTTTGGAAATGCTTTTTCTACTCTTTGTTTAATATGGTATGCTTGCCAAAGCGCCAATGCACTCTCTCTTGTTGCTATGACCAGCTTCTCCACACCATTTCCTTTTTAATTCACTTTTCTCTATTCAATAAGATATTGCCTTTGGGCACAATAGATAATCTACCTATTTTATACGGTAGGCACGAACCTACCCTCATATAAAACAGAAAAAAATAAATCTTGGTAGCAAGAAACTCACTTAATGAGTCTCTTGTACTTATCTTTCTCTCTATCCCATTCACCATCAACATAGATAGCTGGCGTACCACCAACCATCATTTTCATGGATACATCCATATCTGTTTTCATTGCCTCAAAAAGCTCTTTACTTTTTAGTTTTTCTTCTGTAATCTCATAACCAGTATGTTTTTTAACAGCAGCAATAATCTTTTTCAGATCAGTTTCCTTAGCATCAATTCCAATTGTATACATTTTTTCAACTACATCTGTTTTGCCCTCTTTTTGTGCTTCATGCATAATTGCTGTCAATGCACCTGAAACAGGATGAAGTTGCAATAGAGGCATATGGTAGTAGTAGAGTGCAATTCTATTAGGATGCTTCTTTGCTGCCTTTATAATATCGGGTACAATCTTTCGACAGAATGGACACATAGGGTCAGAAAAGACAACAAGTTTATGTTTTGCATTTTTGTTTCCAAAAAGCAAATGAGCATCATTATACATATCGTCTTGTACATGCGGCTTAATATTGTCACGATAGCTATAGCCATCTTTTAGTCTAAATAGACTTCCCGTAATGAGCCCATTTTTTATAAACATGGGCTCAGGAATATCTATTTTCTTCTTCTTGTAAGATAGATTTATTGTTGTTAACAAAACAGTCCACCCTGGAAGACCTTTTCTAGTGACAGTCTCAAGAACCTTAACACCACTTACATTTACATCTGGATTTTTCACTATATTTCTCTTCACATATTCAACAAGTGTTTTATTACTTGGAATTGCACTACTTGCGTTTAATGCAATCGTGGCTATTAGTGTACTCGTTAACAATTTCGACATCAATGACATCATCATCTCCTTTTTGATTTTGGTATATATTTGATTTCTCGGGAGTAATTGTAGCAATAAATTGTAAATAAACTATATAAAGTAGTGCAATAATGCCTAAAAAATCACTAAATACCCCAGGAATAATCAGTAAAATCGCCCCAAAAAAATAAAATGTGGTCGTATTTTGAAACTTTTGAAAGTCAAGCTTCCCCATTTGCAAAGAGTACATATTGCCCATAATTGCATAAGGAGAATTCTTTAAAAGTCCCGAACCAATCATGATGGTTGCAATTGTCCAAATGGTTGCCCAAAATGCGCCAATTTTCTCAAGCATATCTAAGGAAATATAAATCTCTAAAAAGAGATAGGGAATCAATACAACTAAGAGCATAACTTCTCTTCTATTGTAGTCACAATCTCATCAGCCACAATCTCTTCTTTGACCAATCCATCACGGGTGATAAACTCTACAAAACCATCAGAAAGTTTTTTTCCAATAACCACAGCATTAGGAATCCCAATAAGCTCATAGTCTTTCATTTTTACACCAAAACGATCTTTTCTGTCATCAAAAAGTACCTCAACACCCTTTGCTTGCATTGCCTCATAGAGTTTCTCGCCCAATGCCAACTGTGTTTCGTCTTTAATGTTTGAAACAATAATATGTAAATGAAACGGTGCAGATGCCTCTGTCCAGATGCACCCTTTTTCATCATGATGCTGTTCAATAATGGCAGCTAAAAGCCGACTCACACCAATCCCATAGGTACCCATCTCCATCGGTTTCACCTTGCCATGCTCATTGAGAAAAGTACATCCAAGTGGTTCAGAATAGCGAGTGCCAAGTTGAAAAATATGTCCTACTTCAATTCCTTTGCTGTAACGTAGTTTACCATCACACTTAACACAGGTATCATCCTCTTGCACAGCAACAAGATCGGAAAAATTTGCTTCAATACCCTCAAATGACACCCCCGTTAAATGATACCCTCTCTCATTGGCACCACAAATCATATTCATCGCACCCTTAAGTCTCTCATCAAGCACCACGTGTACATCTTTTGATACATTAAGAGGACTCATATAGCCAGCAACCAACCCTACTTCTGTTAACTCCTCTTCATTTACGTCAACCAGATTATTTGCATCAACAGCGTTGCAGGCTTTTACCTCCTGTAACTCATCAGAACCTCTGAGTGCAAAGAGAACTATTTTACTTTTACCTTCATTATACATTGCTCTCATGGCAACTGTTTTGACCAAATAATAAGAAGATACCTTAAAAAAATCTGCCAAAGCCTCTATGGTTGTTGTATCGGGAGTATGAACCTTTTCATTTTCCAGTGTCGGTATAGGTGCCTCACACACTTGCTTTTTGCATACTGCTGCTTCAATATTTGCACCATAATCACAACTATTACAAATAACAATAGTATCCTCTCCGCTATCTGCAAGTACCATGAACTCTTTAGAGCCACTACCGCCAATAGCACCTGAGTCGGCTTCAACCACACGAAATGTTAACCCTAGACGGTCAAATATCTTTTTGTAGGTCTCTTCCATCAAGTCAAACTCTCGCTTCATATCTTTTTGCGAATCATGAAAACTATAACCATCCTTCATAAGAAACTCACGGCCACGCATTAACCCAAAACGAGGACGTATTTCATCACGAAATTTGAGGTTTATTTGGTAGAGATTGAGTGGCAGTTGCTTATAGCTTTTGACACTTTGACGTACCAAGTTGACCATCATCTCCTCATGGGTTGGTCCTAGTACAAAGTGATTCTCTTTTCTGTCTTTAAAGCGCAATAGTTCCTTGCCATACTTCTCAAAACGTCCACTTTCCTGCCATAATTGTGCAGGGGTAACAAACGAAAGACCTACTTCTTGGCAACCTGCCCTATCAAGCTCTTCTTTAACAATATTGCGTACCTTGTCAAGTACACGTTTGCCTAGTGGTAAAAAGTTGTAGAGCCCACTACCGCCAACTGATTGAATAAAGCCTGCACGAATAAGAAAAATATGGCTTGAAAGTATTGCATCACTGGGAGTCTCTTTGGTGGTAGATATTAATAATTTGGAAAATCTCACGTGTCGTATCCTTTAGCATGGTGGTCATTTTTATACTGTTTAAAATCAATATGCTCAGTATCAATATTGAATATCTTCTTAATCTCTTCTATGCAATTGGCACTCTTCTTCTCAGTTGATGACTTGCGTAAATTCTGGGTTGGATCATGTAGAAATCTATTAAACATCTGCTGTGCCATCTTGCGCATATTGACTTCATACTCTTTGGGAATAAAACCTTTTTTCAGTGCCCGCTGTATCTCCTTTTCAATAGCAACAGAGACATGCTCCCTCATTTGTTTAATAACTGGCTCAACGGAGAGGGCTCTTAGCCATGTATAAAATTCATCTGTATATTTTTGTACAATCTCCTGTGCCCGTATTGCTTGCTCCTGACGCATAGCATGGTTCTCATCAGAAATTGAACGTAGATCATCTATGCGGAAAAGTTGTAATTTTGGAAGGTCTATGTCGGCAATATCTCTAGGGATCGCCATATCAAACCAGTGCCTAGACAGTGTTTCATTCTCTATAAGCTCTTGTGTAATAACTGGTTCAAGAGAAGAGGTGGCAGAGAAGAGAAGGCGGTATCGATTGATATACTTTGGAAGGTTTTCCATTGTATCTGCCTTCACATTCTCTCCAAGTGACTCTGCTACCCTTTTCACCTTTTCAATGTTGCGACCAATAAGCACAACATCACATCCAACCCTTAGCAAATGTCTAGTAGCAAGTATGCCCATTTCACCAGCACCTACCACGATGCCCTTCATGCCCTGTATATTATCATTGAGTATTTTATGTGCCTGTGCAACAGCAACAGAGGCAATAGAGATAGGGTTTTGAGAAATATTGGTAACATTACGCACTTTGGCAGCACATTTGACTGCATAGGAGACAACACGATTGAGTTTTCGACCCGCTGTACCATTTTGAAAGGAAAATTTAAATGCATCCTTGACCTGTCCGGTAATCTGAGACTCTCCTATTACCAATGAATCAAGAGAAGAGACTACTGAAAAAATATGCTCTATTGCCTCTTCGTCATCATAACGCTTCACAGTACGCTTTAGATCATAAAAATTTAACTGACTTTTTTGTGCCATTAGACCCAAAACTGAATGAAAGCTGGCAAAATTATCACGGGTAGCAAGTACCACTTCCACACGATTGCAGGTAGAAATTACAAATGCTTCATGGATAAATTCAAATTGTGTAAGATGCTCAAGAAAAATTTGCATCTCCTCATTATTGGAGAAGGTAAGATGTTCTCGCATTGCAAAATCACAATTTTTGTGTGAAAAACTGACTGCCTGATAGTACACTAAAACTCCCTGTCTATCATTTCTATTGCAATCTTACAAAGTGTATCTTCTCCCAATTGATACATTGACTCGACCGCTTCATCAATAAGTGTTTTTGCCTGTGTGTAGCATCTAGAGAGTATTTGATGGGTCTCAAACTCTCTTTTTAGCCAGTCAAGCTCTTCTTTCTTCAGCGATCGTGCATGCATCTTCTGGAGCTTCTCTTTTCCTGCTTCATCGAGTACTTCATACAGGTAAATATAGGGCAGTGTTGTCTTCCCTTCCACAAAATCATGTAGTGCCGGTTTGCCAAGTATGGTGCTATCTTGTGTAATATCAAGTAGATCATCGATCATTTGAAATGCCAAACCAAGATTACGACCATAGGTCATAAAAGGCTCTTCAGGTTTACCTGCCAACACTGCAGCTGCTCCTGCACTTGCCTCTATGAGTGAGGCTGTCTTCTGGTAGATCATTTCAAAATAGATATCTTTATTGGTATTAAATGTTTTTGAAAGTGAAACATCTTTAAGCTCTCCAAGACTCAACTGCGTAACAGCATTGGAGATGAGTTTTGCTATTTTAGGTGAAATGTTATTGAGTTCAAAAAAACCCTTAGAGTAGAGAATATCACCAAACATAATGGCTGTTTTGTTGCCATAAATAGCATTGAGTGAAGGTTTGGCACGACGCATATTGGCATTATCGATTACATCATCATGCAACAAGCTTGCCGCATGAATCATCTCTACTACTGCAGCTGTTTTAATGACAGACAGTGAACCACCTGCTATGTTTAAAATAAGCTTGGCACGCAGACGTTTTCCATGAGGAAGGCTCATATAAAGCGCTGTAACCTCTTTATCATCAAGCTCTATAATAAACTGACTAATCTTTCTCTCAACAGCATTGAGCATCTATACCCTTTTGTGGTAATATTTAAGCAGATAATTATAACTAAAATTCGCTAACGTTCCATTGTACTCTTTGCCGAAACCTTATAGATAACAGCATACATCAACGGTACATAGAAAAGATTGAGTACTGTCCCCCATGCAACACCAAAACCAAGAGAGATTGCCATTGGTTGAAGAATAAGTGCTTGACCACTGGCAAAGAAAATCAATGAAGAGAGTCCCAAAACGGTTGTCACAGAAGTCAGAATAATCGGACGTAACCGCATACCAGCTTTTTGCACCAATGTGTCATAATCTCTACTATTTTTAATAAAATCGAGCATAATCAATCCATCATTTACTACCACACCCGCCAAACCAATAATACCCATTACCCCAGGAAGCGTCATATGAATTCCCATCAGTTTTGTTCCTGTGAGTGCTCCTAGAATTGAAAGTGGAATTGTAGAGAGAATAAGCAAGGGAAAAACCAAAGAGTCAAACATCCACACCAGTATGATAAAAATGAGAAAAGTGGCGATCATTGCTGCTTGTATCATCTCTTTTTGTAGTTTTTTATTCTCTTTCTCTTCTCCTTTGATAATCACCTTAACACCATTTTTCTCCACTTTTTTAAGGACAGAGGAGAGTTTCATCATGATCTCTGTAGGTGTGGCTATCTGCTTATTGATATGGGCAAAGAGAGATCGTACTTTGTCTCCATCTTCTTTAAATATTTTAACAAAACTCTTTTGGTAGTAAAAATCACAAATATCACCAAGTCGTACTGCCTGTTTCTTGTCTGGAGTCGTTAGTCTAAAATTTGCTATATCCTTACTACTCTTTTTAGAAACATCTTCTATCTTGATATGCATCAAGCCTTCACTATTAAACATCTTAGCTTGTTTCTTTTTTAAAAAAGCACCACGAAGCGTATTGACAACATAGGTCTCCGTAAAACCAAGTTGTTGTCCATACACATTTACTCTCAATTTTAACTCACGCTCTCCTTCGTTGGCATTGGTGAAGACATCTTCTACACCATCCATGCTAGAAAGGTTTTGTTCTACAGTATGGAGCGCATCAAGCATTTTTTTAGAGCTGTCTGCACTGAAGCCTATCTCAATATCATGACTAACAATTCCTGCTTGTTGGACATAGACATTAAACTCCTCATAAAGTAGTTTTCCATCAACTATTCTCTTTTTAAGTGGATCTATGACCTCTTTTTGAATCTCTTTTGCAATCTCCTGTGCTTTGCGCTTTCGAATCATATCGCTATCATCATACTCTAAAGAAAGTAGAGGGTTGATATATTTACCAAAAAAGCTCTCTGGTGTCTTTTCATGCAGGTTAACAAATATCTGAAAAAGATTGTCCCCAGTTTCAAAACTGGAGTCTGGGTTAAATTTAAAACCAATAACGGATGTTATAGAATCAACATCATTTTTATTTAGTATTTTGAGAAGTTTCTTCTCTATACGAACAATATAAGCTTCTGTCTCATAAAGATTATGATTAATATTTATCTTTCCACTAATATAAACCTGCTGTGCATCAAACTCAGGAAAGAGCTGAAACCTAGTGACCTTTACGATTCCAATAGTAGCAAATACAATAAAAAGTACCAATAAAAATAGTGACTTCCATTTGGTATATAGCAACCGTGCAAGAAGTGCTTTATAGCCATCAACAAACTGTTTCCAAAAACCTTTCTTTTTATTAAGATTATTCATATTTCCAATATTAAAAAACTCTTTGGCATGCAGTGGCAGGAAATAGAATGCTTCAAAGAGTGAACTTAATAATAAAATAGAGATCATCACTGGCAGTACCTGCATAAACATACCCATTTTTCCACTCATAATGAGTAGTGGCAAAAAAGCAAAGACTGTCGTGAGTGTTGCAGTTAGTACTGCAGGAAACATCTCTGTTGCTCCATCTATTGCTGCCTCTTTGGGACTTTTTCCCATCTCAAGATGACGATAGATATTCTCTGCAACAACAATTGCCTCATCTACCAACATGCCTAACGCAATCAGTGCCCCAAGTAATGTCAACATATTGAGTGAATAACCAATCATATTTGCCGCAATGAGTGCAATAAAAAATGAAGTAGGAATACCAATAGCAACCACCCATGCAATACGAATATTAACTGAAAGAAAAAGTGCCAAGAAGACTAAAATAAGTCCAAAAAGAATATTAGAGGAGATAAGATTGAGACGATTCTTAATCCATACCGAGGTGTCAGTGTAGGTAGAAAAAGAGATGTCTGGGTATACTTTTTTATATCGTCTAAGTATCTTTTTTATCTCTTTACTCAAAGTAATTGCATTTCCCTCTTTGGTTTTTTGGAGATTCAAAGAGATATTTGGCTTTCCATTAAAATGAGAAATTTGTACAGGGTCACCCAGTCCTACCTTTACGGTGGCAATATCTTTTAATCTAATATGTTTCCCATTAATACCAATAAGTGTATCTCCAATTGCTTTTGCTGTCTTTTCACCATTAATTGTAGAGAGATATAGGTGGTTTCCTGTCTCATCTATTTTCCCAGCCGGTACAATAGATGAAATTTGACTAATAGCTTCATAAGCAGCTTGATTGCTTAACTCATAGGCATCAAGTTTTTCTTGATCAAAGGTAATAAGTACTTCATTATTGGCATCTCCTCGAACAATAATGCCACTAAGCTCTTTAATGAGTGCCAATTCTCCTTTAAGGTCATCTGCCACATCGAGCAATCTTTTTTTAGACACATCGCCAGATATGGCAACAAGCAATAATGGATAGTCGTGTATCACAATCCTTGCCACAGGCTCAACCATATCAGAAGGAAAATCATGTCTTGTATTGGCAATAATATCCTTTACACTTGAAAGTACCAATTGCTTATTATTGTTTGGCCCAATGTCAGCCCTAATAGAAAATAGACCATTTTGAATGGTTGTATAGATAGTATCAATCTCAGAGAGACTTTTAAGTTTATCCTCTATCTGCTTTACAACCATTTTATCTAACACATCAGCACTAGCACCAACATAACCTCCAGTAATTGAAATCTCATCGAGTGTAGAGGCGGGAAATATCTCTTTGGCAATATTTCGATAGGCAAAAACAGCCAACAGAAGCATAAAGACCATAAGTGTATGGTTAAGCATAGGTCTATCAATAGCAAACTTAATAAATCCTTTCATAATACCTACCTACTCTTCAATAACAAAAATTGTATCGGTGACACGATTTTTGAACTTTAAGGCTTCTACATTCTGTTGCAGTATTTCCTTTTCTGCTTTAAGTGCCTCTACCTGACGATATATCTTGTTGACTTTTTTGCTTTCATAATAGATTTGATTACTCAGGTATATCTTTAGTAGCGTAAGCACTAATACAATTATCATTGTCATCAAAATGGTGCCAAACATACCAAATGTAATACCATTTGGAACTCTTTTTCTCTGTTTTTCATGCATTATTTCTATCCTTAAACCTAAAGCTTCTTAGTTTCGCTGAATGGCTTCTAGGATTATTTCTCAACTCCTCCTTTGAAGCAGTGACAGGTTTTCGAGAAAGTATTTTCCCTAACGCATGATTTTTTCCACAAGTACAACGAATTGCATGCGAATCACATATACACTCTGTTGACCACTTCTTAAATCGGTTCTTTACTAACCTATCTTCAAGTGAATGAAAGGAGATAAGTGAGATCACTTCACCAGGAAAATGTTTTGTCTCTATTGCATCAAGAAGACCTTCAATTTCACCAAGTTCATTGTTTACTTCTATACGGATTGCCTGAAATGGTAGAGTTGCAGGGTGTATCTTGCCTCCTCTAGGTATTACCTTCTCTATGATACGACTCAGCTCTTTTGCACTTTCAATAGGTTTCTTGGTACGTGCCTCTACAATGGTACCAGCAAGTTTTTTATAAGAGCGTACTTCCCCATACTGATTAAATATATACTCTAATTTTTCCCTCTTATAATGATTGATCACCTCATAGGCACTTAATGACGCAGAAGTATCCATACGCATATCAAGCATCTCTGAATCAAAAGAGAAGCCCCTCTCTTTCTTGTCAAGTTGCAACGAAGAGACACCAAAATCAGCCAAAAGTGCCGTAATAGGCTTTTCTCTTAGTGTTGGAAGTACCATACTGAAGGTTCCCTTGTAGAGTCTGCTACGATCAGAAAAGAGATGGAGTCTCTTCTTTGAGAAAGCAAGCGCCTCATCATCTCGATCAATACCAATATGTTTCAAATGAGAATAGTACTTTAATATTGCACTACTATGTCCAGCATATCCAAGAGTACAATCAACAAAGTACCCCTCTGGAGTTTCCTCAAAATTTTTTAGAACCTCATTCAATAATACCGGTATATGTGGACTCTCCACGTATTTCCTTTTTTATACAAAAGTTATCATGTAATGCTTTCTTGTACTATTCGTTATTAACTAAATATTACTGTTATAATACCTAAATAATCCTAACAAAGGTTGTCAAAATTATGGACAGATATCTCATTAGTGAGATACAACGTATCTCTCACTCTCTTTTTGAAAAAAATTTTTTTGGGGTTTATCATGGCTCCATTTCAGCACGTGTTACTACCAATAGCTTCATTATTAATTCCAAAGATACCATCCTTAATAAAGTAACCAAATCATCTCTTGTGCAACTTGATTGCCAAAAGCGTGACTATCGATGGAGTCTTGCTAACAGTGATGTATATATCCATGAGCATATATACGAAAGTATTTCTAATGCAAAATATATCAGTTATACTATGCCACCTTATGCTACAGCTTTGTCCCTCAAACATAGTAATGTTTTTCCTCAAGACTATTATGGGCAACAGATACTTGGAGAGGTTGTCGTCTATGACCCACAACAGTTTAGCAACTGGATAGAGCGAGCACCCTATGAAATCTCTAAGTTTTTTCAAAAATACGATACGCATCTACTTCTCATAAAAGGGTTTGGGCTAATAGCCTACGACAGAGACATCACTGAAATGGCTAAAAAAATTGCTATATTGGAGAACTCTTGCCGTCTACTGGCACTTAGTACTGATCTTTAGTTTCAATAGCATATACTTAATTTTTATAAAGCAAGCATATGCTATACTTAACCCATTATACTCTCAGGGGATTAAGTGCATGAACCAAACTCAAAAGCGTTTAAATATCATTAGCTTAGCTATCTCTATTGGAGATACTGAAACAATTCAACTTCAAACACAAAAACTCTATCTGCTTAAGAGTGATAAGAAGATACAGAGAATTATTAAGGAGCTTCAAGCAAAGAACTATGCACAAACCCAAACACTCATTTCAGATTACAATGAAACCTCTCACAAAGAGATACATCAACGTATTTCAGACCTTGAATCAACAGACGAAGAAGATACAGATATTTCAATACAAGATACAGTCGATAAAGAAGATTCAGATATTTTGAGGCAAGCAACAGTCAAGGAGACTGATACAGATGAACTTTTACCAAAAACCATTCACTCTTTAGATAGTATTGAGAATCTTCTTAAAGATGGGGAAAAGATTATTGCAGTATCTGCTAAGCAAAAAGAGGAGGAGGAGACAGATAAAAACTATGAAGCTATTCCCTATATTGAACAGAAACTAGAAGATATGATAGCACAATATCCTCCAATTGAGGTATCCCAAGAGTACTACCCTTCTGCAAATACATGGCTTCTAAAAATTAGCAATGAAGGCTATACAGAAAAAGAGATAGAAGAGGTAATTACATATATAGGCGATCTTGCCAGAACAGATAGAAAAGAAGAAGCAGCACAGCTTTTGCTTATTTCTGCAGCCACTCACTCCAAATTTGCTCAGCTAATGCTAGCACGTTCCCTCTTTAAGGGCGATATTCTCCAACAGAACCTTTCAGAAGCCTTTGTGCTAATCAACCACCTTGCCATAGATGATGATTATGGTGAAGCAATGTGTGACCTTGGACAGATGTATGAATATGGTATCGGTATCGAAAAAGATAAAAAACAAGCAGAAATACTCTACAATAAAGCAATGAAACTTGGTATAGAACGTGCCTATCCTCATTATACACGTCTACATAAAGCCAATAAGGGATTTTTAAGTAAATTGTTTTAGTATTTAGAATTATATCTTTACTTTCATGTCTAACTTTCTGATTCCCTCAAATGCTACATCTAGCATCTTGTCAATCTCCTGCTCTGTAATGATATAGGGGGGCATGAAATAAATCACATTCCCAAGTGGTCTTAATAAAACCCCATTTTCCAACCCATAACGATATATTTTTAACCCAATACGTACTTTGGGGTCATACTCTTTTAATTCAACCGCAACAATCATTCCCTGTTGTCTAATTTCTTTGACGTACTTCAATGAGTGAAAATGCTTTAACTTTTGGGCAATATAGGCACTTTTTTTTCTATTTTGACATAAGACATCTTCTTCTTCAAAAATATCAAGTGTTGCCAATGCTGCACCGCATGCCAAAGGATTTCCTGTATAGCTATGAGAATGAAGAAATGCTTTGTGTTCATTGTAGTCACAATAGAATGCCCCATAAACCTCATTGGTTGTCATAACAACAGAGAGTGGTAAATAGCCACCTGTCAGCCCTTTTGAGAGTGTCATAAAATCAGGCGATATATCTGCATGTTCGCAAGCAAACATTTTTCCCGTACGTCCAAAACCAGTCATAATCTCATCTGCAATCAGATGAACATCATACTTTTGTGTCAACTCCCATGCTCCTACAAGATAGTCGGGATGATACATATGCATACCACCTGCACCTTGTATCAGTGGCTCCACAATCAAAGCAGCAACCTCTTCTCCCTGTGTTTGTAGTACCCACTGAAGCACCTCTAGTGCTTCAGCTGCTGCCTCTTGGCTTTGATTTTTAGGTACTGGTACCTGTTTATTGGCAATAAGGAGTGGCTCATATGTCTCTTTATAAAGTGCCACATCTCCAACGGAGAGTGCTCCAATGGTCTCACCATGATAGGAATTTGTCAACGATAAAAAAAGTGATTTAGATCTACCTTTATTACGATGGTAGTGATAGCTCATCTTTAGTGCTGCCTCAACTGCACTTGAGCCATTGTCAACATAAAAAACTTTCTTTAATCCATGAGGTGTAATGCTAACCAATCTATGTGCAAGCTCTACTGCTGGCTCATGCGTAAAACCAGCCAAAAGTACATGTTCAAGTGTATCTAGTTGCTTCTTCACTTTTGTATTGATTGCAGGGTTAGCATGCCCAAATAGATTAACCCACCAAGAACTAATAGCATCAATATAACTATTGCCTTCAAAATCATAAAGGTAGACACCTCTACCTGATTTTATAGGAATCAAGGGTAAGGTTTCATGATCTTTCATCTGTGTGCAGGGGTGCCATATCACCTCTAGGTCACGTTGCATCATGGTGCTGTTGCTTCTTGCTGGCAAAGATTGTCCTTTTATTCAAGTTAGTATTAATCACAAGTTGAATAGAATATTATACAAATTTTACCTAAAGAAGGCAGATAGAAGAATGATTAGTTGGATGCAAAAACATAATAAATACCTTGTATGGACCATTTGGGTCTCAACCATCGCATTCATTGGTGCTGGTTTTGTAGGCTGGGGAAGCTACGATTTTAGCACAAAAGCAGGAAATATAGCAAAGGTTGGAGATATTGAGATTAAACAATCTAGATTTAACGTAACTTACAATAATCTTTATGACCGATACAATCAAAAATTCAAAGGAGAGTTTGATAATAAAAAAGCTAAAGAACTTGGGCTTTTACGGCAGGCATTCTCTAGTGTTGAAGTGCAGGCAAAACTACTTAACTATGCAAAGGATATAGGACTTATTGCCTCTGATGAAGAGGTAGCACGTACACTAGGGTCGATCAAAGGTTTTCAAAAAGATGGTAAATTTGACAGAAGTATTTACGATATGTACCTTAAATCAAAGAGACTCAAGGCAAAAGTATTTGAAGAGATACTCCAAGATGAAATTATTATTACAAAACTTTTTAGTCTACTAAGTGTGGGTTCACTTCCACTTGAAGAGAAAGCAATTGGTGCGGCCATGAGCATGGCAGATAAAATAGAGTACCGTGTGTTGACAGAAGATGACGTAAACCCAAAAATAGACAGAAAAAAGCTCAAAACCTTTTGGGAAAAGAACAAAGAACAGTTTATGACTCCGAAGCGTTATGGTTTGCAGATCGTATGGATTAAAAGTAACAATACAAAGGTTACTGATGATGAGCTAAAACACTTCTACGAGACCAATAGTTTCAGTTATACTGACAAAAAAGGCAAGCAACTCTTATTCAAAGATGCAAAAAATAAAGTTTTGAAGGATCTTAAGCTCAAAAAGACTAAGAAAATAGCACAAAAGGCATACATTGCTTTTAAAAAAGGAAAGAGACAAAGTAGCGAAGAGATAACACTTTCCCTCAATGATCCAAAGCTCAGCAGAGTACTTTGGGAAACAATACAGCAAAAACAGAAAGGGGATATTCTTAAACCAAAAGTTGTCAACGATAGATATGCTACTGTTAAAATTACAGCTATTACAGAACCAAAGATTATGACATTTAAAGAAGCTGAATCAGCGGTAACAAAATTTTATAGAAAACTAATAAAAAAAGAGGCGCTGTTGTCACTTGCACAGACAACATTGAAAACACTTAAAAAATCCAATGGAAAGGTGTCTGGGTTTATAAATCTAAATAAGTTTGACAATCTTAAAAAACTAAATTCACAAGAAAGTTTACAATTTCTACAAAGACTCTTTACATCTTCGCAAAAAAAGGGTACTATTAGTGTGTCAAATAAAATAATAGTTTACAATATTATAGCACAGAAGTATCTGCCTATAGACAAAAAACAAGATCAGGTCATCAAAGATACTGTAGCTATGGTAAAACAGAAGATATTTAAATCCAATCTTATTAAAATTTTGGATACCAAATATCCAACCAAAGTATATATGGGGGGACTCACAAATTGAGTGATACGATTTTAGCCATAGACATTGGCTCCACAAAAATTTGTGCCATTATAGCTGAAATAAAAGATGAAGGAGTGCAGGTACTTGGTCATGGTGTCTCTAAGTCACGAGGTGTCAAAAAAGGTGCTATCACCAACATAGAGATGGCTTCTAAGTCTATCAAAAAAGCTATTAGTAATGCCAAACGTATTGCGGGAAACAATATTACCTCTGCGATTGTTTCTATTTCAAATGCTTATGCCAAAAGTCTTAACTCCACTGGTATTGTTAATATTGCACATAAAGATATCTCTATTAAGGAGATTAATCGTGTCCTTCAAACAGCACTTTACAATGCTAAAATTCCCAATGAATATGAAGTAATCCATGTACTTCCCTATAACTTTAGAGTAGATGATCAAGGTTTCGTCGAAGATCCATTTGGAATGAATGCTAGTCGCATGGAGGTTGATGCCAATATCATCATAACACAAAAATCCAATCTCTCCAATCTTAAAAAAGCAGTACGTTCTGCTGGTATAGAGATTGACAACATTGTCCTAAGTGGTTATGCCTCAACAATAGCCGTTATGGACAGAGATGAAAAGGAGCTTGGTGCTGCAATCATTGACCTTGGTGGACAAACAAGTAATCTTGTCGTTCATGTAGGTAACTCCATTCGTTACAATGATTTTCTTGGTGTTGGATCTAATCATATCACAAACGATCTCTCCATGGCACTTCATACACCACTTCAGGTAGCAGAGGAGGTTAAAATACAGTATGGAGATCTTTCTGAAACAAGCAATGAAGTAATTGAATTTCCTATTATTGGAGAGGAAGAAGAGAATCGAAATGATGTCTCTCTTGAGATTGTACGTTCTGTTATCTTTGCCCGTGTTGAAGAGGCACTAATGATTCTTGACAAATTACTAGAAAAATCCACACTCAAAGAACAGATTGGTGCAGGTGTTATTTTGACTGGGGGGATGACAAAACTTAAAGGTATTAGAGAACTTGCGCAGTCAGTTTTCACTTCCTTGCCAGTAAGGATTGCAAAACCACGAGAGTTGGAAGGTCTCTTTGGCGAATTAAGAAACCCTTCTTATGCTACTGTCGTTGGTCTTCTTCTATACAAAGCTGGAGAGTATACTCAGTATGAAATTAATTTTAACCAAGAGATGCTTCATTCCAAAACATTTACCCGTACTGATAATAATTTGGAAGATATAAAACTTGAACACACACAACAGGAGCCACAAACTGAAACACTACTTTCAGAAGAGGAAAAAAGTGAGGTGGAAACAACTGTTATATTTGATGATTTACCTAATTCAAACGCACAAAAGAATAATCCTGTTGAAAGGTTTTTTAATTGGACAAAACAGCTCTTTTAGTTATCAATCTATAGAAAAAAATTGTAGGAGAGAAAAATGAAAGAATTTGAAATTGATATTGTTGAAAAAAAGTATCATACCGATGGTGCAAAAATAAAAGCAATTGGTGTTGGTGGTGGTGGTGGGAACATGATTGACCATATGATCCAAGAGGGGGTTGATGGTATTGATCTTATCGTTGCCAATACAGATGCTCAGGCACTTGAAAGTTCACTGGCACCATACAAAATGCAACTTGGGATCAGTGCTACTCGAGGTTTGGGAGCAGGTATGGTTCCAGAAAAAGGTCGTGAAGCAGCATTAGAGAGTTTTGAAGAAAT
The DNA here is from genome assembly GCA_020525365.1 of Sulfurovum sp. Classification (NCBI taxonomy): domain Bacteria; kingdom Pseudomonadati; phylum Campylobacterota; class Epsilonproteobacteria; order Campylobacterales; family Sulfurovaceae; genus Sulfurovum; species Sulfurovum sp. The sequence continues at coordinate 1,119,616 of JAIZOF010000001.1, read as the reverse complement.
TAAATCCATGGTTAAAGGTGCTGATATTGTCTTTATCTCTGCTGGTCTTGGTGGAGGAACAGGTACGGGTGCTGCGCCAATCATTGCGCAAGCAGCCAAAGAGGTGGGTGCATTGACTGTCTCTATTGTAACAAGTCCATTTAGATTTGAAGGACGCAAGAGAACTAAACTTGCAAAAGAAGGTCTTGAAGAACTCAAACTTGAAAGTGACTCCATTATTGTCATACCTAATGAAAGACTCCTTTCAATTGTTGAAAAAAATCTTGGTATTAAAGAAAGCTTTAGACTAGTCGATGATATCCTAGCACAGGCAGTTGGGGGTATCTCAAAAGTGATTCTCTCACATGGAGAAAATGATATCAATCTTGACTTTGCCGATGTTGAAACAGTTATGAGTCACAGAGGACTCGCACTTATGGGTACAGGTCACAGCCGTGGCACAAATGCTGCTTATGATGCAGTTAAAGCTGCCATTGAGTCTCCACTGCTTGATAATGTCAGTATTGATGGTGCAATGGGTGTATTGGTACACTTTGATATTCATCCTGATTACCCTATTATGGAAATTGGTGAATCAATGGGTATCGTTGAAGAGAGTGTAGATGGAGATGCATCGGTTATCTTTGGTACAACGACCAATTCAGATATGGAAATCGATGAAGTGAAGATTACAATTATTGCAACAGGCTTTGAAGACAAGAGTACCATTTCTGAACTACCGCCTAAAACCAAAACACAAGAGACACTCTTAAATAGTACCAATACAATTAATACAATCAACACTCGTAAAGTAGTCGGTGGATATGATGGTAGTCAAGAAGACATTATTGATATTCCTACTTTTATGAGAAAACAAATGGACTAATATAGAATGAAGAATGCTCTCTTCTTCTATCTCCTTTTTTAAAAATAACTATCTTAAAATAGGCTATATATTGTAGTTTTATGTATTTTATCTACAATCTAACTGAATTATTTTTGATTCAAGAAGATCAATGCGAGCAGCGGTAAGTTTCCCTCCCCACAGACATCCTGTATCAAGTGCAAGTACATTTTCATCATGATAGAATCCCAGTGTTGACCAATGCCCAAAAATAATCTTCAATTCGATCTCCTTACGGTTATCGCACTCAAACCATGGCTTCATTCCCTTAGACCTCACTTCAGTAGTTGGTGCACCCTTTTGTTTAAAATCGAGTTGATTATCTTTATAGCAATAGCGCATACGGGTAAATGAACTAACAACGTAACGGTCAATGTCTTCAGGTGATGCATGCCTATCAAACCGATCAATACCACACTTGAATACCTTCATCAACCATTCTGTTGCACTGCTACTTTGTAGTTTTGTCTCAATACGCTTGGCATACTCCATTGCCATTCCTAAATCAAATTCTGGAGAGATACCAGCATGCGCCATACAGTATCCTAAAGAGAAGTCTACATGTAGGATTTTTTGTGACTGTAGCCACTCTATGAGCTCTTTTGCTATGGGTGATGACAATATTGGATCAATGGTTGGGTTAGACTTTCTAATACCATAATAGGCAGCAATAAGCATTATATCATGGTTGCCCAGTACCAACTTGACGGCATCACGGATGTTATAGAGATACTCCAGTGTCTCCAAAGAGCTATCGCCCCGATTGACTATATCGCCTGCAAGCCAGAGTGTATCATAGTAAGGGTTAAACTGTATTTTCTGTAACAAATAGTTAGTGCGTGTGCACCATGATCATTATCTTGTGGTGTAGCAGTCCAGTAACCACCAATTGCAGCCCGTCCAGTATCATCTCCCCAATATGGGTTGTAATCACTGTTAGATAGATAATCAGACCTAGTGATGTAATTACCGTTGTGGCTCCATCTCATTCCTCCCAATGGAAGTTTTAAAGACTCAAATGCTCCACGTGCATCAAGTGAATTCCAAGAAGCAACTTCTGCTTCCATCTCTCTTAATGTCGGTACTCTAAATCCTTGAGGACATACAGCTGGTGGAGCGGAGCTATCTGGTGGAGTGGAACTTCTATTTGCATCATAACTACCATAACCATCTGCTCTTGACCAATATGCTGATCTCAATGCTCCACTTTCATCTCGAACTTCTGATGTAATCAGATAGTCTGAGTTAGGGTAAATACAATAAAAATCTTTATCATCTAAAAATGGATTTTGAAGGGCATAGCGGTCACCACCAATATCTTGGTGGTATCTTGTTACCCTAAGTGCATGCCCAGTAAATGGTCTACCCCACTGGAGCCAACCACCATATGATGCAGGGTCTTCTCCATTTTTAGATACACTTGAAGCACCTACGTTTCTGTCTAGCCATACTCTACCTGTATTAGATACGATACAGCCATACTTAAGCCCTTGATACCAAGTAAACCAACTATTACAGTCTATTTTCGGAAATGTTTTCTTGTCATTCTTCTTATCTCCAAATGCATAACGATTTTTATCGTAAGCTGCAGATGATCCTACTGCATATAACGCCGTACTGCTTGTTAAAATTCCAAAGGCCGCTAGACCTATTAAAGATGTTTTAAACATATTTATTTTCTCCTTAAAGATATTAATTTATTGACTTAAACTATATACAGTTTAGTTTGATGTACTTGTATCTTCTGCAGATCCATTTATATCTGGAGTAGCAATTGACTCATCCATAATACAGCGTACAGATCCACCCTTTACACGGTTAAACTCTGTAGTTCTCTTAATTGCTGCTGTTTCACCATGTTCAGGGTTTTCATTCCAATAAAAATATAGTGCCTTTGCAGTATCTTCGTACAGCTCGTTAGTGCCAGGATCAGAAGCCCAATAAAAAGCATCATGATTCACAGTATATGATTCTGTTCGGTATTTCCATATCTTATCTATATGATACTTTACATGCTCTTTGGAAGGCAACAAGAATCCTGGTAATGGAAGCTTAAAGTTAGAGTTAAATGCTCTCTCTATTCCCCAATTATGCCAATCAGATTCGCTATCTTCACCCCATATCTTTGATTCTACATCCCACTCTCTTATAGTTGGCACTCTAAATCCTGCAGGACATACAGCCGTACCGTCTAGAGTTGACCAGTAAGCTTGCCTTTTTTGACCATCAGGATCATCATCTGACCAATCGTTTAGATCAAAATCATACAGCATGTGTTGTGGAGCTCCAAACCAAGCTCCAGGGTATGGTGATGTTGGTGTATTTCTTGATCTATTTTTTTGATAGAGTGATCCACCATACTCATGTCCGTCTGGTACTCTTCCCCATTGGAAAAAACCACCCCACGCTCTTGAGTCTCTCAGTTCTTGAGCAACTCTAGAAGCACCTGTGTTTCTGTCTAGCCATACTCTACCTGCTGGACTCACTACACAACCATACTCATGGTTCATAAATTCAATTTTTACCTTTCCTTCTAAACATGAAGTAAGTAATTCGTCTACTCTGTCTGTTTCATTTAGATCCATCAATGTACGTATATGAGTTTCCGCAGAACCTCCAAGTACTGGTATATCATAGTCACCAGAGATATGGGTACTATCAACTACATTTTTATAACTAGGACCACCAGTACGATTGGTCAATCCATACGCTGTTGTACTGACTACTAAAAGTCCTAAGGCCGCTAAGCCCGTAAAAGATGTTTTGAACATATTTTTTTCTCCTTGAAAATATTTTTTGTGATCACATTCACGCTCGTATTATAATATACGAGTACTGAATTATATCTTAATGTGATTAAAGAATTTGAATTGTTTTTATAAATATCTGTTTTTATTTTATTTGTGTGAAAATTAGTACGTAAATATTACTCAAAGCAAATGGATGAATATCACAATCAATTAATATTAAATAGTCTTCAATCAAACATCAGATACAGCTTGAACCATGTAACCCATCCCGCGAGATGAAGCTCCATATTTTCCAGCCCACCATATATTACGATCTACTAATGGATTTGGTGCATTGTGCACCATGATCAGTATCTGTGGTTAGCAACGGTCCAGTAACCACCAATTTGCAGCCAAATCGAGTATCATCTCCCAATATGGGTTGTAATCACTGTTAAGATAGATAATCAGACTAGTGATGTAATGACCATTGTGGCTCCATCTCATTTCCTCCCAATGGAAGTTTTAAAGACTCAAATGCTCCACGTGCATCAAGTGAATTCCAAGAAGCAACTTCTGCTTCCATCTCTCTTAATGTCGGTACTCTAAATCCTTGAGGACATATAGCTGGTGGAGCGGAGCTATCTGGTGGAGTGGAACTTCTATTTGCATCATAACTACCATAACCATCTGCTCTTGACCAATATGCTGATCTCGATACTCCATCTGCATCTCGAACTTCTGATGTAATCAGATAGTCTGAGTTAGGGTTAATACAATAAAAATCGTTATCATCTAAAAATGGATTTTGAAGAGCAAAACGGTCACCACCAATATCTTGGTGGTATCTTGTTACCCTAAGTGCATGCCCAGTAAATGGTCTACCCCACTGGAACCAACCACCAAATGATGCAGGGTCTTCTCCATTTTTAGATACACTTGAAGCACCTATGTTTCTGTCTAGCCATACTCTACCTGTATTAGATACGATACAGCCATACTTAAACCCTTGATACCAAGTATACCAACCATTACAGTCTATTTTCGGAAATGTTTTCCCGTCATTCTTTTTCTCCCCAAATGCGTAACGATTTTTATCGTAAGGTGCAAGTGATCCTACTGCATATAACGCCGTACTGCTTGTTAAAATTCCAAAGGCCACTAGACCTATTAAAGATGTTTTAAACATATTTATTCTCTCCTTAAAGGTATTAATTTATTGACTTAAACTATATACAGTTTAGTTTGATGCATTTGCATCATTTGCATCTTCTTCAGATACACTTGCATCTAGTGCAGATAGATCTATATTTGATATATCTGGAGTAACCATCTCATCCATAATACAACGTACAGATCCACCTTTTACCCTATTGAACTCTGTATCATAATGAAGTGATGCATGCTCACCGTGTGGAGCATTTTCATTCCAATAGAAATAATATGCCGCTGCAGTATCATCTAAATCGGTTCTGTGACCAGGTTCAGTAGCCCAATAGATAGCATCATGGTTTGTTGTAGCAAACTCTGTTCTATAGGTATCGTCCTGAGCCATATGATACTTTACATGCTCTTTAGAAGGCAACAAGAATCCTGGTAATGGAAGTTTTAATGGACCTCCAAATGCTCTTGCCATCCCATGATCGTCCCAAGGATCGCTATCTGCACCCCAGAACTTTCCTTCTGCAAGCCACTCTTTTATATTTGGTACTCTAAATCCTGCAGGACATACAGCTGTACCGTCTATGGTTGACCAGTAAGCTTGTCTTTTTGTACCATCAAAATCATCATCTGACCAATCGTTTAAGTCAAAATCATACAGCATGTGTTGTGGAACCCCAAACCAAGCTCCAGGATATGGTGATGTTGGTGTATTTCTTGATCTATTTTTTTGATAGAGTGATCCACCATACTCATGTCCGTCTGGTACTCTTCCCCATTGGAAAAAACCACCCCACGCTCTTGAGTCTCTCAGTTCTTGAGCAACTCTAGAAGCACCTGTGTTTCTGTCTAGCCATACTCTACCTGCTGGACTCACTACACAACCATACTCATGGCTCATAAATTCAATTTTTATCTCTCCTTTTAAACATGCAGTAAATAATTGGTCTAATCTATCTGTTTCGTTTAGATCCATCAATGTACGTATATGGGTGTCCGCAGAACCTCCAAGTACTGGTATATCATAGTCACCAGAGATATGGCGACTATCAACTGCATGTTTATAACTAGAACCACCAGTACTATTGGTAACTCCGTATGCTGTTGTACTGACTACTAAAAGTCCTAAGACCACTAAGCCCGTAAAAGATGTTTTGAACATATTTTAACATATAAATATTTTTGCGATTACATTCACGCTTGTGAGATAGTAGCAGAGGGCTTAAAAAGGAAATATATTAAAGATGTTTTAAACATATTTATTCTCTCCTTAAAGGTATTAATTTATTGACTTAAACTATATACAGTTTAGTTTGATGCATTTGCATCATTTGCATCTTCTTCAGATACACTTGCATCTAGTGCAGATAGATCTATATTTGATATATCTGGAGTAACCATCTCATCCATAATACAACGTACAGATCCACCTTTTACCCTATTGAACTCTGTATCATAATGAAGTGATGCATGCTCACCGTGTGGAGCATTTTCATTCCAATAGAAATAATATGCCGCTGCAGTATCATCTAAATCGGTTCTGTGACCAGGTTCAGTAGCCCAATAGATAGCATCATGGTTTGTTGTAGCAAACTCTGTTCTATAGGTATCGTCCTGAGCCATATGATACTTTACATGCTCTTTAGAAGGCAACAAGAATCCTGGTAATGGAAGTTTTAATGGACCTCCAAATGCTCTTGCCATCCCATGATCGTCCCAAGGATCGCTATCTGCACCCCAGAACTTTCCTTCTGCAAGCCACTCTTTTATATTTGGTACTCTAAATCCTGCAGGACATACAGCTGTACCGTCTATGGTTGACCAGTAAGCTTGTCTTTTTGTACCATCAAAATCATCATCTGACCAATCGTTTAAGTCAAAATCATACAGCATGTGTTGTGGAACCCCAAACCAAGCTCCAGGATATGGTGATGTTGGTGTATTTCTTGATCTATTTTTTTGATAGAGTGATCCACCATACTCATGTCCGTCTGGCATTCTTCCCCATTGGAAAAAACCACCCCACGCTCTTGAGTCTCTCTTTGTTTGAGCAACTCTAGAAGCACCTGTGTTTCTGTCTAGCCATACTCTACCTGCTGGACTCACTACACAACCATACTCATGGTTCATAAATTCAATTTTTACCTTTCCTTCTAAACATGAAGTAAGTAATTCGTCTACTCTGTCTGTTTCATTTAGATCCATCAATGTACGTATATGAGTTTCCGCAGAACCTCCAAGTACTGGTATATCATAGTCACCAGAGATATGGGTACTATCAACTACATTTTTATAACTAGGACCACCAGTACGATTGGTCAATCCATACGCTGTTGTACTGACTACTAAAAGTCCTAAGGCCGCTAAGCCCGTAAAAGATGTTTTGAACATATTTTTTTCTCCTTGAAAATATTTTTTGTGATCACATTCACGCTCGTATTATAATATACGAGTACTGAATTATATCTTAATGTGATTAAAGAATTTGAATTGTTTTTATAAATATCTGTTTTTATTTTATTTGTGTGAAAATTAGTACGTAAATATTACTCTGAATCTATCTTGATCTTCCGCATCTGTATTATGTACCCACTCTATATTTAGAGGAAAGGTCATATCGTGGTATATTAATAAATCCATACTCAAACCTATAATGCTTTCATGGTATTTAAGGTGTTTCGTCTCTTTTGACCTTGTTTGGTAGTAGCGTTGCTTTACATAGAGTGACTCTCTTTGAACAGAGAGTGGAAATGAGAAAAAATAGATTGATCCATCAAATACTTTATACAGTCCCACTTCTGCCATCATCGCCTCTTTGGCATAGTAGTCCTCTTCTAAACTAAAAATTTCCATACTATTGGGTGCAGATAAAGGCTTATATCCATTTTGGTTGATGGAGATACCTTTTTTAATGCTTATGTTCCCTCTATCACTTTTTATATACTTTGTATTAAAACCAACATAACTCTGATTTACAATGTCGTGCATCAATGCATAGCTAGCTCCATACAGCATACCACCTCTATCTGTTGAGGCAAATAGTGATAACTCATGATGGCTATTGGGGTATTGGCTGATACCATACTGTTTTGTGTTGCCCATATTTAGTGTGACCGTAAGGGGTTTTTGGTATACATTATCAAAAGATTGTATATATTTCAATCCTAAACCAGCATGCCAGTATCCTGAGCGTAAAAATGGATATTTTACATAGGCACTATAGCCATAATCATTATGGGCTTTCTTTCTATTACTATCTAGTACAGAGATAAAATGAGCACCAAAATGAAACTGGTAAGCGCTATTGTCATAACCCAAACCTGCCAATGAGTAGTCTGGTTGCTTAGAAGCAACAAGATGGATACTATTTCGCATAAGTGGATCTATGAAAAGCATATTGGCAGTAGCCAATATGCCATTGGCGCTACTGTAGCTTACTGTTTGAGACAGTGAGCTATATTTGAGTGATGTTAATGCATGGTAAGATTCTAAGTTTTTACTATTTTTTTCAGAAACAAGATCACTAGGATCAAACGCTGTTTGATCCTCTGTATTTTCAAAAGCATATTTAAATGCTGGTATCTGTGCTGCACTCTCTTCTCTATTTTGTAGAATATAATTAAAACCATTAGCACTCATGGTGGCTACTAGCAACTTGTCGTTGTCCAATACTTTTAAGTCTACCACATCATCCCCCTGGGTGATACGTTTTAATTGTCCATGATGATTGACAGTATAGGCTGATGTACCATGCTTACTTGGGGCGATGATGTATACTTTGCCATGAGTATCTACATCTGTCACATAGCCATAGTACCCCTCGTAAGAGAAGAGTGCTTGTCTATTCTTATACAATGTACGTATTTTACCTTGTTGCTTAAAGTAGTATAAGTCACCTTTGTCATCTACAAGTACGCGAGAGGAGGAGGTATCATAAAAATTTTTTCCTACATAAATATGCATTTTCTCCAAAGAGCGATTGACATCCATATAGACCATTTCACCATTGGGCTTGAAACCTTGTATTACTTTAGAGTCTGTCTCTTTCAACAGTCTTGCACTTGCATCATATAGCCCTTTTACCATACGCGTAGGCGATGAAAGGTAAGTACTTTGTGTATAGTATTTGCCCTCTTTTTGAAATACCCGACCTAGCAGAAAAGAGGTTTTTTCATTTTTGCTGATATTGCCTTTTTTGTTTATCTCCAATAGTCTAGGTGCAGATTTTACATCTGTAATCAATGTTGTAATCTTGCCATTTTGCTTTGTAAGAGAAGTAAGCATTTGGGTGGTAGCAAGTATTTTTCCTTTAGTCTGTTTAAAGCCTTTATGTTTGGTTTTAAGCTCCCTACTAAACTCAGCCAAAAGAGTCTCAAAATCTTTCCCGTAATAGGTTTCAAAAGTATTATTGATCCCAAAAGGAAAATACTGCTTAGAGTACTCCTTGAAAAAACCATTGACCTTCTCTATCCCATACTTTTTAACCAAAAAAGTCTGAAACATCCCCCCCTCAAAATACCAGTTTTCTTTATAGGGATATTGTATAGTATGATTAAACATCAGTTCAGGTGTCATTTTACCTGCCTTGGCTAGCAGAATATTTTGTGCTACTACTGCACCAGAATAGAGTCTGCCTCCTAATCCAAAACGTGATTCATTCAGTACAGCATTTCCCTCAAGTAAAAAACTTCCCACAAAAAGATTAGGAAAAGGATAAATAATAAGCAGAGTTCCTAGGTCGATTGTGGGTAAATTTCCAAATATTTTATAACCCCATTTGGACAAAGTATTCTCTTTTGCATTAAGCTGAAAACTGTGTGCACTCTCGTGTATTTGTAGCACCTTAAACCATGATGCTGAACCAAAATAGTCCAACTTATCAGCACCTGTTCCATATAAAAGTTGCGAATTGAAAGGTACTGGGGTAGCAGACCCACCGCTTATCTGATTGTTATATGATGCCAATTTTATATAAAGCTTCTCATCAAGCCTTAAACCAAACTCTTTTGTATAGGTATCTATAATTTTATGCTGATAGTTCCGTATTGCTGGTACTAAGTTATGATACTCTTTTGCATAAATATATGTAAGGTTATTATGTTATCTATATAATAATTATCGGGTAATTACCGATGATGCCCGTGGTAAACTACTTGTACACAGCAATAAAGCAAGAAGTAATTTTTTCATTGTTTTCCTATATTTTTAATGAGATGTATTTTAACCAGATATAATAAAAACATAAGAATTAAATTATGGGTGGCTCAAGATTTTAAAATAGAAACTTGAAATAGACACAAAAAATATTAAGATTTTAAACCTTGTTGATATGCAACAATCTTGTCTTCAAACTCCATTGCCGCATAAGCTGAAGAGGGAGATGGCAGATAAACCCTTTCAATATCGAAATAACCAAAGTGTGTTTCAAAAAGTGCTTGAGATTTTTTGCCCGTGAAAGCAAGTTTAGAAATAGTAGGGTGTTGCTCAAGTAGTGCAGGAATATTATTGACTGTTTCATCTTTAAGAGAGGTATCAAGCGAGTTGTTCCGGTGACAAGAGGTGATCATATCCCACAGTCCAAACTTGCACTCTTTGAGTAGCCAAATCTTTTGATCACGGTTATTGGCGGGGTAGCCAGTAACTGTTTCGAGTATCTTCCAAAATTGGTTACGGGGATGGGCATAGTAAAAATTATTCTTGAATGATTTAATACTTGGAAATGAGCCCAAAATTAGTATCCGTGTATCACTAAAGACAATAGGATCAAAAGGGTGATATAACTGCTTACTACTCACTTTTTTCCTATTTCTACTTACACGCTTTTTGCATATTGCGCACAATAAGCACCAATAGTGCCATTGAGAAGATTTTAAAGTTAATCTCACTCCCTTTATGTGTCGCAATAAAGGCTATTGACTTAGTCATCCCCTCTCCTGCAAGTTGCATAGTCAAAATATCTGGCAGATAGTAGTGCCCAAACATTACCCCTGTAGCAACAACAAAAAAGGTTGCCACTTGCGTAGTGGTATCACGTTCAAATTTCTTATACTTATACCCCTCATAGAGTATTACAGCAATTACCATTACATCAACCAGATAAGAGAGTTTAACGAAGTTCTGTGTCATAATGAGTCCCTCTTGAAAATGGCTCAACACCTTGCCATTAAGCCACTCTTCAGTGTGGAAAGTCACTGGTGCAACCACAATACCAGCAAAAAGCCCTGCCCCAAGTGTAGCAGTTAAGAAAATCAAATAGATTATTGTTGTAATTCGAAAGATTTTTTTCATGACATATCTCCTATTTATCTTTTATGCTTAACATACAAGGTTCAGCATGACTATATGCTAGACACACCAAAATCCACAACAAACCCACGGTCATGTCCTGAAAGATCTTTGTAAAAATTAATGGATTGTATCTCTATTTTATTAACAAATACTTCAATAGACCTCTTTTGATCATACCCCATTTCACATACCAACCATCTAATGCCTCTTTTGTTAACATCAGTAATAATTTGCTTAAGCAATTCATCACCTATCTTGCCACCAAAAAGTGCACTATGGGGTTCGTGGTCAATCACATTGCTCTCAAGTGAGGCATTTTCTGCAATATAGGGTGGATTAGAGACTACCATTTCAATATTTTTATCAACTTTATCAATCAGGTTTGATTTTTGCAAGGTTATCTGTGCCTCTACACCATATTTAACAATATTCTTTGCTGTTACCTGCAGCGGTTTTTCTTCAATGTCAGTAGCAACAATGTAAAGTTGTGGAAACTTTCTTGCTAAAACAATACTAATTGCTCCACTTCCTACACCTATCTCAGCAATGCGGGTAATCTTCTCTCGTTTAATAATTTCGGTAGTTATATCAATAAGAGTCTCTGTCTCTGGGCGAGGAATAAGTACCCCTTTCTCTACTGCAAGATGAATATCATAAAAACTTGCTTCTCCTACAATGTATTCATAAGGCTCATGCATGGCCCTTCTTGCCACTAAAGATGTAAAAAAATTAAGATTCTTCACGGCTGTATCGGGATGTGTCATTAACCAAATACGCTCTTTTTTTAAATGGTATGCTAAGAGCAATTCTGCCTCAAACTGAGGACGCTTACAACTTACTTGAAGTTGAACAGCTGCCCATTTTAATGCATTATAGACGGTCATCATTTGACAATAAATTTTCACTCTTTTCTGCTTCTTCACTCACAATTGTATTGCTAGCATCATACCCCATGGCATTCAGACGCTCAATAATTGGTGGATGTGTATGATAGAAGAAGATTACCAAAGGATGTGACTTGGGAAAAGCTTTGTTCTCAGTCACTAGCTTAAGAAGTGCACCAATAAGGTTTTCTTGTCCACCCATTTTTGAACCAAATGCATCTGCGGCATACTCATTGTGACGACTAACATAACTCATAAATGGAGTAAAGATAAAACTTACCAATGGCAATAGTAACATCAGTATGGCAATCTTTGCACCTGCATGTGGAACAATGCCCATCTGTATAAAAAGATTATCTGGCAGATGTCCAAAAAGAAAAAATACTATAAATAGAAGTAGTCCCATTAGCCCAATATTCTTCCAAATATCTCCATGGCTGTAGTGCCCTAACTCATGACCTAGTACAGCAAGCAGTTCCTTTTGGTTAAGTTTATTGAGTAGTGTATCAAAAAGTACCACACGTTTACTTTTTCCTAGTCCACCAAAATAAGCATTGAGGCGACTATCTCTCTTGCTTGCATCCATGACAAAAATACCATCACTCTTAAGTCCAACTTGTTGCATCATTGACGTGATAGCATTTTTAAGTTCCCCCTCTTCAAGTGGGTTGAATTTGTTAAAAAGAGGAGCAATCACTGTTGGATAAAATACATTAACAAGAAGTGCTGCTCCAAAAAGTAGCATGAAGCCTCCTAGCCACCACATCTTAAAGTTAATAATAATCCATGCCAATAGAGCAAACAAGATACCCCCTAGTACAAAAAACATAATTGAGGATTTGAGTGTATCGACTACAAACATCTTTGGTGTCATCTGATTAAACTGAAAATCCTCATCTATCTTAAACTTTTGATACAACTCAAAAGGTAGCCCTACAAGATAGTTAACAATTGTAAATCCGTAGAGAAAAAAGACTGCTTGATATACCTCTCCCTTCATAGAAATAAGCGAAGAAATCCATGAAAACCCCGAAAAGACCCACCAAACAAACATCAGGTAACCTACAAAGTGTTCAACGATTACCAGCTTCTCTTTTGCCACAGCATAGTTTGCTGCTACCATATATTTTTCTGAAGGCATCAACACTGGTGCCTTGCACTTCTCTTGGTTAATATATCCAATCTGCATTACAGAGATATAGATCCGCATAAACGTATAGAGTGAGTAGAGTGCAATAATAATCTCCAACATATAATTTTCCTTTAAAAAATAATGATGTCAAATATATCACGATGGACTTTAGCAAGCCTTAAAAGAGTATAATTTTATAAAAAATAAAGGGAAACCATGGCACTTGTTGACCTCTTCGGTATTAAAAAGCAGTATGATATTAAGTTGCTACTTGAAGAGGTGGATTTTCACCTGAATGAAGGAGAACGTATTGCCATTGTTGGAAAGAATGGCTGTGGAAAATCTACACTAATGAAGATTATTTCGGGAGAGGAGAAACCTACTGAAGGTAGACGAGTCATTGATCGTTCTATTCAGGTAGAGATGCTTTCACAGCAACCAAGCTTTGATGTCTCACTCAATGTAAAAGAAGCTATTGAAAATGAACTAACAGAGCTCAAAGAGGCAAAAATAGCATATGACCATCTTGCTAGTGAAGTTGCTAAAGATTTTGAAAACAAACAACTACTTTCTGAACTTGAAAAGGTTACTGCCTATCTTGACCATCATAATGCATGGAGTCTTGATGACAAGGTTGAGCGCGTACTACAGGAGTTTAAGCTCAAAGAGTATGAAAAGAGACTTGTTGTCTCCCTCTCTGGTGGAGAACAACGGCGCGTGGCACTTGCCTCACTCATCCTCAAAAAACCTGACATACTACTGCTAGATGAACCAACGAATCACCTTGATGTCTATATGGTGGAGTTTCTCGAAGAGATTCTACTCAAAGAGAAATTCACCCTTCTTTTTATTTCACATGATCGCCATTTTATTGACACCATTGCTACCCGTATCATTGAGGTAGAAAATCAAAAATTAGTCTCCTATAGAGGAGGTTATCGTGATTACCTTACCCAAAAAGAGGTACGCATGCAAATACTTAGTAAGCAGCATGAAAATCTACTCAAACTCCTTAAGCATGAAGAGGAGTGGCTAGGTAAGAGTATCCGTGCACGTGAAAAGCGAAATCAGGGTCGTAAACAACGTGTCTTCAAGTTACGTGAACAAGCAAAAGAGAACCCTGCTCTTATCCGAAAGATGCAACTAGAACTCGAACGAGAAAAGAAACATTTTAACCGTGAAAAGAGCCTAGGTAAGAAAAAAATGCTCTTTGAAGTTGACCATCTGCATTACAGTATTGCCAACAAGGAACTCATTAAAGATTTTACTACTCGTATTCTGCAACGAGATAAAATTGCCATTGTAGGAATAAATGGAGCAGGAAAATCAACCCTACTCCACCTACTCCTAGATCGACTCAAACCTGATAGTGGTGTTATTGAACGTGGAGATTTTAATATTGGCTACTTCGATCAACACCGTGAAATGCTTAAGGATGAAGAGACACTTATTGGTACTTTTTGTCCCGATGGTGGTGACCAAGTAAATGTACGTAGTAAGACAATGCATGTTTATGCCTATCTTAAACAGTTTCTCTTTCCTAAAGAGTTCCTTACTAAAAAAATTGGTCATCTCAGTGGTGGAGAGAAGAACCGTGTGGCACTTGCCTTGCTCTTTACCAAGAATGCTAATTGTCTCATTCTTGATGAACCAACCAATGATCTAGATATTCAAACTATCAACATTCTTGAAGAGCAGTTACTTCATTTTACAGGCGCACTTATTTTTGTCTCCCATGACCGATACTTTGTTGACAAGATCGCTTCAAAACTCTACATCTTCAAAGGTAATGGTATCATTGAGGAATCCTATCAGAGTTATTCAAAATATCTAGAACTTGAAAAAGAGGTTAAGGCACTCAAGCAGATGGAAAAAGAGCTTATAAAAACACAGAACAAAGAGGAAGGAGGAGGAAGAGAGAAAAAGAAATCAACAAAATTGAGCTATAAAAACCAGTATGATCTCGATACCCTTCCTGATGAAATAGAAGTATTAGAAGCAAAAATAGACGAATTAAATATCTGTTTGAGCAATCCTGAATGTTATCAACTAAAAGGCTTAACCACACTAAGTGAAGAACTTACAGAAATAAAACAAATTTATGAAGCAAAAGTTGAGCGATATCTCGAAGTACTTGAAGTTTACGAATCACTCTAGTTTAATTGCTAACTTTTTTACCAACGAATAATAACACTCCTTCTACCCCATTTCAATGCTTTTCTACGATTGATTCCCATATAGATATCAATACGTCTTTTAAAGCGCTTATTCATCTTGTCACGTACCCTGTAGTAGCCAGGCAAACCTACTATTTTTACCCTTGTTCCATTTCGCATACCATACTTATAAAGCAAATCTCTTGAAACAGCGATCACCTTCATTCCCGGTCTTAAATGATTGTTCCATGCAGCAAGAAATGGTGTACTGTCTGTCTGGTCTCCATGAGAACTATAGGCAGTCGCTATTACCCTTAGCCTACGTTTTTGTCTCTCTTCTGCAATGATATATGGAAATGGCAGTGCAAGCACTTTCCCTTCTCGTATTTGATTGCTATTTCTTATCTTGTTGTAAGCCACCAGCTCTTTAGAATCAAGCTTAAATTTTTTAGCAATACCCAAAAGAGTGTCACCTCTTTGTACTTTATACTTAGCTGTAGCAATAATATCAACCATCCTCTGCGCTAAAGGAATCTTTAACTTCTGTCCTATTTTAAGGCTATTTTTATGCTTTAAGGCATTCATCTTTACAAGTGTATTGATTTTCAGTCTAAACATTAATGCGATCTTACTAAGAGTATCGCCTTGTTTCACACTATATATTCCATGTTTAGATAATATTTCACTCATATTTTCTTTTACTGAGTCATCTGGTGGAGTTACTTCTTTTTTAGTTTGAGACTCAATGGCATTTTTGATTAACAGCTTCTTTCTTTCTTTAGATTTTTTAGGCTTTTCTTCCTTTGTTGCTACAGAAGAGATAGAAGGCATTTTTTTAACAGTAGACTTCTTTTGAATTTTTCTGGGAAACTTTTTTACTCTAATTAATTTAGTATCATAAGGACTACACTCGCGTACACTACCGATAACAGTACGACAATCTACCAGATTCTCCCTCGCCTGCTGACTACTGACAAGAAAAAAAAGTATTAAAGGTATAATCTTCATCGGTTTTTCCATCATACAACTACTTAAACTTAGAGAAAGTTCAGTATTTCTCCTTTAATTGTGTCCTTTTCCACTACCACTGTATGAACAATTGGTTTTTTAAAAAGTGTCTTAATTATTGGTGCAACATTGGTATTATTCCGCTCCATCACCCACTTAAGTGCCTCAGAATCATTACCAACAGAATACCCTAGTGCTTTTGCAACAGTAGGTGAGAATTTAGTCCACTCTGCTGTGGAGTAGATAACTGCTGGCAGACGCTTCTTTCGAAGTGTTTTATAGGCTTTAATACAGGTTGCTGTATGTGGATCCATGATATAACCTTTTTGGGCATAATGAGTAATCTCACTTTCACACTCCGTATCATCAGAATAGCTTGCTGCAAAATCTTCTTTAAGTAAAGCATGTTCCTCTTGTGTCAAAGTAAATTTTTCTTCAAATGCAAGCGACTCCATCAACTCTTTTGTACGTGCTGCTCCATATTTATCATACATAATGCGTTCAATATTAGAACTCTTAAGAATATCCATTGCTGGTGATTTAGTCATAAACAGCTCACGCCCATTAAGATCATACTCACCTTTTTCAATCCAATCAGTAAGAATATTGTTAGCATTGGAGCTAATAAGTATTTTTTCAATTGGAAGACCAGCTTTTTTCGCATAATAGCCACCAAGGGCATTTCCAAAATTCCCACTAGGAACAACAAGATAAATCTTCTCACCCATTGTAATCTTTCCACAACGAACCATTTCAAGATAGCTATGAATATGGTAGATAATTTGAAAAATAATACGACCAAAATTTACTGAATTTGCAGCTGAAAGCTTAATATGCTTTGCTTCAAGTTCTGCCTTAAAATCGACTGATGATAGAAATTCTTTAAGTGCATGCTGTGTATCATCAAAGTTTCCCTTAACCCCAATTATCTTTAAATTGGGAGCATCTTCTGTAACCATCTGCAAACGCTGTACATCTGAAGTACCACCATCAGGATAGAGACAGGCAACTTTGACATGAGACTGATTTTTGAAAGTCTCCAGTGTAGCTGGTCCGGTATCACCACTGGTGGCTGCCATGATTAGATAATTTTCATCACGCACTTGTGCTAACTTGGAGAGGATATAGCCAAAGGGTTGCAGTGCCATATCTTTAAATGCACGTGTTGGACCATGGTAGAGCTCTGCTACACAACAATCATCCTCTATCTCTTCAAGAGGCACAGGATTATTGGGATCATCAAACATATCATAACGATCTAATGCTGCTTGCAGGGTCTCTTTGTCAACATCAATACCAAACCGAATCAAAAAATCCATTGCCAATGTTTTGTAGTGACTAAGTAGGTGTTTCTCTAAAAATGTACTATTCACATCAGGAATCTTCTCAGGTACGTACAGTCCACCAAAACTTGCACTTGGGCTAAGAATTGCTTCCGAAAAAGATACAGAGATGGGTTTGATACCATCATTTCCACGGGTCTCAATAAATTGCATACATCATCCTAATACAGTATTATCATTAACATTATTATAACTAAAATCTAATGACAATCCGCATACTCTTCTTAGAAAACTATTGTTTTACCAGTTTAATTAAATAGAAGTTCTTCTCGCGCCTGAAACTATCAGTTTCACCCACTACAACTAAGCTACCCTCACTCATGCGTGCCACACCATGAGCAATATCTTTGCGCTCATCACCATACACATGTGACCAAATAAGGTTCCCATGCTTATCTAGTGCTAATATATAGGCACTATGGTTTCCTTTACCAAGTGTATTGGTACCACCAACAAGCATAAAGCCGCCATCACGTGTGGTTGCTACAGCATTACCATACTCATAGTACTTAAATCCATAAATCTTATGCCAAACAGTCTTACCTTTTTTATCTATCTTCATAACCGTAAGATCTGTCTGGGAAGAGCCATAAGAACGTGTACTTCCAATGGCAACAATTCCGTTATCTACTGTTGCTGTTACACCCAGAAGTATATCTTCATGCTTTCCTCCAAAGGTTTTGGTCCAAAGACGTTTTCCCGCTTGGTCAAGCTCCATAATGAGAAAATCACTATCTCCACTGTATTCAACCTCTCGATACCCAACCAATACCATCTTTCCATCACGGGTACGGGTAAGTGCTGTTGCTACATCCTCTTTCTCTCCACCTATTTTATGGGCATTGACCAGCTTGCCATTCTTATCGAGTTTAGCAATATAGATATCCTTGTCACCCTTGCCATAAGATTCACTGGATCCTACTATCAATACACCGCCATCATCGGTACCAGCAATACCCCCAGCATATTCATCACGCTCACCACCAAGCGTCTTTTCCCAAATCTTTTTTCCATCAAGAGAGATCTTTGCTACGTAAAGATCATAAGCATATGCCTTGGTAAAGGATTTTGATCGCCCCAATACTACAATATTTCCATCTACTGTTCTGGCAATAGCCTTACCTTCATCTTTTTTCTTGCCACCAAGCCACAAACGCCATCTCATCTCTCCATTAGCACTCATACGAGTCACACAGATATCTGTACGCTGTGCACCAAATGATTTGCAGGTACCTACGATGGCACTTTCACCATTTTCAAGCGAGACAACACCATAAGCAATATCATCTTCCTTGCCACCATAAATTTTTTGCCAAGCATCAGTATAGACCTCTTTTGATTTTATCTTTTTGGCACTTAAGGAGGATATAACTGCCATCAGAACAATCATAATGAGCATGACATGTTTTCTTTTAAACATATATGTTCCTTATATTTTTAATTTATTTTATCAATTATAATACGATCCAATTAGTAATGAGGGAGGAAATATTATAAAATCATGGAGATGGCAAATAAAGCAAAGCAATGTTACAGTTCGATACAGGTTCCAACCCCTGAAGATGTTAATATCTCAAGCAGAAGCGAATGCTCTACTCTGCCATCAACAATATGCGCTTTCTTTACGCCACCACGTAATGCTTCGATACAGGCATCAACCTTAGGAACCATGCCACCGTTAATGGTACCATCAATCTTGAGTGCTTCAGTCTTGGTAATATCAAGATTTGTAATAAGTTGCATTTCCTTATCAAGTACTCCTGCTGTATCGGTCAAAAAGAGTACTTTGCGTGCTTTAAGTGCTATGGCAATCTGACTGGCAGCAAGATCAGCATTGATATTGAAACCAGGGTGTCCAATACTGCTGCTTGATGCAATAGGTGCAATGACTGGCACAAAGCCATCATTAATAATATTATGAACAATCTCAGGATTAACATTCTCAATAACTCCAGTGTAACCAAAACTATCAAAATCTTTGGAGCGTGCTTCAAGAAATTTACCATCTTTCCCAGAAATACCAATGGCTTTGGTGCCATGATTATTAAGCAATGAGACAATCTCTTTGTTAATCTCCCCACTGAGTACCATCTCAGCAATACGCATCACTGTTTTGCTGGTTACGCGCTGCCCATTGACAAATTCTGTTTCAATCCCAAGATCTGCAAGAAGATCAGTAATACTCTTGCCTCCTCCATGTACGATAATTGGCTTCATGCCTACCAAATGCAGCAACACAACATCTTGTGCAAAAGACTCTTTAAACTCTGGTGATGTCTGTGCCGAACCACCATACTTAATAACAATTTTCTCATTGGAGAATTTTTTAATAAATGGCAATGCATCCAAAAGTGTCTTGACGACATCAATCTTGCTTTTCACGTCTATATCCTTCTACATACTCTTCTATTTTTTGAAAAATATCTTTATTAATATCTAATTCTAACTTCATTTTTGACAACGGCAACTTAAAGCTTTTCATCTTCACCTCATCCTTTTGAGTTACGAGTAGACTTTCCGCTTGATGCTCTTTCATTAAATACATGAGTTCTTTTTCATCAAAATAGTCATGATCAGGCAGATAGATCTTCTGTATCACTCCTTTAGGCAAATAAACATTAAGTCGTTCTGGGTCAGAGATGGCAGTCACAAGCAGCATACGTTCTTGTAAATTCTTATAGATTACTTTACGAAAAAAATCCCTGCCCTCTTTTACTACTATGTCGGCCATATATTTACAAAAAAAGAATTCTCGGAAAGGGCCAGCGGGAAAAGGGAGATAATTCTCTATGCGCATAGGCTCAAGAATAATCTCAAATTTTTCTATCCCAACCTGATTAAATCCATCATCAAGTATGATAAGTGATGCACCTTGTTGCTTTGCCAACATGATCCCCTTGGATCGATCTTCACTAACAATGACCGAAGCATGCTGAAGCGACTGTGCCATCAGCATTGCCTCATCACCACTTTGTATCACATCAGTCAACACTTCTCCTTGGTAGCTTACCTCAATCAGCCCCTTACTCTGCCTACCATACCCCCTAGAGACAATCGTGACCTTATCATAGCGTGAAGCAAGTGCAATCACAAAAGGTGTCTTGCCGCTACCACCAACAATTAAATTTCCCACACTGATAATGGGAATACCAAAATCATTTCGTTTTGCTGTTTTACGACGTATCCACATCCCTATCCCATACAATAATGCCATAGGAAGTAACACTAAAATGTATAAATAATGATACCATTTGGGATGAAAAAGTATCTGCTCGTACATATAGCTTAGTCGCATTGTTTTGCTCCAAGTTTACGTATCTCTTCACAGGTAAACCCTGCTTCTTTACGTACCTGAACATTAATATGAGGACGATGCTTATCTACTAAATGATACTTTTTGAGTATGTCAAACCAAACTGAAGTAGATACTCCCTCCTGCTTACAGCAAAATTTAAACCATTTATCCCCTTTTTGGACATGATCTATCTCCTCTTCATATATAATATGAAGAGCATCAATCAGTGCTCTTACTTGTAAGTTGGTACGTTTATTCTCTAACTTTTTAAGAATCTGTGGACTTACATCAAGCCCTGAAGCTTCGTAGTAACGCGGAACAACTGCCATACGGTCAAGTACACTATGCATTGTGTGTCGTGCTGCATCAAAAAGGCCACTATGAACAGCAAAAGAACCGTAGGTATATCCCAATGTTTCGAGAATAGCATACAACATTTTAAAATGACGTATTTCATCAATTGCTACCTCTAACCAGTCACTTTTATAAGAAAGAGGCATGTATGGAAAACGGTAAACCGCATCAAGTGCAAGATCTATCGCCGAATATTCAATATGTGCAATAGCATGCACTAGTGTTGCCAATCCTTCTGGGGTATCAAATGCTTTACGCGCAGGAAGCTCTTTTGGATTTACAATGGTGCAATGTGACGCATAAGAGGGTGTTTCAAACTCCATAGGAACGAATCCTGCTTCAACCCTAACCTCATTTTGGTTACAATATGTCAAACATAGAAGCGTCAAATGCTCTTTAGCTGCCACATCACTACTGATGATTGCTTCTTCAAGTATCTTGTGAAAATCCATAAGGAATTATATCATGCAAATCAAAATCCAGCCCATGGGAACCTATCAAACAAACTGCTACATTGCTACCATCAAAGGAAAGGATTTCATTATTGACCCTGGTGTGGGTGCAACAGAGTGGGTTCTTAAAAATATCTCTAATCCTGTTGCGATTCTTAATACTCATGGTCATTTTGACCATGTTTGGAGCAATGCAGAGATTAAAAAGATACTCCATATTCCCATCTATTGCCCTAAAGGAGATACATTTATGCTTACGGATGACCCATTAGGACAAGGTACACCGCCAAGCAAACCTGACTATGAAGTCATTGGGAATGAATTGTTTAATTTGGCTGATATTAAAGTACAGTACCACCATTTTCCTGGACATACGCCTGGCTGTTCCGTCATCGAAATAGACAATATCTGGTTTAGTGGTGATTTCCTCTTTCAACAGAGTATTGGACGATGGGACTTTCCTTCTTCAAGTGGAAAAGAGATGCTTGAAAGTTTAGAGAAAGTCATGAAAATAGAAGAGGATTACACCATATATCCAGGTCATGGAAGCAGTACCACTCTAAAAGCGGAACAAAAAGTTATTCCCTACTGGATGAAGCAAGTGAAGCAGACAATCTAATTGTGTATATTGCTTCACCATTAATTCTAGTAGATCTAAACCTACATATACTGTATAGGCTTTAGTAGGAGAATTTGTAGCCACGGCGACGTACCGTGTGTATAACCTGAAACCCTAAAATACTCTTTAGACGCTTCCTGATTTGATTGATTGCTACTTCAACCGTATTGTCAGAAACATACTCTGGCTCTTCCCAAAGTGCATTAATAATTTCATCTTTACTAAAAACACGTTGCTTTCGTAATGCAAGATAAGCAAGAATATCGAAAGTCTTTCCATTTAAAGAGACAATCTTCTCATCAAATTCAATCTTCTTGTTGGCAATATCAATCACCAGTTTATCAATATTAATCTGTGCACCAAAAAGATGTCTCATGTTAGAAAGTACACGTACCGCAATGAGATCTGGATGCTCAGTATGGTGAGCAATAACATCATCAATTCCTAAATCAAAAAATATGCATTGACCATATATATTATCTGTAAGAATAATAATCTTTGTCTCACTTTTCTTCTTCTTCACTTCATTAACATAACGTTCTAGGGAAAAATGTATCCCTTCATCAACAATAATCACCAATTCATAGTGTCTAAAATCAGTAAAATTAGTTGCATCGTACATATCTTTTGCATTGTCAATAATACAAATAAAGTATTTTTCAAGCTCATTTTTAAGCTCATTTACATAATCGTCGTCAAAACCTACTGTCAATATTCTCATGTGTTTGCACTATTCTCGTTTTATGGATCAAAAAATAGAAAACTTAAAGTTTTTCCTATTTTCTTTTTTTATAGCGTATTTATAACCAAATCTTCCTTATTTAAAAATAAAAGTAGTTTTTAATTTTGTCCAAATATTTTAAGATTTTTGGGATTTTTGCAGACTATGTTCTGTATGCTTTTATATAAACTCGCTTAGGTGCAGGATATCCTTCTACTGTTTTGCTTGAATCATTCGGATCAAGAAAATCTTCAAGACTCTGTGTATTAATCCATATCGTTTTACGTTGTTCGTTTAGGTCGGTTTTGCTAACCTCTAACACTTCCACTTTCTCAAATCCTGAGCGGTAACACCAGTTCTTTAAAGTATTAACTGTGGGTATAAAATAGATATTTGGTATTTTTGAGTAACGCTCTTTGGGTGAAAGGCACACCTCATCTTCCCCATCTATCATAAAGGTATCAAGTATAAGCTCTCCTCCTTTGTTTAATCCTCTAAAAAGTGATTTAAGCATTCCTACCGGGTCTGCACGATGGTAAAGAACCCCCAAGCAAAAGAGTACATCAAACTTATGCTCATAATGTTCTACATGCTCTACACCAAGCATTTCATAAATAATATTGGACTGAATAAAATGATCAATAAATTGAAATTGGGAATAGTAGATTGCAGAAGGATCAAAGCCGATTAGTTTTTGTGGCTGATGGGCTAACATACGAAAGAGATAGTACCCATTATTGCAACCAATATCACCAACAATTTTATTTTTAAGATCAAAGTGAGGCTCGAGTAGATTGTACTTCATATAGCTCTGCCACTCTGAGTCAATAAAAAGATTGTTAATCTGAAATGGTCCTTTTCTCCATGGAAGCATCAAGCGTGCCGTTTTTTCTATCTGTACCGATTCAACTTCTGTCAGCGCGGGAATATTTACTGTTACGCGATCTTCTAAAGTAATTTTGACATCATTAAAAATTGGAAGATTGCAGATTGCCTCTTGATAGGGATAGATATTCTTCCATTTTAACCACTTTTTACGCTCTTGACGTAATGCATTTAAATCCACCACTATCCTTCAATTTATCAAAGTAGAGCGTACAACATTGCTGTCTGCTACTTTTTTAGATAGGCTTTTTTAATTTTTATATCAAATAGTGGTCTATCAGTGGCACTCGTTGTTACATTTTCTATCTTTTTAACAGTCTTCTTCCCTTTAACCACTTCACCAAAGATAGTGTAACCACCATTAAGATACGGTGTTGGAACTGTAGTGATAAAGAACTGACTCCCATTGGTATTTGGTCCATGATTTGCCATGGCAAGCAAAAACGGTCTATCAAATACTAGGTTTGGTGCATACTCATTCTTAAATTCTTTATGCCAAATAGATTCTCCACCTCTACCTGTTCCTGTCGGGTCACCACCTTGAATCATAAAACCTTTGATAACACGATGAAAAATGATCCCATTATAGTAACCATTCTTGATATGGGTTACAAAGTTCTCTACCGCAAGTGGTGCTACCTTGGGGAACATTTTTAGTTCAATCTTTCCAACATTGGTTTCGAGTACTACAATTTGTACTTTTGTTTCAGAGGCACACAATAGACCCATGCTTGCTGCTAATATTAAAACTGTCTTTAAAAATTTTCTTCTCATAATCTGTACTCCTCTTTAATTACATCATTGATACATTTATCAATATTTAATTCACCTAACAATGCCTCAAAAAACGCACCGCTCTCTCTTTGTGCTTCATCTGTAAACTCAACATAAAATGCTTCATGGTTAAATTTATCTGTATTGGTATTGTTAAACACAAGTGGCTTAAGACCGGTTTGCTGGCATGTTTTCTCAATTGCCACATCAATCTTCTCTTTCAAATCCGTTCTGTTGTCATCAAATACCAAACTCAAACCGGCATAACACTCTTCCATTCTTACATTTGCTACAATCTCTTCACATCTCTTCACATCTACCTCTATCATATCAATTTAGCCAATATTATAACCTTCTTATGTTTGATAAATAATAAAAAACCTATTTGGCAATACTTACTGCCCTTGTCTCTCGAATGACATTTACCTTAATCTCCCCAGGGAATTGTACTTTTTCGGCAATCTCCTTAGCAATCTCTTTACTTAGAAGCACTGCTTCATTATCATTTATTTTGTATGCATTAACAAAGACACGAACCTCTCGTCCAGCATTAATGGCGTAGGCTTTTTCCACGTTAAGTCTAGAGATAGCAATCTCTTCAATCTCTTTAACCCGCATAGTAAAACTCTCAAGCACCTCTCTTCTTGCGCCTGGACGTGCAGCACTAAGTGTGTCTGCTGCACAAACAGCCGCACTCTCTACAGAGTCAGGTTCTTCATGTCCATGATGCGCATAAATCGCATTAATCACCGTAGGATGCTCATTGTAACGCCGACAGAGCTCTACTCCTATCTCTACGTGTGATCCACCAAGATCCTGTGTCAATGCCTTGCCGATATCATGCAATAATCCTGCACGCATGGCAAGCTTTTCATCACCCCCCATCTCTGCCGCCATCACCCTAGCAAGCTTAGCAACCTCAAGTGTATGGGAAAGTGCATTCTGTCCATAGCTAGCGCGATATTTCAATTTCCCAAGAAGCTTAACAAGCTCCTCGTGCATCGAAAAAAGTCCTAGATCTATCAAAATATTCTCTCCCTCTTCATAGGTCTTCTGCTCAAACTCTTTCTCTACCTTCTCATATACTTCTTCAATGCGTTTAGGATGAATACGACCATCCTCTACAAGTATCTCAATCACACGGGTAGCAATGGTACGACGGTAAAGATTAAAGGAACTTACAAGAATAACTCCTGGGGTCTCATCGATAACAATATCTACACCAAGTAACATCTCGAGTACCTTGATATTGCGCCCCTCTTTTCCAATAATACGTCCCTTGTGTTCATCACTAGGAAGGTTAATAAAGTTAATTAATCTTTCTCCCGCAAACTCGCCAGCAAAACGAGTAGTTGCCTGCGCTAAGATATAATTAGCCTTTTTTTCTGCCTCTTCTCTTGCAAGTCGTTCATATTTACGAATATTTACAGCAATCTCTAGCCTACTCTGCTCCTCTACCCTCTTGAGAATATAATCTCTTGCCTCTTCTCTTGTCAAGGTGGCACTATTTTGAAGTTTGTCTATTGCATCATCTATCTGTTTTTGCTTCTGTATCTCAAGCTGTTTAAGCCTTTCTTCTTTTTCATAGAGGCTATTTTCGAAGTATTGTATGCGCTCCTGCTTTGTCTCAAGTTCTTTGTGTTTTAGGGTAAGTGTACGGTTGCGTTCATCAATCTCTGCAATACGTTCTTGCAACTCTGATTCTTGTTCTAATGCTTTGGCTTTTAGTTTAACTTTTGCCTCTTGCAATAACAGTTCTGCTTCGTTGCTAATAGCTTTTGCTTTGGCTTTGGCTTCTAGTTCATAATATGCAAATGTATTTTTGCTACTCTTTATCAGCCATAGGTACCCAATACCTATGCCTATCAATATCCCAAAAATACCAGAAAAGATAACCATTCCTGTCATTCTATATCCTTTTCCTTAACAGAAAAGAGTACTAAAAATATATTTCCGCCCTTTACGGCACAATAACCAAATCTGCTTTAATATCATAATGATCTGTCACAATCTCTTTGCTGTAGCACAATTCTCGTGCTACAAATACTATTTTTTTTATATTTTTAATCTCTTTTTTAAAAAATCTGTCGTACATCCCTTTACCGAATCCTACACGTCTATATGTAATATCTATTCCTACTATTGGTACGACTGCTAAATCTATCTGTTTATTTCTATATTGTCTTGAGTTTTTTGGTTCTTTAATACCAAAATGCTTTATTATCAATGGGTATCTATATTTTACCAATCTAAAACTTTCACCTTCCATAAAGGGTACATATATCCTGCACCTTTTCTGTCTAAGCCGACGTATTAAAGGACAAATATCGACTTCTATTTTCAGAGGTAGGTAGAGCATTAAAGATTTTACATTCTCTTTTTCAATCACTTTATATAGTTTTTTCAACACACTCTTGTCTTTCATATAGGTACTTTTTCTACTACTTTTTCTAAGCCTATTTAGACATTTTTGGCGAAATATTTTCTTTAAGGTTTTTTTCTTTTCTTCCATTCTTTTTAGTGCTCTTTAGGTATAATTTCCGCTTTCAATAGTTTTAGGTTATTCAATGAATATGAATTAAACCCTATAAGTAGTTTATGCTATTGTGCCCAATTATACCAAAAGGAAATGCGTGAAAGTACTCTTTACTATTGGATTCCCACTTTTTGCCCTCATGCTACTCTTCTTTGGGTGCAACGAAAAGCCAAAAGAGTCTCCTCTTGATAACGGAAACATAACAAAACCTCTATCCCAAAATCTAACAGAGTCAAATAATAGCAAAGAGTACACCAATATCCCTAACTCCCATCTAAACAAAGAGAACACTTTCAATTTTAAAGATCAAAAAAAGATAGCACATATACTCTCTGTTGAGAACAATCAGCTCCTTTTTAAAGATATTTCACAGCCTATTGTTGTTCTTAATTTTTTTAGCACATGGTCACTTCCTTGTCAATCGGAAGCCCCCTATCTTTCAGACCTTCAGAAAAAATACTCTCATGATATATTTGTTATGGGAATCATGATTCATCCCAATAAGTACTTGAAGGATCTTGAAGCATTTATCTTAAAAACCCAAGTAGACTATTTTATCTCAAGTAGTGACGACAATGACCGTTTTGTAAAAAAAATACTTAAAAATATGCATATGGCAGAAACTTTCTCTATTCCTCTAACTATTATTTATTATAAGGGAAACTACTATCGTCATTATGAGGGTATTGTTCCAATTGAGATGATTGAACACGATGTTAAAGTACTGTTGCAATAAAAAGGTTTATTATGTTTAATATATTAAAAAAATCATTTGGAAAAACAACTGATACCGCCAAGAAAGTGGTGTCAATAAAGAGAAAAGAGATACCCAAAGAAGAGTTTGAAGAAGTTCTACTTGAAGCTGATGTCAACTATGGACTTATTGAACGTCTACTCGAAACACTACCAGAGACCATCAGTCGTATACAGGCATTCAACTCTCTTATTTCCGTATTTCAATATAAAGCAGACTGGAAAGAGAATGATGTCACTCCTTATGTAGAGATAGTAATTGGCGTTAATGGCGCAGGCAAAACCACCACTATCTCAAAACTTGCCTATCGCTACAAACAAGAAGGGAAAAAAGTGATTCTTGGTGCAGGTGATACTTTTCGTGCTGCTGCGATTGAACAGTTGTCACGCTGGGCAAACAGACTAGATATTCCCATTGTTGCAACCCGTCAAGGGAATGATCCTTCGGCGGTGGTTTATGACACTGTTACAACAGCCAAGGCAAAGAGTTTGGATCATGTCATCATTGACACAGCAGGTCGTCTTCATACGCAAACCAATCTGGGCAAAGAACTCAAAAAGATGATTCGTGTTGCAGGGAAGGCAATGGAGGGTGCACCGCACCGAAAAATGCTTATTCTTGACGGAACACAAGGAAGTTCTGCTATCAATCAAGCAAAAGCCTTTGACGAAATGGTAGGTATTGATGGTATCATTATTACCAAACTTGATGGTACGGCCAAAGGTGGGTCGATACTCAGTATTGCTGATGAAATCCAAATACCTATCTTCTATATTGGTACAGGAGAAGAAACCAAAGATATGATTCGCTTCAAAGCCAATGAGTATGTTAATACCATTTTGGATGAAATCTTTATATAAGAGAGCATCTGAAATTCTATGTCATCCACAACTATAACTATCACTCACTTCAAAAACCCACTATTATTTAAACATCTCAAACTTTTTCTGCTTTTTTAAAACTATATTGCTGTAAGACCTACCCCTCACCTTTCCCCTCTAAAAGCCCTGTCTAAAGTGAAGAGCTTTCAATCTTTAAGGCTCTGCATCTTCTCTTGTTGTGCCTGTTTGGGTTTTCTCTGTTTTTAGGAGGATTTGTCCCCAGGTAGGTGACGGTTTTTGTTGGATTTTTAGTGGTGGAATTACAATTTAATAACATTCATTTTCTTTTGACTCATTTAGGTTGTTGGAACATGTAATATATGAACTGATATCTGTCCATATCTTTAAAGTTTTCGTAAATGTTAAGGAAGCTAAAACCAGATCAGCCGAAAGAGTGAAGTCCATCTCGTCGATGATGTCAGCACCTCGCCTCTGCCCGATGCCAATACAGGTCTATAAACTTTCAAAATAGCCCTATCTTGCCCATACTTCCTGTTTTCATCCAGCCGTGATAGATTTAAAGCCCTTAGATTAAAAACAACTCCATTCTAAACTCCTAGCGGAATGTCCCATAAGCACTCATCAGGTCAAGCTTGGCATCTTTAGGACAAACCCAAAACATCCCAACAGTACTTCTGGTCTATGATGTAGGTGTATAACCCTTCCCATCTAGCTCTGCTTCTTCTGCCTTGTTTATCTCTAAGTCATCGAACATATTGACATACATACCCATCTTTCCTATGTCCTAATGCGTGCGTTTGCTTCTTTTTAGGTCTATGATAACAAAACATTTTAAAATATATAGTTGTACGCACCCCTTGATCTATCGTTGTTTTTATTCTCGTATGCCTTATCTTCAAAATAGATATCTGCTAACATAATCTAACGAAACTATTTTTTTGTTTTTTGATGGGCAATAGTATCTTCGCTTAAATCGATTTTATTGATACATTTATTTTTAATATGAGGTTTTGTTGCACCTAATGCCCATAAATTTTTAATCCCCACGATATAAAAGTACCACTATTGCCTTCTCGTAAATCTTTTACTTGCAATTTCCATTCACCCTTTGAATACTCATTAAGATGTCTCATTGTTCCAAACCTCCAATTATTATATTTAAAAATACCCTCAAACGCTTCTTCATGTCTTTGTGCCAATATACTTTTTGTTCCATATGGTGATATGAGAGTAATTTCTAAATCTCCTAATTTTTGATGATCATTTGTATTAAAATAAATATCAATAAATTCAATAGAAATATTTTTTTCTATATTGATAACACCATCTACCCCATTGTCATTATTGTCAGGAATTGATACATTAACATCTTGAAATTTTTCTATCAATTTTTCCTCTGCTACACCCTTCCAATTTAATGCTAAATCTATGGCTTCTTTTGCATTGACTAAACCAAATCCATATTTATGGTTAATATGCAAATTTGCACCATTGTACTCCCAATCACTATCGTTGGGGTCATTTTTAGTAGCACTTTGAGCCAATACCATTCTAACATCTCGCCAAGTTAAATGCGAATTTGCTTCAAGCATTAATGCAACAACACCACTTACCATGGGTGCTGATGCAGAAGTTCCGCCAAAATTCTTGGTATAACTGTGATTTTTATAATCACTAGGGAAAGTTTCAGGGTTGTAACCCTTTTCTCCTGTCACATCTGTTGTAACAATTCCAGCCCCTTCAGTACTCCCTTTTGATGGAGCAACAACAATTAATGTAGCACCCACTTCTGAATAGTGGGCTTTTTTACCAAATTCATCAACTGCACCAACTGGTATTGTATATCTGTTGTTCACTAATCCACTATAATTGACATTGTCAGTTGGCACACTCTTCTCGTCTGCTGAACCATTTCCCGCACTAAATACATAAATAATACCTTTTCCATTTCTACCATACCGCACACCATCTTTTAAGGCCTCTTCTTCGATGCTTCTTAATAATAATGGCTCACCCCATGAATTAAAATCACCCCAACTATTATTTGAAATCCAAACTTTTTCTTTATTTCTTATAAGCGCATCTGCAATATTACTAATAGATGGTACTTTTAATGCATTGTAGCCTATTACTTTTGCTTTTGAAGCAATTCCTCTTATGCCTTTGCCATTTCCTTCAACCCCTGCGATTATTCCAGCACATGCGGTTCCATGATTTGCATCATTAAAACTATACTCTTTTGTGAGATAACTATAGCTACCAACCCCAATATTCTCTTTTAAATCCTCATGAAAAATATCTATACCATTATCAACAATGGCTATCAATACGTTTCTCCCTCTATATAAACTATGTTGTAAGTTTATATCAATATATTCATTTTTTGACCCATCTAAATACCATTGGTCTTTTTTGAGTGGGTCCTCTTTGTTGTTTTCTCCACAACCTATTAATAATATTGCCAATAATAGGATCAATAATAATTTCATTACTTTGAATACATCCAGTCTGGATATGATGATTTAATATTATTTTCATTCTCATATATTTGATTTGCAACGCCTAAAGGGTTATTGTCTAAACATCTCAATACATAAAAACCATTACCTATAGCCATTGCTTGAATCAATTGTAAATGATACTTATCTAGTATCATATTTAATGTATCGGTACCAACTTTTTTCTTGAAAGCTAAAATGATATTGTTTGTTAATACCATCTTTTTAGCTTTTCGCTTTTTAGAGTTACTGTAAAAAAATGCATGATACTTTTCATCATAACCAAGATTGTAAATTTGTATTTTTTGATTTCCAAATGAACGAAAACCTTTAATCTCCCTATGTGTTTCAATTAATTTCATCATAAATCTCTCCTCTACCAACCCAAAAATGCCCCTTACAGATATTCGCTGCACTCTCAAAGTCTCTTAATCTCAGTCATTATCATCCACCCTCATCTCCAACTCCTAACATCAGCCTTCTTGATCTCAGCTTTTAACTCCTCTTTCTGTCGAAAAACTTGAATTACAGCTGATACTGAGGAAACAAGAGCTTCTCATTGTCGATGCTGGAGTATTTACCACCGTGTTGTCTTTGTCTGTGTGCAGAGGATGATGCCTATGGTGAGTTGTCCTCTTTGAAAAACGCATTTCTGGGTCGTCGAACATTATTGACATACATCCATCTGCCCTATATCTGATGGGTGCCACAATGAGCTTACGCCCATTGGTAAAAGTAGTATTCACGGACAGTGGCAGTTCTAGCCGGTTACTGAGATTTAATTTGAGGTCAACAAGTTTTGCTCTGGTATCTGCTTCGGTGTATGCAAAATTACCTCTCCCAGCTTAGGTAATTTATTTTTCTAAAATAACCTAGTGTTTTCTATGGATCCAAATCTCATAAAATTCATAATCCCAGTAGATGTAGCTTCTATTCGTACGGTGATATTTCTCTATAATGCAATTGATCATTGCTGTAGAAATAGAGATTTGGTAAATCTCTTCAAAGGTATCATCTCAATAGCAAGATTCTACCCACTGCTTCAGGTGTAGCCCACTGTAAGTTGTTTGATAAGTAGGGTGAAGACCTCCTTTGTCTGTGGGCTTCTTACCATTAAACTAATACTTTGTGTGTTCTTTGTGAATACTTGCTACTTTTTACAATGTTCGGTATAAAACAGCCCAAACTTTTTCTTGGTTCCTTTTTTATATTTTTTATTTGTATATCTCGTTGCTACAGGATTACATTCATCTATCCATTTGTATATAGGGTATATTTTCACCTTTTTAAAACCCATCTGTCTAAATGTTTGTGCCTCAATAGAGGCTCTTGAGGCAGTGTTGCAGATAACTACAAGTTTGTCTTTAATGAACTTGTCATCATCATCAAGAACTATGGACTCCAGAACCTTCTCAGGTGCTTGTCTTCCAACTCTTACTGACCCTTTTATAGAAGCTGCATTCCACTCTTCAAGTGTTCTTACATCAACCACTGCCCAATCTTTTGATTTCAAGGCTTTTTTAACGTCATCTGTAGATGCCATAGTTCCATTTTTTCTATTTTGCTCTTTTAGCTTTTTTGTCAAGTGTTTGTAGTTTATGAACGTATCAGCATTGGTAATACCAAGAGCCAATAATATTGCAATCAAAATAGTAGCTATTCTCATAGATATTCCTTTTAAAATGATTAAATTTTGGAATATAAATTATAGCTTTGTTAACTTAAGTAAATTTTATAATTTATGGATTATTTTATATAATATATTCATTTAAAATGATGCTTTTAAGCTTTATCTACACTCTTCACTCTGTCTTTACAAAAAATTAACTTTTCAGTGCTATAATGCCATAGAATTTTCAAAGGATTAATCATTCTATTATCTAAACAATACGGTGAAACAGTATCAGGATATGAAACAGGGGTTCTGAACGATAGAGAAGTCAGAGCTGCTGCTGGCATCATGTTTATGCTTGGAATGATTGTCATCTTTGTTGGAATTGGGTTTAATCATGCTATTGTAGCTAGGGTTTATCTTACTTTAATTTTTTTTGATTTAACCATACGCATTATCACACCTCGCTACTCTCCTTTTTTACTTTTAGGAAGGTTTTTTGTGCAGAACCAGAAGCCTGAATATGTTGGAGCAGTACAGAAACGTTTTGCATGGATACTAGGATGGATAATTTTTCTTCCAATGATGAACTGGTTTGTACTTCACTGGGAAGTTACTTTCTATAGAGTATTGCTGTGTAAATTTTGTTTAGGTATTATCTTTTTTGAGAGTGCTTTTGGTATTTGCGTAGGATGCAAACTATACGCACTTTTTAGTCGAAAAGAGGCACAATATTGCCCTGGTGGTGTATGTGAAATACGTACCAAAGATCCTATTCAGACCTTTAGTTTCTCTCAAAAGATTATTGCAACCACTATGTTTATCGGAATTCTTATAGGAACCTATCTCTTTATTGCTAAAACTGATTCAAGGACTTTTTTTGGTGAGTTTCTCCATGAACTAGTACTAACAGAAGAGCAACTTGAAGCAGAAATAGAAGCAAAAATAGAAGCAGAGCTCAATGCGGAAGAGGATGATTTTTAGGTATTATTAAATCTATTTGACTGTTGGCTTACCTGCTTTGATCCAGCCATTTTCAATGCCACCTTTAAGTTCATAGACATGCTCAAATCCCATATCTTCAAGCCCTTTTCCAAGTGCTTTTGTACGGTTGGCGTGTGCACAATAAATAATAAAGGGTTGTTTTTTATCTTTTACAATATGACCAAGATCAAAGAACCATTCAGCAAGGTCTGGTTGTCCATTGGGTCCAAAGAACATCATTTTATGTGCCCCTTTGATAACACCCGTCTCTTTCCACTCCATTGGTGTACGGATATCAATTACCGGTACTCCCTTAGCCTGTAATATTTCAAGTTTTACTGTATCAATGGTTTTAAACTCAGCAAAAAGTATTGTACTTAAGAGTGTTGCTAGTAATAAATGTTTTTTCATAGTATATCCTTGGAATCCATATAGCTTAACTTGCTTTTTTATCCATTAGTTTAAGTAAATCTGCTAGTGTTTGATGCATATCAATTCGATTGGTAATCATATCAATAAGTCCATGCTCAAGTAAAAACTCAGAGCGTTGGAAACCTTCCGGAAGATCTACACCCACTGTCTGCTTGATAACACGTTGACCAGCAAAGCCAATAAGTGCGCCTGGCTCTGCCATAATAATATCTGCCAACATTGCAAAAGATGCAGAAACACCACCCATGGTTGGGTCTGTCAATACTGAAATATAAGGTAATCCCCTGTTGCTTAGACGTTTTAATGCAGCAGAAGTTTTACTCATCTGCAACAGTGAGTATGTACTTTCCTGCATTCTTGCTCCACCAGAAGCAGAGACAATAATAACGCCACACTCCTTCTCCATAGCACGATTTACGGCACGAACAATTTTTTCACCCTCAACAGAACCAAGACTTCCACCCATAAAGGCAAAGTCAAAAACAACCAATTCTGCAGGCTGACCACCAATAGTACAGCTTCCACTTACTACAGAAGAGGTCTTTCCCGTTTTGGCTTTTGCCTCTTCAATACGTTTTTTGTAAGACTTTTTGTCAGTAAACTTTAAAGGGTCAACCGGTGCAAGTGAGGCATCATACTCCTTAAAACTCCCTTCATCAACAATCGATGCAATACGCCTATCTGCACTAATGCGAAAATGGTGGTTACACTTGGGGCAGACATTCTGCTTTGCTTCCACCTCTTTATAATACATAAGCGAGGTACACTTGGGACATTTTATCCACTGATTCTGCTGCTCCTCTTTCTTTTCCTCTTTTCCAAACAGGCTACCAAACATATTATTAAATTCCATAATTACTTTTCCTCTTTGATAGTTTTTTGCTTACCAATAAGTATTTCAAGCATAGAAACCACATTTTTATCTTTCGAAACTATAACATAATCTTGCTCAACGATTACTTCAAGCCCTTCACAAAGTGCTAAACCTGCGGCAAAATCATAAATACGAAATGTACCGACAAAAAGTACAAATCGAACTGTATGGGCATAGGCAAGAGAGAGGGCAATGGCACCAGGAGAGCGAAATTTTAATCCAGAAGCATCCATCATTGCTACCAGTTTTGGATTGGCATAAGCTTTCTCAAAAAGTCCAATTTCCGATGCGGGTGCATTTTGGGGAGAGGTAAAATCATTTTTAAATAGTTTTCCATGCAGCAAATCTTTACCTGGAGTCTTGTAAAAAATATCTCTATTGGCAAGATTGCAAACCACTGCTGCATCAAGAATACCATCGGCATTAACACGAGCAACAGAAGTCCCAAAATAAGGAAAAAGAGAGAGTGCATTAGAGGAGCCATCGATAGGGTCAATAATGATTTGTGCTTCTCCTTCACCAATGAGTCCAGACTCTTCTGACTCTATCTGTCCAAAGAGAGCAAGATGTTTAACAAAAATTGATTCGGCAAAAATATCAAGACGAGAACTTACATCTCCACCCACACCAATCTTGGTCTTTTCAAATAAAACAGTATCTATACCTTTCTCAAGCGCTGTTGCGATCTCTTCATTGGCAACAATACAAGCTTGGATAAATTCATTCAAAAAAAATTCCTTCTGGTAATCACAAGAGGGAGGATTTGGCTACTCTCCTTTCTTGTTTGTCTCAAGTGTAGGTTTGGCACCACGCGGCACAACCATCCAAAACTTTCGTAAAGCTGTTCTGATATTGTTAAGAATGTTTTGAGCCTTCTTGCTTCCAGTCTTGGTGACATAATCTTTAAGAAGGTGCTTAAGTTCAAACATTTCAAAATCCCATTCATCGGTATCAATACGGATTGCCTCCACAAGCTCAAGATTAAGTTTCTCATAGAAGGTTCCTTCTTTATCATACACAAATGCCTTGCCTCCAGTCATCCCTGCACCAAAGTTTACACCAGTATCACCAAGAATCACTACTGTACCGCCAGTCATATACTCACAAGGGTGATCTCCTGTACCTTCAACGACAGTTGTTGCACCAGAGTTACGTACTGCAAAACGCTCACCTACTTTTCCACTAATATAGAGTGTGCCGCCAGTCGCACCATAAAGACAAGTATTTCCTCCTAATGCAAAGTTAGATCCGGATTTTAGAGAGGTAATAACGATATGTCCACCGTTCATTCCTTTACCAATATAGTCATTTCCAGCACCATTGACATTGATAGTTACCCCTTTAGAGAGAAAAGCACCCAAAGACTGTCCGGTAACTCCTTCAAGATTGATGGTAATAGTATCATCGGGAAGCCCTTTGTTTCCATGTATCTCCGCAATTTCACCAGAGATACGCGTACCAAAACTTCGGTTAAGATTGGTAATCTTCCTTGTAATAATTACTGGCTTACTTGGATCTTTGATGGTTGGCATAAGTTCTTTAACAATCTCTTTTTCAAATTCATTTTTATCGAATGGTTCATTGTATGGTACTTGACAAATATCAACTCCTTCTATTTTTTCAAGAAGCTGTTGAAAGTCAAACTTATTGGCAAATTCATCATCAATTACCTTAAGCAATTCAGTCTTTCCAATAATCTCTTCAAGACTCCTGTATCCAAGTTGTGCAAGGATTTCCCTAATTTCTTTGGCAAGTAGTGTAAAGTAGTTAATTACCTTTTGAACATTTCCTTTAAATCGGGCTCGAAGATGTGGATCTTGTGTTGCAACACCTACACCACAGGTATTGAGGTGACAGACGCGCAACATCATGCATCCAACAATCACCAATGCTCCCGTACCAAACGCATACTCTTCTGCACCAAAGATTGCTGCCTTAATAACATCAAGTGCAGTTTTAAGTCCACCATCTGTTTCAACGGTTACAAGACTTCTCAGGTTATTGGCTTTGAGCGCATTGTGTGCTTCTATTAAACCAAGTTCCCATGGATTCCCTGCAAAACGAATAGAGCCAATAGGTGCGGCACCCGTACCACCATCTCCACCTGAGATAATAATTTTATCTGCGTAGGCTTTTGCTACACCTGCGGCAATAGTACCGACACCTGCTGTAGATACCAGCTTGACAGCAATTTTGGCTTTAGGGTTGATCTGCTTGAGGTCAAAGATTAGTTGAGCAAGATCTTCAATGGAGTAGATATCATGGTGTGGTGGTGGAGAGATAAGCGTTACCCCTGGCTTAGTGTAACGCAGTGATGCAATAAGTGGAGAGACCTTACTTCCAGGAAGCTGTCCACCTTCACCAGGCTTGGCTCCTTGTGCCACTTTAATTTGTATCTCTTCGGCTGAACGTAAATATTCTGGTGTTACACCAAAACGCCCTGAGGCAACCTGTTTAATTTTGGAATTTTTGATTGTGCCATAACGCGCAGGATCTTCTCCTCCCTCCCCAGAGTTAGACTTTCCTCCAATGGTATTCATGGCCTCAGCAAGTACTTCATGGGCTTCTTGAGAGATGGACCCCATAGACATTGCTGCAGTAGAAAAATGTTTGAAAATTGTTTCAATTGGTTCTACTTCATCTATACAGATAGGCTTCCTTGAAGAGTGAAGTTCAAAGAAATCACGAATAAACTTTTTATCACGTTTATCAATCATCTCGGAGAGGTTTTTATAATCCTCTTTGCTTCCTGTTTCGGCAACCTTCTGAATAGCACTAATGACTGGTCTAGAGAAGTCGTGATACTCCTCACCTTTTTTATATTTATAAAATCCACCTTTGTAGAGTACATTTTTTTTATCTTCAAATTCACCAGCATAGGCACGTTGATGATAGGTGTTAAGGCGTTGATCGATATCATTATAGCCAAGTCCTTTAAGTAGCCCTCTGGAGCCATCAAAACACTCACCAATAATATCATCACTCAATCCAATCACATCAAAGAGTTTTGAGTTTCGGTAAGAGGAGATAGTCGAAATACCCATTTTGGACATAATTTTAAGCAACCCTGTTCCCATGGCACGTCTAGTACGCCTAAGTATCAGTTTTATATCATCTGCTTTATCTGCTGTAAGTTGTTCCACCGTATAATAGAATAGATACGGATAGATCGCAGCAGCACCGTAGCCTATCAGGCATGCAACCGAGTGTGGATCGAAGACCTCACCAGTCACAGCAACAATACTTGTTAAGTGTCTGAGCTCTGCATCAACAAGTACCTGAGAAAGACGACCAATGACCATTAGCATAGGAATAACCTTTTTCTCTCTAGAGAGATCACGATCATCAAGAATGATTGTTCTAATACCATTATCACGTACATCAGAAATGATATGCTCTACCAGCTTGTTGAGGCTTTCTCTGAGATTATGGGTATAGGCAGTATTGTAACTTGCAAACTTATATGCAGGATCATACTTTTCGTTCCCCTCATCACCAAACTCTTTCAAAATAGTAAATTTTTCTGTTGACATTATAGGCAATACAGTTTTGAGACGTTTTGCATACTCTGCATCATCAGATAAGATATTTCTTACTTCACCAAAACCGGTATTGAGGCTGGTAACAATCTTCTCACGGATTGGATCAATTGGTGGGTTTGTGACTTGAGCAAACTTTTGTTTAAAAAAGTCAGTAAAGTTGCGTTGCTCAGTTGAAAAAGCTGCAATTGGTGTATCATCGCCCATTGCACCAGTGGTCTCTTTTCCTTCTGAAATCATTGGCTTGATAACCTCTCTCATAACCTCAAGCGTAAAATTAAAATAGCGTTGTTTGGCTTCCATCTCTTTGTGGTCAACTGGGGAACTTTCTGCTTTAATTGAAGGAACATGTTCCTGCAGGTAGCTCATGTTTTTACTAATCCATTGATTATAAGGGTGCATCGATTTAAGATAGTCATCAATATCCTTGGACTTAAGTATTTTTCCAAACTTAAGGTCAACTCCCATCATTTCGCCAGATTGCAGACGTCCACGTTCGGCAATCTGCTCTTCTGGGACCTGAAGTACTCCATATTCAGAACTAATCAAGAGTCTATTATCGGTAGTAATGATATATTTAGAGGGTCTTAGTCCATTTCGGTCGAGAACACAACCAATATAGCGCCCATCCGTCATACTTACTGCTGCAGGACCATCCCATGGTTCGAAGCAAGTTGAGGTGTACTCATAGAAAGCTTTAAGATCACTATCCATCTGAGGTGCATTGTGCCATGGTGCAGGAATGAGAGAACGTGCTGCCTTAAAAAAGTCTACGCCATTAACACGGAGAAACTCCATAAAGTTATCAAGACTTGCAGAATCAGACATACCATCCTGAATGACGTTGGTTAAACGTTTGATCTCTTTATCGGTAAAAATTTCTGATTTAATCGCTGCCATTTTTGCCTTGACATTGAAACGGTTGGCAGTAACAGAGTTAATCTCACCATTGTGTGCGATCATACGGAATGGTTGTGCCAGTCTCCACTCAGGTAGTGTGTTTGTAGAGAATCGCTGATGAAAAAGACAAAAAGAGATCTTAAAATTCTTATCTGCAAGATCTTGATAAAATTCCTTAATATGGGTTGGCATAACCAAACCTTTATAGGAAATTACTTTGGTAGAGAAAGAAGAGATGTAAAAATCTTTATCATGCTTAAGCTCATATTCAATCTCTTTGCGTGAAAGATATACAAGTGCATCAAAACGCTCAAGTGCTACCACACCTTTTGGCGCAACAAAGACCTGCTTGATAGTTGGAAGAGTCTCAAGTGCCTGTTTTCCCAGTGCATTGGTATCGACTGGCACAGTACGAGTATAGATTATTTCAAGATCATTGCTACCACATACTTTGTCCATGATATCAAAATCATCCTCATTACGAGAAAAAACCATCGCAACCGCATACTGTTCAGGAAGGCTTACCCCATCTTTGGTAGCAACATATTCAAAGAATGTTTTTGGAAAAGAGAGAAGCAGCCCAGATCCATCGCCTGTCTTTCCGTCTGCTGCAATCGCTCCCCTATGCATCATGCGTGACAGTGATGTAATGGCATCTTCCAAGTTTTGGTGTGTGGGCGTATTATCAATAGAACACAATAATCCAAATCCACAATTATCCTTGAATGATGTAAAAAGATCTCTCATAATTCAACCTTAAAAAAATAAAATGATAGCACTATAGTAAGTATTAAATGGGGGATGATTATACTTAAAAATATGTTAGAATTACATTATATGCCGCCCTTAGAAAGCCTACTGGCATGCAGTAATCATTCTTACTATTTCACAACAATACTCTCCAGTACTTCAAAATAAGTTGGAAACGTTTTTGCGGTACATTCTGGATCATTAATGGTTACAGAGACTGGATCAAGTGACAATAAAGAAAAACACATTGCCATACGATGATCATCATAGGTATCAATAGTGGCATGCTTGAGCCTCTTGGGTGGTGTAACAGTCAGATAATCTTTTCCCTCTTCCACATCAGCTCCTACTTTACGAAGTTCTGTTGCCATAGCTGAAAGCCTATCGGTTTCTTTAACGCGCCAATTATAAATATTGCGTAGCGTGGTGGTGCCATTAGCAAAAAGTGCAGTAGTCGCAATGGTCATTGCCGCATCGGGTATATGATTGAAATCCATATCTACAGCATGCAGTTCATCACAACTGACGGAAATGCAATCATCTTCCCACTCTACCTTGGATCCCATATTTTCTAGTACATCAACAAAAGCAATATCTCCTTGGATACTATTTTTGCCAATACCTACAACCTTGACTGTTCCGCCTTTAATTGCCGCAGCGGCTAAAAAGTAAGAGGCAGAAGAGGCATCACCTTCTACCATATAGCGTTTCACCGCCCTATAGCATTGCCCTGCTCTTACGACAAAGGTCTTATAATTTCTATTCTCAACCTCAACTCCAAAGTGCTTCATAATATTAAGTGTAATATCGATGTAAGGTTTAGAAACCAAATCCCCAACAATATGAATATGCATATCATTCTGTGCTAAAGGTGCTGCCATGAGTAATGCTGTTAAAAATTGACTAGAGATACTGCCATCAATACTAACCTCTCCTCCATGAAGACCATTGGCTCTTATTTTTAGAGAAGGATATCCCTCATTTTCTAAATAGATAACATCAGATCCTGCTTCCCTTAAGGCATTGACAAGGTGTCCAATAGGACGCTCCTTCATGCGTGGTTCACCAGTTAGAACAAATTCACCACTACCCAAAGTGAGTGCCGCACAAAGTGGTCGCATCGCTGTTCCAGCATTACCAAGAAATAGTTCAATGGGTTCACTGCACTGAAAGGATCCTCCGTTTCCAGTAATGGTACATTCAGTCCCATCCTCAGAGAGTATATACTTTACCCCAAGTATCTTAAGAGCATTTAACATATGTTGTGTATCGTCACTCTTTAGCAGATTGGTTAGCGTGGTCGTTCCCTCTGCTAGTGCTGCAAGTAATAGTGCACGGTTAGAAAGACTTTTAGAGCCAGGAAGATTTACTATGCCTTCTACCCGCTTAATTGGCTCAAGTGTAATACTATTCACTCTTTAAAACCTCAGCCTTTTGAACTAATTCTTGAATCTTTTCTATCACATTCTGTACAATCCAGTCTGGTGTAGAGGCACCTGCTGAGATGCCACACAGTTCCTTATTTTTAAACCACACTAATCTTAATTCATCTTGATTTTCAATAAGATAACTGTCCCCGCAATAGGTCTTACAGATGGAGTGTAGCTGCTTAGTATTGGAGGAGTGTTTGCCACCAATTACAATCATTACATCCGCATCCTTGGCCAACACAGCTGCTGCATCTTGATTCTCAAAGGTTGCATTGCAAATAGTATTAAAAACACGTACTTCTTTATGCTCAAGAATGAGTTTATTAACTACCTTTAGATAATCTTTTGGCTTACGGGTTGTTTGTGCCACAACTGCTACTTTAGAGAGGATAGGTAACCCTTCAAGTTCATTTTCATCAATTACCACAAAGGCATTTCGTGGATCTTTAGCATAAGAAACCACCCCTTTAATTTCAGGATGATTTTTATCACCAAAGACTACAATACTATAGCCTTTCTTGCTCATCTCTGCTACAATATTTTGTGGTGTGGTTACATAAGGACAGGTTGCATCAATAATCTGATTGTTCTGTATATTAAGTTTTGCTAACTCATCTTTGGGAATACCGTGTGTACGAATAACCACTGAATCTTCTGGTGTAATCTCATCAAGGTTTTCTGCAAGCCCTATCTGGAACCCTTCTTTGAGGCGATTAATTTCATCTTTATTATGAATAAGTGGACCATAGGTTTTGCTTCCTTGATGCTCTTCAGCAATTTTGATGGCACGTTTGACACCAAAACAAAAACCATAGTTTGATGCAAGTTGTATCTTCATCTATCTAAGCTCCGCACCACATTGTTTTTGAAGTGTTTCCATGATTTGGTTCATCATACTCTCAATATCGTTCTCTTCAAGTGTTTTATCCATAGACTGAATAAAAAAACGAATGGTTAAAGACTTTTTATCACCCAGTTTTTTATCGGTATAGATATCAATAGGATAACTCTCTTTAAGCATAGGCAGATTCAGTTTGTTTAAGACCTTAGCTACTTCAAAGTAGTTTAATGACTTATCAATCACAATACTAATATCTTTATAGACTCCTTGAAATTTAGAGATCGGCTCAGCATTAATATGCTTTGGTAGCAACATTTCAAAATCTACTTCGGCAATAAATGTTGTTGGAATATCATACGCTTCCTGTACTGTGGGATGAAGCTTGCTTATAAAACCACTTACATGTCCATTTACAATAATATCAGCCGACTGATAAGGATGAATAAGGCCATTCTTGCTACTACAGGGTACCAGATCGAAATGTCCAATCACCACTCCAAGCTTCTGTGCAAAAGTTGCAAAATCAATCATTGGGGGCTTACCTGCATTCTCTACATTTTCTGTCTCCATCTGACCGGTAAAGACAAATGCCATTTTCTCAGACTGTTTACGGTGTGTATTAAAAACTGCACCTATCTCAAAAAGAGAAATTAATTTTTTAGAGTAACCAACGTTACGCTTAACTGCCATAAGAAGATTCACCAATAGTGTACTTCTGAGTGTATTGAGATCTTCAGCAATAGGGTTGGCAAGTGCCATGGTATCCTGAATTGTTTCAAAACCATATTTTTGAAGTACTGCTTTTTCACTAAACACATAAGAGATATTTTCATAAAAGCCTACACTGACCGCCCTGTTTCTAAGTGATTTTCTTATTTTATATCTATAGCTTGTTTCATTTAGGTGCATTTTTTCCACAAAAGAAAGTGCTCTTGTGGGAATATTATTGATACCGACAATTCGCAAAATCTCTTCTGCAATATCTTGTATATTTTTAATATCATGCCTAAAAAATGGTACCGTTGCTGCAAATTTATGATTACCCATCATTGCAATTTCAAACCCAAGCCTCTTCAAGATAACTACAATCTTGTGTAACTCAATTTCCGTACCTATAATTGTAGAAATTTCATTGATATTAACTGCAATCTTTTTATTTTTTCTTTTTACTTCAGTATCAAGAGATCCCGCATAGCAACCTGCATCAGCATACCTTTCCATGAGAGACATTAAATAGGAGAGACCAAAAGCAAGATCTGGATTGGAACCCCTTGATGTCCTATAATAAAGGTCGTCTCTCGGTAACTTTGTGCTTGTTATCGCTTCAGAAAGTAGATCTGGATCGATATAGCTTGCTTCGATTAATACTCCTGTACTATGTATCGATGGCTCTGTCTCTTTAACCTGATGGGTTCCTACTATACTGATATGCTTTTCATTTGCATGCACATAGGTAATTCCTCTCTTTTCCTTTTCGACCTGAACAATAATCTTCTTATTGTTCGAAGTACAAAAACTAGCACAGTCATACATACGCAAAGCAACACCTGTTGCATGAATTGTATACATCAAAAGTTCAATGAGAGGGGTTTGTGCTTCAATATTGATTATAGATAGACGTAGCTTAATTAAAAAATTACTTTTATTTTTTTTAATGTTTGCCAGCTTGTAGCACAAATCGGTATCTATCTTCCCCTTGGTACGTAGTTCTGCTTTTCGGGCAATTCCAACCTTTATATGTGTTACTTTCGTATGTTCAAACGGTATCATTTCAATATTGAGTGCTGCAGAGAGATCGCGTGCAACACCATAAATCCCTAAACAATCTCCACGATTGGCCGTTAATTCCAGTTCAATAATCGTATCAACTATTTTTTTGTAACTGTTCAGGTTTTGTCCTAGTTTTAGTTCACCAATACTTTCGTCAAGGACCATAATCCCTTCACCCATATCAGGTAGCCCTAATTCTGAAGCAGCACAAATCATCCCTTCACTTTCAATTCCACGTAATTCAGCATGTTTAATCTTGAAGTTCCCTGGAAGTACTGCACCAATAGTTGCTACTGCCACATACTTGGCATCAACCACATTGGCTGCTCCGCAAACAATTTGACGTACACCAGAACCAATATCAACCTGACAGACATTCAGTTTGTCTGCATTGGGGTGTTTTTGGCAAGAGATAATCTCTCCTACAACTACTTTTGATGGAACGACAATCTTCTTTATGCTATCTACTTCGAGACCAATAGCATTAAAAGTTTCACACAAATCCTCATCACTAATTTTGC
This sequence comes from Sulfurovum sp., assembly GCA_020525365.1. Lineage (NCBI taxonomy): Bacteria > Pseudomonadati > Campylobacterota > Epsilonproteobacteria > Campylobacterales > Sulfurovaceae > Sulfurovum > Sulfurovum sp. The sequence continues at coordinate 1,074,649 of JAIZOF010000001.1, read as the reverse complement.
TAATATCTATAAATTCATTCAGCCATGTTCTTGTGACTATCATACAAATTGCTCCAACAAACGAATATCGCCCTCAAAAAGGCTTCTTAAGTCTGGTATACGATGTACCAGCATTGCAATACGCTCAACCCCTAATCCAAAAGCATAACCACTGACATCTTTATATTTAACAGCTTTAAATACATTTGGATCAACAATGCCGCATCCAAGAATCTCTATCCATCCTGTATGCGAACAAACACGGCACCCCTCTCCATCACAAAAGATACAACTAATATCTACTTCAGCTGAAGGCTCAGTGAATGGAAAAAAGCTTGGACGAAAACGTATATCAACATCTCCAAACATATAGTGTAGGAAATCTGTCAAAATTGCTTTGAGGTTAGCAAAAGAGATCCTCTCTTTTGCATCTACAACCAGCCCTTCAACTTGGTGAAACATTGGTGTATGGGTTAAATCATAATCACGCCTAAACACAGATCCAGGTGCAATCATACGAATGGGTGGCTTCTCTTTAAGCATGGTACGTATCTGTACTGGAGAGGTATGTGTACGTAACAGTCCACCATCTTTGAAATAAAAAGTATCCTGCATATCCCTTGCAGGGTGGTACTTTGGAAGATTGAGTGCTTCAAAATTATGAAAATCATCCTCTACCATATTGCCACTTTCAACTGAAAAGTTAAGTGCCATAAAATAATCAATAATTTTATCCATGGTTTCCATAACGGGATGAAGCGCTCCTTTTTGTGTCAATGTACCATAAAGAGAGACATCAATTGTTTCACTTTTGAGTATTGCTTCTATCTCTTTGGTTTTGAGTGCTTCATAGCGTGTATCAAATACTTTTTGTAATGTCATTTTTTGCTTGTTCAGCCCTTCTGCAAAAGCTTTCTTCTCAGAACTAGGAATATCCTTCATTTTGGCAAATTCTGTTGCCAATATTCCTTTTTTTCCAAAAAGTTCAATACGTACTTTTTCAAGTACTTCAAGCGAGTTTGCTTTAAGTATTTTTGCTTCTAGGTTCTTCATAATACTCCGTTTATCACATATTATCCAATGATTAAATTGATGTGATTCTATCTAAAAGTAGCTAATAGTGGGATTTGGTGTGCTATAATTGCCCAAACAATACTACCAACAAGGAGATAGCTATGTGTATATTTTGTAAAATTGTTGACGGGAGTCTTCCCAATAATACCGTGCATGAAAATGAAAATTTTTTGGCATTTCATGACCTCTATCCTAAAGCACCTATTCATATACTCATCATTCCAAAACAACATGTAGATTGTTTTCAAGATGTAAGCCCAGAAACGATGGCAGGTATGACATCATTCATCCAAGAAGTAGCCACTAAAATTGGTGTAGATCAAACAGGTTACAGACTCATCACCAACAACGGAGAAGATGGAGGACAAGAAGTAGGACACTTACACTTTCATATGCTAGGTGGAGGAAAATTAGTGTGGGATCACTCCCATGAAGATAATCATAAATCTTTATAAAACACAATCAATGTTTAAACTTGGTGATAGCCCATCCATTAATTCAAAAAACCTGTCGTGGCGAACACCCTTGAAAGCTATGCAATTTGAGAGCCACGACAATTTCTTATTTCATTTTTTCTAAAAAATAAAGAGAGCAACAACGCCACAAGTTCTACAATAAGGAAATTGAAATAAGTCAAAAAAGATTAAGCATCTATCTCTTGTAACTTCAACTCATACTTTGCCACTATCTCCTCATCCAACTCAGAAGCAATCTCAAGTCTCTCAAACAAGGCATCTATCTCTTGTTGCACAAGCCCTACCTCTTTAGACATCTCCATAATGGCACCATTATCACCTTTCTTTGAAGCTTCCATTAAAATCTCATTTTTCTTAGCCATCTCAACTTCAAGCTTCTCTATCTTCTCTTCACACTCTTTTATCTCTTTGGAGTAAGGCTTACGCTCTTCGTTGCGCTCTTTTGTTGCTGCTTTACGAAGTTTTTTGCGTTCTTTATAGTCTATTTTAGGCTTTTTCTTTTTAGGTTTTATGTTTCCCTCTTCCTCTTCCCAGCCTATCTTCTCCAAGAAATCCGCATACGTACCATCAAAATACTCTGCCCCACCCTTATGAAAAATGATGAGTGCATCGGCAAGTCTATGCAATAACATCTCCGAGTGTGTTACCATAATAAGTGAACCCTCGAAAGCATCGATGGCATCTGCAAGGGCATCTATCGACTGCATATCTAGGTGGTTGGTAGGCTCATCCAAAAGGAGTAGGTTCGCAGGTGTTGCAATAATCTTCCCTAACATCACTCTACTTCGCTCTCCACCAGAGAGCACCTCTATCTTCTTGTCACCCAACTCTCCACTGAACATCATACGCCCAGCTATGTTACGCGCCTGAGGTATCCCCACCTCTTTAGACATAGATGCTATCTCTTCAACAATAGTCACTTTGGTATTGAGTCTTTCTATATTTGTCTGCCCAAAGTGTGCAAAGACGGTAGAGGGGTGAAATTCTAGGCTCCTTTGTTGCTCACCAAATTCACCTGCAATATAGTTAAGCAAAGTAGATTTACCCTTACCATTTTTACCAATGATAGCAAGACGTTTACCCTTCTCCATCGCAAAAGTAATATGATGAAACAATGGCTCATCAGGGTTATACCCAAAACTCAGCTCATTCGCACGGAAGAGTATCTTTGCAGGGGTATCTTTATAGTTAAAGTTAAAAGAGAGGTTTGCATCCGTTGCCAAGTCTTCCATCTCTTCCATCTTGTCTAACTCTTTTTGTTTAGACTGTGCCAGAGCTGCAGTTGAGGCTCTAGCCTTATTGCGTGCCACGAACTCTTCAAGCTCTTTACGCTTTTTGTCTTGGTTGGCTTTGGTTTTTTCGTACGTTTCATCTGCTAGCTCTAGTGTACCGTAGTACTTGTAGCTGTCACCACGCACAATGTGTAGTCCTTTACGCTGTACACCCATTGTATGCGTCGTCACAGAGTCCATAAAGTCTCTATCGTGGGTAATGAGTATCACTTCACCATCAAACTCTTTTATGAACCCTCTAAGCCATCTAAGAGAGATAATATCTAAGTAGTTAGTAGGCTCATCGAGTAGTAACATGTTTGGTTCTGTTGCTAGTAATTTCACAAGGTTAATACGTATCTGATACCCACCAGAAAAGCTCAAAGGGTTTTTGTTCAAGTCTGCCTCAGAAAACCCAAGACCAAACAAAAGCTTTTCTATCTTATAAAAGTTCCACTGCTCATCTTCTGGCAATACCAATGCACACTCTTCACGTACCGTAGTCTCTGTAAACACAAGGTGTTGTTTAAGTGTCCCTATGCGGTAGTTTTTAGGAATGCTGATAGACCCACTGTCATGACTCTCTTCTCCAAGTATCATCTTAAAGAGTGTAGATTTCCCAGAACCGTTACGTCCAACAAAACCTATTTTTTGTTGGCTTTGCATCTTAAAGTTTACATCATTAAAGAGTATTTGTCCACCGAAGCTTTTACAGAGATTGGTAAGTTGTATCATATTGGTACTCTGTCATAGTAATAATTTTTTGGGATTATATCGAAATATACTGTAGTATAGATGTACTTTGTGCTTATGTCAAAGAAGATAAAAATACATTCCTTGACTTCTACCAATCAGACCGAGCAGAACTCCTCATGCAACACAACTTCAGTAAAGCCCGTTCCATGGGAGCCAATGCCTTCCCCTCCACAGTCAAGATAGATGAAGATGGGCATATGGTATGTCTGAGTGGGTATAGGAGTTTAGAGGAGATTTTGAAGATATAAAAATCCCGTAGGGTGCTGTTGCCACAGCACCTTCATAAATTGACATAAAGAAAAAAGTTCTATTGCATATTGGAGTGAAGGTGCTGTAGCAACAGCACCCTACAGAGACATATATTCCCATACCTCACCATTATCCACATACCCATGTTTCAATGGATTATTCTCCATATATTCCAAACAACGTAGATAATCTTTTTCATCTCGTATCGTATGTTCATAATACCGTTTCTGCCATATCGGTTTGAGTTTCCGTTTATATCTACTATATGATTGTTCTTCTTCCACATTAAAGTGTCTTGAAAAATTATATTTAATAGCTTTGATGATTTTAGGATAATCCATCACATATTCAGGTGTGATTATCATATGTATATGGTCAGGCATAATGACAATAGCATCTATGCTATAAGCGAAATACCTTTTACTTTCACGAAAGCTCTCACGCAATAGTCCAATATTGTCTACCAACAATGGATTACGTTTATGTGTCACCATAGTAATGTAGTAGCTATGTCCAGCCAAAAAGAGTCGTTTATATTTTGCCATGTTGAAGTGTAACGAAGATATGAGATTATGGTTAAAAATATGGCATATTGACATGTTTTTTATTTTGAATACAAATTACCCGTAGGGTGCTGTTGCCACAGCACCTTCACTATAAGCAAAAATAAACGATTGATTCAATGGTCAAAATAAGAACATTCCCCGCCATATATTTCAAACAAAATAAACCGTGACATCAATCCACATTCCCAAAGGTGCGGTAGCAACCGCACCCTACAAAACTTTCACAAATAGAAAATTATATTTCAATAACCAACCGTAGGGTGCTGTTGCCACAGCACCTTAAATTTAAACCAAAATAATACCCAAATATCAAAACATCCGCAGAAGCTAATGTAGAGACAATATTACCTGGAATGACTCATCTTCAACATGCTCAACCAATTAACTTTGGATACCATATGATGGCATATGCGAGTATGTTTAAGCGTGATTATGAGCGTTTTATGAGCTCTTATGAACGCCGAAATAGCCTACGTGACAGACAGATGACTTCGAAGCTGCCAGCCGCAACGCAACCCACACCGTAGCATGTCTGTCACTTAGTGTTACCCACTTAAACTCAGCCGCAGACCACAAAATGAGCTCTTCACTCAGGCGACTCATATGCATCATCATCGTACTGATGTTAAAAAGTATCTCTAAGGCAAAGTCACGGTCACTAACTGTGTCCAGACAGTTCAGTGTAGGTGCGTTAAAGCCTAACTTATCGGAAGTCATCTGTCTATCTATGGGATGTGGTGTACCAGCCAATGCTGCACAGCCTATAGGAGAATAGTTATTGCGTTCATAAGAGCTCATAAAACGCTCATAATCACGCTTAAACATACTCGCATATGCCATCATATGGTATCCAAAGTTAATTGGTTGAGCATGTTGAAGATGAGTCATTCCAGGTAATATTGTCTCTACATTAGCTTCTGCTACTTTTACAAGTGTACCAATATTCTTCAAGAGTAAGCCTGCAATAGCTTTGGTACTATTTTGTACATAGAGTCTAAAATCAAGAGCTACTTGATCATTACGAGAACGTGCCGTATGTAGACGTTTTCCTGCATCACCAATACGACGTGTCAGCTCTCCTTCTATTGCCATATGAATATCTTCATCATTGCCATCTAGACTCAATTTACCCTCTTCAATATCTTTCAATATTTCACATAAGCCTGCTTCAATCTTCTCATAGTCTTCTTTGGAAATAACTTTTTGCTCTTTGAGCATATAGGCATGTGCACGAGATCCTTCTATATCCTCTCTATAAAGTATTTTATCAAAGGATAAGGAGTTATTTAATTCTTGTAATAATTTTGAACTTTCGGTTATGATTCTTGCAGAAGCAATCTTTTTAGACATTAATAATCCTATTAATAATAAATTAACATATTTTAGCGTAATGACACTGAGTATCAGCGTTTAATTCTAGCCTTAATTCTCATAAAAAACATAACAAAAACAAAAAAACCATGATTATAAAAAGAAGTATTATAGAAGATAAATCTCAAAGTGGCAGCGACCTACATTCCCACTAGCGTAGCCAGCAGTATTATCGGCGATGGGAGGCTTGACTTCCAACGTTTTGAACCTAGCTCGCGTACCGCTTAAATGAAAGAACAGCCATACTCTGGGACCTGCTTCAGCCTCGCAGGATGCGATGAGCCGACACGAGGTGCCAAACCTCCCCGTCGATGTGAGCTCTTGGGAGATCAGCCTGTTATCCCCTGGCGTACTTTATCCTTTGAGCGATTTACTTCTTCCACAGAACTACCGATCATCATGACCGATTCTGCCCTGCCGACTTAAAGTCCTGCAGTTAAGCTGGCTTGTACCATTATATCATATTGGATTTCCAACTCCATCTGAGCTAACCTTGTAAGCTCCGTTACTTTTTAGGAGGCGACCGCCCCAGTCAAACTACCCACTGTGACATTGTCCTCCGCCAGATACAACTGGCGCAAGTTAGCAACTTGGGAATATATAAGGGTGGTATCTGGATATTAGTCTAAGAAGCAAGCATAGCATCAAAGCCTCTCACCTATCCGTACAATATATCCTGAATTCAGGCCGTTATAGTACAGCACGGGGTCTTCCGTCTCAAGCCGCGGTAGATAGAATTTTCACCTCCACCATACCTCCTTTACTCGATCCTGTCGAGACAGCTCCTATCTCGTTACGCCATTCATGCAGGTCGGTATTTAACCGACAAGGAATTTTGCCACCTTAGGACCAAGAGAGCATACTATTGTTTACTTGGCCTGATCAAGAGCGCTTCGCCCCAGCGGCCAACCCCATCACCAACTCAAGCACCCGGTAAGGGTCACACCTTTATACATCCTTACGAGTTAGCAAAGTGCGTTTTGATAAATAGTCGTAGAGGGACTCCATATGCAACCCTTCTAAGCTTTCGGTGCAAGACCGACACCAAGCGAGAGGCACACCATTCCAGTTATTGAAAAGAATAGTAGAGTTCTTACCAGGGTTCTTCCACGCGCCTTAGAATACTCATCTCACCTACCCAAAGTCGGTTTACGGTGAATGGCAAACTACTAATACACTTAGAGGCTTTTCTTGGCACGACGTCAACGATTCTGGCTTACCTGAAGAGCGCAAACCAGCCTGTAAGGTCTGGAAACAGAAGGCGGATTTTCAATCCTACTCACACCCTCGAGCCACTATCCATCAGTGACCGCTTGAACCCATGCGTCCCCCCATCGTACTAAACTAGTAGTTGGTATCGGAATATTAACTGATTTGCCATCGCTTACCCTGACTCAGCCAGGACCTGACTAACCTACATTGACGAGCACGTAGGAAACCTTGGGTTTACGGCGAACAGTGATTCTCACCTGTTTTATCGCTACTTCATGCCAGGCATGCTCACTTCCAGCCGCTCCACCACTCTTACCGGTATGGCTTCAACACTGACTGAACGTCACCACTCGCCACTATCGTGAATTCCATACAGCTGGCGTCTATTTTAGCCTCAGTTATATTTTCTACGCAGAATCTAGACCGAGAGTTGTTACGCTTGAAGGACATGCTTCTGCAACCCTCCTGCTGCTCCAAGCAACTCCACATCCTTTCCACTTGTAAACAGAACTTGGGAATCTTAGCTGGTAGTCTGGGGCTGTTTCTGATGATGGATTTTATCACCCACCACCTGACTCTGAAATTCACCAGTATTCGAGTTTGACTGGGTTATACCTTTGGTGTATACCAGCCCATCTAGTTTCTACCTCCCATAGCTTCAAAACAGCAATATACCTAATATATTCTTATGAACCAGCTATCACCAAGTTTGATTTTACTTTTCTACTTTATCCACAGGTCATTGATGGAGTTTTAAACCTCCACCCGTTCGGTCCTCCACCGGCTCTTACACCCAGCCTAACCCAGTTCCATGGATAGACTTCACCAGTTTCGGCCCACAGCAACCAACTTGACGCCCATTCAGACTCGTTCTACGGGCTTCGCGTGCGCTTAACCTGTTAGTCACCATAACCTCGTGCAGGCTCATTAAGGCAAAGCAGTCCATCTACATAGCATGGGGCCCTGAATGATTGCAGGCAGATGGCTTTCAGGTTCATTTCACCCGCTTGTCGCGGTTCTTTTCACCTTCTCACGGTACTGGTTCACCATCGATCCTGGAGTAGTATTTAGCCTTGGAAGGTGGTCCTCCCATATTCAGTCAGGTTACACGTGTCCCATCACTAGCTGTCCTTGGTTGCTTCGCATACGTGGGACTATCACCTCTACGGTCAAGTTTTCCAGCTTGTCTACTAACAATTCTGCTGGAGTTTAGGGCTAACCATTCTTGCCTGCCAGTTACTTGGGAATCTCTGCTGATTTTTCAGGTACTGAGATGTTTTACTTCCCTGTGTTCGTTTCCCAAAGATGACATGACTCGCCGGGCTGCCCCATCTGGAACCCACGATCAAAGCTTCTGCGCTCCTCGTATTTGACAGCCTAGGTACGTCCTTCATCGTTCTCCTGGTTCAGGCATCCACCATCTGCCTTATCATCTCTACTTAATTTTAAGGTACGCCCCGCATAATGCAAAATGAACTTTACGTGTACAATAATGTTGGTCTGTTAATGTTACTAATAAGTGTCTTGTTAAAGACGTTTATTGAGTTTTTAGACATGAAAGATTATTATCGTCTTGTATAACATACGCAGATAATATTTTCTTGTTAACTGTAACTTGTTTAAACTTGATTTGGATTTGATAATAATTTTCATCAATGTTTGGTACACATGTTAGACTTCAACAATAGTGTTAATAGCTTTAGGTTTTAAACCTAATCTCAAATATCTTATAAAGTATTTGCTAAGTTTTTCAAGACAAAATGCTAAATGGTGGCACCAGGATTCTGAACCTGGGACCTCACTCCTTATCAGGTGCACTTCAACCGAAGAGCTGATACGCCTGTTATGTACAACAGCATCCTAATGATCTTTATCAACCAAGAGGTAAGCCACAATGTCAAACAACCAAGCCTTTGATGTTGCTCCATTGGATATTGTGAGACATATGGAGTATATGTACCCTTGAAAGGAGGTGATCCAACCGTGCAGGGTTCTCTCCGGCTTTGTTACTTTATTATTGACTTCTCAATTCAGTCGTTGATCCCACCGTGGAGGTAGCTTAGCTCATTCCTCATTTCAGAAACTAACCTCCCATGTAGTGATTTCTGGGCGGCAGTAGCAGCAAGACCTGGAACGTATCTTTCACTGTAGCATGATTCACATTACTAAAGGATTCCAGCCTTCATGTAGTCGAGCTGCAGACTACAACTGAACCGAGAGTAGTAGGTTTATAGATTTGCTCCACTCTCGCGGTATTGCGTTCCATTGTCCTACCCATTGTAGCACAGGTTAGTTCTTACTGTAAGTACCATGATGACTTGACGTCGTCCTCTACTTCCTCCTCCTGTTGAAGGCAGTCTACCAGAGTCCCTACCGAACCGTTAGTAACTAGTGACGAGGGTTGCGCTCGTTGCGGACTGAACCAACATTCACGACACGAGCTGACGAGCCAAATGCGCAGTAATTTGTTTCTAGGCTCTAAAAGGCACCCCAGTATCTCTACCAGGTTCCATCAATGTTGCTGCCAGGTGGCGGTCTTTTCGCATTTCGAATTAAACCACATGCTCCACCACTTCAGCGGGGTCCCCGCCCATTCCTTTGAGTTTTAATCTTTATGACCGGTACTCCCTATATGATCGTTTAATGCGTTAGCTGCATCACCGGTGTCACGGACCTTGACGACTAATATCCAATTTGTAGCGGATCACCAGGGTATCTAACTTGCTTGCTCCCCACGCCGCGCCTTCAGCGTCAGTACTGTTCCAGAAGATCGCCTTCTTCTGCTTTTGCATTCCTGTTATCTCTACGATTTTACCCTACACAACTAATTCCATCTTCCCTCCCAGACTCTAGCCCGACAGTTTTGGACGCAGTTCACGGCTGAGCCGTGCAGGCTTCAAGATCCAACCATCGAGGCTGCCTGCGCGCGCTTTACGCCCAGTGATTCTGAGGTGCAACGCTTGTACCTCCGGTATTGGTCGCGGCCGCTGGCACGGAGTTACGGTGCTTATTCACTGGTACCGTCATTATCTTCCCATATAAAAGGAGTCACACACCGAAATGCGTCATCCTCCACGCGGCGTTGTTGCATCGTATTTCCATTACAGCAATATTCTACCATGCCCTCCCCGTAGGTCTGGACCGTGTTCAGTTCCAGTGTGGCTGATCATCCTCTTCTAGACCCAGCTAGGGCGTCAGCTGGCTTGGTGAGCCTACCTACCAACCACTGATACCATATAGCCCGATCTTTATGAAAACATTTCAACTGTAATTACTACAGAAGGTGGCGGGTACTTGAGCAGTCGTTTCCAATCGTTATCCCCTCCAAAGGCATTGTTAGCTATATTACTTCACCTGTCCGGCCACTTAGCTGACAATTTAAAGTGTTGTAATGTTCTTTACCCGACTTCAGCATGTGTTAAGCACGCTGCCAGCGTTCACTTGAGCCAGGATCAAACTCTCCATTGGTAAATGAATGGCTTGAACCATTGTCAGGAATCACTTAAATAATATGCTATCTGGGCAATTTCTACAATTCCTTTTAGTTAAAAAAAATTAATTCAAATAAATTAAATCTCAAATAGACGTTGATTTGTTTACTTATATTTGGTTGTCAAAGATCACTCACATTCACTCTCTGCTTCAAACTCTGAAGAGGTCTCTGTGTTTGTGGACGCGTATTATAGCACCGAACTTTCTTGTTGTCAAGGGTATTCTAAAAAAATATAGAAATTTATGGAAATTTTTTAGTTCTTACGTGGAATATATGCTTTTAGATACTCAAAAAAATATTATTGATTTTATCTTTTGATAAAACTATCATCAAGTTTTTAAAAAATATCCGGACTATGTAGTGATTAAAGCAGAGGTATATTTTTATACCTCTATCATTGCATTAGAGAATTATTCAATTGGTTCTGCTTCTTGAACATCATAAAGAATATCATCCATTGGATGACGATACATTGGCATTGCTAATCTCTTCTCATCAAGTACATGACCAATAAAGCCAATAGAACGACCAACAATAAAGAAGGCATTAAGTGTACCAGATTCGATAAATTCATCAATCTCATTTTCAGAGTATCCAAGTGCTCTCCACATGTCTACCATAAGAATACCAATTGTACCATCCACATTTAGAATTAAATTCTCTTTTTTAGATGTTGTTAGTGCCTCTACCGTTCTTGCATAATCAAGAAGTGGGGTTGCAGGGAAACTTTCTGCTGCGTAGTCCATGAGACCTTTGACACGAAGATCAGGGTTTTTCAAAGATTTAATTCTATGACCAATGCCTGGAATAGGTATACCTTCTTTTTTCATGTAGCCGAGGAATTCTTTAGGCGAAAGATTATTATCATCTGCATACTTAAAGTATTTTGCTGCACCATCAATGGCACCACCAAACCTTGGTCCAATAGTTAAAAGACCTGTAACCAAAGACTCAACAACTGATTTTCCTGCCCTAGCTGTCACTTTTGCATTATGTGCTCCAGAAACTGCGGGTCCGTGGTCTGCAACTGTCTTGATAACCGTTTCAATAAAATCCACTGCCCATTTTGGATACTGTTTTTTGAACCAAAGAAGAGAAATAACATCGCCAATCCCTTTTCCTGTACTTGGAAGTGCCACAGAAGAGATTGGGAAACCTGCATATGTAGCTTCTTCGCCTCTGTCATCAGATATCGTACAGATAAACTGCTTAGGTCGTCTTGCTTTAGGAATTAGTTTAATCTCAGGCTCTTCAACTTCCTTAACTACACCTTGCTCTCTAAGGTCATTATACACTTTGGCAATTGTTTTAGGAAGATCATTAAATGAGGCTGGTACATAAATACCAGCCTCAGCCATAGCTATATTTTTTGCTGCCGCAGTCTCTGCATCAGCATTAGCAGAAGCACCTGCGTGTCCAAACTGAACACCTGAAGAGAAATGTTTTGCGATTGTACCAATACACCATGCAATAATTGGCTTCTTGATCTTGCCCGATTTGACTGCTTCAATAATTTTATACTCTTCGGTTCCACCTACTTCACCAAGTAAAATCATATATTTTACATCTGGATTTTCTTCCATTCTAAGAAGATTATCTATAAATACGGAACCAACAAATCTATCACCACCAATTGCAACACCTTCAGCAATACCATCTGCATTGATTGCAATAATATTTGAAAGCTCATTAAAGAGACCGCCGGAACGTGTCACAAGACCACAAGAACCTTCTCTATGAAGTTTTGAATTAACAATATTTTCAATTGTACCACCAATATTAGCAATTTTGAAGGCACCAGGGGTGATTGCACCTACTGTTGCTGGTCCAATTACTGTAACACTAGCATCTCTTGCTGCTTGATTCATTTTTCGTGCCAGTCTTTCGGGAATTCCTTCTGCAGTAATCATAATAACCCTGAACTGGCTACCAAGTTCGATAGCTTCCATGGTAACATCATATGCTGTTCTAAAAGAAGCAAAATTCAACAAGACATCTACTTGAGGATGTTCTTTTGTTGCATCTGCTGTTGATTTATATAACGGTATCATAATTTCATCAGAACCATAAAAGAATTTTTCAAATTTGTTTCCACTTGTTGGTGCAACAATAGCGGCTACAGAAGGTTTCTCTCTTCCTATCGTATAGTCATAGTCCAACATTCTCTGAATAGCTGTTTTATTATTATTCCAAAAAATTGCCTGTGTATCTTTTGTAAAAAGTTTATTTTCCATTATCTTCTCCCTACTTCTCTAGTGCCATTCTAACAATATCTGTTACATGTGTTTCAGGACCATAAACATCGATATCCAATCCAAGTCTGTCAGCCGCCTCTTTAATATCTTTAAGACCCTTTTCATAGTTTGGTCCACCACGTCTGACATAAATTTTTGTCTTATGTGCTTTTAATTTGTCTGCATAATCTTCAAATGCCTGAATAATACCCGTGAATGTCTTTGCGACATCCGTAAAGTTTGCAATTGCACCACCAATGATAAGTACTTTCCCTCTTGGATCTTCATGTCTTGTCATAAGATCAAAAATAGTTTCAGCATAAAATTTTGTCTCACCCGTTGTCGGTCCACCAGAATATTCACCATAGTTTGCAAGGTCTTCAACGCCTGCAAAATCTGCAATTGTGTCTGCATACACAACAGAAGCACCACCACCTGCAACCATAGTCCAGATACGACCTTTAGGGTTAAGAATAGTTAGCTTCAGCGATGCACCGGACTTACTATCTGCTTCTGCAATTGCTTTTTCTTCAGGAGACATATCTTCCATGCCAAATGCTGTAGGAAACTCAATATCTCCCCATGCATCTTTCATCATAAAGCCAGCTGTATCATCTAGCCTAGCTACAAGATCAAGAATAGCCATTTCACCATTTTCAAGCATAACAATAGGGTTAATCTCAAGATAAGCAAAATTCATATCTCTGTAAAATTTAAAGAACTGGATTGCAAATGATGTGAATGTTGCTTTATTTTCATCTGGAATATCTTTTGGAATATATGCTTTAATTGCTTTTTCCATCTCCATATCTGACATATTGATAGGGATATGAACTTCATTTACTTTTTCATCCCATCCTTCTTCAACTTCCATTCCACCCTCTGCAGACATATACAGTACATCATCTTCTCCAACAGTTGTTGCAGAAATATAATACTCCTGTTTTTGTGTATGTGGAGTAAATGGCTCTACAACAAAATGTGTCAAATGCCCTTTTTCACCTGAAAGTAGCGTCACCTCGCGTGACTGCTTTTCATCAATCCATTTTGCGGCATTCTCAAGAGTGACGTCACCTGGCTTTTCAACACGAAACAATACAAGGTCATTTTTACCTCTTTTACCAAAGAGCATATCTGGCTTGGCAACCAATGGCTCTTGTTTTAACCACTCAAAACCATGTTCTTTTGCTTTGTCTCTTAGTTCATCTCCACTGGTAATCAAAACAGACTTAAATCCATAATGAAAACCATCAAAATATTCATTCCAATGTTTTGCAAAAATTGCTTTGCCATCGTACTCTCTAATCGCCTTTTGAGCCATCAAGTTCTCCTTTAATTTTGTTCTTTAAAGTTTAGCATGCAGTTGTTTTAAGTTTTGTTTCGCTAATCAAAACGATAAGAAAAACTCTAAGTATTGTGTATTTTAGAAACAGTTTAAGAGACTTTAATTATCTCTACAAGAAGGGATGCCATAATATCGAAGTTGTAAAATTGTTCTTCCCTTTGCATTGTAACATGAGATATGTTTTTCTTTTAATTCTTTAGCAAGTTCATAAGGCCGATAAACATGTAAGGCAAAATGTTTTTCTGTCTGCTTGAGGAGATAGTAAAGTGGCTTATTAAATATGATTATTCCTGCTGAAATTGCAAGTATTGTAATTACAACATAAAAAAATTTCAGATAGTACTTTTGAAACTGAGGAAGACGAATATAGAGACTTTTACGAAATATATCTACCATGGCAATAGTAGAGATCATTACATATGGAGCAAAATCAGTAATGTAAACCTTTTGACGTAAAGATAGCAATAAAGAAGCCGTTAATGCAACAAAAGAGATATACCACATCAATGTTTTCTCTTCACAAAGGAATATGTAATACATCGTATAGAAAAAATAGAGAAAGAGCAACGGAGAGAATACCGTAGCATAGAGACCAAATATCTCTAGAAAATGACCAAATGGGTGACCGCCTATATCTATGCCTTTTGTTAAATAGAGAAATGCCAAAATAAACGCTGAAGAAAAAATAAATAGGAATTTATTTTTATACTCTACTGCATAGAAGAGTAGTGCAATAAAAAAGACAATAGAGGCTTCATGAATAAAAAAGAGTGATAGCATAATAGGTGGCAATGCAACAAAATGTTTTTGTTCATAAAGTAAGACAAAAAAAAGGACTAGTGTTAATACAATAATCCCTATATTTGCTAGCACTGTCGCAGTCATAATTCCTGGCAAGAACATAAATAGTGCAGTTGAAAGATATGCATCTTCCTTCTTTTTAAAATACTGTTGATTTAATTTATAAAAAATATATAGGCTTAAAAATGCAAACAAAAGAAAAAATATACGTAATCCAAGAAACCCAGAAATAATACTTTCCCCCCACTGCATTAGGAGCGAAACGATATTGCTATTAGTGTACAGATTATTGGCTTCATGGGGCGTAATAGGTGTGGTTAAAGCAAGGTAAAATGATGATACAACATAAAGAAGAAGGAGCCCAAAAAAGTGTGCTTTCTTCATCTAAATTTCCTTCAGGTTTAAAGTTTTAAAAAATTATCAAGCATCTCATGTCCATACTCACTCATAATCGATTCAGGGTGAAACTGCACACCATAAATAGGCTTATCTCTAATCTGCAATGACATGATCTCCTTATCATCTTTACTGTGGGATGTTACAATAATATGTTCAGGAAGATTTTCTTTATTGACTGCCAATGAGTGGTAACGTGTTGCACAAAACTCTCTTGGAATCCCCTTAAAAATTAAGGTTTCCATATCTACTTCCACTTGCGAGGTCTTTCCATGCATCATGCGCTTGGCACGAATCACCTCTCCACCAAATGCTTGTGCAATACTTTGATGCCCCAAGCAAATACCAAATATTGGCAAGGTATCAGCAAACTCCTTAATAACATCAAGTGTTACGCCTGCTTCATCTGGTGTAGCAGGTCCGGGAGAAAGAATTATTTTTTTGGGATCAAGTGCCCTAATCTCATCAATGGTTAGCTCATCATTACGAATCACTTTTAGGTTTGCTCCAAGTTCACGACAGTACTGAACGACATTGTAGGTAAAGCTATCATAGTTATCTATCATAAGAACCATATTTTCTTCCTCGTGCTTTCTTGGATAAGGGTTATTTTATCATGCTTTGACTATCAATATACTTTAAGTTCATTATAGAGACTGTCTCTCTCTATTGGTACAAAACCAGAATTTTTGATCATTGCTATGAAGTCACTCAAATTCATACCTGAAGCACTTTCTGCTCCTGCAGCAGACTGAATGGACTCTCTTTCTATAGTACCATCCAAATCATCTGCACCAAACTCCTGTGCAACAAGTGCAAGGTTAATCGTTGATGTTGCCCAATAAGCTTTAATATGGGGAATATTATCAAGTAAAATACGGCTGATTGCATAGGTTTTAAGTATCTCTTGCCCTGAAGGGAACTCTTTAACTTTAAGAAAATTATTATCTTTTTGATAAACCAAAGGGATAAAAGCATTAAAACCATTTGTTTCGTCTTGTAGGTTACGTAGACGTAACATATGGTCAATACGGTGTGCCCTTTTCTCTACATGACCAAAGAGCATTGTAGCATTAGACTCCTTGCCGCGCTTATGCCACTTGTGATGGATTTCTAACCATTCATCAGAACTCACTTTTCCTTTACAAAGATACTCACGCACCTGTTCATCAAAAATCTCAGCACCACCTCCAGGCATAGAGTCTACACCATTTTCTATCATCATATCGAGTACTGTGTCATAGCTTAAACCATACTCACGGTGTAAAAAATCAATTTCTGCTGCAGTCATTGCCTTAATGTGAATATCAGGAAACTTCTCTTTAATCTTTCGGAAAGTATCCATATACCACTCTACTCCGTCATTAGGATTGTGTGCCGAAACAATATGCATCTCTTTGGCACCATTTTTAATAGAGTTCTCAACGATATTGAGAATTTCATCATGGGTCATCGTATACTGGTTAGGGTTCTTCCGACTAGCAGAATAAGCACAGAATTTACAGATGTCTGCGCAAATATTGGTGGGATTAATATGGCGATTAATATTGAAAAAACTCTTATTTCCATACTTTTCTCGACGAATTTTGTCTGCTAGATCGCCAAGTACATAGAGATCAAGCTCATAAAGTGCTTCGCCCTCTTCTTGGGTAAGACGCTGGTGATTTCGTACTTTTTCTATAAGTTGCATATATCCGTATCCCTATAGTAAATTTTGGTATTATATCACTAATTGTTTAGGAGTGTATAAGTGGATAGACTAAAACGTGAAATCGAAGTATTGCTATATGAAAATGCTACTGATTTCGAGATTGCTAAGATTATGAAAAAAAGTATCAAAGAGTACTTTGAAACACTTGAGGAAACTTTTGCTAATACAGGTGGCAAAGATTTCCTCGTTAAGCATACTAAACAAATCGATACATACCTGAAGATTATCTACCAAGTTGTACTACGTTCAATGTTTTCAGACTATATGCCCATGAAGAATTCTATACCCATAGCACTTGTTGCCCTTGGAAGCTATGGCAGAGAACAGCTCTGTGTCTACTCTGATATTGATCTTATGATTGTCTACAAGAATATCTCAGGCTACAATACCAAAGAATTGATTGAGAAAATTCTTTACATTCTATGGGATGCTGGTCTCAAGTTAGGGCATCGGGTTCACGCAACCGAAGAGCTTTATCGTATATCTAAAACTGATATTACTATCAAAACTGCACTAATAGAATCCCGTTTTATCGAAGGGTCACACTTTATTTGGACAGAGACACAAAATGCTATCAATCTTATCCGACATGACGATATTGAAGGTTTCATTAAAGCCAAACTTGAGGAGCAGGCAGTTAAGCATAAAAAATTTCCACTGACAATGGAGCCCAATCTCAAGGAGGGGGTTGGAGGATTTCGAGATGCTAATCTCATTTTTTGGATTGGTAAAGTACAATATAATGTTGATACAATTAAAGATTTACCTAAAATTATTATTGAAGAAAAAGAGTATCGTACTTTTCGAATTGCGCTAGAATTTCTTTTTCGGGTACGCTCTGCACTGCATTTGGCGACACACAAAAAAGAGGATAAACTTCAACTTGACCTCATTCCTACCATTGCGAGTCTTCTTGGCTATGAGAAAAGCAAACAAGGACATCTTAGGTTTGCCAAAAAAGTAACAGAGTCGCTTAAAATCATTCGTCTATATAGTACCATTTGGCTGGAACGTCTTACGTGTGAGTATATGGATCTACCGTCTGAAAAACGTTTTATCTATACAAAAAGTAAAGATTTTAACAGAATACTTAAATATATCTGCAAGGAAGGAAAAGAGCCTTTTAGGGCTCATCCAACCTTTTTGCATATACTCATCAATGCTAAACGTCCTGAACGTCCTAACAATATGCTTTACAAAACTATTGCTACTATTTTTTATCAGCCACATGCCTATTCCATCCTAGGCACTCTCTCTTATGCACGCCTATTGCACTATACTATTCCTCCTATTAAAAAGGTAATTGACTTGCCACAATTTGATGGCTATCATCAATATGCAGTCGATATCCACTCTTTGCGCTGTATCTATCATTTAGAGCATATAGAAGAACCTTTAATTAGAAAATGTTATGAGAAACTAAATAAAGATGAAAAAGCGATGCTTAAGGTGGTTACATTTTTGCATGATTCAGGAAAAGGTCGAAAACGAGATCATCACTATGTAGGTGCATCTTTATTTAAAATATTTGCACAAAAACTTGGTATGGACAATACACTAATTAGAATGGGGGAACAGCTCATTCAGTATCATACCTTAATGAGCAATATAGCTCAACGTGAGGATCTCTACAATGAAAAAGTTATTTTTGGTTTTGCATCCCACTTTCCAACACAAAAACTACTCGATATGATCTATATTCTCACCTATGCCGATATGAATGGCGTTGGTGATGGCATTTACAACTCTTTTAATGCAAAACTGATTCGAACACTCTATAATCACTCATTGGAAATACTAGGGAAGACCGTCATGCTCAGCGAGGCAGCCAAACGTACCAAAAAAGAAGTATCACTCAAGCGACATCCGAAGTTCCGTACACTCAAACGTACTGAACAAAAAAAGATATTACAAATGCCATCTAATCTCCTCTTTTTACGATATCGTCCTGAACGAATCATTAAGATATGCCAAAAAGCTTTTGAAACCACAGATTTTACCTATCATATTAGCAATAATGAGTACCTTACCATTGAGATCATTCGAGCAGATTCAATTAACCTTAGTTATCTGCTTGGAAAACTTAGTACCCTTGAGATAGTCAATATGGATATTAGTAAACTCTTCAATGAATTAAAGTATTTTAAAATTGATTTTGCCTCAAGAGTAGATGAAGATGAAATACATACTATTGAACAGATTATTATCAATGCTTTCAGCTTAACAACAAAAAGTATTCACAAGATCCCTTTAATTAAAAAAGAAGATATTGATATCAACTGTGAACATTCAAAAACCTATGCAATCATGCATCTTCGTAGCAAAAATCAACGAGGTCTTCTTGCTTATGTTATAGATATGTTTGATGAAATGGGTGTTGATATTGTGACTGCGAAAGTACATACACTCAAAAATCGGGTACGCGATATGTTCCTTATTGAAAAGAATGGAAACTTTTGCCATAATATGGAAACAATTATTGAAAAATTAACAATAGATAAAGTCAAGGAAAAATAGATGTGTGGAATCGTAGGATACATTGGCTCCAAAGAGAAGAAGGAAATCTTACTTGAAGGCCTGCAAGAACTTGAATACAGGGGTTATGATTCAGCAGGCATTGCTATCATCAAGGGAGAGAAGCTTGACAATTTTAAGTCAGTTGGAAAACTGATTAACCTCAAAAAAAAGACAAAGAACTATTACAGTGATGGATTTGGTATCTCTATAGGACATACCCGATGGGCAACACATGGTAAACCAACCGAGCTTAATGCCCATCCACATCTTGGACAATACTCCTATGTTGTACACAATGGGATTATTGAAAACTACCAGAATCTCAAAAAGGAGCTACAAGATCACAATATAGCCTTTCTTAGTCAAACTGATACAGAAACCATTGTGCATCTTTTTGAAAAATATAATAACGATATTAACAATCCTTTTGAAGCATTTACAAAAACAGTTAAATGCTTGGAGGGTGCCTATGCCACACTGTTGATTACCGAAGCTGCGCCAGATACAATCTTTTTTGCCAAAAATGGTTCTCCGATGCTAATTGGTTTTTACAAAGATGAGGTTTACTTCGCTTCTTCAGATACCCCCATTATTGGTAAGGCTAATGAAGTTTACTATCTCCAGGATGGTGAGTACGGCTATGTCAAAGAGGGAGAAGTACGCCTCTATGATTTAAAAGGAGAGAAAGATTTCATCAAACAGCCACTCAGTGCCGATAAGGTCTCTGCCCAAAAGGATGGTTATCGCTTCTTTATGGAAAAAGAGATTTATGAACAAAGTTATATTATGACTGAGACAATGATGGGTCGAGTACTTGATGATAAAATTGTATTCGATGAGCTTAAAAATAACTTTTTTGATGATATCAATACCATTAAAATCTGTGCCTGCGGTACCTCCTATCACTCTGCCCTAATTGCCACCTACCTTTTTGAGCGTCTAGCAAAGATACGTTGTGATGTAGAGATTGCTTCGGAATTTCGCTATAAGGAACCACTTTTAACAAAAGATACACTATTTATTACCATCTCACAAAGTGGTGAGACTGCCGATACCCTCGAAGCACTCAAAATGGCAAAACAGGCTGGGCTTAAAAGTTTAAGTATTTGTAACGTTAATAACTCCTCTATTGTTAGAGACAGCGATGCTACCATTTTGACTCGTGCAGGTATTGAAAAAGGTGTGGCTAGCACCAAAGCTTTTGCGACACAAACTATGGTACTTTGGATGCTCTCACTTTATATAGGTCAACACAAGAAGACTATTGACAAAAAAATATTGAATGATGAAATAAATGCAATGCGTCACACTCCAAAAGCACTCACAGTAACCGATACGCTCCATACTAAACTACATCGTCTAAGTAAACGTTATCTACATGGACACGGTTTCTTCTTTATAGGGCGCGATATCTTCTACCCTCTTGCACTTGAAGGCGCACTCAAACTCAAAGAGATTAGCTATTTACATGCTGAAGGTTACCCTGCTGGAGAGATGAAACATGGACCCATTGCACTTGCTGATGCAGAACTTTTTACTATTGCCTTAATGCCCAAAACAATGCACTATGAAAAGATTAAGTCTAATGTTGAAGAGCTTAGTGCAAGAGATGCAACTATCTGTGTTATTTCTCCAGAATTTTTTGATCTTGCAGATGATTTCATACAAACACAATATAGTTCTCATCCAATGGTTGAATTTTTTGAGATGATGGTTGTCATGCAACTATTGGCACTAGAAATTTCTGTAAGACTTGGAAATGACGTAGATATGCCAAGGAATTTAGCCAAAAGTGTAACAGTAGAATAAACCAAATACTATATACTTTTAGAAAATTGATTCTTGCTTGATTTGATTGATTGTTTTGTATCGAAACTTTAACTGTTGGGCATGTAGTAGCTTTTTATAAAGAAAAAGCTTTGCCCTTTTTACACTCTCATTGAGTGGAAGCTTGTTGGCAAGATAGATGGCAATGGCGGAAGAGAGAATGCAACCTGTCCCATGAGTATGAGTAGTCTCCACTCTTGGTGAAGAGAAATAGTCAATACCAGAAGAGGTTACTAGACAGTCAGTCGCTTCAGTATCAATCGAATGTCCACCCTTAAGAAGTATGGTATCTACTCCCAGTCTAAAAAGTGCATTTACTATTTTAGAGCTCTCTGTTTTAGTGCTAGTAAATTTTGTATTGAGCAAACTATTCATTTCGGGAATATTGGGAGTGATAATCTTGCAAAGTGGGAAAAGATACTGCACCATTGCCTCTATTGCATCTAATTCAAGTAGCTGTTTTCCACTAGAACTAACCAATACCGTATCAAGCACTATATTCTTGAGTTTATACTTTTTAATCATCTCAACTATTACAGCAATAATCTCTATATTGGCAAGCATTCCTATTTTAACTGCATCAACCTGCACATCACTCAACAATGTTTCAAGCTGTATCTGAAATGTTGAGGCATCTACTGCTTCTACCAATGAAACCCCCTGTGAATTCTGAGCAGTCAGAGCCGTTGTGACACTAAAAGCATAGCCATGGAGTGCATGAATGGTTTTAATATCTGCCTGAATACCTGCTCCCCCGTAAGGGTCAAAACCGGCGATAGTCAATACAGTTGGAGTATGTTCATTTATCATAATATTCAAATATCTTCATAAGTATTTCAGTCTTTTTTCTGGATATACTGCCATTCTCTAATACGGCTGAAATCATTGCAATACCACTTGTTACTCCAATTGCTACTACGTCAATAATATTTTTTTCTGTAATTCCTCCAATGGCAACAATGGGACACTCCACATGTTTTGCCCACTGTTTGAGTTTCTCTGGACCCACATCTTTGTATGACATCTTCTTCGAGATAGGCTCATAAATGGGTCCAATCGCTAAATAAGAAGGCTTAAACAAAAGTGCAATTTCAATCTCTTCGGGAGTATGAGAGCTAATTCCTAGACGTAAGCCAGCAGCATAAATCGCCTCTATCTCCATACTGGCTCCCTGTATATCTTCCTGCCCTAGATGTACTCCATAGGCATTATGCTTGATAGCAAGTTGCCAATAGTCATTAATAAAAAATCTGGCTTGGTATCTTTTAGAAATATTTACCCCTTTTATAATTTCTGCTTCGAGTGCTTCTCCCTCCATATCTTTTACTCTCAACTGTGCTGTAGTAATACCACATTCATAAAGTGGTGTTAGTTTATCTGCCCTATCTACAACAGGATAGATACCTAGTGGAGTTTCATCACATTTTGGAAATTTCATTCATTGTCCTTTACCCATAAGCGTGATACAGTTGTTTGCTATATATTTTGATGCCAAAATGGTGTACCAACCGTTGGTGTTGATGGTGATGCCAGATCCCGCTCCTGCATTACTCCTGCTTCATATCCCATGCGTCCAGATTGAACTGCCAATGCAAATGCTTTTGCCATTACCTTAGGATCCTGTGCCAATGCTACAGCAGAGTTAATCAAGATACCATCATACCCTAACTCCATTGCCATGGTTGCATGTGAAGGCTTACCAATACCCGCATCAATAATGAGTGGCATATGAGGAAAAGTTTTGCGTATTACTTTAAGATTGTAAGGATTCATCAGCCCCTTTCCTGAACCAATAGGAGACCCCCATGGCATCAGAATCTTACATCCCGCATCAACTAGCTTTTTGGCAACAACAAGATCATCTGTTGTGTAAGGAAAGACTTCAAAACCCTCTTTTGTCAATACTTTTGCTGCTTCAACCGTCTCGTATGGATCAGGCTGAAGATTATACTGGTCGCCTATAACTTCTAGTTTTATCCAATTGGTCTTAAACACTTCACGTGCCATCTGTGCAACCGTTATTGCTTCCCTAGCAGAGTGACACCCTGCAGTATTGGGTAACACTTCCACACCAAGTGTTTTAATGATATGCCAAAAACTCTTTCCGGTATCCTTATTGACTCCTTGACGACGCAACGATACAGTAACCACCTTTGCACCAGAAACCCTAATAGAAGCCTCCATAATTGCTGGCGATGGATAGAGTGCTGAGCCGATAAACATTCGTGATGTCAACTGTTTTCCGCCTATCTTCCATATATTTTCACTGCTTCCCATATGTTTGGTCATTGCATTCTCCTTGTTCTTTTTTTCTTTTTAATAAACATATCTATCCACCACACACTGGCGCAAGTACCTCCACTTTATCTCCCTCTTTTAGTATAGTCTTATCATAGTTACCAGAAGCAATAAAAACCATATTAACAGCCACTGCACCAATACCTATTTCATAATTAAACTGTTTCATTAAATGAGTAATGGTTGTTTGTGGCTCAATTACTTTAGATTCGCCATTCAATATAATATACATTTTACTCCTTTGTCTTCTTACTTGAAAAAACCTTCTTCAAGGGCTTTTTCAACAATTGCTGGTGCAAGCAAGTATCCATGCCTATAAAGCCCATTGATGCGTGTTAATCCTTTTTCATTCTCAACACGTGGGAGATTATCTTTGAATGCTGGACGGCAGTTTGTTTCTGAATGAACCACACGTGCCTCACCAAAATTTGGATGCACTGTATAGAGTGCTGAAAGTAATTCCATTGAAGAGCGCACTGAAATAGGCGACATATCTTCACTTTCTATTTCTGTTGCCCCTATAATATAACGCTTGTAACCTATAGTCTGCGAAAGCTTACAGTCAGAACAGTACTCTAAATCAATCCCCTCACAGCCATTTCCCCTAGGGACAATATAAATCTTGTAACGTGGGTGCATTAAACGAGTTGGACGACTAATATTAATATCATTTGCTTCCACCCACATCACTTCTCCACGTACACCACGAAGATCATGAAAATATTCCTTGGCACCCAGTCCACGTGTATCAAAAACCCAGTCAAATACCTCAACACCCTCTTTAGTATAAACCTTTCCCGTTTCTATCTTCTTTACTGGTGTATATTCACGGAAATAAATATTTTCATAACGGTTAAAATAATTTACACTAAATGCTATAAAGCGTTGTGCATCAATGAGACCTTCATCTGGAATATAAAATCCTTTTTGGTGGATATAAAGATCAGGCTCCATATCTTTTATCTGTATACTGTCTAATATTTTTATCTTTTCTGCCGTTTCAACTTTACGTTGCAATATCCCAATAAAGTGCTCCAACTCTCCCATATCTTGAGAGTGTGCAGTGATGATAGTACCCTTTTGCTGATACCCATCAAAAAGCCCTATCTCTTTTAGAAGATCAGGCCAAAGCTCGATAGATCGGTGCCCTAAATCAAAAATGACCGATTCTGCTGTCTCTAATTCTGCATAAGGAGCAAGCATCCCAGCAGCGGTAAAACCTGCAGCACCTACCCCCTCTTTGGAGCCTTTGTCAAAAAAGGTAATGGTAATATCTTGATTGGTTCGTAGCAAATTAAGTGCAACAATACGCCCTGCTAAACCAGCACCTACAATGGCAATATTCATTGATTATCTTTTATCTGTTCACTTGAGATATATACTTCCCCACCAAGATCCTGAAACTTTATACTCATCTCATCCATCCCTTCTTGTATCTCTTCAGGACTGAGTTTTCCCTCTTGTGTAGCAGCATAGTCACGTACCTCAGCAGAAATCTTCATGGAACAAAACTTTGGTCCACACATAGAACAGAAATGGGCAGTTTTTGCTGCCTCCATCGGCATAGTCTCGTCATGGTACTCACGTGCACGTTCAGGATCAAGTCCAATATTAAACTGATCAACCCATCTAAACTCAAACCGTGCTTTGCTCATTGCATGGTCGCGAGCAATAGCACCAGGGTGTCCTTTGGCAATATCTGCTGCATGTGCAGCAAGCTTGTAGGTAATGAGCCCCTCTTTCACATCGTCCCTATCAGGCAGTCCAAGATGCTCTTTGGGAGTAACATAGCAGAGCATTGCTGTACCATACCATCCTATCATTGCTGCACCAATACCTGAAGTAATATGATCATACCCTGGAGCAATATCTGTTGTTAACGGACCAAGTGTATAAAATGGTGCCTCATGGCAATACTCAAGCTGTTTTTCCATATTCTCCTTAACCATGTGCATCGGAACATGTCCGGGACCTTCAATGAGCACCTGAACATCATGTTTCCATGCAATACTAGTCAGCTCACCTAATGTTTTTAGTTCTGCAAACTGTGCCTCATCATTGGCATCTGCTACGGAACCAGGACGCAATCCATCACCAAGCGAAAAGGTAATGTCATAGGCTTTCATGATTTCACAAATCTTTTCAAAATGAGTGTAGAGAAAATTCTCTTTGTGGTGGTGAATCATCCACTTTGCCATAATCGATCCACCGCGACTAACAATACCCGTAACCCGTTTAGCAGTCATTGGGACATGGTGCAACAGTAAACCAGCATGAATAGTAAAATAGTCTACTCCCTGCTCTGCCTGCTCTATCAGTGTATCGCGGAAAATCTCCCATGTTAAATCTTCAGCAACTCCACCTACCTTCTCTAACGCCTGATAGATTGGTACTGTACCGATGGGTACTGGGGAATTACGCAGTATCCAATCACGGGTGGTATGAATATTTTTTCCTGTAGAGAGATCCATTACCGTGTCAGACCCCCATCTGGTTGCCCAAACCATCTTCTCTACCTCTTCTGAAATACTCGATGTAGTAGCAGAATTCCCAATATTAGAATTAACTTTCACAAGAAAATTACGCCCAATAATCATTGGCTCTACTTCAGGATGGTTGATATTTAAAGGAATTACCGCACGTCCTTCAGCAACCTCTTTGCGAACAAATTCTGGTGTAATTACTTCTGGTAAATTAGCACCAAAATGTTCACCATTGAGCCTACCATTGCGCTCCCTGTCTTCTAAATAAGATTTAGTCCACTCTAGTTTTTGGTTCTCACGAATGGCAATAAACTCCATCTCCGGTGTAATAATCCCCTGACGTGCATAATGTAGTTGAGTAACATTCTTGCCTTTTTTTGCACATAGCGGTGTGCGGTATAGTCCTTTGGAGCCAGCAGTGACAAATTCAAGCTGTTCATCAGTATTGTATCCATTGTCAACGGGCTTAACGATACGCCCTTCATAAGACTCCACATCACCTCGCACCTTGATCCACTCCTTGCGGATAGGGTCAATTCCCTTGGTAACATCAATCTCAATATTGGGATCAGTATAGACACCGGAAGTATCATAAACAAGAAGTTCTTCCTCGTTGGTAAGTGTAATTTTTCGCATAGGTACTTTGATATGGGGGTGAATTTTACCTGAAATATAAACTTTTTCTGAACCAGGCAATGGATCACGTGTAATAATCTCCTCGTTTGTACCAAAAGTTGACTTAGTTTCATTGGTCACAGTGGTTGTCATAATCTTTTTTCCTTTACATAAAATTAGAAAATATAAAATTGATTAAAGGAGAATATTGTAATCGAAGATAAAGAGAAGTCTATTTAAAAAGATGTTTGATTCTCAAAATATTGCGGTATTACAAGACTCTTCCTTACGCCGGTATTGTCCGGTTCAAGTTCAGCGGGTAGGATTTTGTGTCCTTCTCAGTTGCCTGTGTCAACACCCCGAGAGTTTGAACTTCCACTATAGTCAATAAAAGATAAAATTTCTCTTAAGTGAAGCTACTTTTATTTTTCCTAAATCTTTTCAGGTTATAATTGCACATTAAAAACCTATTAACAAAGGAGAAGTGTCGTCATGCTTCGTGGATTTGACAAGAGATATTTCATGCTATTGCCCACACTTGTTTATCCTGCCATCTATAAACTCCGAACTCATGCCATCTCTACTCAAACACTTTTTCGATTAAATGATCATAAAAACTCACTTAAAACGCTAGATACAACTCTTCAGACAATTAATTCCTACCGTTGTAACTGTTATTATAAATACAAAGCACGTCTTGTATTACTGTTAAACCACTTTATTCCACGATGTCCTTATTATACGACATTCTATGCTTTTAGACGTACGGGCATACATCCTCCCGTTTGATAATTAATACATAGTTTTAATTACAAATTTTGCATACCTGCTTGGTGGATAAACCCACTCTACACATCAATTTTATATATTAAATGAAAAGGATATATATGTCACATAATTACATTATAGGCTTCCCACGTATTGGGGAGCAGAGGGAACTTAAAAAAGTATTAGAAAAATTCTGGGCAAAAGAGATAGATTTTGCTGAAGTTGAAAAAGTTGCCTCAGAACTCAAGGCACGACACTGGAACTACCAAAAAAATGCTGGTATTGATTTTATCTCTAGTAACGACTTCTCACTTTACGATAATATGCTTGATACAGCTATTATGCTTGGTGCAATTCCAGCACGGTTTAAAGGGCTTGAAAAAGAAACACTCTACTTTGCTATGGCAAGAGGAAATAAAGATGCTGTCGCTATGGAGATGACCAAATGGTTCAACACTAACTACCACTATATTGTTCCAGAACTCCACCCAAATGATAATTATCAACTCAATGCAACTAAACTCATAAAAGAGTACAAAGAGGCAAAATCACAAGGCATTACCACTAAAATAAATCTAATTGGTCCACTAACCTTCCTTGGACTCTCTAAGCGTACCGATAGAGGTGATACATATGAGCTTTTTAGTAAGATACTCCCACTTTACGAGAAATTGATTAAGGAGATTAGCACACTTGACAACGAAGTTTATATACAAATTGACGAACCAATTTTTGTTAAAGATATTGAACAAAAACACTTAAGTCTCATTAAACCTTGTTACGATACACTCTGCAAGGTATCTGATAATGTCAATATCATTGTTTCTACCTACTTTGAACATGCTACCGAAGCAACCAAGGTGCTAGTACACACTCCAGTCTGGGGTATTGGACTAGATTTTCTTTATGGCAAAAAGAATTTTGAATGCCTTGATGCACTTTCTCAAAGCAATAAAAAGCTTATTGCTGGCGTAGTAGATGGACGCAATATCTGGAAAAATGATATCGATACAACCGTTGGACTACTAGAGAAAATTGCTGAAAAAATTGAGAAGTGTAATATTATTATCTCTAGCTCTAGCTCACTATTGCATACACCATTCACTCTAAAATATGAAGAGAAGATGGATACTGAGGTGAAGAACTGGCTTTCTTATGCAGTAGAAAAACTAGGTGAGATTAATCTTATTACTAAATGCTTCTTTGATGAAGTATTGACTGAAGGCGAGAATGTAACACTTGAAGCCAATCGTGTTGCCAACGAAAGTCGTCGAAATTCTGTACGTATCCATGACAAATCAGTACAGGGGCGTACCGAAGCAATTAGCAAATGGGTTCGTGATGGTGCTTACGAGGATCGCATTGACACCCAACACAATACGCTCAACTACAAACCATTGGCAACCACAACCATTGGATCTTTCCCACAGACACCAGAGGTACGACAAGCAAGACGTGACTTCAAGCAGGGTGCCATTGATGAAGAGACCTATATTAAAGCAATGCAAGCATATATCAATGAGTGTGTTAAATTTCAAGAATCCTGTGGTTTGGAAATACTTGTACACGGTGAACCAGAGCGTAACGACATGGTTGAGTATTTTGGCGAACAGCTCAAAGGATATGGATTTAGCCAGAATGGATGGGTACAGAGTTATGGTAGTCGTTGTGTTAAGCCACCATTTATATATGGTGACATTAGTCGCCCCAAACCAATGACAGTTGACTGGATTACTTATGCACAAAGTAAAACAGAGAAGATAATGAAAGGTATGCTTACAGGACCTGTAACTATTTTAAATTGGTCTTTTGTGCGCGATGATCTACCTCGAAGCGAAGTGAGTAAGCAGATTGCACTCGCTATTTGTGATGAAGTAGATGATTTACAGCAAGCAGGTATTAAAATTATTCAGGTAGATGAAGCAGCATTCAAAGAGGGATATCCTTTACGAAATGAAAATATTCCAGAGTATGAAAGCTGGGCAGTACGTGATTTTAGACTTGCTGTTAGTACCGCAAGAGAAGAGACACAAATCCACACTCATATGTGCTACTCGGAGTTTAACGATATTATCCGAACTATTGAAGCAATGGATGCCGATGTTATCTCCATAGAGACTGCAAGAAGCGGTAACGAACTACTCAAAATTTTTGCTGAAGTAGGCTATAAGCAAGAAGTAGGACCAGGTGTTTATGATATCCACTCTCCACGAATCCCAAGTACCGAAGAGATTGTGATACAAATAGAGAAGTTACTAGAAGTACTCCCCAAAGAGCAACTTTGGATCAATCCTGACTGTGGACTAAAAACCCGAAAATGGGAAGAGGTGAAACCAAGTTTAGAAAATATGGTGAAAGCGGTAGAAATTGTGAGAGAGAAGCTCAATATATAAACTATTTCATTTAAATTGGTAGGCAACTAGCCTACCTTATGTCTTATTATAAATTTAAGATTATCCTTCTGTTTTAACTTCGATAAGTTCTTCGAGAAGTGCTGTGGCTTCTTCTTCATCCATCTCATCACGCTTAATCTCTTCGACCATCGCAAAGCACTCCGTACGCATGTCACGCATCTCTTCAAGATTGACCTTATCCTCTTTTGAAGCATTTTTAGTTTTATCAATCTTAGCAAAAAGTTCATCTATTGCCACTTCAAGATCAGGGAGTATCTCATTCTCAAGAAGGTTCTTCAATTTTTCAGTATTTGTCATGGGGTAGTTCCTGTATCTTGCTTTATATTTGGTATTGTAGCAAAATATCTTAGCAGAAGAAATAAAAAACATTGATAGAAAAATATCAAACCATAGTCAAAACTATGGTCTTAAGATATCCTTACCAATTTTTAAAACATAAACTACTTCCTAAAAAGGAGTCATTTAATGGCAGCCACATCCACCATTACCGTGAGAGTGCCCACCATTAGAATGTGTATTTGTAGCACCCGCTCCAGTACTACATGCGCTTACGCCTGGAGGTGTAGTTGGCTGAATAGCTGTATTGTCTGCACCTCCCTCTGTTTGCACTTTGTCAATAAATGCAAGTAGGTTTCTTGCTGCCTCTTGATAACGCTTAGCTGTTTCAGAGGCTGGTTTATGGTAAGTAACTGGCATACCTGTATCCCCCCCTACTCTAATGGCAGGCTCTATTGGAATACGTGCAACAACATCTGTATCATACTCTTTGGCAACTGGCTCGGTCGTACCTATGCCAAAGATATCAGATTCAGTTTCACAACTTGGACAGATAAATCCTGACATATTCTCAATAATACCTGCTGTCGGAATATGTAATTTTTGGAACATATCAAGTGATCTCCTTGAGTCATCCAAAGATACTTCCTGTGGTGTTGTAACCGTAATGCCTGCAGTTACCGGTACAGACTGTGCCAGTGTTAGCTGTGCATCACCCGTTCCTGGAGGCATATCAATTACAAGCACATCGAGCTCTGACCAAAGGATATCTCGAAGAAACTGTTCAATGGCTTTCATAATCATGGAGCCTCTCCAAATAAGAGACTGTCCTGGCTCCATAAGTGAACCCATGGACATAACTTCAACACCATATGCTTTTAAAGGAAGTACCTTGTTTCCTTGAATCTCTGGTTTTTGATCTTCAAGCCCCATCATACGAGGAATATTTGGTCCATAAATATCTGCATCAAGCAATCCAACCTTTTTACCTTGCATTGCCATAGCAATTGCAAGGTTTACAGCAGTAGTTGATTTTCCAACCCCACCCTTTCCTGATGAAACCATTACAAAACTTTTAACATGTGGTGCAATATTCTTTCCACTAATAGAGTTACTCATCTGTTTAGGTGGCTGTGGTGCCTTGATAGCAATATCAATCTCCTCAAAACCAGCTTTTTTTAGCTCTATAGTTGCTTCATTTATAAGCTGTTCTTTCACTTCATTGGCAGATGATGTGATATCGATAGTCAAAGAGATACATTTTTCATCAATTACAATATCTTTTACAAATCCAAAAGTTACAATGTCTTTCGTAAATCCCGGATAGGTTACATTTTTTAATGCTTCTAATACATTCTCTTGTGTCATATGGTGACTCCTATATAAAAATTTGATATTTGAGTTATACCACCCAAATCTTAAATAGTCTTTAATTTTTATTAAAATAAGATAATTCAAGTCCTATTTAAAATTGAATCTACTCTCTTTAGGATATACACTAAAGATATTATCAAGGTTTTACTCTGTATAATCCGTTACAATTTGATACATAAGAGGGGTAAAAATTGTCAAAAATAACACTCATACTTCTTGGTGCAGGCAATTCATCTCGTTTTAAAAGTAGTGTTAAGAAACAGTGGCTCTATAGTGGAGAGACTCCTTTGTGGCTTCAAGTAGCACAACAGTTTGAAGCCACAGGGATCTTTGCAAATATTATCATTGTCTCATCTACAGATGAGATACACTATATGAAGTACTTTGCAGATTACACATTCATTGCGGGTAGCAATAGTAGACAAGCTTCACTTATCAATGCACTTTCTAGGGTGGAAACAGAATATGTCATGGTTAGCGATATTGCTCGATGTTGCGTACCTTGTGAGATGATAATGCGTATTCTTGATGCCAAAGAGAAGGCATCTTGCATTGTGCCAGTACTGCCTATAGCCGATACACTCTATATGGATGATACCCCTATTAATCGTGAAAAAGTACGCATCATTCAAACCCCACAATTAAGTGTCACCAAAATACTCAAAAAGGCACTCTCTACGGAACAGATTTTTACGGATGAGAGCTCTGCCATTATGGCATTGGGAGAAAAAGTACACTTTGTCGATGGATCACCACTCGCACACAAGCTAACCACACAAAATGATCTTGAAAAACTTAGCTGTCTTCATGCACCTACTGCAACAAATATTGTGGGATTTGGTATCGATATCCACCCATTTGAAAATGGTAAAATCATGAAACTCTGTGGTGTCACCATTGATGTTAACTATGGATTCAAGGCACATAGTGATGGTGATGTTGCCATTCATGCACTTATTGATGCACTTATGGGGGCTTCAGGTATGGGAGATATTGGCGAGTTCTACCCTGATACAGATCCAACCTATGCTGATATAGATTCAACGGAAATGCTTGAAGATATTGTAAAACGCATTAACTCCTACGGACTAAAGATAAACAATGTTGATATAACTATCATGGCACAGGTTCCTAGACTGCTACCCTATAAAACAAAAATGCGTACCACTCTTGCCTCTCTGCTTGGTATTACTCCTAATCGAGTAAATATCAAAGCAACTACTGCTGAAAAACTTGGTTTTGTTGGACGCAAGGAAGGCATCACTGTGTATGCTGTGGCAAATTTAACCTACTTTAATTGGAAGAAATATCTCAATAGTGGAAAAAAATTATGAAAATTATCATTGTAGAAAATGAACTCTATTTGGCACAAAGCATTGCTTCAAAACTTGGAGAAAATGGATTTGAAACAGAAATATATAGCTCCACCAAGGAAGCAATGCAAAGTAGTGGTGATGTATATCTACTCTCGACGAATCTTCCTGGACAAAGTACTACACCATTAATTACACAGTTCAAGGAAAAAATCATTATTCTAATGGTTTCTTACATTAACAACGATACAGTTGGCGAACCACTAAAATTAGGTGCTAAAGACTACATTGTGAAACCATTCATGATTGAAGAGTTATTGCGAAAGATAGAACATTACCAAGAATATCAAGAACTCAAAAAATATACACATCTCTACCAAGAATATATGGAAAATTTACTGCAAGATATTGAAACTGATTTTGATGTTAATACACTTAGCACACCACTGGTAATTCGAACCAACTATCAGCGCCTAGTGGATAAAATTGTTTTTGAATATACCCATAAAAACAATAGATTGCTAACATTTATTCCTCTTGAAAAGAAAGTATGGAAAGAAAAACTTGAGAGTATCGATATAAACTCTCTACTTTATATTACCGAAATACATACACTAAAAAAAGCAGACAGAGACTTTCTACTTAATGCTTTAAAGGGAAGAGACTTTATTCTTTCTAGTACAATCGATCTTGAATGTGACTATAGTACAATTATTCTCAATACTGAGTCAAAACTCTATGATCAAAATGAGATTCTTACCATTGACGACTATGTCAAATTTATTATCAACTCTTTTCAATATAAATTTCCTGATACTGAACTCTCCAAAAAACTTGGAATCTCACGTAAAAGCCTTTGGGAAAAACGTAAAAAATATGGTCTATTTAAGAAAAAATAAGCAAGGAATGTCTATGAAAAACAGATCACTCTATATCGATACTGAAGCCCTCTCCACACTTGCACTTGTTCAGGCAGGACTTATCTTTCCTGTTGATAAACTTATGAACCAGTCTGAGGCAAATGAAGTAGACCATACACAGTTCTACAAAGGAGTACCTTTTCCTTTTGCTTTTGTGCTCGCACCCAAAGGAGAAAAGAACAGAAAAGTACTCAAAATGTTACAAAAAGATGAAGTGGTAGATCTTATCAATGAAGGAAAAAAAGTTGGTGAACTGACTGTAGATGAAATATTTTCTATCAATCCTAAACAGCGTCTTTACAATATATATGGTACATCAGATCCCTCCCATCCAGGTGTCAAAAATACTACTTCTAGGCTAGGAGAAATTGCTGTATGTGGTCCATATCATGTGGAGTACCCTCTCGTTGAAGGCAACATCAAGCGTATCAAGCAAATGATTACTCGCACTGGTGCAAAATTTATCTCCTCTATGATGATTGCTGCCAATCCTCTTAACCGTGCTCATGAGCGTATGATACGACAAGCCATTAGCGATTCTGATTTACTTGTAATCTTTCTAAGAAAACCTTTTACCAATGAAGGATTGCGTTATGATATCCGCTATCAGGCACTTGCACGATTTGTTGATAATTTTATTCCACGAAATAAAGTACTTATTTTACCTTTTGAGAATACTTATATTTTCGCAGGCTATAATGAACTTATTCTTGATGCATTACTTGCAAAAAACTATGGTTGTCATCAGTTGGTGATTGGAAAAAATCATGGTGGACTTGGACTTTACTATGATCAAAATCGTCTTAATTCTGTTTTTGATCACTGCAAGAATATTGGAATCCATATCAAAACTGTTGATGAGTATGTCTATTGCGATACCTGCAAAACTCTTGTCAGTACTCAAACCTGCCCACATGGACAACATCATCATGTTCACTATCATAGCGAATCAATTATGAGACTAATTCAAAGTGGTCTCATTCCACCATCAATTTTAGTACGAAAAGAGGTTTCTGCCAATATTCTTGCCTCACTCTTTCCTGAACGTTTTGAAAATCTTCAAGAGATGCACTACTCACTCATGCCTGGTTCTGGTCTACTTGAACAGCAGAGTGAAGAGCAGTTCTATCTCAAGCTCATAGAGCTCTATCAGACTTCATCACTCACATAGGAAAATCATGAATGCACACAAACTCTTCATTACCTTTTTAGGCACAGGCATGCTACCCAAACCAAGAAGAATGGCAACACTCCTTGCTGTACTTATTGCCCTTCCTTTACTACAGATAGCAGGCATGAAAACCTTTTTTATGCTAACATTTACTATGGGAATTATTAGTATTTTTGAGGTCAATAAATATGTCAGAAGTCACCCTGAGTCTGACTACAAGGAGATAACAATAGATAATGTTGTAGGTGTATGGAT
Organism: Sulfurovum sp.; assembly: GCA_020525365.1. Lineage (NCBI taxonomy): Bacteria > Pseudomonadati > Campylobacterota > Epsilonproteobacteria > Campylobacterales > Sulfurovaceae > Sulfurovum > Sulfurovum sp. The sequence continues at coordinate 1,039,484 of JAIZOF010000001.1, read as the reverse complement.
AAGTTTAATAATTACACTTTCGACTACTGTGACACTCCTCTTTCCCCATACTATATGGTTAAGCATAGTACTTTCTTTTGCCTCATTTACTCTCTTTCAGGTATGGAAACCTTCAACTATCGGTTGGATAGCATATACCTTTAAGAAAGGGGGACTCGGTATTGTACTTAGCAGCATGCTCTCTGGTATTGCAGGGGGATTACTCTGTGTTGCTATCTTAATGGGAGTTGAAAAGTTTTTTTAATATAAACTTACTATTGATTTAATGAGAAAACCATATGCCCACAATATATCTTAATAGGATGAGAGTATAAATCTCTTTTCTATACTATATCTTCTAAAAAATACTCTTCAATAATCTGAGGAAAAATCTTTATGGTTTTGCGTGCCTTATCTATCTTGGGCTTAAAAATCTCTTTGCTTGCAGGAAAGCTTGCCATAAACTCTTCGTAGATGCTAATCTTCTCCTCCATATGATTTTCAAGTGCATCAAGTACTGCCTGCATATTTTCACGACTTGTCGCATATTTCATCAATAACTCAAACATACGTTTACGTGGATGAATTGCCATGGAGTCACCTGCTGCAAGCGCAATCTCTTTAATGTCCCAACGTGAGATATAGATACCACTTACATATGGAGAAATTAATTTAGCATAGAGTGCCTCTGTATAGGAAGGATAGTCCTGCAAGTCTACTTCTTCTGTATCACACTGTCCATCTGGACAAAATGCAGGATTTCCACCAGCAAAATTTTCCAGATTTAAATCATCAAACTCTTTTCGTATATCATTCATATCTCTTTCACCCATATTATTCTCCTATTAGTAGTGGAATCTTATCCATATCAATTTTTGAATCAAACCACCGGTTAGCAATCAGCATCATCTTTGCCACAAAAAGAATCTGATCATCAAGGAACTCTAATCTCTTAAAGAGTAATTTCACTTTATCGTCTAGGCAATATCCATATATTTTTCCTAGTTTTATTTCAATAAAGTCTACACGTTGTTCCCGATGTGCTGTTTCGTTGAGCACAGTGCAATACTGGATACTTTTAGATTGAAACTCCTTTTCAAGCATCATCTTGTCTACCTTTGACTGTACAATATTCTGCATAGTAAAATTAAAGTGATCATCAGTAATATTTAATGCAATTGCTGTAGCATTAATGCTGTTGTCTTTAAGTATCTTATTAAAATACTTTCGCATATAGCCTGTCTGAGCATTATAGCCAAGAATAGTACACAAATGGGTATCGGGTCTTATTTCATGAGGCTGCATTGTAAAAATTCCTTTGGAAATTTTCAAAGAGAAATCTATCTTTTCTCTTCATTTTTTTTCTCTAATTTCAATGCATTCTCATGCAAAAATATTGCCTCTCCCTCTTCAATCAGGCATCGAGGGCAAGTTTGTTCTCCTCCAAGATAAGTAAAAGGATTGCCACATTCATTACATCGTTTGATACTAAAGGTTGCCAGTGTCTTTTGAGTAGGCTCAAAGAACTCCTTAACCTCAAAACCAGGTTGCAATTGAATAGCATCAGGTTCACAGACATCATGACAGAGATGACATTTGATACAGAGCATTGCATCAAAATGAATTAGTGAAAATTTTTTGTTCGAACCAAGTGCCCCTGTTGGACAAATACGGTAGCATACCTGACAGTTTGTACAACTCTCATCAATAAATTTTTGGGAGGTAAAGCCAATATCTTTTTCTACCAATACTTCATATACTTTGGGTTTTTTGATATATTTAAGCATTGTAAAGAGTATTTTCCGTTTATCGGGTAGGTGTTTGTCTTTAATCTTCTGTGTCATAGAGGCATCAATCTCAAAATGATGAAGTTCATCCGACTCAATGGCATCTTCAAATGATTTTTTTTGCCTAATCACTCCCTTCAGGGAAATTGTATCGCGTAAAAATACTCTTCTATCAGAAACTGCATCATCCACATCTTTATCATATTTGCTTCCAATAATAGTCTCTTCTATATTGACAGCCAGTCTCTTGTTTGAAAAAGATGAGAGTACAAAATTTGCTTCCTCTATGCGTGTAACAATACATTCAAAAAGATGGCTTTCTCTCTCATAGTCATTAAGATCAAGTGTAATCGTCTCATCACTTCCTAATGCAAGAGATATCAGATGCTCTACACTCAATACAGAAAGACAAGGAATATTAAGTTTACGTGAGATTACTTTGGCTTTAGTATCAAGAAATGTAAAGAAAAATTCTGTTACAGAGAAATCTGAAAGAGAGAAAGCCTCTGTTGGACATGCTCCCACACAAGCAGCAGCCTCTACACCCATACTTTTAGAAAAAATTGGTAACTGCTCTTTTATTAGAACAAGCCCACCAGTCGACTCTACGCATTTGGCACACTCAGAAAATTTACTTGTTGCTCGGACACAGTGTGTCACATCAAAATGGAGTCTCATTAGACCCATTCTTTCTCTTGCAAATACTGCTCTTTCCATTGAGAAACTACATACTCATAGTCACTAAGCAAAAACTCCAATGTCAATTCTGTGCCATCATGATAAAGTGGTGTACGTGACTCTCTTTTAGCATTAATAAGAAACATTGGTGCCCACTCAAGGAGGTGATCTTTAAGAAAACCTCTTTGAACACTAAGTAGTTCATAAACTGCTTCTGTATCATTCTCTTTCAATGCTTTCTTCTGTGCATTGCAGAGCATATACATAAACTCAAGCTCCACACCAATATGGTCAGGACTAACTACCCTTGCCTTCTCTAACTCTACACGGAAATCAAGTGCATTATAAAGCGAAAGTACTGGGTTATCTCCACCACTTTCAATCATCTGATCATCACGCACATAAAAGCTCTCATAGGGAACCAGGTGCATAATAAAGAGATTGGCAAAGTCAACATTATAATATTGATTTACTAGCTCTTTTTTGCTCAGTTTAGTGCGCTTGTCCCAATCTCTATAGTTTGGTAACAATGAAAGAAAATCTTCATCCTCCTCAAGCTGATCCAAGAATACTTCATCAGTCTCCATCATCATTAACCTAGAGGTAAGACCATAAAGAGCAATACGGTTATCAATATCTTTTAACATTTGATTCATATTTTACTTTCAATTATTGTTTTCTTCAGTATATAATATTATAGCAAACTATATCACTTTCAAAATAAATCATGCTTAACAAAAATAAGTTATCTAGGAAATGATACATAACAGGAACGGGAGAGACCGTTCCTAAACAATAAAAAATTATGCTTTAATATCCACCGAGTATGCCTTAAGAGACAGAGGTACTGCTGGACGCTTCATATGTACTGGTCTTCTAAGTGTATCACCTTTGGCAAGAGGGCGTGTCAGTTTATCTCTCCATGCCTGATAGACTTTATAATTATTTTCATAGTTAACATAAATATCACCAATCTTATCACCAGAACCAGCTTTTTCTATGCGTACTTTCTGATGCCAAGCATGGTTACCTGCAATTGGATCTGGGTGTGATGGTGCGACAGCATTCTGCCATGCACCACTAAGACCATCCCACCAAATATTATCAAGATCTTTGTTGTATTCTTTAAACTGCCAAGTATCTCTGCGTGCCAACATACCTTCTTTTAGATCTTCTTTTGGATTAAGCGTACCAATCTTACCATCCATAGTCATATTATATAGTGGTGCACCCAATCCCAATACACCAAGTTTGTGCTTAAAGCCAGGAATCTCAACTGCATTCTTCAGCTTCCATCTTCCCGCATGATGCGAACAGGCAAGAACACCAGGCATAGTCGCCTCTGTTGGAATTGCCATCGCAATAAAGTAACCTGATTCAAGACCAGAAACTGTATCTTCAATGGTTACCTTAATTGCTTCACCACGCTTAATTCCCATACGTTTTGCATCTTCTGTATTAATCCAAACTGGATTATGGTTCTGGCTAATCTCCATTAAATGCTTGGAGTTCACTGAACGGGTATGAATATTGTATGGTAGTCTAAATACTGTATTAAGTGCGAACTCATTATCCTTCTTAATAAAATCATGGTGTACTTGTGTAACAAGGTGAACATACTTTTTACGCTCTGCTTTGTTTCTTGGATAGAATGGTACCGCATACTCAGGCCATTTCCACTGCGCAAACCACTTGGAATAGAATTCCAGTTTTCCACTGAGTGTATGGAATCCCTGCTTCTCTTCACCCTCTACAACAACACCAATCTTCTTTTTGCCACCAAAGACATGATCCTTCACAAGAATTGTGCCAAACTCATTAATCTCTACTTCATTTTCATCATATTCATGCCCATGTGCAATGAAATTTCTACCAACTTTCTTAAGTGGTCTCTCTTGTGGCTTATAGACATGATCTTCCTCAAGCCATGTACCCATATCTCTCATCATCTCATAGTTAGGATACTTAGAATCAGGGTATTTCATCTTTGCTACTTTTCTGAGGTTTGGCAGTTTTCCAAGTGCTGCCTGATACCATTCAGGAATGGTTACTGCTCTACTCGGATCTTCTTTTGATGCCCAGTATTTTCTGATACCAAGACTTCCATCAGGATCAACATGGTGTACCATGATATTTGCCCAAAATTCAACCTCTTCCCAGATTTCACCAAGACCTGCTGCCATATGCGCTTCAAGTGTAGCACGTGCAGGATCTTTTGGCTTCCATCCATTTTTCTCAAGCGCTACTCTCAGTGCAGGATTTTTAAATGAGAGCCATCTTGCTGGCTTTGTAGGCTCAGATGACTGATCATGCCTCTCTCCTACCAAACCGACAGGCAGAATATAATCACAGAACCAATTGGTCTCTGACCATATTGGTGAAAGATTGAAACTCAATTCAATCTTATCTTCACGCTTAAGTGCCTCAATCCACCTAAATCCATCTGGATTAATCCAAACAGGGTTATACATACGTGGAATCCATACCGCTAACTTATCTGGAATCTGCGTTAAGCCTTTTTGCTTCCATTTTGCTCTCCACTCATCATCAAGGAGCAGGTGTGGCATAATATGGGACATTTCATATGTGCTGAGAGGATACTCAGGTGGCCATGCAATCTCATTCCATACGTCAACTCTTGCTGGTGCTTCTCCTGCCACTGTTGCTGCGTCACCCTTACCATTAACGGAAATAACGTGCCAATGATGCATACCGACTCCTCCAACATCACCACGCATTGCACCCCTAAGTGCTAACGGCAGGAAGCCAGCTCTAGTATTCATCCATCCACCCCTATGACCAATCGTTCCAGCTCTCCACAAGAAACTTGCAACCCTGTCACCCGCATCAATAAACATATCATAAAGCTCATCTAGCTTATGCTCATAACCTTCCAATTTACACTCTTTAGTAACAAATTCTTTGGTATATGGTGCATACAGTTCTTGCATCATTTTAATATAGCTTTCATAGCTTTCATCTTGAGGTATTGTCTTGATGATACCTTCTTTAACCATAAATGCAAGCTGCTCTCTGTCTTTCATTAACTGATCCCAGTTAAGCCAGTTTTTCACAAAATCATGGTTGACAAGATCATTTCCATTAATATCTTTCTCATTAAGAACCCTATTGGCCAAATAGAGATAGAGTGCTGCTTCTGTACCTGGCCAAATAGGAATCCATAAATCTGCAATACCTGCAGAATTAGAGAGTCTTGGATCAAGCACAATCATCTTTGCACCTTTTCTACGTGCATCTGCAATGTAGCCTGCTGATTGCTGAAAGTAGTGACCCGCATCTGCCGCATGTGAAGATTGAAGGAAAATTAGCTTTGCATTTGCCCAATCTGGAGAGTTACGATCATCATTCGCCCAATGAATTGTACCTTCACGTGCCCCTGCAGAACAGATATTGGTATGAGAATCATACCCGTCACACCCCATAGAGTGAGGGATTCTATGACCAAATCCGTTCTCATTTGGACGACCAACGTGGTACATAATAAGCTTTTTTGACATCTCGTCACCCTTCTTGAGGGTATCATGCATCTTCTTCCCAATGGTTGCCATTGCTTCATCCCAAGTAGTTCTAACCCACTTCCCTTCCCCTCTTTTAGACCCTGGTGCTCTCTTTAGAGGAAAAGGAATACGATCAGGGTCATACATCTGTGATTGAGATGCATACCCTTTAGCACAGTTGCGACCACGCGAACCAGCATGTAATGGGTTACCCATATATTTCTTGACACGAAGGCTTCTTGGATCTTTGGTTTTTTTGTATTCACCAATCTCAACCCATGCAGTCAAACCACACTGTGCTTCACAGTTACTACAAACAGTGGGAACAAGCATAAATTCATTGACCTTAATGCCATCTTTGTTGCTCTCACTCGCAATACCATTTCTCCCTATGCCCCCACGTTTCCAATCATTACCATCAAGTTCTTTAAAACTATCCCAATCCTTAAGTGGCGGATAGAAAGAGAGTGTGGATGGTGTTGCTGTGAACTTTATCTCTTCTGCTTCAGCCGGTGTCTCAACAATTGCTTTAAAAACACCTGTTGCCAATGACGCACCTGCAACGCTATAAGCTGTTCCTTTCAGAAATGTTCTTCTACTCTCTACAAAGGTAGACTGTTTATTGTTCATTTTTGTCATATCCTATTCTCCTTAACTCAACGGTAGCATCTGTGGAATCTTGAGCCATACATCTTTTGCCATATATAGACCAATTAGTGCTAAAACCGCTGAAAATCTTAATAGTGTTTTATTGTCACTCTTCATATTGCTTACAGAGAGCAAGAAAGGTACAATAAATCCAAGCACCATACCAAACCAAAACTCAACATTATATTTCCCACCTAAATGAACATACGCTAGTGTTGCTTCTGCTTCAGAGGACTTAAATGAAAAGAAATACTCACCCATATACATCAGAAAACTAAAGAAAGTCGCAATAGCAAGTACTAACGCAAGGTCTTTCCTGGTCTCTTTACTCCAATTTTTAGAGGTAAGGATAAGTGCGGCAGAACCTGCAAGAAGTGCTGCCCACATCATCTGCATTACTTCAGCAGGTGCTTGCCATAGCTCACGAGCACTTGATTCTGCCATAATGATTGCCGTATAGAGTGTAACAGGAATTGCAAGAAATACAACAAATGGAAAAATCTTTTCATAAAATTGACTGTTTGCTCTTGCCGTTTTTGCCAATATACAATTTTTTCTCACATCAGGGTGTGCATCAAAAAATCCAATCACCATCATCACAGTAATCAAAGCAGTAAAGAGTGATGCCATCCATGCCCCTACCGTAATTGCAGATGTCCAATGCGGATGAAGGAAGATATTGATCATTCTATATGGCTGATGCAAGTCAGTCAAAGTAAATAGCAAAAAGATATTCAGAAAGACAAATGAAATCAGTGGCATAAGCCATCTAAGGTTAGGCATCTCCTCTTTTTTATGTCTATAAAGTAAAAATGCCCCCACAAGGATTACCCCTGTACCAACTGATTTTGCCCACATATTTAAAGTAATCATCCATCCCCAAATAATACCAGGAAGAGCCACATCAAGTGTGACGACTGCCTGTGTTGCGTGAATTGCACTGTCCATTAGTGACCTCCTTTTTCATGTGTTTGATCGCCATTCTCTGCCCAGTCCATCATACTGCTATTATCATGCGTCCCGTGATTTATAAACGGTGCAAGGAATCTGTCAAGTACACCATGATGAGGGTCTCCAACATGCTCAAGATGCGTAATATCATTAAAGAGACTATAGCCTTCAATACGTTGTTGCGCAAGAGGATCTAGTGTCTGTTGCCCTCCTCCAACATAATAGTGTTTTGGTTCAGTATGCTTTTCAGGTTTACGCACTTGAACACTTCCTTGATGTGCCATGATGTACTGAGAAATATTACTAGTATCATCCTCGACATCACCAAAGATATTTGCCTGAACCGGACAGATGACTACACATGCAGGCATCATACCACTCTCAATACGATGCGCACAATAGGTACATTTATCTGCTGTATTTGTCTCAGGATCCATATAGATGGCTCCATAAGGACATGCCATCATGCAGCCAGCACATCCAATACATCTATTAGAATCAATATTGACAATTCCATTGTCAAGATAGTGTAGCGCAGAGACTGGACAGATACGCTCGCATGGTGCATTCTCACAATGATTACAACGCAGTGGTGTAAATGAACGCTTGGTATCAGGAAAAGTTCCAATATCGATATATTTAACACGTAGACGCCAAGAACTAAGTGGAACTTCATTTTCCACTTTACAGGCGACTTCACAACCCTTGCAACCCATACACAGGTTGAGGTCAACCAAGAAACCTAATTTCATACTTCCTCCTTAAGTTTAATAATCTGAAAATCAGTTCTCTTTAGAAGAAGAGGAATCCACAATGATTGCCACTACTCTAAAAATAAGATTACATAATACGATTTAATTATATTACACAAATTGTTAACTTTAAATAATTTTCAAGAAAAATAGAAATTTTTATCCATATTGTGTGTAAAAAGTATATTTTATGAGAATTTTAAAACATATATTCAATCTATCTCATAGCTCCTATCAACTGAATAAATGATTAATATTTTAATATGCAATCATTTTGATTACTAAGAGGAGTGTGGGGTGCTGTTAAAAAGTTTAAAAGAAAAGATAGAACCTTTATTAAGGCTACTTTGAATTTTTAACTCACTATCATGAAGTTCTAAGATTGTTTTAACAATAGAAAGTCCTAACCCCATAGAGTTATCCCAGTTATGCGTATTTGAGCGATAAAATTTCTTTGTTACCTTTTCAATATCTTTTGCACCAATTCCAATACCATGATCTTTTACCGAAACCATACTATCGGAAGTAATTATAACCTGCACATCCTCTTTAGAATATTTGAGTGCATTCTCTATAAGATTTTTTAGTACAATATCTATCAGTGTACGATCTGCCTCAACCATACAGCTATTACCTTCTATATATACTTCCCTATTCTTATACTTTTCCTCAAGAGAGTATTTTACCTCAAATACCAAAGCATAAAGATCAAAACAACTCTTATGCAAAGTTGCTTCACCACTTTCAAACTTATTCCAGAGCATCAGTCGCCCCAATAGTGACTCAATCTTATTGCCATTGTTGTAAATCTTCTCAAGAAACTTCTTTTGAAGCTCAAGAGAAATAGTTGAATCCTCTTGAAGCGTCTGCGAATACCCCATAATAGAAGCAATGGGATTTCTAAATTCATGAGCAATTGCAGAGAGCATATCGGCACGTTGACGATTCTTGAGTTTAAGTTTTGCATTGTAACGTTGCTTGATATCTTCTCTTTTTTTTACCTTTTTTAATGCTTTAATGAGATTCTGGTTTATCTCTTCAAATTCTTTAGTAAAAAAACAGGTCTTATACTCTATTTTGTCAAATGTTTCAAGGCTTCCAAGGTAAACATTGAGTGCAATAAGTTCTTTTTGTATCTGCCTAGATCCATGGTAAACTGCATAAATAAAAAATATAAAAGCAAGGGCAACAAAGGTTATAGCAATGAGAGTCATCATAGTATCATCACTAACCCAGACTAAAATAATAACAAATAACATAAAGATTGTTGTAGATATTGTCACAAGGCGTGCTATAATATATTCAGTAAAATAAGGGCGTTTAAACACGCAAAAACTCCCGTTTGAGAACTATAGTAGTTGTCATATTTTTTTACTCAAAAAGAGGATACAATATCATCAAAAATACGATAAAGTGACATTACTTCATCTATAGATGTTCTTTCGTTGGGTGCATGTATTGTATCATTAATGACGCCAAACTCTACCACATTTATCCCGAAATTTCCCATAAATCGAGCATCACTAGTACCTCCTGCTGTTGAGAGTTTTGCTTGTATTCCTGTAACCTTTTTAATGCTCTGTTTGGTTACCTCAACCACTTTAGAAGTACGATTGGTTACAAAAGGGAAAGAGCCCTGTGTCAAATCAAGAGTATAGTTCAGACCTTTTAATACGTTATCAATATGTACTCTAATATCTTTCTTTGTAGTTTTTGTGGAGTTTCTTACATTGAACATAATTTTTAGTTCACTTGGAGTAACATTTGTCACTTCCATACCACCACGAATATCGGTAATAACTATTTGACTTGGCGCAAAATCTTCATCTCCTTTATCAAGGCTCACTCCAGCAAGCATATTAAGTATTGGAGCAATTTGATGTACTGGATTGATTGCTTTTTCAGGATATGCTGCATGTCCCTGCCTTCCATGGATTGTTAAATAACCATTAATCGAACCACGACGTCCTATCTTGACAATATCACCAAAGTCTGTTTCACAGGTAGGCTCCGCCACAATACAGTGGTTAGGAAGCATACCTATCTCCTTAAGGTACTCAAGCATAATAACTGTACCATATTTAGCATCGCCTTCTTCATCTGAGGTTAACAACAATGAAAGTGTGCCATTAAAATCTTTTGCTTCTTTAAGTACCTGCACAAAAGCTGCTACACCACTCTTCATATCTTGTGTGCCACGGGCATAGACCATACCATTCTTCACAAGAGGCACAAATGGATCATTTTGCCAATTTTTTCCTGGGGGTACCACATCAACATGTCCAGCAAAACAAAGATGCTCCCCCTCTCCAAACCTCTTATAAAGAAAGAGGTTTTTCACACCTTCTTTATTGATCCAAACCACCTCATAATCTGACAGATATTCAGCAATAAAATCTAACGATCCCGCATCATTTGGGGTAATAGATTCAAAGCTGAGTAATTTTAAAAATAGATCAATTACATTTAAATTAAGTATATTTTTCTGCATTACTAAATATCCTAGTTGTATTGAAGCAGTTGCTCGCACTTCATACTAGCATCTTCAAAAATACAGATGTCAAATATGTTTCTCATCTATCGTTTGATATCTCCATGATAAGTTACAATGCCGCCATAGTGATTCACCGCATTTTTCATTCCGTTGGACTTAAAGATATGTTGCACTTGAGCACTTCTGCTCCCTGTTCTGCAAGTAAAAATAATTATTTTATCCTGATTTTCATTTAAAAATGCTTCTGCCCATTGTTCAAATATTGAAGTAGGCTTTAGAAAATCAACCCCTTTAATGTACCCCATATCATATTCCATCTGTTCACGCACGTCTATAAGTAAAAAATCTATCTCACCCTCCTCTCTAGCCTTCAGGAGACTCTCAAGTTCTTCTGAAGTAATATTCTCTTCTAATTGTAATTTACTCATTGCTATCCTTTTATTACACAATTACATAAAAAATTATTTGTAATCTACCACAATAAATTATTTTGTATATTTTTTAGTTTATGCTTCAAATTAGTTTTGATTTTCTTCTATCTTTTTTATCTGCTTCTCTTTGTATTCAGGTGTACAAAATATTTGACAATGGCAAATACCATCTTGAGGAATCTCTTTTTCTATTGCTGGCTTACAGGGACAAATACGGTTATCTGTACTTTTAAACTTTCCAGGCTTCTCAAGATCCTCTTCTACCATAAAGCAGGGACAAAAACGTTTACCATAAAGTGCCTTGTGTCGTGCTAGTCCAAGGGTAACTCCCTCATTGACATCCTCGTTTACACCATAAACCCATCCTCGACTTTCACATACTTTATCTGTAAATTTTTTTGTCTTTTCTAGTTCTGCCTTAAATTCTGGTGAGTTCATATCAAGTTGCATTATCATTTATATATCCTTTAGGTTACTAAAATAACTATTCTGAAAGATTGTATGTTGTTATATCTTAAACTAAATTAATATATAATAAGATAACTATACAAATTATCAACATAGGCACTTAACGATGCAGATTGACAATACACTTTTAACTAAACTTGAGAAGCTTTCGCATTTGCATATTGCAGAAGAAAAAAAAGAAGAGACCATGGGGCAACTGACAGAAATCCTCAAATATATTGATAATCTAAATGAACTTGATACAGATACCCTTAATCCATCCTTTTCTACATTAGAGGGAGGAACGCCACTCAGAGAAGATACTCCAAGAGAATCCAACGATATATCTAAAGAAATTTTCACCCATGCGCCTCATGCAGAAGATGACCTCTTTATTGTTCCTGCAATCATTGAGTAGATTCTATCCATGATCAATATTTATGGTATCAAAAATTGCAATAGTGTTCAAAAGGCACTAAAATTTTTTAAATCCTACAATATACCTCATATATTTATCGACTTTAGGCAGACTCCTGTTGATGAAAAGGACATCCGGTCATGGCTAGAAAAGAGTAATCTTGAAACTATTTTAAATACCAAAGGAACTACCTATCGCACATTAAAGCTCAAAGCACTTAACCTTAATGATGAGGAAAAGATAGTGTGGCTTGCTAGAGAAAATATGCTTATCAAGCGACCAGTAATCGTCTTTGATAATCAAGTTATCGTTGGCTATAATGAATCCACATATTTAGAAAAACTACTCCACTTCAAAGGATAACCGTGGCAACTTTTGATATCAAAAAGCTACTTCAAAGCGTCATTACACACGGTGCTTCAGATCTTCATCTTGTTAGTCGCTCTGAACCACAGATTAGACTTGATGGAAAACTCAAGCCAGTTAATCTTCCTAAACTGACAGGGGAAGATATTGAAGAGATGTGCTATTCATTGATCACCGAAAAACAGAAGCGATACTTTGAAGAGTACAATGAACTTGACTTTGCGCTTCTACTTCCAGGTATCGGACGCTTTAGGGCTAACTATTATCGGACACTTAATGATATTGCCGCTGCATTCCGTATTATTCCCATTGAAGTCCCTTCTTTGGATGACCTTGGGGCACCTACTGTATTTAAACAACTCATTAAGAGAGAGAAAGGACTTATATTGGTTACTGGTCCCACAGGATCAGGTAAATCTACCACACTTGCAGCGCTACTCAATGAGATTAACCTCTATGAACAAAAGCATATTATTACAGTGGAAGACCCTGTGGAGTTTATCCATGAAAATAAAAAAGCAGTCTTTTCCCATAGGGAAGTCGGGGAAGATACAAGCAGTTTTGCTACAGCACTCAAGTATGCCATGCGTCAAGATCCTGATATTATTCTTATTGGGGAAATGCGTGACAAAGAGACCATTGAGGCCGCACTTACTGCTGCAGAAACAGGTCACCTCGTTTTTGGTACCCTTCACACCTCTTCTGCACCTGGCACAATCAATCGTATTATTGATGTATTTTCTGGCGATGAACAACCTCAAATTCGTGCAATGATCTCATCGTCACTCGTTGCCGTTATTGCTCAGTCGCTCCTACCGAAGCTTGGTGGTGGACGAATTGCCGCACATGAGATTATGGTTACCAATCATGCTATCTCTAACCTAATCCGTGAAGACAAAATACACCAACTTTACTCACAAATGCAACTGGGGCAAGAAGACACAGGTATGCAGACACAAACACAGGCACTACTCAAATGCATCAAGAGTGGCAAGATTGAACGTAATGTAGCACTACAGTATGCCAATAAGCCTGAGGAGATAGCAAAAGCTATCTCATACTAAAACAATTTCAGTACGATTTTGATACAATAATAAAAAATTTGAAGCGAATACAAATGGAAAACTTTACTATGGTTGATTTTAATTATTTTGATGTCACTATTGGTGCCATCATCATTCTATTGGCAATTAAAGGCTTCATGAATGGTGTCATCAAAGAGATTTTCAGTTTAGTAGGATTTATTGGTGGATTCTATTTTGCTTCTCGTATGGCAGATGATGCAGCAATATTTATAGGCAATCACTTTATGCAGATTGAAAATATTGTACTTAAAAAACTAATTGGGTTTATGTCTGTTTTAATTATTGTTTGGCTCATTGCCATGATTCTTGGTGTTATCTTCTCTAAACTTGTATCTGTCAACAAACTTGGTTTTATAAATCATCTACTTGGTTTTATTGTAGGAGGTGGAAAGTATTTTATGATTTTTGCATTCATCGTAACAACACTTTCTAATGTTGCCCTAATCAGAGAAAATACCCAACAATATATTAAAGATTCTATACTTTACCCTCTGCTTCGCAAAGCTGGTACTAATATGATTTACATGAACCCAGCCTCATTTGATCCAATGAAAATAGCCCCAAAAAGTATTGAAAACCCATCAACATGAAAAGTAGTAATGAGATGCAAGGAGATGCCATGATCATCTATTCCACATTACTAGAACAGTTCAAGCATCTACTCAAAAGCAATGCACTCAAGTTTACCAAACAACGAGAACTGATATTAAAGTTCCTCTATGAAAATGAAGGACACTTTACTCCTGAAGATATTTATATCCTCATCAAGAAGTCTCATCCAAATATCAATATTGGTATTGCCACAGTTTACCGAACATTGGCACTCTTAGAAAATGAAGGTATTGCCGGTTCAATCTCCTTTGGTGTACAAGGAAAAAAATATGAGTTTGGTATGCGTAAACATCATGACCACCTTATTTGTACAGACTGTGGAGAGATTATTGAATTTCTTGATGAAACCATCGAAGAGAGACAGGAAGAGATTGCCAAAAAGTTCAACTTCAAAATGCAGGATCATGCCATGAAAATTATTGGTCTATGTGAAAAGTGTTGGAACAGAACATCCTAACTAACATCATGTCACCCCGAATTTGATTCAGTATCTCTTTTATAGCCAAATGAGATTTTGACTCAAGTCCATGAGACAATTAATTTTAGGAGAAACCTTGATATTTGACAATCAATATATTCAAGAACGTATTAAAAAAGCTAACAAGCTTAGAGAAGAAGGAATTAACCCCTACCCCACCAATATTGCCAAAGGAATGCCTTCTTCGGAATTCTTTGAATACTTTAATTATATACAAAAACTAAACGCAGAAGAGAAGAAAGACGAAACCAAAACTGTAACTCTTACTGGGCGAATCAAATTCATTCGAATTATGGGAAAGGCTGCTTTTGCCAAGATAGAAGATAGTGATGGACTTGTACAGATTTATTACAACCGTGATGACTTACCTAAAAATTACTATAATAACATTGCCAAAAAACTCTTTGAAGTAGGTGACATCATTGAAGCAACAGGTTTTCCATTTGTAACACAAACAGGTGAGCTAACGTTACACTGCAAACATCTCAAAATTATCAGTAAAGCAATCATACCATTACCTGAGAAGTTTCATGGTCTAACCGACCATGAAATTCGCTACCGCCAGCGTTATCTGGACATGATTATGAACGTAGAGGTCAAAGAGATCTTTATTATGCGTTCAAAGATCGTATCTCTCATCCGCCACTTCTTCGAAAACCGTGGATTTCTTGAAGTAGAGACACCAATGATGCACCCTATTCCTGGTGGTGCCAATGCAAAACCCTTTATTACCCACCATAATGCCCTGAGTGTTGACCGATATCTACGTATCGCACCAGAGCTTTATCTTAAACGTCTAATTGTAGGAGGAATGGAAGCAGTTTTTGAGATTAATCGAAACTTTCGCAACGAAGGAATGGATGCTACCCACAATCCAGAGTTCACCTCTATTGAATTTTACTGGGCATACCATAACTATCATGACCTAATGAAACTAACCGAAGACCTTTTTGACTATATTTTTGCACAGCTTCAACTACCCAAAATACTCACCTACGACAACATGGAAATCGACTTCACTGCACCATTTGTTAAAATATCTTTTATTGAATCGCTTGCTTCTATTGGTGGAGTACCCATTGATGTGGTAACCGATAGAGAAAAGATTCTTTCCTATCTTAAGCAACATGCCATAGAGGTAAACCCCAACCTGACACTTGGCTATCTACAGGCAGAACTTTTTGATGAATTTGTTGAAAAAAAACTAATTAACCCAACCTTTATCACTGACTATCCAATCGATATCTCTCCACTTTCTAGAAGAAGTGATAAAAATCCTAAAATTGCTGAACGTTTTGAGCTCTTTATGGCAGGCAAAGAGATTGCCAACGGCTTTAATGAGCTTAATGATCCTATTGATCAGCTTGAACGCTTTAAAGCACAAGCAAACACCAAAGAATCTACAGGCGACGAAGAGGCTATGCATATGGATCTTGACTTTGTCCGTGCACTGGGTCATGGCATGACTCCTACCGCAGGAGAGGGAATTGGTATTGATCGTTTAGTAATGATGTTAACCAACAATCATACTATTCGTGATGTTATTCTTTTTCCTGCTATGAAACCTGAGGTTAAACTTGAAGAGACAAAATCTGAAACTGCTTGTAGAAAATGTGGTTATGCTATCACAAAGGAACTCAAACCAGCAAAGAATGGCAAAGGGTACTTCTGTATCGATGCAGCCACATGCAAGAAGAGAGAACAAGAAAATAAAAAGTAAAAATTGGATATAAATCCGACAATTATTTAAAAAGGATACTTAATGAGTTATGCAATTGAAAAATTTGACCCTGAAATCTTTGAGGCAATTGAAAATGAACACAAAAGGCAGACAAATCACCTTGAAATGATTGCCTCTGAAAATTTTACTATCCCTGCAGTAATGGAAGCAATGGGTTCAGTCTTTACCAATAAATATGCTGAAGGATATCCTGGAAAACGCTATTATGGTGGATGTGAATTTGCTGACAATGTAGAACAACTTGCCATCGACAGAGCTTGTAAACTTTTTAACTGTAAATTTACAAATGTGCAGCCACACTCCGGATCTCAAGCAAATGGTGCAGTCTATGCATCCCTACTTAAACCCTATGATAAAATTTTAGGAATGGACCTCAGTCATGGTGGACACCTTACTCACGGAAGTAAACCAAGTTTCTCAGGAAAAAACTATCAAAGTTTTACCTATGGTGTAGAGCTTAATGGGTATATCAACTATGATGAAGTCATGAATATTGCCAAAATTGTCCAACCTAAAATTATTGTTTGTGGTGCATCTGCTTATGCAAGAGAAATTGACTTTAAAAAATTCCGTGATATTGCAGATGAAGTAGGTGCTATTTTATTTGCAGATATTGCCCACATTGCTGGACTAGTATGTGCAGGCGAACATTCTAGTCCATTTCCTTATGCAGATGTAGTTACAACAACTACACACAAAACACTTGCAGGACCTCGTGGTGGTATAATTATGACCAATAATGAAGATATTGCTAAAAAAATTAATTCTGCAATTTTCCCAGGACTCCAAGGTGGACCACTAGTGCATGTAGTTGCAGCCAAAGCAGTTGGCTTCAAGCATAACCTCTCTAATAAGTGGAAAATCTATGCGAAACAAGTCAAAATCAATGCTGCCAAACTTGCCGAAGTGCTTGTTTCACGTGGGTATAGCGTAGTCTCAGGTGGTACAGACAACCATCTCGTACTTGTTAGCTTCCTAAACAAAGAGTTTAGTGGCAAAGATGCAGATGCAGCACTTGGTGCTGCAGGGATAACTGTCAACAAAAACACAGTTCCAGGCGAAACAAGAAGTCCATTTGTTACATCAGGTATCCGTATTGGTTCTCCTGCACTCACTAGTCGGGGCATGAAAGAGGCAGAATTTGAAGTTATTGCTAACAAAATTGCTGATGTGCTCGACAACATTAATAATGGTGCGCTACATGCAAAGATTAAAGAGGAGATGAAAGAACTTGCTTCCAATTTTGTAATCTACAATAAATCGATATACTAAAGTAAAAGGAGGGGTGTATAAAAATCTTTGATCTTAACTTTACGGTCGACCACTACTATATCAAACGCTCCTTCATTGTCAAAAAGATACAGTTTAACAACCGTATCTTCTATAGTAAATTTGAACGCATAGAAGAACCACTAACCCCTCTTCTTTGGCAACAACATCTTAATAAACAATACACCATCGCTATTCCCCTTCTAAAAGCAGGGTATACCAACTATCTTGTTATTGAGTACGAAGGAGAGGAATATCAACGTTTTATTTCTCTTGTTAAACATCTTTTCCATATACTTGGTATTGTGAATTACCATATCTACCAAGGAAGGGATAAAACAAAAATCCAAATCTTCATAGGTGTCAATCACCTTTCTATTAAAAAGGCTGATGCACAACTTCAGAATATTTCAAATAAACTCAAGCAACGACTGACAAAGCACTGGAAAACACTACCATCTGCACAACTACCTGAAATGTACAATATTGTAACACTTCCTTATGCAATACTATAGGATACCTAGCTATCTGATTCTCTTGTCTTTGCTCTCAACTTTACTTCGTTTTTCCATAAACTTTCCTATAACATATGATTGGATATAATTGATTCAAAAAATTATTTGGAGGATTTTCCCTATCATGAACGATCACAACCTAGATGACCTCATTATCGATACCCATAAGAAACAAAATGGAAAGGCTAAAGGCTTTTTAACTATTGTTGCTATTTTTATTATTGTAATGATAATTGCCATCATTCTAACAAAGATTATTCTCAAAAAACCCAATGAAGATATGGTTTCACCAACAGAGATTGCAAGCGAGATAGTTAGTCCAGAGTTAACATTAAAAAATACACCTCAAGAGAGTCTCAAAAACAATAAAGAGATCTCCAATATGACCAACAATGAAGCAGTAACACAGGAAGAAAAAGAAGAGAATACACCCATTCAACAAGTCAGTGAAGAGACTGTCTCGATTAACGAACAGAAGAGTAAGTCTATAGTAAAAACTATAGAAAAACCTGTAAAATCTAAAGAGATTATTGCAATACCTGAAGCCAAACCAATGGTAAAAAATAAATCTAAATTACCTACATCATCACAAACTATACAAGAAAAGTTCTATATTCAAACAGGCTCTTTCTCCAAGGTACCAAGTACAAATTCACACCTTCTTCGTATCGTGAAAAAACGAGGATACCGTTATCAAATTATACATATCAACAATACACACAAGGTAATGATTGGTCCTTACGAGAGCAGAAGTGATGCAGACAGAGCTATTACCAAAATTAAGAATCTTATCAGCAAAAATGCCTTTATAGTTAAAAGATAGTAAATTATGCATAAAACTATTCTGTTTGATCAGCTTACTCCGGTGGCACTTTATGGGGAAATTAAGAGACTATTCCCTAATGAGATTACCATGCTTTTTGAGAGTGCCGTCAACACAGACGATGGAAACTTCTCCTTCATTACTATTGGTACCAAGGAGCGTATTACTTACAAGAATAAGATTACAACATACCAATCTGAAGATGGGCACAAACATACACTCAAAGAAGATCCTTTCTCTTTTATGAAAAACTATTATGCCGCTATTGATCAAGAGGCTTATAAAGTCAAAACTCAGGAACTTGGCTTCTCTTTTATTGATGGTTTTATTGGATTTATTGCCTATGATATGGTCAAAGTTTTCGAACCAATACTCGAAGAGAGTATGGATGGGCTTTTCGATCCACTCAATACACCTGACCTTGATCTTGTACGTCCTAAAATTATCATTGCCTACTCCCATAAGAATGCTAAACTTACTTTTATTCTCAACGATGAAAGTATGGCAGATGATCTTTCTCGTATTGAAGCAATTATCAAAAGTACTTTCACTCCACTCCCACTTAAGGCAGCAGAGCTAGAAGACGAAGGTGAATTTAGTATTGATGAAGAGTATTTCAAGCAGTTAGTAATAAAGTCTAAAGAGCATATCCGCTCTGGTGATATTTTTCAGATTCTTCTCTCTAACCGCTACACCCAGAAAGGAAAAATTGACCCACTCAGCTTCTATCGTGTATTGCGCTCAAAAAATCCATCACCCTATCTTTTTTTGCTTGACTATGAAGATTTTTCCATCTGTGGCTCAAGCCCTGAAGTAATGGTACGTCTCACTGAAAATGAAATACTTCTGCGACCTATTGCAGGGACAAGAAAACGCAGTAAAAATATCAAGCGAGATAAAGAGCTAGAGGAAGAGATGCTCAATGACCCCAAAGAGTGTGCCGAACATCTTATGCTTATCGACCTTGGACGTAATGATGTAGGACGTGTGGCAAAGACTGGTACGATTAAAATGACTGAGATGATGAGGGTGGAACGCTACAGTCATGTCATGCATATGGTCAGTGATATTGAAGCAGAAATCTTAGAAGACAAAGATATGTTTGACCTTTTTGCAGCCACCTTTACTGCCGGCACAATGACTGGTGCACCCAAAATTAAAGCAATGGAACTCATTGCTAATTTTGAAAGGCTTAAGCGCGGATTCTACTCTGGCTCAGTCGGCTATTTCTCTTTTAATGGCAACATGGACTCTGCCATTGCCATCAGAACCTCTCTCATCAATAATGAAGGAATCACCCTGCATGCAGGTGCTGGATTGGTAGCAGATTCTGTACCAGAATTAGAGTATTTAGAGGTAAAAAATAAGCTAGGAGCACTTTTGGAAACACTTAAAGAAATGGAGTCTCTCTAAAATATGAGTCCCATGTATGCCATTTTCGGTAACCCTGTCTCTCACTCCAAATCTCCTCTGATGCACAACTGTGCCTTTAGGGGACTAGCATTCAATGGTTGCTATAGTCGCTACAAGCTTGAAGATGGTAACAAACTCAAGAAAACCTTTTTTGCACTAAAACTCAAAGGAGTTAATGTTACCGTACCGCACAAAGAGGCAGCATATAAAGCATGTGATGTGCTTGATCCTTTTGCTCAAAAGGTTGGTGCTGTCAATACTATCATTGAAAAAAATGGGAAGTTGCATGGGTACAACACTGATGCACTTGGTTTTCTTAAGGCAATTTCTGAGTTTAATGATAGCAAAAATGTACTCTTCCTTGGTGCAGGCGGCACAGCACAATCAACTTCAATTATTCTTGAGGAGGCAGGCTATAAGGTAAGTATCCTTAATCGTAGCAAAGAGAGATTAATACGTTTTCAAGAAAAGGGATTTGAAACCTTTACTTTTGATACCTTTTTGTATCGCCCATATGATCTTGTAGTAAATATGACCTCAGCAGGACTGGAAGATGAGAGTCTCCCATGCCCTGAAGCAATACTCAATGCAGTCATTCCATCTGCTAAAGCATGTATTGATATTATCTATGGCAAAGAGACACCCTTCTTGAAACTTGCAAAACACTATAATAAACCGACCAAGGACGGTTCAGATATGTTGCTCTATCAAGGAATTATTGCTTTTGAGTACTTTACCAATCACCAATTTAGCTTTGATGAAATCAAACTCCATATGCAAAAAGCTTTTATCTACTAGATCCTCTCTTCTTATTCCATAAGACCTTTAAGAATCTTTTCCATGCCTGCTTGGGCACCCTTAAGTATTTTAATATCTTTTGAATCTTCTATAGACATAGTACTCATCCAATTATAAACTGATGGAAATGCTACTTCCATCTTATTATTTCCTTTTTTCTTTTCTAGATATAGTGAACATGGTGCAAAAGCACCTGCTTCAGGGTGAGTCTTTGCGATAGTGTAGATAACAGGTAATTTACAAATAGAATAGACTTCATAAAAATCATACCCATTATAATTAACATCATCAAAATTATCTCCAAGATTATTAAACCCTGCAATCACAAAGCCATTAGGAGCGAGTTCTCCCTCAAGCCCCATCTTGAACTCTTCAAGCTCATCTTCCCAATCTTTTGGGTCAATATTCATCGTAAAGTGAGTTACCAAATTACCCTTGGAAGGTTTTGATTGATATGGAAGAGTTTCAAATGTGCCTCTAGGCATAGCAGTTTTAAGTACTTTTTTTATTTCATTTTTAAGTTTTTTCAATGTAGTATCAGAGGATGGAATTTTCATAATCCTTGCCATTGTTTCTGCACTCAAGCCTGCTACGGAAATCTTTTTCTCCCCCTTTTTTGTATAGATAGACATACTCATCGGAGCAAAAAGCCCAACATTGGGGTATTTCTTTACCAATGCCAACACAGTCTCTTTTTTATAAAATGTAAATAGATTGTAGACATCAAATCCAGATGCTTTAAACTGCTTTTTAAAAGGACCGTTCATATTACGATTTGCTGAGACAGTAAAACCTGCCTTTTCAAATGCTGCTTGTATGGTTGCAGGAGTAATCTTTCCATTTGGATTGGGTGAACTAAAAAGCTCTATATCTTGTGAAGCAACTGTACACACAACCATAAAAGAGAGTCCTATTATTCCCTTAAGTATTCTATCCATTACAATTTCCTTTTTATATAGTTTTTGATACTGACCTTATTGCCAATTCTCACAAAAGAGTATAGTAAATGAGTGTAAAAAAAGTGTAAATTATAGTTTGATATACACAAAACCCCGTAGCTGATGCTCAATAATCTCCACAATACCTGCCTTACCAAAACTTAAATCATCTATTAGTTCATTTTTTTTAATTCCTAATGTACGTAGGCTATTTTCACAAGCAACAAATTCTATATCATAGGTCATTAGTGCCTCAATGCGTTTACGGGTATGGTCATTACTATTTTTAAGCAATACTTTAACCCCCTGACTATAAACAACAACTACTACTTCTGTATTTTCTGGTCTATAGTATTTGATAACATTATTGACTGTACTAATAACATGATTAACTATTTTATCATTATTTGTATCAATAGAAAATACAATTTTACGAGGATTGTCAATAGATGGTTTTGGTTTTGCAAATTCTGTTTCACTAAATAAAAAAGTACTCAAACAACACCAAAGTAGAAAAATTTTCTTTGATATACACATGAAAATACCTTCTTCTTTATTTAATATATTGCTTTTTTGCTTTAATAGACTCTTTCAAGATATCTAAAAAATCTTGTGTACTCCAAGCACCAGGAATACGCTTTATCTTGGCTATATCTTCTCTTTTATTTACAAAAATAAAAAAGAATGTTGGTGTCATAGATACATCCATATTCAAAGGAAGGTTCTCTTTACTAAGATCAATAGAAACCATAATGAACTCTTTTTGAAGTATTGCCATAACCCGTGGATCGGAAAGTGCCCCTTTTCTCATCTTCTTGCAAAAATGACATCGAGAAGTCATTGCCTCAACAACAATGATCTTATTCTCTTTTCTTGCACGGTGTAATATCTTTTTAAAAGGTACATCATTGTGTCTTGATTTAATATATTTTTTGGGATCAAAATCATACGCAAAATTACTAATAATCTCAATATCTTCTGGAGATATTTTTCCTTTTAAACTCGGCATTATGCCAAAATGCTTTCTTACCTTGTCACTTAGAACACTTTTTTTCTTATCAGGGTAGAGGATATAATCTGCTATAAATGCACTCACTTCAAGGCGTCGCATTTTTTCACTTGTATTTGGGCTACCTAGCTTTTTTTTCATTGCCATTGCAATCTGGTTTACAGGTGGTGCCTTAAGCTTAAGAAGGGTATTGTTGTATTCATCGAAATTCTTTTTTAATTTATCTTCAGGAATATATGCAATATGACATTTTGAGCATATCTCCTGATAAACTTCTTCTCCTGTTCTTGCTAAAACTAAAAGTGTTCCTGTGATTAATAGCATAATAATACGTCTAATGTTTGCCATAATTTTCTCCTTTTTGGCTCATTTTTACCTCTTTTAAAATTTGAAGAAAGTCTTCAGTGTTTCGTGCACCAACTATATGTCGTAGTATATTTTTATCTTTATTGATAAAAAAGAAAGTTGGGGTCAATTCAGCAGTAAGTCCCATCGGCAAAGGATTTTTGCTAATATCCACAGTGACGGCAACAAAATCTTTTTTCAGCACAGACACCACACCTTCATCTATCATTACTTCTCTCTCCATTTTTTTACAAAAATGGCAATGTTTCGATACAGCCTCTATCATAATGATTTTATTACTTTTTATTACTTTTTTTAATGCGACAGAAAAGGATTCGTACTTTACACTTTTTTGTTCAACCATATTTTTATCAAAATCATAAATATAGTTGCTCACTGCCTCAACCTCCTCCTCACTGATTTTTCCTTTCATGCTTGGCATAACAGGAAAGTACTGTATCACATCATGCAAACAGACTGTTTTTTGCTTATTGGGATGATTTAAATAGTCAAAAATAAATGCTTCAACTTCCATACGATGCATATCTTCATCACCACTAGAATCTCCTATTTGTTGCTTGAGTCGATAGGAGAGTTGATTTAATGTCGGTGCTTTAAGTTTTAAAAGCCTGTTTTTATGTTTAACAAAATTCTTCATTAGTTTCTTCATGGGAATATAGGACTCATGGCAAGATGCACATTTTTTTTGATAGACATCTTCTCCGCTAAAAGCATGTAAAGAGAGTATTGTTCCAACCAATAGCACCACACATCTTATCAAACCTATCTTCATTGCTTCTCTCCTCTAATTTCATCTTCATCATACATTTCGAGTTCTCGATAGGCATCAAATACATTACGACGATGTAGCACATTGTAAAGTTTTAAATTTTTATATGCTGGCATTTGTATCTTCTTTGTAATCTCTTCTATTGGTATATTATTGTCAAGTGCATCCAATATCTCTGTTTTCATATCCAAGAGATAACCTTTAAATGCTTGTGTTGCATTGGCATCTGTACGATAACCATGTCCTCCTACAATCACATTAGGCCGCAATTCGTCTATTAAATCCAATGCCCGCAAAGATCCAATCAAAGAACCGTCACGCAAAGAGGTAATCCGATCATTAAAAACTAAATCACCTGCAAAAAGTACTTTTTTCTGAGGCAGATATACAATTAAATCGCCCTTAGTATGTGCCTGAGATACAAGCTGTTTAATCTCAAACAAAGTCTTTCCTACCTGTATTTTGTGATATTGCTTAACAATCTTATCAAGTTTCACTATGGTGGTACCTGAAAATATCTCGCTACCTACCATCCTTTGCATCCTTGTCTTCATTCCAAAAAAGATATTTTTTGCATAAGTCTCTGGTCCTATCAGGAAAGCATTTTGTTTTTTATAGAAGCTATTGCCTAACCAATGGTCATCATGATCATGCGTATTGATAACATATTTGACTGGAAGCTTAGATATTTGTTGCATACTTGAATATGCTTGTAAAGCGTAGGAGTAGGTAGGACCACTATCGATAACAACATACCCTTCTTTGGTTTGAACATAGCATGTATTAACCATGTTTCCACCATTTTGCATGGAAATATTTTCAAGTTTTCCAAAAAAGCAGTAGATATCTTCTGCTACTTTTTTGGGATGTAGATTATAATCAAAAGCACTCAAAGAAATGGTTGCAATACCATATAAAATGAGGTTTTTCAACATCTAAGACTATAATTATTAGAAGAGATAATTGAATTCAAGACGATACTCATTATACGATACATCTTGTTTTGATACATTATCTATATTAGCCTTAGCAATACCAACACGTGTTTTCATTTGTAAATTTTTATTGAAATTATACCATATATCCAAATGAATCACATCACTATCAGCCTGTACTCCTGGTTTATTGTCATCAAAATCTTGTATGGCATATCTTACACTCGCCTTAAGTTTTGGTGTAAACTTATAGACTGCTCTAAACATATAGGTTTTTGTATTTGCATACCAGTTATATTGCGCCATTGCTCTTGTAAATCCTCCTGTTGGAAAGCCTCTCCATGGTGCAAAAATATCTGCTTTATCATCAACGAAAGAATATCCCACTCTAAAGAAACCTTTTTTATCCGGCATTTTTAGATCAATTCTGGCATTTATAAGACTTGAATCCAGAGATCCAATTACACCTGGTGCATAACCTGTTAATGGTTTACCTTTAAGATTTTTATCGCCTGCTATGGCACCTCCACCATCATCTTGTTGTACAAAATATCTTATGCCTGGTCTTGCAATCCATCCACTTTTTTCCAAAGGTATTTTATAGTGTGCTTCTATTGTAAAATCTTGTACAATACCAGGTACACTCAACGCACTCAATGTTAAATTAAGATTTTTGATATCCTTTGTATTAAAATCAATCAAATACATTTTATGATTTAAATTTTCTCCAGCCATGAAAAATGCATCATAATTCAAGCCCTTGTGAATAGCCGAATCATCATTATTTGCCCAACTCTCACCCTTTTCATCTTTAAAGGTAACTAAATCATGTGCATTCTGATGGTCTCTTAGTTTTTGTTTTACAAAGTAAGCAAGTCTAGTTTTTACCTTTGGAGACATTTTGATAGACATGGTTATCCCATCAAAACTATTTGGTATCATTTTTGTATCATTTGATTTGGTGAATACAGACTCAAAAAGCTGGCGCCCTGCGCGTATATCTATTGTGCCATTATTGTACTCCAAGAACCCCTGCGCAATAGCTTGAATACCAAATCCATTACCCATTTTAACCTTGTATCTACTAAATGTATCCTTTCCTGCTTTTGTAAACCCTACATCTGCTGAATCCATTCTAAAAAAATCAGGGTTTAGGGATCCATAATATGCGAAAGTAGTACTCCAACCATTAAATACCGCAGTTTTGTAGACAAGGCTTCCACCTAAACCCCAAGCTTTATTCGTCTTACGCTTTTTGGCTTCATTCTCATTAGTCCAATCCCACAAAAAAGTATTGGATCTGAGTCGTTTGTAAACTATACCCTTTAAGAACATATCGCCAACCGTATCAACACTGCCTGGTAAAATATTATACTTTAGGGTCATATTGCCTCGCATCTGACGCTTTGGCTTGGCAGATGATGATTTAGCAGATGATGTGGTTACTTTCGATACATGTGCAACTGATCCTTCTGGCATATGTTGCCTAATTGATCTTGTTGGCATATATTGCCTGACTGATCCTTCTGGCATATGTTGCCTGACTGATCTTGTTGGCATATATTGCCTGACTGATCTTTCTGGCATATGTTGCCTGACTGATCTTGTTGGCATATGTTGCCTGACTGATCCTTCTGGCATATGTTGCCTAACTGATCTTTCCAGCAAAATATGACCACCTGCAAAAAGCATATTCCCTATTGACAGAAAAGAAGCTATTAGACCTATTTTTATTATTGTTTTCATTGTCTTTCCTTTATATAGTAAAAATAATTTTGTTATACTCTATATGTAATTTTGTATCATATATTTGCCCAAAATAAGACTTGAAATCATTTCTGTCGCAACTAGAAGAATTAGGCACACATTGAGTTTAACACTTAGCCCCTTTTTTAGGACAACCACAATTAAAATCAAGTACCGTAACATTTGATTTATTGCTAATATCAATTACTTTTTTCTTACGAATATAGTCACTGACTATCTCATACACTTCGCGTATTTTCTTCTTGTCTAAGTTTTCACCTGCATTTTGCAGATTCCCTCCCCAAGAAGAAACCCTGTATGTTTTTTTCGGATCTAATGGCTTCCCTCCTATTTTGAAATCTGAAATACGTTTGCCTGATGGGGCATCAATCTTAATGCTATAGCTTGCCCCCGTCAAACGACTCATATCGCCACCCTGTTGCAATAGTGGATTGGCATTAAATACATTGTCAGCAATATCTTCCATTAGATTTGCAATAATGGAACCTTTCAGTTCAAATGTATAGACCTCAGGATATGTGATTGCTGTCATTTCGTAGACATTATCCTTAAGAATCTTATCTCCTGGCAGAAGGGTCGTACCCCATCTGTATCCTGGAGTAAAGACAATATCACTGCCCATCTCATCTTGAATCGCCTGACCTATTAATGCATCGAAAGTTGAGTAGAATGTATCTCTTTTATACAATATTCCCTTTGTTGTACCCAGTACCTCATTAAGCTCCTTATTGTAAGGTTCATACCATTTTCTAACTAGTTTTTCTCCCACTTTATCTGCAGGAATAAGATTAGAAGCTACAGGAATCAACTTGAAACTATAATCAACAACTTTTTTATCTTTGATATCAAGATCAAGTCTCCCCACATACTTTCCATGACTTCCTGCAATAAGAATAACAGTATCATTGACAATAATTGGCTTAGGACTTGGATCATGTGTATGTCCACTTAAAATAAAATCTACACCCTTAACCTTTTTAGCAAGCTCTTGGTCAACAGAAAAACCATCATGACTAAGCACTACGACACAGTCAACCTTCTTCTTTTGACGTAGTTCATCAACAAACTTTTGTAATGATTCATGACGTAATGCAAAACTCCATCCTTGAGTAAATTTTTTAGGATTTGCCGTAGAAGTAAAAGGAAAAGATTGTCCAATAATTCCTATTTTTGCACCACCAACTTCTTTAATGGTATATGGTGGAAAAATTAGCTCTTCAAAATTATCTGAGAACGGGTCATTATCAATTACGTTTTGAGAGATAAACTCTCCTTTAAACATCTTAATGAGTTCTTGTACCCGCTCTTTTCCATAGGTAAATTCCCAGTGCCCAACCATTACATCAACACCTAAATAGTTCTGTGCATCAACGATCGCTTCTCCTCGTGTTTTAAGTGCAACTGCTGTTCCTTGCCATGTGTCACCACTATCTAGCAGAAGTACATTCTTCTCACCTCTCTCTTTTTTAACATGGTCTACAATGGGTTTGATGTGAGCAATACCACCCATCTTTCCAAACTTCTTTGCCAATGTTTCAAAGTTACTATAAGTATCAAAATACTGATCAAGTGATCCTGGTTCGATACCATAATATTTCTCAAAACTATCGCCACAAATAAATCCTGGTGTCCCTACAAGATTCTTTGCAGAGATCAAAGTTGATGGTTCTCTCCAGTAAAGTGGCTTAATATGAGCATGCATATCACAAATATGCAATAGTGTTGCTTTTCCTTTGGAGTCAAAATCCATCAAATCCGAAAAAGAGAAGTTTTTAATACGTTCTTTTTCTATATGACCTCCTGCAAAAAGATTGTTTCCTCCAGTAGCACCTAAAATACCAAGTGCCGCGGCAATCTGGAGAAAGTCTCGTCTATTAATATCCATAATTTCTACCTTTTTAAACCAGGAATAGCAATTGGTTGCTTTTTTTCCTGTGCTAATTTTGTTATATATACCTCTAGTCCCACCATCTCTTTAGAGCCAATAGGAATTACTTTTAGTAATGCATTTTTCATACATCCTTGAAATCTTCTTTGCAATGTTCTCAAACTTGACTTTGTCATACGGTATGCAGGCCATGTGGAACCAGCACCAGCTGCACCAAGATCTGGAAGAGGCTGCGTTCTTAATATCATCCCTACAATATTTTTACTATGGCAAGAATTACACGAAAGTCCACGTCCTCCCCTTTTGGTCATAAATGTCTTTTTTCCTAAATTATATGCTGCTTTTTCATGCGGTTCACTCAGGTCAATATTAGGTATTTCGTCATTTGCTAGTGATTTGACATATGCAAGCACAGAAAACATCTTTCCACTTTTGAGTTTTGTTTTCTTTTTTCCCTGTTCAGTCTGCATTGCCTGTATCACCTGATCAAGCCCAACAACATTACCAAGTTTTGTAACATATTTTGGAAAAGAGGCAATCTCTTTGGGAAGCTCTTTTTCGGAGACTCCAAGAAATTTTGCAAGTGCTTCATCTCCGCCTAGCTCCTCTTCAAGAATTTCTCCCCCTTCTTCAACAAAAATATCTGCTGGATTATTCTCCAGCATCTCTTTGTACATCGCCCTATCTGCATCACTCATAGCAAACTGATCTGCGGCACTTGCCATAGCAATCATAAGCGCTACAGGAAGTAGTAGCTTTTTCATGTTTAATCCTTTGGCTTAAGTTTCTTACTCTTAGAGTTTTTCTCTCCTGTATTGTCCGTATAATCAACTGTAATTTTTCCTTTTCCTGGCACTTTTAGGTTTACTGAGAAATATGGATTTGCTGAAACTGTTTCCCATACTGTCATTGTAGTGAACGGTTTTCCATCTAGTTTAAATGTAATCGAGTCAATATATTTCTCAGGAATAATCTTTCCTGTTTTCTTATTTTTTTTCAGACCTGTATCCATTGGGTGAATTACAATAAAGTCCACCTTAACAATATCACCTGTTTTGTATTTTTTTGGCTTAATTTTAATCATTGATTTTCTTGCGTTTGCTGGCATGTTTTATCCTTTTTTTAATTATTAATTTTTTTCTTTAACTCTTGTGCTATATCAACCACATCCACCAATGGTTACCTTCACAGGCTTGGAGGCTTTAATAAAAGTACCATTACTCAGTTCTACAACCGCAACCACATCCTGTGTACCACCAAGCTTAACCCTTGTAGCAAAGTATGCTTTTGCATTAAGTGGCGTAAGCATGACATCTACTGCTCTTGTGTTACCATTCTTGCTTACAAGAATATGAATTGCCTTAACATAGTTATTTGCTTCCATAGGATGATCTACACTAACTTTGACAGGAACAACTGCACCATTCTCTGCAATTTCTGGCACAGTAAGTGATATTTTATTGCTATCGGCTACTGGTTTTCCTCCAGTAATAGCTGCTAATGCTGCTTCATAACTGATTGCATTTTTTCCCTTTGGTACCTTTTTGGCTTCTTCTGCTATAAGCAAACTTGAAGTAGCTACAGTTGTCAATGCTGAAACAGCACATAGGTTCTTTAAAAAATTTCTTCTTTCCATCAATTTATCCTTTTTTAATTATTTTTTCTTATTTATCTGAAGTTACATAAGCAACTAGATCACATATCTCTTGCTCATTGAAGAGCCCTGTCGTCAAGTTGACTATCATGTCACTATCTGGATTGTCAATTCTTGGATCAGCAATCTTCTGATAAACAAATTGATAATCTCTCGTTTTTGTATCAAGAAATATTGTCTTATAATTACTAAGATCTGGACCAATATTTCCTGCTCCTTTGGCACCTTCGATATTGTGGCATGCTACACAGTTCCCATACTGCTTGGGCTTCTTTTTCATTTTGCCATCTTTACCTTTAACCTCAATAAACTTTGACAAGCCTTTTGGTGGTACCTTTTTTGCTTTTCTACCATTTAGATTGTGAAAAATATATGCCCCGCGTGCAATTGATTCAGGATCACTGAGATTGCATGATTTTGGCATTGCATATCTCTGGGGATCCTTAAGAAGATCTTTCTCAATCATTCTGCTTGCATTTGGCATATCGTAAGATTTTGTTAAATCAGATGAAGTATTC
The DNA here is from genome assembly GCA_020525365.1 of Sulfurovum sp. NCBI lineage: Bacteria > Pseudomonadati > Campylobacterota > Epsilonproteobacteria > Campylobacterales > Sulfurovaceae > Sulfurovum > Sulfurovum sp. Next base: position 1,008,437 of record JAIZOF010000001.1, on the reverse strand, counting down.
GAAACTGTAGCAATATCTTTATGACTAATGTCGGGAAGATCGGCTCCTATCAGTGACGAAGTACCTGAAACAAACAAGGTGATCAATCCGATATGCTTGATTGTTATATGCATCCATACTCCTTTCAAAAGTGGTTTCAGGGAGTATGATAACGTAGAAGTGTAAAAAAAATGTAAAAAATAAATATTATTTTATAATATTATTTTATAATATTAAAATAATAAGTAAATATAGCACCACTCTGCGGTGTCGATATTACTTTCAAAAGAATACTCTCTTCATCAATAATCTGTTTAACAATATTTAGACCTATACCAAACCCTCCCTTGGTCTCATTTTCACGATAATAGCGAGAAAATATCTTCTCTATATTTTCTATGCCAACTCCAAAATCTTTAACACTAAATACAATATCTTCCTGAGCACAGTGGAGCGATATCTCAACATTCGTATTGTCATGACTATACTTGATGGCATTTGAGATTGTATTGTCAATGATACGTTGCAGTTTTGTTCGGGAAAATCGATAGGTTACACCAAACTCAATATTAGAAACCAGAGTAATATTCTTCAAGTTTGCAATCTCTTGAAAATAATCAATCCTCTGCTGAATAAAATCTCCCATAGCAATCTTCTCAATTCTGTGCTGCACTCGTCCTCTTTTAATTAGATAATCCATATCATTGTAGATTGTTGCTAATGTTTTAGAGGCTGCTTTTATTCGATGGAGATATTTATTCTCTCCATATTTGGTGGCAAAAAGATCTGCATTAAGATTAATGATGCTCAATGGCGTATTAATCTCATGCATAGAGTCTTTGATAAAACTATCCAGCTGTATATTAAGTTTCTCAAAGGGTGCTGAAAAATTCCGTAATAGTAATAGTGAAAAAATATAAAGTGTCAAAACAATACCCATTAATACTAGTGTTGCGAACAGATATATATCATAGGCAGTATGTACAGTTGAAACAAGAAGATAGTCTGCACCAAAATAGTGACCATGGGGCAAAGTATAGATGTGATAGTAGTATCTATCTTTCTGATGAAACCCTTCCGTAAAAGAGGTGGGCTGAAAATGAAGTGTTGAAAAAATTACCTTAAAATTCTTGTCATAAAGTGCCGTATCATACTCCTTATAGTGTGGAAAGTGAAATATCTTCTCTTTGTTGTCATATTGTTGCATGATATTAATAATGTTGACCATCTGATGTTTGAGTGCTATCTTTATTTTTGCCTCATCAATCTGCAATAATAAAAAAATATATGTAACCAGTGGTGCAATCAACAATACTGCCAAAACACTTGTGTAGATGAGTGCATAGCGTCTTGCAAATCTTTCTGAATCAAATATCAATACTATACCCTACTCCCCGTATATTTTTAATAAAATCTTGTTTAAGTTTCTTTCGCAAATTTCCTACTTGCACCCGTATATTTGCAGAATCGACCCATTCGCCCCAAATTTCTTCCCAAAAAAGTTCGCATGTTACAGCACTTCCTCTCTGTTTAATGAGAAGTTCAAGTATCTTTGTTTCCATTTTTGTTAGTTTAACAATTTCATCTTTATATAAAAGCTTCATTCGCTTAACATCATACTTGTAATTATTTGGCAGTTCTATTAATTCATCTTGTGATGCAAAACAGTGTATTTTAACTGCCTGATCGATCCTAAGCTTTAGCTCTGCAAGATCAAATGGTTTACGGATATAATCACAAGCACCGCACTTATATCCCCTGCTCAAATCATCAATATCTGCCAAAGAAGTAACAAAAATTGTTGGCGTTCTATTTCCCTCCTTGCGTAACTCATCAAGCATATCAAAACCATTCTTCTCACCTGGAACCTTTACGTCAAGTAAAAATAAATCATAGCTTCTTGAAAATATAGCATCGTATGCATCATCCGAATTACCAAAACTTTCTACTTCAAAACCAGAATCTTCCAAGAACTCTTTCATACTCATTGCCAATACGGCTTCATCTTCTAATATCATAATTCTCATTTTATAATTCCAACCTTCTTTTCTCTATATTTTTTAGAGAGAATAATATCGATCAGTTCTCCTTTGGTATATGTTCTTAAAATACTTTTTGCCCTTAATTCAAGTTCTTTTTTATCTTCCTTGTGTAGTTTTGGAAGCAGGTCAACCAATTCTTTATCTTTTATGCTTTTAAAACTATCTGCTGGACTTCTCCATGTTTCAACTACCTTCTCAATATCTTCATTAGAAAATTGGCTCAATAGAGAAAAACTACTTTTTTCTTTTTCATACTGCTCTATCATGTCTTCTGCAATTGCAAAAATATAATATCCTATCTGTCTTCCTTCACCATTATACATGGGTTCTGAAAGAAAAAGTGTTTTCTCGTCATAAATATAATCTTCTGATATAAGTGCTTCCCAGTCAACTCTTTTTAAGTGATTTAAATATAACTGATTATAATTTCGGTTAGAGATAACATACTTTTCAATTCTTGGAAAATCATACATCAGCTCTGCCTTTTCAAGATACTTTTCATCCATCATAACAAAAAGTTCAATCCCTTTTTGATGCAATTTTTGTACAAACTCATCCAAAAGAGTAATAACTTCCAAATACCCCAAAAGTTTTACCCTACTATGAATAGGTACTGTTGCTTTAAATGTTAAAAGTCTTCCTGTCTCTACACCAACTTTTGGCTCTCTTTTTTTCTTTAATACACCTAAGTCATCACGAAACCACCAAATTGGCATTCCTTCAAATCCTTCATCCCAACTTCGAGCAAATATAAAAAAATTGGGTGTAATAATCTGAATACGAAGTGACTTTAGATGTGTATACTTTTTAAATCGTTCCGTAATACTGCTTAGTATTTTATGACCTGTGGCTTCATCATCTTGCAAAAGAGCATTTTTAAGCTCCCCATCTTCAGAAAATGCCATAGAAAAAGAGAGAAGATTCACCATCTCATAATCAAGTGCCACTCTAAAATTTTTTACAACTTTGTCACTTAATCTAATAAGACGTCCTTCGTTAACATATTTTACCCAAAAAGAGAGAGAAATAAAGAGTATAAAAAGTATTAAAAATGTACCTACACGCATCCATCGCTCATACCTATGAAGTGTTGATGTACGATATTTTTTCATTATACTTTACTCTCTTTAAAATAATCTCACCTCTATTTTACAGTTTTTTTATTTTAATGTGTTAAGATTTATTGTTATAAAATGATATTTAGATTAAAAATATATACTCGACTCTACTATATAATATAGTTTAGAAAATAAAAATGCTACTGCATTCCCACTACAATAAAAACAAGGAGAAGTCATGCCTAACCAATCAAGAAGAAACTTTTTTAAAGGTGCTGCAGCACTTGCCGCTATGCCACTGGTAGCGTCAGAAACAAATATACAATCCAAAACACTCAAGCTGGTGCATATTACAGATGCGCATATGGATTTAGGTGCGCCCGATAGTGTAGAAGCACTCAAAATGGCAGTAAAATATCTCAATAAGCACTATCCATATCTTGATTGTGTACTTTTTGGTGGCGATAATTTTAATAACAATATGGCGGGAGACAAAGATGCTCTTATTTATAAAGAAATTACTGAAAAACTTCACTGCCCAGTCTATCATGTACGTGGAAATAAAGAGTCATCACCAGTTAATGATAACCGTATTCACCTAAAAGAGTTTAAAAAACTCTTCATGTCACAAAAAGAACTACGAGTAGAAGGCAGAGATTGGGCTGTCGAAAAAAATGGCTATCTTATACTGGGTCTTGATAGTACTATCGAAAATGCTAATAATGGGCGTTACGGCAAAGAGACAATTACTTTTGCTAAAAAAATGCTTGAACAGGGCAAACCAACACTTATACTTAATCACCACCCCTATACCAATTATTGGTGCGGAACAGACAAGAAGGATATCCACAAATATGTACTTGGCAATACTGAGGAGGTGATTAAGACACTTTTTGAATATCCCAATCTCATTGCCACGCTCTCTGGACATAAACATATTGATAACCTCAAACTTATCAATCATGTAAGAGTCATTACAACCCGTGGCTTCATACGTCCACTTGATCTTGATGAATATCCAATGCGATACATTGAGCTCAATGGTAATCAATTGAGTGAAAAATTAATCTATACACATGAAGGTTGATTTTATATAGATCTATTTGTGCTCAATTAATTTTATGATGATATAATAAAATTAGAATAAATTAAGGAGAGTATAGATGATTAATGTTTTAATGATAGAAGATGATCCAGAGTTTGCAGAGCTTCTTAGTGAGTATCTTGCACAGTTTGATATCAAGGTAATCAATTACGAAGATCCATTTCTTGGGCTCAGTGCGGGGGTAAAAAAGTTCGATATGGTCATTCTCGATCTAACACTTCCAGGAATGGATGGATTAGAAGTGTGTGAAGAGTTAGTACGTAAATATAATATCCCTGTCATCATCTCCTCTGCACGCAATGATATTAACGATAAGGTTCAAAGCTTTGAACTAGGGGCATATGACTATTTGCCAAAACCTTATGATCCCAAAGAGATGTATGCACGCATCATGTCAATTTTAAATCGTGTCAGCAAGGGGGAGAGAGAAACCTCTGCCAGTGTATCCAAAAGTGACTTTGAAATTAAGGGTGACACCATCTACTATAAAGGCAAAGCACTTCACCTTACCCCTGCTGAATTCGAAGTACTTTCTCTATTGACCAAAAACCAAGGTATGACTCAGTCACGTGAGCAAATTATCAACTCTTCTGCCACAATGAGTATTGACTCACAAGGGAAAAGCCTCGATGTTATTATCTCCAAAATTCGCTCCAAACTTGGTGAGAACAAGTGTATTCAGGCTGTTAGAGGCGTAGGTTACAAACTTGTTTAATCATTTCTCATCACTACGGAATAAAATCAAGGTAGTCTTTTCTGTAGCTCTTTTGCTTCTTGCTATTCTCTTTATTGGTTCTATCAAATACGACCATGCCAAATATGATGAACTCAATGAACTGAAGGAGCGTACAATTGCACATTATCTTTATAATTGTTATTTATACAATGGAAAGATAGATGAAGCCTATCTTGAATCACAAAACTTCTCTCTCTTTAAAGATAAGGCAAAAATAGTTCAAGTAGAACGCTATTTCAAAGAAAAAGGAAAGTACAAAAAGTATGCCGCAGACAACTACTGTCTACAGCGGGTTATCCTTATTAATAATGACCGCTTCAAACTCTTCTTGAAAAATGAGAATAAGCCCAAGTACCCCATCAAACGTATTGCAGTCTTTATTATTGTCTTTTTATTGATCATTATGCTTTATCTCTGGATCATCCGATCCTTACGCCCCATTACTGAACTCAAAGAGAAGATCAAAAAATTCTCTGAAGGTGATTTAAATATACGATACGGTAGCGATAAGCATGATGAAATTGCAGAAGTTGCTAATGAGTTTGATCATGCCGTAACCATGATACGAGAACTATTGCAGTCTCGTCAACTCTTTTTACGTGCCATTATGCATGAGCTAAAGACTCCCATTGCCAAAGGGCGCCTCATAAGTGAAATGCTACCCGATAAAAAAAGTAAACAACGTCTTCATGGTATTTTTGAACGACTCAATCTCCTCATAGATGAATTTGCCAAAATAGAGAAGATAACCTCTAAAAATTTTGATCTCAATCTTAAACCCTATAAGATGAGCGATCTTGTTGAGGGGAGCATTGATTTATTAATGATTGAGAATCCTGAACGATTGGTAAGTATTGAAGTTAAAAAAGATTATATTGTTACAGCTGATTTTGAACTCCTTGCACTCGTACTCAAAAATTTACTAGACAATGCCATCAAGTACTCAACTGATAAACATGCTATTGTCTGCATTGATGATAATCATACAAAGATCCTCAACAAAGGCAAACAACTCTCCTGCCCACTGGAAGAGTATTTTAAGCCATTCCATGCTTCTGAAGGTGGGTTAGGACTTGGTCTTTATATTGTCAAAAGCATTCTTAGTATCCATCAAATGGATCTATCCTATTGGCACGAAGGGGGGAAAAATATCTTTTCTATTAGATAGAAAAGTAATAAATTTTATACAACCTACCTTCAGTAATATCTCTACTCTGTTGCTTCTTGATATTTTTCTAGATATATCTATTCTTTATTTTCTGGGCCATAGTCACAAATTGTATCAGAAATCATAAATGCTAGTTCAAGTGCCTGAGAAGCATTAAGTCTTGGATCACATTGCGTATGATAACGACTTGCTAATCCCTCTTCTGTAATGGCACAAGAAGTACTTCCGGTACACTCAGTTACATTATTTCCTGTCATTTCAAGATGGATACCTGCCGCAACCGTTCCATGCTCTTTGTGTATCTTGAAAAACTGTTCTACTTCTGAAAGAATATTAGCAAAATCACGTGTTTTGAAACCAGTCGAAGACTTCTCAATATTCCCATGCATTGGGTCAATTGTCCAAACAACATTTTTTCCTGCGTCACGTACTTTTTTGAGTAATGGGGGGTAAAGGGTATCAATTTTATCTGCACCCATACGAACAATCAGATTGAGTCTTCCCTCTTCATTCTCTGGGTTAAGTGCATCAATGAGTGCAATAAGTTCATCTTCATCTATACTTGGTCCAACTTTACATCCAATAGGGTTTTTGATACCCCTAAAGTACTCAATATGTGCTTCATTTAAGTCACGGGTTCTGTCACCAATCCATAACATATGTGCAGAGCAATCATACCACTCGCCTGTTTCTGTGTCTTTACGTGTTAATGCCTGCTCATAATTGAGTAGTAGTGCTTCATGTGAAGTATAGAGTGTTGTCTGATGTAACTGTGGTAATGTTTTGCTTGTTAGCCCACAAGCTGCCATAAATTTCATAGCATGATCTATCTTATCACTAAGTTCATCATATCGTTTACCAAGTGAGTTATCCTTAATAAAATCAAGATTCCATTTATGTACCTTATTGAGGTTTGCTAAACCACCACGTGCAAAAGCACGTAACAAATTAAGTGTGGCTGCAGACTGACTATATGCTTTTAGCATATTCTTAGGATTTGGTATCCTTGCTTCTTCGGTAAATTCGATAGAGTTGATAATGTCACCACGATAACTTGCTAATTTGGTACCATTCTTCTCTTCAAAGTCGGAACTTCTTGGCTTGGCAAACTGCCCAGCAATACGTCCTACTTTAATAACCGGTTTTCCTGTAGAGTACATTAATACCATATTCATTTGCAACATTAGCTTGAAAAGATTTTTAATATTCTGTGCATTAAAATCTGCAAAACTTTCTGCACAGTCCCCTCCTTGAAGCAAAAATGCTTCACCACGACCTGCCGCCGCTAACTTCTCTTTAAGTCTTCGTGCCTCTTCGGCAAATATTAATGGTGGATAGGAACTCAACATCTTCTCTGTCATATCAAGTGCTTCTCTATCTAGGTATGTTGGCTGTTGCTTTATAGGAAATGCCCTCCAGCTCTCTGGTGTCCAACTCATGAATCTATCCTTACATAATAAATTACAAGATTATAGCTGAAAAAATTTGAAATAGTCGTATGCCTTAGTATAGAAATCTAAATTTATAATAAAAATATTTTAAATTTTACATGATGAATAATACATAAAATACTCATATTTTTTAGTAAATTCCCACCACACAGTTATCTGAAAGTTTTTCCTTTTCACATGGTGAATAATTGGTGAATAACTCATATTTTTTAATGGGGCCCGTACTTACGTACTATGGAAATATATTACTACTTTTTGACAACAAAAGTTACAAAATTTGCCCACTGAAAAATAGTTTCAATTTTAGAAAATCCAGCCTCTTTACACATTTGAATATTTTCTTTAAGTGTAAAAGGAATAAGTACATTTTCTAATGCTTCTCTTTTTCGTGCTATTTCATATTCACTATAACCCTGCTCTTTTTTATAGGCATAATAAATATCTATTATCTGCTTATCTAATACCTTATTTTCAAAAACTACTTTTTCAGAAAAAATAAAAATCCCATCCTTACTTAATCCATCATAAAGCTTCTTGACTAGCTCCAAACGCTGTATGGGTCGTATAAATTGTAGAGTATAGTTGGCTACTATAATATCTTCATTATCATAGTGATACGCCAACATATCAGCAAATTCTAGCTCTATATCTGCTCCAAAAGCTTGACATTTTTGCTCGGCTCTGTCTAGCATAGCTTGAGAATTATCTAATCCTTTAAGTTTCATAGGTACTTTCATTTTTGAATGCAAATCAAGCAAAAACTTTGCAGTAGAAGAACCAAGATCTAATACCTTCATTCCTTCTTTCTCTTGAGCCAATATTAAGGAGATAATCAGTTTTCGTACCTCATCATAAAAAGGCACAGAACGAGATAACATATCATCAAACACAGAAGCCACGGCTTCATCAAACTCAAACTTTTTCTCTATAGGTTTGGTAAATACTTTATCTTTCATACCAATATCTTTTTAGTTTGTATTATGTCTTTTTTAATCTGTATTTTAAGCGCATTCAATGTATCAAACTTTCGGTTTGAACGAATAAATGCATGGAATAAAATAAAGATCGATCCATAAGATAGCACAGGAAGTTTCTTTTCTAGTACATGAGTCTCCACAGCAAATGATCCATCCGTGGTCATTCGATTTCCTATAAATGTCACACTTTCAAACCACTCTTCCCCAATCAATGTTTTTGTCGCATAAACACCTTCTCGGGGAAGCTGGTAGTTTTTAACTTTTAAATTGAGAGTAGGTACAAGTTTTTTTTGCCCAATCCCCTGCCCATGAATAATATTGCCATCAATACAGTAATTTCTACCCAATAGATGACTAACCATTTCTATATTCCCTTCACAAAGATATTGCTTGATTGTTCTTGAGTGTACAGACACCCCCTGCCACATAACTTCAGGTACAACTTCTACTTCTTTACAAAAGAGCTTACTTAATAGCATACTGTCGCCTACCCTCTTTTTGCCAAAAGAGAAGTCATATCCTACTACAATCTTCTCAAGTGCGGGAAAATCCTCTTCTATTTTAGAGATAAATGCTTCAGGTGAAAGTGTATGTATTTTATTAAAATGGTAAAAGTAACATGGCTTGCTTGTATAGAGTGTTCTTTTATAGCCTGGCGTTAAGTACCCACCATTACGCTCAATAACCACCACTGCTTCCACACGACCAATGAGTGCCTGATGGGCAATATGTATACCATCAAACGAACCTATTGTAATAGATTTTATATTATTTTTATATATCAATTTTTATTTCTTGTTTTCAATTTTACAAAGTGATAAAAATACTCCTGACTACCCTCTTTTCCTTGTACTTTTGACTCTGCTTGATACTTTTTATCCCAGCCAAGTTTCTTCGCCTCAGCCTCAAACTCTTCTTTACGTCTAGCAATAGCATCAAGGTCTTTCACTACACCCTTAGAGTCACGCTTTACATCTTTACCCACTTCAAATTGTGGTTTATAAAGTATGATGATGTCTGTACCATTTATTGATAGTCTGTCTATATCATCCATAATTTTTCGAATAGAGATAAACGATACATCACAAGTGATTAAATCATATCTCAGTTCATCTTCATATTCTCTAATATCAGTTTCTTCATGAAGCGTCACTTTTTTATTCTTACGTAATGATATATGCAGTTGGTCAGAACCTACATCAACACAGCTCAAACGCTCTATCCCATTTTCCAGCACTATCTGAGCAAAACCTCCTGTAGAAGAGCCTATATCTAAGGCTGATTTACCTTTAAAATTCATAGGATAATTTTCTAGAAAATCCTCTAGCTTACGAGCTGCACGACTCACATAAAATTTAGAATCCTCTACCTCTACGAGTATATTGTTATCTATCTTTGTTGAAGGCTTCCCTCTCTTTCCATCTACTAGTACTAATCCTGCTTTTATGGCATCATTCGCACGGTTACGACTCTCGTAATAACCCTCATCTACTAGGTATCTGTCTAATCTCATTTTAAAAATCTTTCATAATTTATAGATTTTTTATTATTGATGATAGCATATTGACATCCTTATAATCTCTTGTTTGTTTAAGGCATAACCATTTATCTGTAGTCCAAAACTATACCATAAATAAAATATCCTGCCAATATAACCATGAAAAATAAAAACAATTAGAGTATAAGCATAGCATCTCCATAAGAGAAGAACCGATACTGTTTTTCGATTGCCTCTTGGTATAGCTGTAACGTCTTTTCTCTTCCAATAAAAGCGCTTACCAACATAATAAGTGTACTTTTGGGTAGGTGAAAGTTTGTAAGCAGATGAGTGACACGTTGAGGAGGATTAAGTGGATTAAGAAAGAGGTCACATACTCCCTCCTTCTGTTTTGTTCTAGTATAATATTCAATGGTACGCGTGACAGTTGTACCAATGGCAAGAATGGGTTTTTGGCTCTCTATTATCTTTACTGAAGTATCAGGAATATGAAAATATTCTGAGTGCATAGGGTGATCAAGAATATTCTCTGCCTCAACAGGCTTAAAAGTTCCTGCCCCAACATGCAATGTCAGGGTATGGGTAGAGTAGGTTTTTTGGAGTTTTTCAAAAAGATCTGACGTAAAATGTAAAGAAGCAGTAGGTGCGGCAACTGCTCCTGCATTCTTAGCAAAGAGGGACTGATAGTCAGACTCATCTTCTTTCCTGTCTTCGCGTTGCATATAAGGAGGTAAGGGAATGTGTCCTATCTCATCAAGTAATGGCACTAATGTTTCAAAATATATTTCTGTATTATTTTTGGCAAAAGTAACGACTCTTGATCCATCCTTGTTTAACGCTATGACAGTTGCAACTAACCCTTTGTCAAAGAAAAGTTGTGTGCCAATATGGATCTTTCCTCGTATCATAACAAGGTAATGGTGGGCATCAAGTGGTTTGTTTAAAAGAAGTTCTACTTTTCCACCACTAGACTTATATCCAAAGATGCGTGCCTTGATAACACGGGTATCATTAAGAAAAATATCACATTTGGGTAGAAAGTTGAGCAGGTAACCGAAGGTAGCATGGGTTATCTCGTTGGTTTTTCTATTATAAACTAGTAATTTTGCATGATCTCTAGGGTATACGGGTTCAGTTGCAATGTACTCTTTGGGGAGTATGTAGTCATAGCTCTTTGTTAATCGCGTAGTAGACATTACATTTTTTCCGTCTCTTTTTCTCCATCTTCTCCATCTTCATTCTTGTCAGGATTAACTACTGCGACAATAAGAATAGAAATACCATAAAGGATAACCAGTGGTGCTGCCATTAAAAGCTGAGTAAGGATATCAGGTGGTGTAAGCAGTGCTGCAAGAACAAAAATAATTACTACAGCATATTTAAAAAAGTCTTTGAGTGTGCGATCTGTCACTAACCCAAGCAAAGCAAGGAAGTAGGCGAATACTGGCAACTCAAAAGCAATTCCAAACCCCATCATAATCTTTGTAAAAAAACCCACATAGTCCTCAATATTAATAAGAGGTGTATAGAGAAATGATCCAAAGGTAATAAGAAATTGAAACCCAAATGGTGTCACAATATAATAGGCAAACAGTACGCCTGAAAGAAACATAACAGAACCTCCTGCTACAAAGGGGAATACCATTTTCTTTTCATGACTATAGAGTCCTGGTGCCACAAAAAGCCAAAGTTGGTAGAGAATAAATGGCATTGCTAGCAGGAGCCCCACAAAAAATGAGACCTTTAGTGCAACAAAGAAAGTTCCTGCGACTTGATGGGTAGTTACTTGTGGGTTAAAGATTTTAGAGGCACGCAATGAAGCTGCCAGTTCATAGGCAGACTTTGCTGCATTTTCTAAACCTTTTTTAAGTTCACCTTCTGTGGCCTGTGCTGCTTGTGTGAGTGATTTGGAGAGATTTTGTGCTGCCTTAACACCTGAGTTATCTTTTGGGGAAATCTCCTCTATTTCTGAGGTTATCTTTCGACTCGCATTGAGATCAATATGCCACTGGGTCATACTTTTTTTTGTAACATTTTGTTTGACTTCTGCAAGAGCATGGTCAAGTGGTGCAGTGATCCATGCAAGAATTGTCTCATGGAATGTAAATGCAATACCAAATGCAATAAATACAGAAAGCACAGAGAGCCCTATACGTTTACGTAACTCTGCAAGATGAGGACGTAACTCTTCAAACATTAAACATTGTCTCCCTCTTTAGATTTTTTAGCAGTAGACATATTGTCCTTTTTGGCCTTTTTGGTTTTAGCAATAGAGTGTTTCTCTTTCTTCTTAAGCACAACTGTCTCCATTTTAGGTTCTACCTGTGTTGTCGGCTTTGCTTCATCCGCATAAGTACTTTTAAGTGCATCGGAAGACGGTTTCTCTTTTGCTACAGTAGGCTCATCAATAATATCGTCTATGGAGATATTCTTAAAACCTTGTAGTTCACTAGCAGCACTATCAAGTTTCTGTTTATAGCTAAGTGCTTCTTCTTTAAGATCAGCAATTCTCATCTCTTCTTCAAGAGAACTTTTTGCTTCATTGATAGTTTTTTTGATACTTTTAAAAAATTTGGCAATCTGCACCATCGCTTCAGGAAGCTTATCCGGTCCCAAAAAGAGAATAGCGATGATTGCAATAAGAAGTATTTCGGTAAATCCAATGCCAAACATGCCCTGCCTTCTTCGATTAAAGTGTCGTATTTTATCAAACTTATTCTAAAAGGTAGAGTGTGAGAGTATCAGCAATAAAGAAGTTTGTGTTGTAGTAGTGTGTTGTAGTCTCAGTAAGTTTTCTTTCTTTGACAAGCATATTGACCTTCTCTTTGATTTTTTCAGGCAATATGGACTTTTGAATTCCCACATTACTACGTAATCCAAGAAATATTTTTTCAGTAAGCAGTTCTTTTAACTTAAGAGACTCCTTTGTTATCTTTAACGGGTTTGCAATATAGGCTTCAATGTCTGTTTGTGGGTAAAAACGTATAGCATCATCTGAAGTTAAATACTTAAAACCTACTGCTCCTGCTCCTGCTCCAATATAGTCCTTAAGTTCCCAATAGCCTCTATTGTGCTTGCTCTGATATGTACCAAAATTAGAGATCTCATAGTGCTCAAAACCATGTCTTGTAATCTCTTCTGCAATAAAAAAAGCAAGGCTATCATCCTCTTGGCGTACTTCTGGGGTGGCTTTAAACTTTGTATTATTTTCGATGGTGAGCTCATAGGCAGAAATATGGTCAATAGGCAAACCAAAAGCCTCATTTATATCCTTGCCTAAAAGTATTTTGGTGTCACCGTAGTAGTTGTAGATAAGATCAAGAGAAAGATGCTCAAAACCCAATGCTTTAGCAGTAAAAATAGCCTCTTTTGTCTGTATTGGAGAGTGTGCACGGTTGAGTGCTTTGAGCTTATCTGCATGGAAACTTTGTGCACCAAAACTAATACGATTTACCCCAAGCGCCTTCATTCCAGAAAGCCATGCTTTGGTTGCTGAATTAGGATTAGCTTCAGTGGTAATTTCTGCCCCATTTTGAAGGTAATCAGAGAGTAGTTCAAATATTGGTTCATAAAGAGATGGATCAACTGTCGAGGGTGTTCCTCCCCCGATAAAAAGAGTCTCAATGCATCCTTTTGTTGCTTCAAAATATTCCAGTTCATAGACAAGCTGTCTATGAAGTGCCTGCATATAGGCATGTCTGGTATCGAACTTATCAACATATGAGTTGAAGCTGCAGTAGTGACACTTGGAGTCACAGTAGGGAATATGAATATAGGTTAACATTTTATTGGCTTGTAATGGTATTTTAGATAAAATCATATCAGAAAATTTTAGAGTTTACTCTAGATTACTGAAATCTCATGAAGAGGGATTTTATTTTTAAAATTTGATTGAAGATGAGTACAAATGATACAGACAAAGAAGCGTTATCGCCGGAATGTTTCAGCAATCATACTCTCCCCAAAATATCCAAATAAATGTGAGTTTTTCATTGCCCATAGAAACGATATCAAAGATGCTTGGCAGTTTCCACAAGGGGGTATTGACGAAGGAGAAACACCAAAGGAGGCTCTAAAAAGGGAGCTTCTTGAGGAGATTGGCTGTAATGATATTGAGATACTGGGAGAATTCCCTTCGTGGATCACTTATAATTTTCCTAAAGTGGCAAGGGGAAAATGTTATGCTTATGACGGACAGACACAAAAATATTTTTTGGTTCGCCTCAAAGAGAACACTAAAATTAATTTGGAAGCATTTGAGGTGCCGGAGTTCAAAGAGTATGAGTTTGTCACATATAGCGAACTATTCAAGAGAGTCGTTCACTTCAAACGTAAAGCCTATCAAAAAGTTATCAACTATTTTATACAAGAGGGGTTGATACATAAATGCTAGTAGTACAAAAATATGGTGGAACAAGTGTTGGCAGTCTTGATCGTATTGAGAATGTTGTAAACCGTGTTACTAAAGCCAGAGACGACGGTCAAGATCTTGTTATTGTTGTTTCAGCAATGAGCGGAGAGACCAATAAATTAATTGGTTATGCAGAACATTTTACAAAGAGTCCAGCAAAAAAAGAGATGGATATGCTTCTAAGCTCGGGTGAACGTGTTACTGCAGCACTACTCTCTATTGCGCTTCAGGCCAAAGGGTACGATGCAGTTGCCATGACAGGGCGTCAAGCAGGAATTGTTACAGATAATTTGCATACCTATGCACGCATTAAGGAGATCAAGCCCATTGCAATACAAAATGCTCTTCAAAAAGGGAAGATTATTATTGTTGCTGGCTTTCAGGGGATCAATAAAGATGGTTCAGTCACAACACTTGGACGTGGTGGTTCTGACCTCTCTGCCGTGGCACTTGCTGGTGCACTCAATGCAGACCAGTGTGAGATCTACTCAGATGTGGATGGCATTTACACCACCGACCCACGCATTGAACCTAATGCAAAAAAACTTGATGTCATTAGTTACGATGAGATGCTTGAGTTGGCATCGCTTGGTGCAAAGGTTCTTCAAAACCGTTCAGTCGAGTTGGCAAAAAAACTCAAGGTAAAGCTCTATGCTAAAAGTAGTTTCAGTAATAACGAAGGCACACTAATCACAGAGGAGACGGAGAATATGGAAGAGGTACTAGTAAGTGGTGTGGTTCTAGACAAAAACCAAGCAAGAGTAACGCTAAGAGGTGTTTCTGATAGACCTGGTATTGCTGCAGAAATCTTTACCAAGCTGGCTGAAGAGAATATTAATGTCGATATGATTATTCAAAATGTTGGGACTGACGGTAAGACTAATCTTGGTTTTACTATACCGCAAAGTGAGCTTGAAAATGCTAAATGTGTGGTCGCATCATTTAATCATGATATCGAAGGTGTAGACTATGACGAACATATTTGTAAAGTCTCTGTAGTTGGCGTAGGAATGAAATCTCACTCTGGTGTTGCCGCAGCTGCATTTAGTGCGTTAGCAACCAACAATATTAATATTCAGATGATATCAACCTCAGAGATTAAGGTCTCTATGGTTATTGATGAGAAATATGGAGAACTTGCTATCCGCATTCTTCATGAAGCCTACAGATTAGATAAGTAGATTTTTGATGCAGAAGCTGTTGAAATGGACACTTGAAGCAATTCGCGAAGAAGACTGCTTCTCATGGATGGAAGAGTGTCGATACGAGTGGACACCGTTTGTCAAAAATACCATTAATCAAATACTTGAAGGTAAAACCATTTTACTACTAACAGATACATCACGACAATGGTTTGAAAAGTATATTCTAGACAATATCAATAACCCACAAAAAAGCCGTCCCTTGTTACCGGTTTTTCCTATAGCAGAAATATTTCCATCTATTGATTCCTTCTCTTCCACGCAGGATATGGAGATTTTTGAAGATATGCTTGAACTCTCCTTTCCTAATGGATATTTGATTTGGTATATTGGCAAAGGAGACCATCCTTTTACAAAACTTGCCTACCGTTGCGATAATAGTTTTCTTTGGATTATGGATGAAGAGGTAGAAAACAGTTTTAGCTTACGAAGCAGTGATGAGATGCTCGATATCAAACTATTACAACTCTACAAACTCTTTGACCTAACCCTTTCTCAAGCACTCTTTGGGGAGCTTGACTTTTAGTCCTGACCATGACACTCAATAGCCAAGTTCTCATTAGCAGTAATATCCAAAGCACTATAGAGAGATTACACTTACTCAGAGTAAACGAAAGGTTTGTTGAAATTATTAAACTTGACCCCAAAGATGACACTTTCAAGATAGAAGATGCAAAACTTGCCATTGAAAAAGCCTATATGGCAAGTGAGGAGACCACTGTAATCATTCTTGCTGCCAAGAGTTTTTCTTCTATCGTTCAAAATAAACTTCTCAAGATTCTCGAAGAGCCCCCACCCAAAAAAGAGTTTATCCTTATTGCTTCTAGCAAGGCAACTATTCTTCCAACCATTCGCTCACGTTTGCCTATTAAAGTTCTCTCTGAAAAGAGAGAAAAAGAGCGTTTAGGATTAGATGTATCACAATTGACACTCTCGAGTGTTTATGCTTTCATACAAGAGAACAAGCGTACCGATACCAAGCGCATGAAACATATTGTAGAATGCATCAGTAAGGAGGCGATACACTCCAATAAATTTAATCTTGATGAAAAAGTACTTGATCTCTTCAAAAATACTTTTATTGCACTTGACGTTGGCTCTCCACCACAATTTGTACTTACCACACTACTATTGAAATTATTGGCGAAGAAAAAACGCTAATTATTTGCTATACTATAATTTTGCAATAGTATTTGAAAAGGCATATAAAATACAGACTGTATATTTTAAGGGATGGGAAAATGTATTCATCCAAAAAAGAGTAGGTGGCTAACCATGCAGATTTATAAATTGGAAAATATTTCTGATAAAAAACTGGCATTAAAACAACTTGGTGTTGAAAGTGGTGGTATTGCCATTATGGCAAAAAAGATGGAATTGATGACCTTTTATATCAAAAACCTCCGTACACCTGCTGCAAATATTCTCAAGCAGGATGCCCTTAGTATTGGAGCAGAACTTGCGGTTCCAGGAGGAGTGATTACTTGCAAGAAGGAGCATTATGACTGTATTCTTATTGGCACAAGAAAACATATGGAGATACTCTCCAGTAAGGAGATGGCACAGCCATTTGGACTCAAAAAGCTCGCAGAGGAGTTAAAATATTTTTTGTCCACAAAATATTATCCATTACAGATTATGGGTGTTATTAATGCTAATGAGGATAGTTTTTATGCAGGAAGCCGTTTTCAAGAGTCTAGTGCAATTTTACGTATTGAACAGATGATTGAAGAGGGAGCGGACATTATTGATATTGGTGCTGTCTCTTCACGACCAGGGGCTGAGACAGTGAATGAAGCAATTGAACTAGCACGCATAAAGCCCATCTGTGATGCTATCGCTTCACAAAAACTTTATGAAAAGGCAATTTTCTCCATAGATAGCTACAGTCCATCCATTATTGGTTATGCGTTAGAGCATGGATTTAGTGTAATCAATGATATTACAGGAGCAAATAATGATGCAGTAATCGCATTGGCAGTACAATACAATACAAAACTTTGTATCATGCATATGCAAGGTACCCCACAAACAATGCAGCAAAACCCACACTACGAAGATGTCACTGCAGAGGTGAGTAATTTTTTCCAAGAACGCATTGCCAAGTGTGAAGCGTTAGGGCTAAAAAGAGAGCAAATAATGCTTGATGTAGGTATTGGTTTTGGCAAAACCCTTGAACACAACCTTGTGCTTATTAATAATATGCGTCATTTTACTTCATTTGGTTGCGAAGTACTTATTGGTGCTAGTCGAAAATCAATGATAGACAAGATTATTCCCACACCAACCATAGATCGACTTCCAGGTACCCTTGCTATTCATCTTAAAGCGGTAGAAAATGGGGCAAATATCGTCCGTTGCCATGATATCAAAGAACATATGCAAGCCCTAATGGTACAAAAAGCATTTACCTAATAATATGACATAACTTAGATAGATAAAAAAGAGTTAATGATGCAAAAACAATATAATAAAAACGTAGATATACTCAAAAAGTGGGCACATGCATACTATGTAGAAGACAATCCTATAGCTACAGATGAAGAGTATGATAGGCTTTATCATGAGGTAAAAAATTATGAACAGTCACACCCAGAACATATGCGACCTGATTCTCCAACTCAGCGTGTTGGTGGTGTAGTACGTGAGGAGTTTAGTAAATCAAAACATATTAAGCGTATGTGGAGCATGGAGGATGTTTTTACCAAGGATGAAGTTACAGAATGGATAGCAAGAGTAGAGAAGAATATAGGTAAGTGTAACTTCTTTTGTGAACCCAAATTTGATGGAGCAAGCATGAACCTACTCTACGAAGATGGAAAGCTGGTAAAAGCTATTACACGTGGGGATGGTATGATAGGTGAAGAGGTAACAGATAATGTTCGCACCATCCGTTCTGTACCACTTCTAATTGACCATAAGGACCTTATAGAGATACGGGGTGAAGTGGTCATACGAAAAGATGATTTTGAAAAGATCAACAAGGAGCGTGCAAATAAAGGAGAGTCTCTGTTTGCCAATCCTCGAAATGCTGCAGCAGGCAGTTTGCGTCAACTAGACTCATCTGTTACAGCAAAGCGAAGACTAGTGTTTTACCCTTGGGGGCTAGGAGAAAATAATCTCTCTTATATCAAGCTCTCTGAAAAAATGGATTTTGTATACAATCAAGGCTTTTTGAGACCCCCATACTCTAAAGCGTGTAACAGTATCGACGAGATAGAGGAGTTTTACCACTTTATTTTATCTAGAAGAGATGAGATACCTGTAATGATGGATGGACTGGTTATCAAAGTAGATGATGTAAGCTTGCAAGAGGAGTTAGGCTATACCGTCAAAGTACCAAAATGGATGTGTGCCTATAAGTTTCCTGCTGTAGAGAAAGTCACCAAAGTTAATGCCATCACCGTACAAGTAGGACGTACAGGAGTGCTCACGCCTGTAGCAGAAATAGAACCTATCAACCTAGATGGTGCCATTATCTCTCGTGCTACACTACATAACTTCGATGAGATAGAACGTAAAGAGTTAATGGTGGTGATAGTATTATGCTTATACGCCGCCTGGGTGGATGTGTAATACCTAAAATTACCAAGGTAGTTGACTGATAGGCGTGATGGTTCAAAACCCATCAGTCGTCCCAAAAAGAACCTACCCTGTGGTTCTGAAGTACTAGATGAGGGTACGCTCATCATGTCAAACCTAGACTGTCCTGATAGAGTAGAACTCCATCATACACTTTGTTAAAAAAGTTGTATGAATATATCGGCCAGGGATCAAAAGATAGTAGAGATAATTGCAATTGAGGGTAAATGCAAGATATCTAGGACTCTATCATCTAACATAATGATCTAGAAGGCATGGAGGGCTTCAAGCAGAAGCGTATCTGCAAACCTCCTAGATGCCATACATGCTACCAAGGGTGTCCCTTTGCATAGACTCCGCCTCGCTATGGGCAAGAAACACACATAGGAGAGGCAAGGCGGAAAGTCACTGGCATTGGGAGTTTGGCCCAGGTATTGTCGATGCTACTTAGAGCAGGTAGCAGCTTCATAGATGGTATAGGCGAAGAGCATTTGGCAAACTCCTTTGCCGGAGCGTACGTGAATCATGACTTCTGAAATAAATCTGTTCGATGTTATCGAACCTACAGTAGCAGAGAAAGCAGAAGCCAGTAATCCATTTAAAGGTAAACGGTAGTGCTTACGGCAATGATGTCCGTAAGCCGGCGAGGCTGCAGGCTGGACAAAGGTGAGGTCGGTGTCTAAAAAGACGGATTATGTCATCTATGGGTGAGGATGCTGGCCCAAGCTGGTGGCCGAGAAGTTGTGCTAGCTTGCGCTTACTGAGGTGAGATGAGGGGACAAGGGATTGATAGAAATTCTTTATACAGCTGCAAGCCTTTGATAAAAAATCAAATGAACAATAATTGGCGTTGTCCTAGATGTAATGCTGTATACGGTACTCAAGGAAGAGAAAGTAATAAAAGAAGTAGATGGTGAGTGACCATTGAATGTTGTGGCTGGCTCAATGCATCTGATTCATTTGGCAAATGGAATTCAACTTTGTCTAGCACAACACTCTGCCTGGTAGTAAATGAAGAATGTAAAGAAAAGTTATTTGTTCAAGAAATTACCATGGAACTTCACGATCGTAAACGATTCAGAAGGAAATGCTTGAAGATTTATATCAAACATATTATAATCCATTGTTTTTTTATCCCGCAATAAATATTTTAATATACCCAAAGGTGTACCAAAGGAAGTAGAAGAAATATTAGCATCTTTTCTTTGTTTTTTTTCAAATCCTCCATCAGCTGCAAATTATATCTGTGTAGCTTTTAGAGTCATTATTACCACTCATTGTAAGTAAAACGCTCTTAATATTAATAAAAAGACAAAAAGACAAAAAAATAACTTTACATCAAATAGGATAGACTTACTCTGATAAATATGAAAAATACGGAAAACATGTGAAGCTAGATAAATGGTTAGAAATGAAGCAGTCACAGTGATAGTAAAATAACTATTGATGATGTATTGAATGGATATATATGTTACTATTTTTGGGTGCAGGTTTATATGTGAAGAAAAACTAAAAACAACTAAAATGGTTAAAAAAATAAATACTAAAAAGGTGTTTAATGTGCTATAATTCCCATCCATCCTCGGTGGGAATTCATACTCAAGGTGAATGATGTAATCAATGTTATATACCCAATCAATTTATAATATGCATTCCCAATGCAGGGAGCGATGAACTGAGGGAAATAAGCCAGGTTTTAGCTCTCTAACTCAAATGCTAGGTAATTACAAGTACAGTGTGCTGGACATAAATGAGAAAAAAAAAGATATAATAACCTCAAATTTAAAATCTGAGTTTAAAAAAAGAAGTATGGCAAAAAAATATTATTGAAAAGTACCGTTTGAATTTAAGCTGGGCTTGTTGATATCTTTAAGATGGATATGCAAGTTATTATCATAAATACAAAAGAAGTAGACAATAAAGGTAAATATGTTTATTGGGATAAAGTAAAAATATCATGCAAAGCTAAATAAGGATGATCCATTAACTGTTTGGTATCTCTATTAAACTACATAGGGTTTCAGGAAAAAAAAATACTTGTTTCTTTACAGGCTAATCAAAACAAGTTTTTATGTACTCAGTACATGATTCATTACAGGCTAGTCTCTATCTAAAATATCTGAATTTTCAAAAGATGGTCTTATGCCCACAAATTCACTTTGGGAATACCTCTATCTTTTCATCCCTTGTTATTGAAGAAGCTTACACAGTTCTAACTTGAAGGGCTTCGACAACAAGAAGAATTGCAAAAGATATGATTGTGTCAAAAAGAGGAACCTAAAAAGTCCTGATGAACGCACATAGTTAATAATTATTTTCTGATGAAAGAGGTAAAAAACTTAAACGTGAACGATTAACTGTTGATATAATTTTAAGGTTTCAAGGAAATAGCAACACAAGGGTTAAGTGAAAAATGGGATATTGGTGGGCAAACCAGAACAGATAATGAAATATTTGTATTGTGGACATTGATGGTAAACAATATCTATCAACCACCCAAATATGAAGAGGTATTAGATAGACTAGAAAGAGTTATGTAATTTGTTATCGAAAACCATACAGAAACTAACTTTATAAATCCTATCATTAAAGCAATTATATTACATTTTATGATTAGTATACACCCATTTTGATGGGAATGTAAAGAACAGCAAGAGCATTGTTTTTATTGGTTTTCATGTGCTTGAAAAGTGTCTTGATTTATTTTGAAATTATATTTCTATTAGTAAATTACAAAGATGCACTGCAAAATATAGCAAAGTCTTACTTATATACAGAATATGACGATAATGACTTTAAATTATTCTTATTTATTATCAAGTTGAGATTATTTTAAGATAATAGATGATTTACGTATTTTTCAGAGAAAAAAAAAATTCAAGAATTTGAAGAATTGACATTTATGTTAAAAGATTCATTTTGGCAGGAAAACTAAATTTCACAAAAAGATATTATTAAAAAAGCTATTAAAAGCCCAGAAGACATTTACCGCTAATGAGATATTAGTAGACTATGATATTTCAGCAAATACAGCACGTAAATAATTTGAATGAACTAGTTCAAGCATAAAAATTTTGGTCGGTGCCAAGGATGGTAGATTGGTCACATATATCGCACCAGATAAATGTATATGACATATTAAAGGAAAAATAAATTAAACTAGACAAATACCTAGGCAGATGAGGATTGTTTCGAAAGGTGCAATCATTAGAAATGCTATTATTGAAGGCATACAATTCAAAATAAGATGGTAAAACTAAGTCCTCCAAAAACAATAAATATACAAATACATAAATAGGAGAATATATTTATTTACCATAGAAATTCACCCTATGTCATCAATAGTATTTTCTATGAAAATTATATATAAGAGAGTAATACATGAAACTTGCTAGCCTAGATGTAGGACTTAAGCGTATTGGAGTAGCTATCTGTCTTGATGGAAAGGTTGTTCTACCGCAAAATGCTGTGTTGCGAAAAAACCGTAATCAAGCAGCACGAGACATCAATAGCTTTCTCAAGGAGTGGGAGACAGAGAAACTCATTGTGGGTCTACCAAAGGGTGGAGCAAGCGAAGAGGAGATGGAACGACGCATCAAACACTTTGTCTCGCTACTAAAACTCAATATTCCTATTGTTTATATTGATGAACAAGGCAGTAGTTTTGAAGCACAAGAACTAACTGCTGGACAGTTTCGACATAAAAAAGATGGCAAAATAGACTCCATTGCTGCCAAGATTATCTTGGAACGCTACTTGTCAAACTAAATATTAAAATTGTAAATTATATTACCAAATACAATACGCTCTTGCTTAAAGTGATCAAAAAGTATATCTCCACCAATAAAATCTAAAACACCTACATCTATTTTAAAATGGTCATCAATATCATAAGTAGCCCACAAGCGCTGAAAACCACCCTCATTTCCTTTTTTACCAAAAAGTGTGATCAAATAATTGGCATGCAATGTATCATTGATAAAATCAGAATTCATACGAAAGGCATACTGATAGGTGTTTTGATAAGTAGGAATAAGGTCGATACGTTTATTTTCTGCAATAATATATTGACGTTCTAAACGCATATCATATCGCATAAAGTGACGAAGTGACGCATCAAAACTAATCATTGTATTGGCAATTCCGTTATATTCTATGCCTATAAGTGTATCTAGTCGATTAAGGTTTGTATCTGGTGCCATCATATAGCGTAACGCATCAAAATAGGCAATTTCACTCTTTATGAGCCATGAGCCTTTTAAGATATTAAATGCTGCACCAAACATATTTATTTTGTCATGTATCACTACAGCATCCTGGCTAAATGGGTCTTGAATGAACTTGGTATCATTATAGATATGTGTGGCATACAAATTCATATCCCATCCATGAAATTCCCTGCCAACACTTAGTGCATAAGTAGGCTTATTGTACTCTTTGGCATTGGGAAAAGGGAAATTTGCTGGATAAAAAGTTGAACCATAGGGAGGGTCTTTGGTGAAGCGTTGTTCTAAAAGTACAATTGGTGTAATTCGCCAATTGCCAACATAGTAGTCCAACTTCACCATTACTGTAGGTAATCGCAAATCTTTAATATCAACCATACCAGGCTGACGATTGTCGATGGGATTTAACACATCGGTAATACGAATCGTATCACTGCGCCCCCATACCACCACCTGACGACCAATTTTGAAATCTAGGCTATTACTGACACTTCCCTCCAAATAGGCATCAAACAACTCTGCTTCTGAATATAAAAAATATTTTTCTTCTGGAGTAAAATAAATATGTGAAATATCATACACCCAATCATAAAAATATCGCTCATTTATTTTTAGCTTCAAATCATTAGAAAATTTATACTCGTAGTCCAAAAAAAAGGTTTTTCGTAATGATGAAAAGTCTTTACGATTAGAATTTTTACTTGAAGTAAGATATGCAACTTGTTGTTTAATCTCTCCACTCAATCCATAATCACTTGGGTCTTTTTCATCCGTATTAGTACCCATATCACCTGTATTCTCTTCAAAACCACCTATATCACTGTCAGCAGTATCTTCTTCTTCAAAACCACCTAAAGCTTCTTGTGTCTCATTATTGATAGCTTGTGGCTGAACTCCTATCTCTTTAAGTTTTACCTTCACAATATCACCACCTGCAATAAGCGGTATGATACAAAATAATATTGCAAATAATATCGATACTTTTAATCTATATATCCATGCTATCTGCTTCAATTCATTATTCCTTTTTTAGATACCTTTTTCTAATCTTCGAGTCGTAAAGATTGAGTCAGGCAAAGGCTTATTCACTTTAATATTTTTAAACTTCAATATTGTTTTATGAAGTATTCGTTTTCCTTTTTTGGTAATCATTGTCATCTCGTCAGATACCCACACACCATTTTGTTTGTGAAGCTTGGCAATATCCATATATTTCTTTTTACCATTTTTTAGGAAACTGATACTACGAACAACAACATAATTGTCCTTGCGTACAATACCAATTGTTTTCATATAACCTGATTCTTTAACCACTCTTTGATTACGTGGCAATGCCTCAATCACCCAAGCAGGTTTTCCGCGCACTTTGGTCTCTTTGAGCAATTTAAAATCATAATCTTCCAGGTCACGGTCAGTCATGTCAAAATAGCTAAAGTCTGATCCCATAAAACTACCACTTTTATCTGCAGTGGGAATACGTTTAACTTTTTTAAGTGCAGGCAAATAGAGCCACTGGTCATCATCTTTACTCGAATCATCGTAATCATAAGTTAAAAAACCAGTATTTTTAACATCAGCAGGAGATTTGAAAAAGAGAATGCGATATTCATCTTTACCAAAATCTTTGCTATACGATTTAAGATAACGTATACGCTTTTTACTACTTTTATCGATGAGAATCATTTGCATATCCTCTTGAATTGTTTGACCATCATCACGCGCATCAACTTTTTTCATAATCATACGTGCCCTAGCATCATCTGCATGTATGTATGTACAGGAAAACAGTATTCCTACTATCGCTACCTTTATCCACATTGGTTGTTTCATTTATGCTCCTTTATTATAGTAAACTACTATGAGATTACCATTTTTTTCATATTTTAAAATATTTTTTTCACTCTAATCACATTTATTTCTATTTTACCCACCCTCTTTTAGCTATTACAATCATCATTGCAGGAGCAATCAGTAGATCTGAAAGTAATGCAAAAATAATAACACTTCCGGTAAGTAAACCAAAGTTTTGTACCGAAATCATTGTTCCCATCATGAAAGAGAAAAACCCCAATGAGAGTACCATAGAAGTAATCACCAGTGCTTTACCTGTTGTAAAGAAAGTAAGACGTATTGCCTCAGCACTATCGCCAGTTTGACGATAGTAGCGTTTGAAATTATGCATAAAGTGAATTGTATCATCCACTGCCAAACCAATAGCAATAGAACCTATTAAGAGCGTAAACATATCTAGTGATATGGGCTTAAGAACCATAATAAAAAGTCCCAAAATAATTGGGACAAGGTTAGGAATCATACTAAAGAGCCCCAAACGTACTGAGCCAAGTATCAATATCATCATCAATGAGATAAGTGTAAAAGCAATAAAATAACTTTGTATTGCTGAATGTACTGCTTGAGAAAAAGTGTTAATTAGCAATGAAACCATTCCTGTTACTTCTACCTTATCATTTGGAAAAGTTTCCTGTAAGCGTCTTTGAAGGTAGTTACGCACACCAACAGCTTTAACTGAATCGGTCCATGGAATCTTAACCGTGATACGTACTTTAGAAAATTGCGAATCGACCACATCTTCCAAATCATCACTACCACTATTTTCAAACAGGAGTAACTCTTGGGCCACCAAGTTAACACTATTTGGGATTGTATAAAAGTGTTCATCGTTAGCATGCAAAGCTTTGTTGGTCTCTTTAACAATTGTATGAAGTGAAACAACCTTACCAATATGTGTATAGGGGTCACGATAGTGTTCAAACTCTTTAGCCAATGTATCAAGTTTTTTCAGACGCACAGGATCATTCCAGCCATTTTCTTTGCCCGTATCGACCACTGCTTCAATAGTAAGCGATCCATTCATTTCACGATCAATCGCAAGAGTTGAAACACGATTGATATTATCAGGCTGAAACCAAAAAAGTGGATTGTGTGAAGGTTCAATTTTAGTTGCCATTGCCAATGAAAGCATCACTAATATACCCCCTACAATCAAAATTTGCTTATAGTAGTATATAGGCAGTATTGCCAACTTTTCCATGATACGATCTAGCCTACCTGGTTCACTTTTCTTGCGTGGCTTTAAGCGTGTAATCATTAAAAGTGCGGGCAAGAGCGTAAGTGTTAAAAAGAGTGATACCAGCACCCCAAATGCAGCAAAAATACCTAAGTCTGAAATTGGTGCCACTTCACTACCTGCAAATGACCCTACACCAATTGCAGTTGTGATCGATGTCATAGCTATTGCTAACCCAGAGTGTCCGAGTGTATATTCTATTGCTTCGGCTTTATCTCCTTTTTCATTAAATTTATCAAAAAAGATTGAAAGCACATGTACTGTTGCCCCCACACTTACTGCGAGCAATAATGAAGGTACAATTTGAGTAGGAAGCTTAAATGCCACACCTGTCCAAGCCATCGCACCTACCGTTGTCAGTAATGCCAAAATTACTACAATCACTGGATAGATTGTTGCACTAATACGTCGAAACATTACAAGAAAAAATATGACAATAATCAAAAAAGTTGTGCGTGTAAACTTTTGCATATCATTTCGCATCTGCACTTTAAGTGCATCAACTACTGATGCACTTCCCGCAACATAGATATCTAATCCTTTATCACGATATTGTCTGACAATTGAATGAATTGCCTGAACAAATTCACTATTTTCTTGATCAGTCAAAAAATGTCTACCTTGCGAATCACTTCCTGATTCATCATCTGATCGAACATCTGATTCTTGTGTTGCTTCATCGAAACCACCAATATCATCATCAATACTTTCAGAAGAAGTACCTGCTTGAGAATAGGCATCACTCTCCAAAATAATGGCTGTCATATTTCCATTGCTTGAAACAAAAAGATCTTTGTAAAAATGTGATTTCATTGCACGATGCTTAATACGCTCTACATCTGCTTGTGTTTTTGGAAAAGGTTCAAGCAAATCATCAGTATAGAGTTTGTCTTCTTCTCCAAGTGTATTGCGTACATTATAAAGCGATGTTATATCATCTATGTGAGGCACACTACTTGCAAGTGCTTGATGTAATTGACGCAGTGTCTGTAAAAATGGGAGTGTAAATATCTTGTCGCTCTTAATTGCAACAATAACACGCTCTTCGCGCCCAAATTGTTCACGAAAATGGTTATAGGTTTGCAATACAGGATCATTTGGATGCATAAATCCTTCAGTAGAGGTATCTATTTTTATTTTTGGTACATGCACAATAAAGGGTATCAGTATTGCAATAGAAAATAAAACTATTTTAATTGGAATAGAAGTAATCCATCGACCATAGCGTGAAAATTTTATTTCAAGATTTTGATGTATCATAGTGTTTCCTTGAGTATATTGACAAAATAATGAGTCAGATAATGCATTATAGAGTAATTTTGCTAAAATAGTTACTATAAATAAAAGTTATGCATTATATCTTTATAGTAATGGCGGGCTACCGTATCCTCTTTTTTAGTATCCGTATGCGTCTATATGACTGATTAATACGTTTTTTACTTACCTTTCCCTCTTTGACAAGTTGTATGACTAATTTGACAAGCCTTTGGATCGATACTACTTTTTTAGGGTCAATCTGGTTACCGAAAAGTAACATATCATCTCCTGCATTAATGGCAAGCTGTAAAGTTGTTTTAAGTCCGTACGTTTTACTAATAGCGCCCATTTGAAGATCATCGGTAATAACCACACCATTAAAATCAAGCTTTTTTCGTAATAATCCTTCTACGGTTTTACGAGAGAGTGTTGCGGGATATTTTATATCAAGTTTCTTATTAAATACATGTGCCACCATGACAGTATCGGCTTGATGACTAAGCAATCTATAGGGTTCTAGCTCTATCGATCTCCAAAGGTTTGTTACATCAACAAATCCTTTGTGTGTATCACCCACTGACGAACCATGTCCTGGAAAGTGCTTAAGCGAGGTTAGGACTCCATAGTGATGCATTGCATCCATGAAGAGAGAAGCATATTTTGTTACCATTTGAGGATCTTTACCAAAAGAGCGTCCTAGTCCATGAATGACATGATTTTTCTGGTTGATATCTAAATCAACCACTGGTGCGAGATTATAGTTAATGCCTACACTTTTAAGCTCTCTTGCCATCTTCTCATAGGTCTGCCTCATCTTTGGCATACCAAACTTTACCACATTGGCTGCTTTTGGAAATTTTCCATAAAAACCATACTGACTTTTAAGACGCTGTACCCGCCCACCCTCCTGATCAACAGCAATGAGCAAATTGTGTTTTGGGCTACACGCTTGTAGCTCTTTTGTTAAACGTGTCATTTGTGCTTTATTGGCAATATTTTTGGGCTTTGTTTTATCCACTGGATTAAAGTCAAATAAGATAACTGCTCCAAGATCATATTTCTTAATATCTTTACAAATCTGTGACTCTGGCTTTGCGCTTATTCCATGAAACCCTACCATCAGCATCTGCCCAACCTTATGCTCCAATGAAATATTAGCCAACAAAACCACACTACACATACTTAAGCCAACTAAAACTTTTTTAAACATTACAATCCTTCACTACTCAATTACCTACTATTGTATCTTTTCATTATTAGCATTCGGTTAAGCTTTATTATTTATACTTGCATTGCAAGAGCATCAAAAGTGAACCAAAAGAATCCTCCCCTAAGATTTTATTTGGTCTCCTTAATTATATATTTTCTTCCTCCCTTTAGATAGAATCTTTTGGTGCTCTTTGTGTCTTTTGAAATACAAAACTTAAAACTTTTTTATCGTATATTTCACAATAATTATATAATCATTAGTATATAATGTCTATAATGTGTCATAACAATACTATATGAAGGTTCACACAGATGAAAAAACTATTTCTTGCAATACTGTTCACTCTTGGATTTATGGGTCATCTTAACGCTCAAAATACTACCAAGGAACTTAATATCAAGATTACAGATCTTAATGGGAAAACATACAAGGTCACAGGAACACCAGAAGGACTTAAGATTTCTGGTATGGAAGGTAAAGTTATCTTTCTTGAGTTTTTTGGGAACCATTGTCCCCCTTGCTTAGCAAGCATTCCTCATTTAATTAGTTTGAAAAAAAAGTATAAAGATAAATTAAAAATTATAGCAATCGAAGTACAAGGAGACGATCCAAGATTCCCAATGAGCCTTGAGCAACTCAAAATATTTATCAAAAGAGCAGGCATTAACTATTCAGTCTTTTCTATAAAACAGAACCGAGTTTTTGTTCACTATATTCAAACTAGATCCCAGTGGGGAGGTGCTATCCCTTTTTTGGTAGTGGTTGATACAAAAGGGGAAGTAAGAATGATTCATGAGGGATTTCTTCCTGAAGAAACCCTTGACAATATGATTCAAAGTCTAATTAAAGAAAAAATAAAGAAAAAATAGATTTAAGTTAACCGTACGATACCATGTTGTATCGTAATGGTTCCCTCAAGTTCTGCCTCATACACTCTATCACCAAATTTTTTTACTGTTTCATCTAGCGATGGCATTCTTTGGCAGAAATAGAAAAAGTCATCCTTTACTACAGTCTGCTCAACTGCTTTTCCAAAACGTGACACAAAATGCTCTACATCATAAATTGGTTTTGCTTTTTTTTCGGCAAGTAGCTTATTTGTTCCCATACTGTCTGTTAGGCGGTGAGGAAGTACATAAATCTCTTTTCCCATTTCAACTGCATATTCGACAGAGCGCAAAGAGCCACTTCTTATATCTGCCTCTGTTACAATAAGTAGTTCTCCCAACGAAACAACCAGTTCATTACGTACTACAAAACTCCAGTTTGTTGCACGAAATCCATCAACAAACGGTCCAAGAAGTAATCCCTCTTTTTCGATACCAGAGATAAGTTCTTTATTGATTGCAGGATATCGGATGTCTAAACCACACCCCAATACCGCAATAGTATTGTCCAATCCTGCTGCCTCATGTGCTAGCGCATCTACACCCATAGCTGCACCACTAACCACACAAATGCCACGTTTTGCAAGTGCACCAGATAGTCTTCTGGTAAACTCTTGCGTATAGAGTGATGGTGTGCGTGTCCCAACAATAGAGACCATGGGACGATCAAGTAAAGAAAGATTACCTCGGAAAAAAAGTTCAGAGGGATATTTTCGCATCACTTTTAATGCACTGATATGATAGGGAACTTTAGGGCTCATGTACTCTCTTTTTTGGCATATCATATCATTTTGATTACCACAGAGAGAGAAAATATGTCATATTGTCACAATTTAAACAACTTATCCCCAAAGAAAATAGGCAACAAAGCTCAATACGACTACACCGATAAAATTTAACTTCAATCCTATCATTGCCATCTCCCCAATAGAGATAATGCGTGAACTCATCACAATTGCATTGGGTGGTGTGGCAATAGGCAACATAAAAGCATAAGAAGCAGCAACAGTTGCTATCATCAGAAGTATAATGCCCTCATTTTGTGGCATTTGCCTAGCAAACTCATAGAAGATAGGAATGGCAATAGAAGTAAGTGCTGTATTGCTCGTCATCTCTGTAGAGAAGGTCACAAATATTGCTACAATAAAAAACATTCCCCATAACGGCATATGGGTAATAAAATTAAGCCTATTTGCAATCTCAGAAGCCAGTCCAGTCTGCGAAAAAGCTGTGGCAATGCTAAACCCTGCTCCAAATAAAAAAATAATCTCATAAGGAATCTTTTGAGTATCTTTCCATGTCAAAAAATTAAGACCAGGCATAAACATCAACAGTCCAAACCCAAGTAGTATCAACTTCTCATCCATTGAAAAACCAAAAATCTGCTTAAGGAATGTATTGACAACAAGTATACCAGCAAGTAGTCCAATAAAACCATAAAGTCGTTTCTGACTAGACGTCAATATGGGCACCTTATGTACCACATCTGCAACACACTCATACTTCACTCCCATGGAGAGTAGGTAAGGCATGATCAATAACATTAACCCCACTACAGGAAGCATCATTAACATCCATCCACCAAAGGTCATAACCGGCAAGGCATGATCTTCAAGAAATCCCATCAGTATCATATTTGGTGCTGTCCCAATGGGAGTTAAAATACCCCCAATACTCGCACCATAAGCAGTTGAAAGTAGAAAACGTACTTTGAGTTTCATGTTCTCTGTCAAAAAAAGTGCTATTGGCATAAGCATCAATGTGATAGTTGTATTGGAGAGGATAGAACTTAACAGTGCAGAAGTAATTGCCAGTGCATAAATAATCCCCCGTGCTGTTTGAGGAAAGAAGCTCAACAATTTAGCAGAAAAGTATTGGTGTAATTCAGTCTTCTCGATAGCAAGAGCCAACATAAATCCACCAAGGAATAGAAAAATAATCGACTTGGAATAGTTGGCAGTCACTTCTGCCGTACTTAATATACCAAAGATGGGAAAAAGTAGAATAGGAAGCATTGAGACAACACCTAAAGGAAGTGCCTCATTGGTCCACATGGTCACAAGCAGTGCCATTACACCAATAGTCACTGCATGCTGCATTTCAAAAAAAGGCAGTGTCAATAGAAAAAAAATTCCGCCGGCTACAATTCCAGTCAAAATCTTTTTCATAGACTATTTTACCTCTTCAAAAAGAAGTTAGTTTTTATCCTGATTGACAATTTTATTTTTTGCAATCCAAGGCATCATAGTTCTAAGTTTTTCGCCTGTCTGTTCAATGAGTGATGCTCTAGAATTTGCCCTTTCTGCATTCATTCTTGGGTAGCCAGATTGACCTTCAAGAATAAAATCTTTAGCAAATTGACCATTTTGAATCTCTTTGAGAATCTGCCTCATCGCCTTCTTGGACTCTTCGTTTATGACACGCGGTCCACTGACATAGTCACCATACTCAGCAGTATTGGAGATGGAGTATCTCATATCTGCAATTCCACCCTCAAACATCAAATCAACAATCAGCTTAAGTTCATGCAAACATTCAAAATATGCAAGCTCTGGTGCATATCCTGCTTCTGTCAGTGTTTCAAAACCAGCTTGTACAAGTGAAGTCACACCACCACAAAGTACCGCCTGCTCACCAAAAAGGTCTGTTTCAGTTTCATCTTTAAATGTTGTTTCAATGATGGCCGTTCTACCACCACCAATTGCAGATGCATAAGAGAGTGCAAGCTCTTTTGTCGTACCACTTGGATTTTGCCCTACTGCAATCAAATCAGGAATACCGCCACCTCTTACAAATTCAGAACGCACCGTATGTCCAGGTGCTTTTGGTGCTACCATCATAACATTAATATCTGCTCTTGGATGAATGCGTCCGTAGTGAATATTAAACCCGTGACCAAAGGCAATTGTTGCACCCTTTTTGAGGCTTGGCTCAATCTCTTCAGTATAAATACGTGCCTGATCTTCATCTGGCAAAAGAATCATTACAACATCCGCTTTGGCAGTTGCTTCGGCAACAGTAAATACTTCAAAGTTTTTTGCTTCAGCTTTTTTCCATGAACTTCCCTCTTTTCTTGCACCAATAACAACATTCACATCTGAATCTCTAAGATTTTCCGCATGTGCATGTCCTTGAGAACCAAAACCAATCATCGCAACAGTCTTTGATTTGATAATGTTCAAGTCACAATCTTTGTCATAATATACATTTAATGTAGACATCTATTATCCTTAAGTAATTTAATAAAGTTCGCGATTATATCCAAATAATACTTATTATCTTGTCTTTTTGTCTAGTACCCTTTCTCCTATATTTCAGTAATGCCTAAAGTTGATATCTATAGCCCAAACAGAGATACCCATCAACTATACTGCAACTCTCATTCAGACTGTCTCTTTTGGGGTTACTGGTTCTGCTATCTCATTTTTATATTTTTCTTCATCAAAATTAACTCCCAAGTGTTTACATACTACTCGTGCATCCTTCAAAGCAATAGCCAAAGAGGTAGTCGCTCCTGGACTTGGAGTCATGTTAAAAATGATACCATCCTCTTCTATTTTTGCCTCGCCCAAAAGTAGCTCTTTTTTTATTTTATCTATAATTTGGGGTCGCATACCTCCATACCCTTCTGCAAATGCTATATCATCTATATGAAGAGAAGGGATGATTTTTCGTGCATCTTTTATAAAAATATTTTTTCCCATCATTGGGATCTCTTCTAGAAAATTTTTAAATATATACCTACGTATTGTTTTGTCTTTAAAAAGATTAATATAGACTTTACTCACTGCCTTACCCAAATGCAAAGCAGACAACAAATCCTTTACATGCAAACTATGATAACGTTCTAGCTTTGGCAATGCAAACGCATTAGGTCCAAAGCGGGTATTCCACTTTTGCGTACAATCAGGATCTGCATGAATTGCAGCAAAGGGTAGCTTAGGATTTTGCATTGTATACACTTTTGAATCCAAAAGTTTCTCTTTGGTAAAAAAGAAAGACCCTCCTATGGGTAAGATAGCATACTCTTTTCCATATTCCATAGCTTGTGCAAAAAGCAAAGAGTAGGCACCCGCATTTACTACAACTGTCTTTGCTTTAAAATTACTATTTTTAGTATATATCCTAAAAGTACCATCATTATTTTTTACAAGCATGGTTACTTCTTCATTATAATGTAACTGAATATTTTTATCTGTATCTAAGGCATGTTGGGCAAAACTTTCACTTAATTTCTTGTAATCTACCGTTGTGATTTGACCTCTAGCACCTATAGCCATAATGGGCTCTTTGCGCCCTTCAAGTAATTTAGGTTCATGCATAGCCAAAAATGCTTCATCCCATAATTCCAAATAGGGGTAAAGAGGCAGAAACTCTTCATATCGCTCTTTTAATTTCTCTATCTCTTTTTCACCTACGGCTAAAACCATTTTATCTCTAACAAAACCTAGCTCTCCTACGCCATTACAATGATGAATATAATTAGAAATGAGTGAGGCATCTCTCTTCACTTTTATAGCTTTATCAAACGTATAATTTGTCTCAATATCTCCTACATGCAGTGTCTGGGAGTTTGCTTTAGGATTAGAGTTTAGCTGTGCTAGTTCATCATACTTTTCAAATAAAATAATATTTTTTATGTCTGTATATCTAGCAAGTGTAAAAAGCAATGAAGAACCAGCTACTCCTCCACCAATAATTGCTGTGTCGAAAAGTTTATTTATATTCATTAATGATAGCTTTTGAGTAATATTTATTTTAAAAACTTTACTATAATTTTTATATAAATAAACACTTATTGCTGGAAGAAAATCTATATTTACCTTCAATTTACTCTTTTTTTCTATGATTAAGCAATAGTTATATTTGCATAAATTAGGAAAATTATGGAACAACTCAAAACCTACATGCTGATGACTGGATTGACTCTGCTCTTCATCTGGTTTGGTGGAATGATTGCTGGACAAAGTGGAATGGTTATTGCATTTTTAATAGCAGCAGGCATGAACTTCTACGCCTACTACCATAGTGATCAAGCGGTACTTAGTCACTATAATGCCATCCTTGTCGACCGTGCGTATGCTGGTGGTTTATATGGGATTGTTGAACGGTTAACACAGCGTGCAGGATTGCCAATGCCAACACTTTATATCATTCCAGAACAACAACCAAATGCTTTTGCTACAGGTCGTAACTATGAGCATGCTGCAGTAGCTGTAACAGAAGGGCTGTTGCAGCTACTTACCGAAGAGGAAGTCGAGGGGGTCATTGCTCATGAACTTAGTCATATTAAGCATTATGATATGCTCATTGGTACGGTTACCGCTACTATTGCTGGTGCCGTTGCTATGTTAGCACAGTTTGGTATGTTTTTTGGTGGTGGGGACCGCGACAGACCCAACCCTATTGTAATGATTGTGCTGATGGTTGTTATGCCTTTGGTAGCAACCATTATTCAAATGACTGTTAGTCGTAACCGTGAATATATGGCAGATGAAGGTGCCGCACGCATAACAGGACACCCCGAATGGCTTCAAAGTGCACTCATTAAACTCAATAATTATGCACATGAAATGACTATACCTGAAGCTGACCCACAGACAGCACATATGTTTATCGTTAATCCTTTTACTGGCAAGGACTTATCCATGAGAGAACTCTTTAGTACTCACCCTAGCATAGAATCAAGAGTACAACGACTAGAAGAACTGAAACATCTATAAGCTATAATGCTTTTATGATGTATGCTATCAACACAAAAAATATTATTTTACAATACATACCAGCACTCTCAATGTATGGAGTCAAAGGCTTCATGCAATGAGTGCTTTTTGTCGCCAACTCATCAACGGTTGTTTTCCCTCCGATATTGAACTTGAAGATCAAAATGCTTTCAAAGAATTACAGAATATTGGTGCATTAGAGCAAAAAGATGGTTTATGGAAACTCAATTCTCTCTACCGTGCAGGAAGGCTCTATCTCAGTAAGGATGGACGAGGCTACATAGAGGCAGAATTTAAGGAGCAAAGAGACCTGCTTGTAGAACCAGACCATCTCGGTGATGCCAAACATGGTGACGAAGTCGTGGTAAAACGCATTATTGCTAGACGCGGAAGAGCCAGCGGTAAGGTTGTAGTGTAGGCTATCGTAAAGAGGTGTGCTTGCAGTTATAGCCTTGCCACTTTGGCTCTTCCGCGTCTATGTAATGCGTTTACGACTTCGTCACCATGTTTGGCATCACCGAGATAGTCTGGTTCTGCAAGCAGGTCTCTTTGCTCATGGGAATTCTGCCTCTATGTAGCCTCGTCCATCCTTACTGAGATAGAGCCCAACTGCGGTAGAAATTGGAGTTTCCACAAACCATCTTTTGCTCGTGCACAGTATTCTGTAATTCTTTAGGCATTTTGATCTTCCAGAGTTCAATATCGGAGAGAAACAACCGTTGATGAGTTGGCGACAAAAAGCACTCCATTGCATGAAACTAACTGACTCCATACGTAGAGGTGCTGGTATGTATTGTAAAATGTATTTTTGTGTTGATAGCATACATCATAAAAGCATTATAAAGCTTATAGATGTTCCAGTTCTTCCCAGTCGTTGTACTCTTGATTCTATGCTAGGTGAGTACTAAAGAGTTCTCTCATGGATAAGTCACTTGCCAGTAAAGGATTAACAGTAAACATATGTGCTGTCTGTGGGTCAGCTTCCAGGTATAGTCATTTCATGTGCATAATTGTGAGTTTAATGGTGCACTTTGAAATACGATGGGGTGTCCTGATATGCGTGTAACTCGTCTGCCATATATTCCACGGTTACGACTAACAGTCATTTTGAATAATGGTTGCTACAAAGGCATAACAACCATCGTACAATCATTTACAATAAGTTGGGTCTGTCCCGCGGTCCCGCCATAAAACATATAAACTGTGCTAACAGCAACGGCTTTCAGCAATAGTATGATAACCATGCAATGACGTATCATAATGCCCAATGTATTGGTTCATGAGCAATGACCCCTCAGACCTCCTCTTCGGTAGTAGCTGCAACAGTCGCTTCTATTACAGCTACTGCAACTTTGTCTCATAGTCACGACCTGTAACTTAAGCATTTGGTTTGTTCTGGAATGATATAAAGTGTTGGCATTAGCAATCCTGCACGCTGTGTTAACCGTTCAACAATCCCATATAAACCATAACATGCACGGTCGACAAGGATGGCATTATGGTGACTAAGTACTGCTTGATCGCTTTATGGTAGTAGCATAAATTCATGCCTGCTGCTATTAAAATGCAATAACCATTCCACTTTGTCCAGCAGTGTCCCTGTCAGATGAAGAGCAGAGTCAATCCAGTCATCAGCATGTAGGTTTTGAGTTGTTCCATAATTTCCTAATTTATGCAAATATAATATTGCTTAATCATAGAAAAAGAGTAGAGTGAAGGTAAATGTATGGAATTTTCTTCCAGCAATAGTGTTTATTTATGTAAGAGTATATTAAAGTTTTTTAAATAAAATATTACTCAAAAACTGTATTAATGAATATAAATAAACTTCACCGACACAGCAATTATTGTGGGTAGAGGAGTAGCTGGTTCTTCATTTACTTTTACTTGCTAGATATACAGACATAAAAAATATTATTTTATTTGAAAGTATGATGAACTAACTAGCTAAACTCTAATCTAAAGCAAACTCCAGACACTGCATGTAGAATATTGAGACAAACTATACGTTTGATAAAGCTGTAAAGTGAAGAGATGCCTCACTCATTCTAATTATATTCATCATTGTAATGGCGTAGAGCTGGTTTGTTAGAATAAAATGGTTTTAATAATGAAGTGAAAAGAATGAAATTAAAACGATATGAAGTTTCTGCCTCTTTACCCCTGGCCCGAATTATGGGATGAAGCATTTTTGGCTATGCATGAACCTAGTACTTGAAGAGCATGAAGCCCATTATGGCTATAGGTGCTGAGGTCAAATCTAACGGTAGATTACAAGAAATTAAGTGAGTTTTGCCCAACATGCCTTAGATACAGATAAAAATGTTCAGTTACATTATAATGAAGAGTAACCACATCAACATAAAAAATAATGATGGTACTTTTAAGGATATATACTAAAAATAGTAATTTTAAGCAAAGGGTGGTTGTAGTAAATGCAGGTGCTTTCCTCTTTGCTTTGCACAAGCTATGGAACATGGAAGAATTATATCTTACCATAGGAGGGTCTCTTTTACCAAGAAAACTTTTAGTTAAAGTGTATAATTAAGTCTAAGCTACCTTATATAATTCAATACGAATTATGATTGGCGTACTACCAAAGTGGAATACCCGCTTTGGACCTAATGCATTTACATTGCCAAGCTAAGTTTATATAGTTTGCATGTAAAAGTTTGTTGTGTCTGCTTTTGCATTTAGGTAAGAGCAGTAGTAAAGTCTATATTAAAATCTTTTAAAGACAAAACAATACATGGTATATATTAAGGAGAATTTTCTGAGAAGAGATTCTAATGATGGAAAAAACTGTTTTTATAAAGATGCAATCATCCTTCTCTTGTATAGGTGATATATAACATTTGCAGAAGGGTGTGGAGTATGCGACTAAATTATAGATAAAATAAAAGAGCTACTTTTAGACTGAGCAAAAATGAAAGAGGATGGTGTATTAAACCAGTAGGAGCGACTACCTCTTTGGCCTATTGCTGAAGGACTCACGAGTAGTATGTAAACACTTGGGAGTTAATTTGATGAAGAAAAATATAAAATGAGATATGAGACCAGTAGCTTAAAGAAGACAGTCTAAATGAGAGTTGCAGTATAGTTGATGGGTATCTCTGTTTGAGCTATGAATATCCAACTTTAGTACTGAAATATAGGAAGGTACTAGACTAAAGGAACAAGATGTCGTATTATTTGGATGTAATCACGAACTTTATTAAATTAAGGATAATAGATCTACATTAAATGTATTATGACAAGGGTGTGACCTTGAACATTATCGATCAGAAGACTGTTGCGATGATTGGTTTGGTTCTCAGGACATGCACGTACAGGAAAATCTTAGAGATTCAGATGTGAATGTTGTTATTGGTGAAAGGGAAGTTCATGGAAAAAGCCCTGAAATAAAGCACAGTATTTACTGTTACTGAAGCTTAACTGCCAAAGCAGATGTTATGTGATTCTTTTGCCAGATGAAGATGGGCGTATTTATACTGAAGAGATTGTGAAACCTCAAAAAGGGTGCAATAATTGCCTTTGGTCACAGGTTTTAATATCACCTGGACACGTAAATCAGAGCAGATATTAATGTTATGATGGTAGCACCAAAGCACCCTGGACGCTGGTGCGTTCTGAATTCACCAGGGTGGCAGTATTCTGATTTGATTGCAGTAGAGGCAAATCAGAAGTGGTACGACAAAGAGCTTGCACTCTCTTATGCGTCTGCAATTGGTGGTGGTAGAACGGTATCATTGAAGTATAACATTTAAAGATGAAACTGAAACAGACCTTTTGGTGTGAGCTGAGGCGGTACTGTGGTGGTGTGAGCTTTCACTTGGCCTGACCTGGTTTGGCTTACTGACAAAAGCAGGGATGTGCACCAGAGCTTGCATATTTTGAATGTTTCATGAACTTAAGCTATGTACCAAAGAGAATTTGACCAACGCCTCAAACAAGCCCTACCCAAAGCTGTACTACTTTATGGTGAAAATGATTATTTAATTGACCATTACATAAAGCTATATATAGATAATCTTAATGCTAAAGAATCTATGTTGTCACTTTACCATGATGAATGGAACTTTGAACAGACCAAGAACTTTTTATCTCAGACCTCTTTGTTTGGCGGAACCAATCTTGTGGTGATAAAGCATGAAAAAAAGATACCCAAAAAAGAACTCGACATTCTTATAGAGCTAGCCAATAAAAATAGTGATAACTACTTCATCTATAGCTATAGTGGTACAGCAAGCAATGCCAAAACACTCCAAAGTAGCTTTACTGACAAAAAAGGTGGTGTATGGGTACGCTTTTTTGAGCCCAATATCCGTGACAGTATTCCCATACTTCAGCAAAAAGCAACAAAGATAGGGCTTGATATCGACCACTATGCCCTACAACACCTTATGCTTCTGCTCAACAATAACCTTACACTCTGCATAAATGAACTAGATAAGCTTGCCATACTTAACACTCGCATTACCAGTAAAGACATTGATCGGCTTGTCTACTCAACTGCTCCACTTGCTGTTGAAACACTTCTTATGGAGATATTTAACAAAAAACCTATTACGACTACAATCTCCAAGTTACTTGAATTAGGTGAAGATGAATTCTCTATACTACGCGTAGCACAGTATTTTATCAATGAGATTTTCCTCATTAATGCCTATATCAAAATACATGGACAACCTGATTTTAAGGAAATATTTGGTTTTCTACCACCCCAATTTGTTCGTGACCAAAAACAACAGCTTGCCTTACGTGTTAAATCTATTTCTCTACTGAAAATCTATGAACACTTACTTGAAAGCGAAATAGTCATGAAGCAAGCACCTATCGCACAAAGGGAAGTATTGCTTTACAGTATGCTCATTAAGATACAGCAATACCTGTAACTCTCTTCTTTCAGTAAAAAACAAGATAATTTCTGCTAATATATTGTTTCCAAAAATTCCTGCTCGTTTTTTTTGGACGGACTTTTTCGCATTTCAAGACGGGCTACTAAACCAAAAGGAAACACATGACTTGTTATGAAACACTGTTTGTTGTCAAACCAACACTAACAGAAGAAGAAATAGCGACACAGATTACTAAAATCAAGGATGTTCTTGCAAAAGTAGATGCAGAACTTCTTGCTACCAACGACATGGGTATGAGAAAACTTGCCTACCCTATAGAGAAAAACAACAGAGGGTATTACACAGTACTTTACTACAAAGCACCAGGTGAAGCAATTGCAGAAATCGAAAGAAACCTCAAAATTAATGAAGAGGTCATTAAGTTTTTGACAGTAAAATATGTCAAGGGCAAAGAGATTGTACAATTTGATAAACTTATTGCCGCTACCAATGATAAGAAAAAAGAGAAGAGTAAAAACAAAGAAGCTATAGAAGCTTAGTAGGCGACTTTACAGGAGCAACCCTATGTATAACAAAATTATTTTAGCAGGAAACCTTACTAGAGACATTGAAGTGAGATACACCCAAGGTGGTGCCGCTATTGGCAGTACTGCTATAGCAACTACAAGAAAATTCAAATCTCAAACAGGCGAGCAAAAAGAAGAGGTTTTATTTGTAGATATTACTTTCTTTGGAAGAACTGCTGAAATAGCAAACCAATATTTACGTAAGGGTAGCAAGATTCTAGTGGATGGTAGACTAAAACTTGATCAGTGGACAGCACAAGATGGTAGCAAACGTTCAAAACACTCAGTAACCGTTGAGAACATGACAATGCTAGGTAGTAAAAATGATAATGAACAAGGCGGCTATGATTCTCCTGCTCAACAGCAGACATATGATGCACCTACTCAACCAACACCACAGGCAACACCACAACAAGAATCAACATCTAGTATTCCAGAAATAGATATTAACGAAGACGAAATACCATTTTAGGAGAAATATTCATGGCAGAAAGAAGAAAATTTAAAAAAAGATATTGCAAATACTGTGAACAGAAAGTTGATTTTATTGACTATAAAGATCTCAACACACTCAAGTTTAGCCTAAGTGAGAGATTCAAAATTATGCCAAGAAGATTAACTGGCAACTGCAAACATCACCAAGAGATGGTTACAGTGGCAATTAAAAGAGCGAGACAAACTGCACTCATTCCTTATATTGTTGATAGAAAAAATGTCATAGAGAGCCCATTTGAGATTATTAAATAGTATTTTCTAAAAAAACAAACCATAATCTCTTCTAGATAAATATTTAGAAGAGATTATATGAATCCCCATGCAATACACTCTACATAAGTACTGGTTGATACATTTTAAGTCAAGCTATAACTATATTACTCTATAATCTCTAATACAAACTGTAACAAATCAAACAAATAGAATAGAGTCAAAAATGAAAAAGTACCTCATTATAATTATAGGGTTATCAATAACTTTAATATTGATAACTGGTTGTCGATCAAAAAGTGATACCAGTGTCTCTGCTACTACATCAAATATACAAAAATCCCCTGAAGGCAATAGCACTATTATTAATTTTTTACGTAGAGGCGATAGTGATAATGACTATATTCCAGATAATATTGAACTTATTCTTGGAATGGATCCACACAATCCAGATGAAGATGATGACGGTACCATTGATGGCTTACAGACAAGTGGAGATTATGGAGATACATTCTTTGATAAACAATGGTATATTCGGAGTACTGGCGTAAAGAGTGGATCAGCACCAAGCTCAACAACAGTAGAAGGGAATGATTTACATCTTCTTAATCTTTATCATCGTTATATGGGTCTTCATGCAGGAGTTGTACAGCTTATTGATACAGGCATAGACTATACCCACGAGGACCTTAAAGACAATCTGGACTTAGACCTCTCACGAAATGCAAAACAGCATTATCGTTCTATAGGTTCACCCGAAGAAAGGCAAAATGGTTCTTATCATGGTACTATGTGTGCAGGCATTATTGCAGCAAGAGCCTTTAATGGAAAGGGTGTTCGTGGAATTGCTCCATTTGTCAAATTGGCAGGTAGTAACTGGATAGATAGCAATCAAACTACAACAGAACTTGAGGAAGCTTGGACAAGAGGTGACCCAGATGGAAAAATTATCTTAGTCAGTAACAGCTGGGGAACACCTAGCGTAGCTTCTCCAAATACATATTTTGAAGATCTTATGGAGTATGGAGCAAAGTATTTAAGAAAGATTGATGGGATTGCAAGAGGAAAACTCTTTCTTAAGGCTGCGGGGAATGGTCGAAAAAACAAGCATGATGCCTGTCTTGTCTATGAATCTTCCAATCGATATGTTATTACAGTTGCATCTCTTAAGAGTGATAATACCTATGCATCTTACTCTTCTCCAGGAAGTTGTATCCTTGTATCGGGCTATGGTGGAGCTGGAAACATCTTGCAACTTGCTGCTATTGCGACAACCTATCATACAGGTGGATCTGCTAAACCAGATAATATTGCCATTAATAGAGATGGAGGATGTCTGCTAGTGAGACAGTCAGACAATCAATGCACCATGCCGACATGGGAAAATGATGACGAGCTCAACTATACATACGGTATGAATGGAACCAGTGCAGCTACACCAACTGTTGCAGGAGTATTGGCTTTAGTGCTTGAAGCCTGCCCCAAACTCAACTGGAGAGATGTAAAATATCTCATTGCCAAACATGCCATTAAGGTAGATCCAGATAATCCAAGCTGGGTTACCAACAGTGCTGGACTACATCACAGTGTTGATTATGGTTTTGGTCTAATTAATGGTGAGGGCATGGTTGCTGATTGTGAAAAGAAATATACTCCCCTACCACAAAGCGATACAATAGAAGAAAACTTTAATATTGATTCTAATATTTCTATTCCAGATAATAATCTTAGCGGTATTAGTTACAGCTTTGATGTAACAAAAGAGCTAATCATTGAATGGATGGATGTTACCATCACTTCTGATCACTCTTATGGTAGTGACTTAGAAATCTATCTTACTTCACCTGCAGGAACTACTACACGATTAATGCTAGGGAAAAATAGTGCTCGCAATTACTCACTTAAGCGTGGATTTAGATATGGGTCAGTAGCATTTATGGGAGAATCAACAGCTGGCACATGGACACTTAGAATTGCTGACATTTTCAATGGAGATGAGGGTTCACTACAACATGTCAAATTTGGTGCATTTGGACACCATAGGGAGAGACAATGAAAATAATCATACTAATTACAATAGTGGCTATTTTTGGTAATATACTTTATGCCAATAAAAAGAAGGTCTTACTTATAGATAATGCAGATATTGTCAAATCAAGAGGTATTAAAATAAGCACCATACGTAATGGTATTATTGCAGAAAAAATGGTTTATCCTGCAAAAAAAGTAGACTTGTTGCAGCATACCCAATCTACATCAATAGAAAAACCCACAGAATATCTTTTTTCTGATGGAACAAAATTTAATTCGAAAAGTCATATTATGATCAAATTTAATAAGGGTAAGGAAGCTAACATTAAAGAATTAGAGCAAAATTATCACCTAAAATTAATTAGAAAAATGACAAGTGGAGATTTTCTATTTAAAATTATAAGAGGAGATACGCTTCAAGCTATCAATGCTATTCTTAAAGAGGAGAGTGACAAAATAGAACGTATCTCTCCAAATATTAGCTTCAATATGAAACCACTTTAGGGTATGTGCTGGTTTTTATACCTTTTGAAAAACCAATAGTAGTTTATCAGGTTCATCAATATAGAGTGTAATTTGATGTACAGAAATTAGTTTCATATTACTATATGCTCCTAAAGAGTCTTTTGAATGAAAATATTGTTTAATTTGATTTTTTTCTTTAACAAAACAGTTACCCTTTTGTTCAAAAAGTGTAAAATCTGCCCTATACTCTCCTGCTTCAAAATTACTGTCTATGGCAAGAAATCGCTCTTTATCCTCTGTAATCAAAGCACCTACGGCAACATTTTCAAATCCATATAGCGTATTGATATCAAAAATAAAAAATCCACCCTTATTCAAATGCTCTCCAACATAGAAGAAAAAACTCTCAAGTGCTTCGGCAGGAAGATAGTTTATCATATCAAAAACTGCCGTAATGACATCATATTTTCCCTCAACCATACAAAGATCAGTTGCTTCTGCATCAACCCCTTTAGCTTTTGCACGCTCAACCATGACTGGGCTAAGATCTATGCCTTTGGCTTTGACATGAGAGAACTTTTTTTGTAGTTTGGCAAGATAAGTACCACTACCACAACCAATATCAAGTAACGAACTAAAAGAAAGTTGGGAGAGTATATCGTAGTAGTAACCATAAAGCTTCTCTATGGCTTCACTATTTTCCAAAAGATCCTCTACTTTAGCATA
Organism: Sulfurovum sp.; assembly: GCA_020525365.1. Lineage (NCBI taxonomy): Bacteria > Pseudomonadati > Campylobacterota > Epsilonproteobacteria > Campylobacterales > Sulfurovaceae > Sulfurovum > Sulfurovum sp. Next base: position 963,485 of record JAIZOF010000001.1, on the reverse strand, counting down.
GAGATCAAGTGAATCTATTGTATTAGCCACGATTCTTTATAATATTTTTAATTTTTTCATAAAGAGAGAGTATTTCTCTTTTTTTGGCATAGAAGCTATTTTTATTTGCAATGAGATGTGCAGAGGAATCCATGATATTTTCTGCAACCCTTAGACCATTCTCACGCATCGTATTGCCTGTTTCAACAATATCCACAATGGCATCAGCAAGTCCAACAAGTGGTGCCAGTTCAATAGAACCATAAAGCTTAACCACTTCAACCCCAACTGCTTTTTGGGCAAAATAATTCTTAGTGATATTAACCATCTTGGTTGCTACCTTGATATTGGGACGACTCCAATCAAGCTCATCTTCATTTTTAATACCAATAGCAACTTTACACTTTCCAAGTTGCATATCGAGCAGTTGAATAATATCAAGTTTCTTTTCTGTAATAACATCAAATCCTACTATACCAATATCTGCAGAACCATGCTCTACATAGGTCGGCACATCCTGATTTCGTACATTAAGAAAACGAAACCCTTCTTTTTCCATAATGAGTTCACGACCCTTAAACTTAAAATCACCACCAAAAATCTCTCCAAAAATCTCTAGTGTCTGCTCTGCAATCCTTCCTTTTGGAAGTGCTACTGTTAACATATTTATGCCTTTGGTTTAATAAAACATTTATCCATGAGAGAGACACCACTATTCTTCACCCTTGTACCTAATAGAGCATACATTATGCCCTTAAAAACAAGTGCTTCATCGTATACTGCATCTTTAATAAAGTGGGAGAGTAGCTTTCTATCTCCACCAATAATATAAATTTGTTTATTCTGTTGGTACTTCTCTATGAGTATTTTAATGGGTGCAATTATACCATAGTTTATCTGCTCTTTGGTTGTAAGTGGTAGACGGGTCAAGTCTAGTTTCTCTTCAAAAGAGACATCCAGCATAGGCGATATATTACCATAGCACTGCAATATTGCCTTAATGCCGGGAAAGATACAGCCTCCTTTGTAAAAGCCCTGTTCTACTACATCGATAGTGATGGCAGATCCAGCATCAACAAATAAACCATCATTATGGCTTAAACATAATGCTTTTCTGTCTACACCCATTGTTGCGTATTCTCCAGGTAATTGTATCAAGGATGAAACATTTTCCCATCCTTTTATACAACTAATTTGCTCTTCAATATGACTATTGACAGAGATATACCTTAATGGCTTATTTTGGTATTGCTTTATAGCATCATGATGATTTAAATGCACTACCTTGCTCCCATCATAGATATGAAAATGGGTATTTCCAATATCTGCCAAATATATCTGCATATTCATTGTTGGCTTATTCTCTGCTACCTATTTCTCGATGAAATACTTTCCACCCATGCTCATTAAGCATCGTTTTAGCTTTGGAGCAAAGTGGTGCATCTATCAAGATATAGCAATATGGAATCATTGCATCAATATAATTTTGGATTTTTTGATGTAACACTATAATCTCTTCAGTCTCTTTGCGTAATACGCGACTTTTTTTTGATAAACACATTACCAGTCCATAATACCCTTTGAGATTGATCCCCAAATAGATTTCAATCTTTTTACGTGTGCCAAGTTCTTTTGGAAAAATGGGTTTAAGTGACTTAAAAATAATATTCTTTTGTTGCAAATACTCTACAATATTTTTCATATACCCTTCTGTCTTCTTTTATACATTCTAAGTCCATTATATCATACATTTTACTCTTCCATCCAAATATTAAGTATACTTTATTTTGATCTTCTTAATACTCCTGTATATAAATTTATTGATCAGTAGTAGATAAAATCTATATATACAATCTATTTTATAATAGATTCACAATAACAATTATATAATTAGATTACATTTCTAAACCGAATGGAGAGAATACTATGCTAAAAATACTGCAAATAGGCACCATTACTATTACGCTTTTACTTCTAGGTGGTTGTGCTGCTACAAGCTATGAAAACTTTGCAAAAACCTATAACAGCTGGGTTGGACAGAAGATTCATACATTCACCGACCAAGTAGGCTACCCTGACAACACATACAAGCTAGCAAATGGAAATAAAGTTTATGTCTATAAGAAAACACAGATTTATGCTTCACCAACACTTACTCCCATATTTGGCTACAATTCATGGGGTCATCATAACAATATCGGTATAGGATACGGTACTGGCATCAGTTATAAAACAACTTGCAAACTTTTTCTTGAAGTAAATAAAAAAGGGATTATTGTCAGATGGAGATCAAAGGGTAACAACTGTCGTATGTAGTAAATTAGGTATTGGAAAAAATATTGATAAATATACTTGGCATAGGAAATGTATTACAAAAAGATGATGGTTTTGGGGTATATCTTCTCTTTGGCACTTACGTCAAGCATATTGATCTCGCGTATCTTTTCACCGAGTACTTCAGAAGTATACTTAATAATCTCCTGCGCAAGAATATTTTTAGAGGAAAAGTAATTATAGAGATTTCCTACACTCATATTAAGCTTTTGTGCAATATCAGGGATGGTAGTTTTATGAAAACCGTTTAGAGAGAAGAGTTGCAATGCAATTTGAATAATCGACTCACGCTTAAGTGCTTTTTTATCTATGGCTTTCAAGAAAATCCTCTTCAATATATCAAAATTATAAAATAATATTTCATAAAAAATTATTCTAGCATACTTCTAGCTTGAAGACAAAATTACTCTTCAAAAATAATAATGTCATAACTGTTCTTGGTTACTAGTGCCTTGCTAGAGTGTACCGATCCATTACGATTGACCTTGCTTAATTCATCTCGAAGCATATCAATCTCTTGTTGCATTTGATCTATCTGCTCCTTAAGTTGCAACACGATATCCACACCAGCAAGATTGACCCCCATTTGTCGTGTCAGACGCAAAATAAGCTTCATGCGATCAATATCGCACTGTGAATAAAGACGCATGCGTCCCTCTGTACGTGATGGTTCGACTAATCCTTCACGCTCATACTGCCTCAGTGTTTGTGGATGAATATCCAACATTGATGCTACTACCGAAATAAGATATACCGGTTCATCATAACCATGCATCTGCCTGCTCCTTTTTTAGAGTTTTTCTTCACACATCTTTTTTAGCTCAGGGTCAAATAAATCTACATCTGGAAGAATAATGTTGGCTACAAGATAAAGGTCTCCCCTAAGTGCCGTTTTCCTATCTAATACTCCTTGACTCTTTAGTCTGAACTTCTGACCATTTTTGGTATTTTTAGGTACCTTTAACGATACTTCTTTGCTTGGTGTCTCCACCTCTACCTTTCCACCAAACAATGCCTCTTTGAGTGGTACATCAAAAGTCTTATGGAGATCATTACCTTTTCTTTCATACTCAGATGAGTTTACTATCTCTATTTTAATGAGCAAGTCACCACGGTGACCATTGTGCTCTTTTCCCTTTCCACGTACTCTCAGTGTCTCACCATGCTTAATTCCTGCAGGAATTTTAATATCAAAACTTTGATTATTAATATTGATATGGTGCTTACCTCCATTAATAGAGACCATAAACGGTACAGTAATACGAGTATGTATATCTAAATCTGGGGTTTGAAATCCTCCAAATCCTCCAAATCCTCCTCCACCACCACCAAACATTTGACGTAGAATTTCATCAAGATCTACACCAGTTCCCTGACCTCTTGCAAAGTCATGGAAGTTCTGACCACCAAACATCTGATCACCAAACTGATCATACTGTGCCTTCTTCTCGGAATCACTTAATACTTCGTAAGCAGCATTAATCTCTTTAAATTTCTCTTGTGCTTCTGGGTCTTTATTGATATCTGGATGGTATTTTCTCGCAAGTTTTCTATAGGATTTTTTAATCTCATCAGCGCTTGCATTTTCGCTAACCCCTAATGTTTCATATAAACTTTTTGACATATCCCATCCTCTTGCCTGATCTCAATTATACTTAATCTTGATTTAATTTTAGAAACATTATATCAAAAATCTTTAGTCGATGTCAATCAACCTTAATGCTTTTTTGTACTTTTTCTCCTATAAAATTTACAGTACAATATACCTATGAAAAAAGTATCTGTCAATACTATAGACCATTCAAATATACAAGTCTATCGCAAACTTAGAGAAAATGCATTTGGAACAGATGGCTCCTTCATTGCTGACAGTCCCAATGTGATCAAGTTGCTGTTAGCCGCAGGAATTAAAGCCAAGAGTATCTTCACCACACCAGAATATCTTGAAAAATATACTCATTTTTTTACAAACTATAATATTCCTATTATTTATATTGCTAAAAAGTCCATACTTGAACAGGTTGTCGGACACCGCCTTCATCACAACGTCATGATGCATGCTCTTCGCCCTAAAGAGACGCCGCTTGAAGTACTCAGTGAACATATTATTATGCTCACTGAAATCAGTAATGCCGATAATATTGGTGCTATCGCCAGAAGTGCGGCTGCATTAGGAGTCAAAAGCTATCTGGTTCCACAGCAGGGACCACATCCCTATAGTCGCCGTGCCGTACGTGTCAGCATGGGTCACATTGGAAAACTACACTATCACCGTTACGATAATATCAAAGAGACACTCGCAATACTTAAAGCAAAAGGTTATCATATTTTTGCTGCTGAAGTAACTAAGGACTCAACACCACTCATGGAGGTTAAAGTACCTAAAAAATGGGTACTTTTGATGGGGCATGAACAACTTGGAATCAATGATGATATTTTAAAGTTATGCAATGAAGTAGTAACCATAGAAATGGAAGAAGGAATCAAGAGCTTCAATGTCGCTATTGCTGCTTCTATTATGATGTATCAAATGAAAAGGATAGCTAGATAATATTTTATATATTCTATTTTTTAGTGCAGAAAGTGTCTGACAGTTGTAAAATAGAGTGAAATACCATATTCATTTGCTGCTTCGATAACTTCATCATCGCGGATGGATCCACCTGGTTCGATGATGGCACTTATGCCTGCTTTGGCTGCTGTATCAATAGAGTCTCGGAATGGGAAAAAGGCTTCACTTGCCATTACTGCACCAGAGACATCAAGTCCCATCTCTTTGGCTTTTTTAAGTGCACATTGCGTTGCATCAACACGGGAAGTCATTCCCATACCTACTGCAATCATGGTAGAGTCTTTGACATAGACTACACAATTTGATTTGGTCAGCCCTGCAACCTTCCATGCAATCTCAAGATCTTTCATCTCTTGTACTGTTGCCTGCTTCTTAGACTTGCGCTTAGCATTGTGTACTTCATTATCACAAATACAATCAGAATTTTGGAAGACGAAACCTCCATCAACATGCTTAAAATCATATTTATCTTTGCTCATCACCAGTTTTTTACCACCTTGTGAAAAGAGCTTGAGACGCTTCTTTTTTTCAAATACTTCCAATGCTTCAGGGGTAAAATCTGCTGCCATAACTACCTCAAGAAATATCTCGTTCATCTTCTTGGCAAGTTCACCATCAATGACACCGTTTACCGCAACAACGCCACCAAAAGCAGAAACGGGATCACATTTAAGTGCTTCGGTATAACTTTCAAGTAATGTATTTTTAATAGCAAAACCACAAGGGTTTCCATGTTTAACAATACAAACAGCATTCTCATTACCAAACCTACTAGCAATCTTGAGCGCGCCATTAACATCATTAATATTGTTAAAGCTTGCCTCACCCTTGACCTGCTTAAAGCAATCAGTAAAATGACTTTCAAACTCATAAAGTGCACCATCTTGATGTGGATTCTCTCCATAGCGAGTCTGAAAAACCTTCTTTCCTGTGATAAACTGGTACTCCCCAAAGCCTTCATTGAAACGCCTATTCATATAGTTAGCAATCATACTATCATAGGCTGCAGTATGCTCAAAAGCCTTAATCATAAGACTACGTCTGAACTCCAAAGTGTCTTCTTTGCTCTTGAGGACCTTAAGTACCATATCGTAGTCACTTATATCGGTGACAATAAGCACATCATTAAAATTCTTTGCTGCCGAACGCACCATAGTTGGTCCGCCAATATCAATATTTTCAATAATTTCATCAAAGTCATTGGTTCGATCAATAGTTGCTTTAAAAGGATAGAGGTTAACGCAAACAAGATCAATACCATCTATATCCAAATCTTGCGCCTGCTTCACATGCATTTCATCTTCACGCTTATAGAGAATACCGCCATGTACATATGGATTAAGTGTTTTCACTCTTCCCTCAAAGCACTCAGGAAATTTAGTGATTTCATCAATCTCAATAACTCTTATCCCTGATTCATCCAATTTACTATAGGTGCCACCTGTAGAGATAATTTCCCAACCAAGTTTTTCTAAACCTTTTGCAAACTCAACAATGCCAGACTTGTCACTTACACTCAATAATGCTCTCATTTTATTCTCCAAAATTAATCATTGAACTTGCTACTTCAAACTTAAAAAAGTAATTAAAATCCATTAAAATCATTTGTATTCTCTCCTGCTTATAAATCCTGTTCAATTGTTTGAGAAAATGTATTGAAATAGATATTTTTTACCTTCTCAAGTGGAAGCTCTACATGATTGATACACACAAGATTACCACCGACTGTACCGATTACCTCTGCTTTGAGTCCAAGTTTTTGTATCATTTCCATAAGCATATCAAGCTCTTTGGTACTCGCTACCTCAAGAAGTGCACGACTTTGGGATTCACTAAAAATATCACGACTATCTGTCACTTCCATATTAACACAAATACCAATGTTTCCTATCGCAGCCATTTTAGAGAGTGCTATAGCAACTCCACCGACATTAATATCTTTAGCAGAGATAAGCAAGTTTGCCTTGTTTGCCTCAATCACAAGATCCCATAGTTTCAATTCAGTTGCATAGTCAAAAGAGGGTAATTTTCCTACTGTTTCGCCATAAAGCTCTTTAATGTAAAGTGATCCACCAAATTCACTTTTAGTCTCACCTACAAGCACAATATATGAATTGGTTTTTTGGAAATATGATGGTAATACTTTATTTTGGTCATCGTTGAGCCCTACCATTACAATAGTGGGTGTTGGAAAGACAGAGATACCATTAGTTTCATTATAAAGAGAGACATTACCAGAAACAACTGGTGTATTCAGTTTTTCACATGCCTCTTTAATTCCTTCGCATCCTTGTGCAAACTGCCACATCACTGTAGGATTTTCAGGATTTCCATAGTTCAAACAATCGGTAATAGAGAGCGGTTTTGCTCCACTCATCGCAACGTTACGTCCAGATTCTATTACTGCCAATGCTGCACCACCTTTGGGGTCAATATAGCAATAGCGTGGGTTACAATCAGAACTCATTGCCAATGCTTTTCCATTCTCTTTAACACGGATACTTGAAGCATCAAGGCTTCCAGGATGCTTGGTTGTATTGGTCTGCACCATAGAATCATACTGATTATAAACCCATGCCTTATCTACTACCTCAAGAGAGGATAACAGTTTTTCGTACGCCTCTTGGTCAGCTACTGGTGAAAAATCATCTATATTTTTCATATTGACTTCATCCAAATAGGCAGGTCGTGCTACAGGACGATCAAGCATAGGTGCTTCTTCACTCACAGGAGCAATCGGCATATCACATACCTTTTCTTCATACCAAAATAACTCCATGCGTGCCGTATCAGTTACCCTTCCAATAACAGCTACATCAAGACCCCACTTCTCAAAAATATCAATAATCTCTTGCTCTCTACCCTTTTTGGCACAGATAAGCATACGTTCTTGGGACTCAGACAGCATAAAATCGTATGGAGTCATACCCTCTTCACGTGCAGGCACTTTATCAAGGTTAAGTCTAAGTCCTGCTCCTGTTTTTCCTGCCATTTCAAAAGAGCTTGAGGTTAATCCTGCTGCACCCATATCTTGGATACCCACAATCGCATCAGTTTTAAAAAGCTCCAAGCATGCTTCAAGCAGCAACTTCTCAGTAAACGGGTCACCCACCTGTACTGTTGGACGTAATACCTTAGATTCCTCAGTAAAAGAATCGGAGCTCATTACGGCTCCACCTAATCCATCACGACCTGTTTTAGAACCAACATACATAACAGGATTATCTATACCTGATGCCACACCAAGGAATATCTCATCAGTTCTTACCAATCCTATAGAAAAAGCATTTACAAGAATATTGCCATTATAGCTTTCATCAAAACTTACTTCTCCACCTATCGTAGGTACTCCCATACAGTTTCCATAGCTTCCAATACCATCGACAACACCACGTACAAGATGTCTTTGATACTTGGCTGCTTCATCATCACCCCTGACACTACCAAAGCGCAATGCATTAAGGTTGGCTACCGGACGTGCACCCATGGTAAAAATATCACGCAAGATACCACCTACACCTGTTGCTGCCCCCTGAAAAGGCTCAATAAATGAGGGGTGATTGTGGCTCTCCATCTTAAAAACTGCTGCCATTCCATCACCAATATCAATAACTCCAGCATTTTCGCCAGGTCCCTGAATAACCCACGGTGCTTTAGTAGGAAAACCATTGAGATATTTTTTACTCGACTTATATGAACAGTGCTCCGACCACATTGCAGAGAATATACCAATTTCAACAATATTAGGATGGCGACCATCAAGAATACGTAGAATATCTTCATACTCCTCCTTGGAAAGCTTGTGGTTTTTTAATACTTTATCTAAATTTTCAACTGGTTGTGACATGAAGGGTGTCCTTTACAAGGATAAATAAGGGGCAATTATAGTCAAAAGGTGCTAAAGAGGGGCTTTTTGGTATGATTTCATAAACAATTATACAAGGTGGACGAATGAATAAAATTCTCCAAATGCTAAAGCTTCAACAACAACTAAACGATGCTACAAATGGCAAGGGGTGGGAGAGTGGTGTCACAAAGAATGGTAAACCAATTAACTGGAAACGGTGTAGTTATCTCGAATGTGCCGAATTAATAGAAAGTTATCCATGGAAGCACTGGAAGAATATTGATGCTAAACCCGACTATGAAAATATTAAAATTGAAGTGGTGGATATCTGGCACTTTATTATGTCGCAAGCATTAACTGATTACAAAGTCGGCGGGCTAGGCAATATTGAAACACTGGCAAAAGATATTACAAACCTGCAAAATTTTGAAGACTTTAAAGTAAAATATATACCCATAAAAAAAGACTACTATGTACAAATTGAAGCTATTGAATTGCTGATACATGCTCTCTTTTGTGGCGAATCGATAGAGAAACTTATTATGCAATTCTTTAATATTTCCATACAGTCAGGACTTAATCTTGACAATCTCTATAAACTCTATATTGGTAAAAATATTCTTAATCAGTTCAGACAGGATCATGGATACAAAGAGGGAAGTTATATCAAAATATGGAACAATGAAGAGGACAACGTAACCATGCAACGTATTTTAGACAATGAACCAGAAATTACACCAGAAGCATTGTATGAAAAGTTGGAAGAGACATATCCGGTATAACTTCTACAGAATACAATTTATGAGGATCGAAAATCATAGATAGAAAATCTTGACTTTGCTTTAACGATTATATATCAAATGTGTACAAAATGATATTCTAAATATTTCGATAACATAACTATCAATTATCAAAGAGTAATCTTCCTGCAAGATCCTTCTCTACAATCTGTTCATCCCATACACTAACTTCTGTCGTAATACGAATATTTTTTAGGTTTTTATACCCACACTCCCTACTGCATTTAACTATACCAATTAGATAGTAACTTCCTGATGGAACACCATAGAAGGCAAAATTTCCATTGATATCAGAAGAAGTAAAACGCAGATAATTAAAAAGTCTATCATCAGCTTTCTCCATTTTACGTCCATCAATATAGCTCTCATTGTACCACTGGTCAGAGTAGCTTGTTTTTGGGTTAAGATAAAGACGCGTCGTTCTTCCGTAAATCTTTTTACCATAGCCATTTATTATATAGATTTTTCCACGAATCGTTCCTTTTCCTATGTGTTCTAGAAGGCTATACTCATCCATAGGAAATGAAATACGGGCAACCTTTTCTGTCTCATCATTTATTGCTGTACCACTTTCAATTAGAATCTGGTCAATATCAGAGATATCAATATTCTCCTCATCCTCTTTACTGCTATTGCCCCACCTGTCCTGTCCATACCTATTCTGATCTCCCGAAAGCTGTGGCGTCTTTTGTTGCGTACACCCAGCCATGAACCAAAACAAAACAAGAGAAATCATCAATAGCCTATAGATTGCTTTCATTGCTTATATCCTTCCTAAATTGTATCATATTATACAATAGTAGCTTTAATCAAGTTCCTTTTAGGTATCTTTTCATAATACTGAAAAAACCTCTATACAAAATTTTTCCTCTTTGTTGTCTGCGAGTATTACCTTTAAAAATTCTACTTCCCAAGACAGAATTCTCCAAACATTTTATCTAGTATTTCTTCATTATCATAGGGTTTTGAAATTGATGAGATCGCTCTAACGGCTTCTTGAAGATAATAAGAGAAAAACTCTAATTCACCCATTATTAATGGCTGTTTCGCTTTAAGAATAGCATCTTTGGCTCTCTTTACTGCCTCTATCTGTCGTGCAGAGATAAGCATCAACTCCTCATCTTCTCCAACGGAATCAAAAAAGTGCTCTAATGCTTCTGTAAGCTTTTTAAAACCTCTCTTTGTGCTTATCTCAATTGGGACAAAATCTTTAAATATATCCTTTTGAAGTTTCTGTTTAAGATCAGACTTGTTAATTGCTATTATAGCGTGCTTCTCTTTCCTATTTGCTACGATAGAAAGAATTTTTTCATCTTCTATATCAAAAGACCTTGAACCATCAAAAAGTGCAATGATAATGTCAGCATCTTCAACTGAATTCATTGAACGCTCAATACCAATTTTTTCAATAGTATCCTTTGATTCACGTATTCCCGCTGTATCAACAAAGCGAACAATATGTGATCCAATGCGTATTTGCTCCTCAATGGTATCACGTGTTGTTCCTGCAATATCACTAACAATGGCACGCTCATAAGAGAGTAGTGCATTAAGCAAAGAACTCTTTCCTACATTAGGCTTACCAATAATTGCTACCTTAAAACCCTCGATAAGCCCTCTTCTTCGATGGCTAGTGTCAACAACATATTCTATTTTATCAATAAGATTTTCAAGTTGAGAAGCAATACTAAGTGTAGTATCATCAGGAATATCCTCTTCAGCATAATCAATCATCACTTCAGAGTAAGCAAGTAGGCGAAACAATGCTTCTCTGCTCTCTTCTACAAATTGCTTTAGCTCTCCCTTCATCTGCTTTACCAATATCTTTGCAGCATTAACGCTCTTGGCTTCAATCAGTTTAGAGATTGCTTCTGCTTCAGTAAGGTCTATCTTGCCGTTAAGAAATGCTCGTTTAGAAAATTCTCCAGGTCTAGCAAGTCGCGCACCAAAAGAACAAGCTGTATCAAGTATCTCTTGTGCAACAATCATGCCGCCATGACACTGAAACTCAACAATATCTTCTCCAGTAAAACTATGAGGTGCAACAAAATAGATTAAAATAGCTTGGTCAATCAACTTATTGTGCTGATTATAAAGTGAAGTCAAATGTGCATTTCTTGGAACAATCTTCTTACAAGATGAAATCTTTTGTGCAATTTCAAGTGCATACTCACCACTGAGACGTATGATAGAGATAGAGGAGATGCCATTGGCTGTTGCAATAGCTGCAATAGTATCAGTCATAAGACTTTGTGTGGAACTCATTGACAACAACAAAACGTTTTCCTGATTTGCCAATTTTAATTGCCACATATTTGTCTGGAAATGCTTCACGTAGTTGTTCAAGTGCAATCTGTACTAAAATACCATCGAAAAAACGAGTCTTTCCTTTGCCATACTTCCGCACATTCTCAATGACTGGTTGAATATAATTACGAATCATTTCCTGTTGAGAGGTTAAAAATTCTGCAATCTCTAACTTAACATAAAACTGATATTTTGTATGAAGCCAATTAGAGAGCATATAGGATAGTGCATTATAACGATACCCTTCTTTGCCTATAAGCAGTGCTGCATCCTCACCATCAATAAAAATGAGTGCTGTACTATCCACCACATCTACTTCCACCACATCTATATCAAAGCAAGATATCTTCATAAGATACTTTAGGCTCTTTTCAATACTCTGTGCCAACCCAACATCAGTAGCAGCATTATCTGTATTAAAAAAATTTTCCACAATAGTATTACTTTTTACTATAGGTATTATATCTTCCTGAGCACTCTTTTTCCTGTTGGTGCTTCTACTAGAAAGTTTCTCTGTTGCTACTGAAGTAATATTTGTATCATCTAATATCTTCTTTCTTGTAGCAACAACAATTGCTTGCTTTTTGAAAAGCCCAAAGAGACCTTTAGAGGGATACTGTATCACCTCATATTGAAGTTCTGTCACAGAACAGGAGAGCTTTGTGGCCACAAGCCTATATGCCTCCTCAAGGGTTGATGCTTCAACCTTTGTCATTTGAGTTCTCCTCTTTTCTTGTCTGCTACAACCACAGATACTTTCTGCTTCTGATATGCATTATTAATCACATACTGTTGTCCGATAGTAAAGATATTATTAACCACCCAATAGAGCACTAACCCTGAAGGAAAAGGCATGATGATAAACATTAACGCCATTAATACAGGAAAGAATTGGAAAATCTTCTCCTGTAGTGGATCTGTAAAGTTATTTGGTGTAATCTTTTGCTGAAACCACATTGAAAAACCCATTAAAATAGGAAGAATATAATAAGGATCAGCTGTAGCAAGATTTTCTATCCATGCTGGAATCCATACAGCACCTTGAAGTTCATTGGCATTAAGAAGTACACGATAGAGGGCAAAAAAGACTGGAATTTGTAATAACATTGGTAGACATCCACCCATTGGATTAGCGCCATGCTTCTTGTACATCTCCATCATCTTCATATTAAGTTTTGCTGAATCATCTTTATACTTCTCTCTAATCTCTTTCATCTTTGGTGCCAAATCTTTAAGCTTCTGCATTGACATCATCCCTTTATAAGAAAGAGGAAAAAGTATCAGTTTAACCAGCAATGTAAAAAGAATGATTGCCCATCCCCAGTTACCAATATGGTTATGAATCCACAAGAGTACTTTAAAAAACGGTTTTGAAAGGAAAGTAAACCATCCAAACTCAATTGCGTCTGTCAACTCAGGATTAATTGCTTCAAGGGTTTTATACTCTTTGGGACCAATATATCCACCCAATATCAATTCTGGTTTTCCTGCTATAAAAATTAATGGTTCTCCCTCTCCCTCTTTTAAAATAGAAACATTCATCTTCTTCTCAAAGCTATAAAACATTGTTGTCACATAGCGATCAAATGCCGAAGCAATGAGAGCATTTCTAAATACTTCATCTCCCTTGGCATCACCATCCTCTATAGTCTTAACAACACCATCGGGCGTCTTGACCAACGCACCACGCACGAGCATATACATAGATGTATCTGCCATAGGTCTGTGTCCTGGTGTAACAAAATAAGATACTGGATTGCTCAGCTTAACCTCTAATCTATAGGCACCGCTAGGTTGTACTGTTAGTTTTTTGGTCACAGTAACCTTGGAAAGTGTCTGTGTCAATGTCACTGTCACTGCTTTATTTCTAGCATCCTGTACACCATCTACAGATGGGATATAGGGTGTTTTAAATGCTTCTTCATTTAATGCTGTGTCAGTAAAACGGATTTCAAGTGGTTTTGCCTTATCTTTACCTAATATTTGAAGGTTATGTCCCTCTGTATTTTGATATTTTTTCTCCAAAAGCTCAAACTGTACAATACGTCCAAGCTTATCAATATCCATTTTGAATGTATTGGAAACAATTGTTAACAATATATTTGATGTAATCACAGGTATATTCTTAATTGTTTTATCTGAGGTAGATTGTACAGTACTAGGTACTTTTTTTGTAGAAGAAAGTACCGGTGATGGTACCACTTTTGATACCACCTGTGTCTGCTTGGAAGAAGATAGTGATTTTTGTGGCACAAAGAGATAACTGTAGCCTGTAAATACAAGGAAGGAGAGAGCGAGGGCCAAAAGTAATCGTTTATTTAAATCTTGTTGTTCCAAAATTGTACCTTTAGTCAATTAATTGTGATGCTCACAGTATAGTCTTAACTGTGTTAAATTCTGTTTTAATCGGGATGTATTACAGCGCAGTACATTTTTTAAGCGTATGCAAATAGGCTTTACGGATTACCAAGTATGATTCATTCAAAAGTGCCGATTTAGCAACAAGCACATAAGAACCACTTTTAAGGCAATCAATATTTTCAATAAAATGCGCCCTAAGTAAACGTTTTGCCCTATTTCTGTGTACCGCATTTCCCATTTTCTTGCTGGCAACAAAACCCACCTTAAAACTATTTAACCGTTGATAGAAAAGTACAAAGTAAGGGGTGTGCCAAACCTTTGTGGAGTGACCATAAACTCCATCAAACTCTTTACTGGTCTTAATCCGAATAAAATGTTTAATTTTAGCGATAATATTATGCTGCCAATCTTTTTCTTCCTTTTGCTCTTCTTGCAGCAATTACTTTTCTTCCATTTTTTGTTTTCATTCTTACTCTAAAACCATGTGTTCTTTTTCTTGGTGTATTATGTGGTTGATATGTTCTTTTCATTTTAAAAGGACCTTTTGTCTATTATTTTTTTACTATATTATTACTATAATTGTGGACGCGATTATATCTAAAGGAGACTTAATATGTGTTAAAAAGATCATAAAAAACCTCTACTTGAAAAATTAATATTATATAGTATTTACTTCCTTTCATATAGGTATTCATAATTAAATAGGATTTCCTTGGGAAAACCATACATAGCTTTTGCTATAATTGAATTTAATCATGTCGCATGAGGAGTTTAATATATGCTACTGGGCGTTAATATTGACCATATTGCCATATTAAGAGAGGCAAGACGCATCGCAGATCCTGATCCACTTGATGCACTCAGTATATGCAAACGTGCTGGAGCCGATCAGATCACCATTCATCTGCGTGAAGATAGACGACATATTCAAGATACTGATGTCACACATATTATTCGTCTCTCGGCACTACCAGTCAATCTCGAATGTGCTATTGAGCCAAGTATGATCAATATTGCTTGCAAGATGCGTCCTCATCGCGTTACTCTTGTACCAGAAAAACGTGAAGAGGTTACAACAGAAGGTGGGCTAATAGTCACAGAAGATCAAAATAGACTCAAAGAAGCAATCCAATACCTTCAAGAGAAGGAGATAGAGGTCTCTCTTTTTATCGACCCTACTCTCGAAGCAGTCAAAGCTTCAATTGATTTAAATGTAGAGTGGGTAGAGTTCCACACTGGAAAGTATGCCAATATTGATGCTATGCTCTATGGAAACCTCTCCAAGACCCACCATACTATCTCCAAACTCAATCTACCACGCAAAGTACTCAAGCAGATGTACGAAGATGAACTGCATAACCTCAGATCGCTTAGTCGTGATGCAATCAAATTAGGGCTCAGGGTCGCAGCAGGACATGGACTTAACTACCAAAATGTTGATGCTATTGCAAAAATAAATACCATTGAAGAACTCAATATAGGGCAGAGTATTATTGCTCGTTCAATCTTTACTGGGCTAGAAAAAGCAATTTTAGATATGAAAGCAAAAATGATTAGGTAAAAAATGAAAAAGAAAAAAGTTGCCATATCTATTGGTGACCTTAACGGTATTGGTATCCAACTCGCCCTTGAGAACCACCAGTATGTGAAAAAAATAGTTACACCGATTTACTGTATTGATCAAAGCATGCTTAAACAAGCAGCAGATAAATTAAATCTCTCTATACCAAATAATTTTCAAACTATTGAAGATGTTGCTCCCCACTTTGAGATTAAACCAGGAAAAATTACAAAAGAGAGTGGTACTTACGCCTATGCCTCATTTGTTAAAGCTGTCAAAATGGCAAAAAATGATGAAATTGGTGCCCTTACCACTCTTCCAATCCACAAAAAGTCATGGGAGCTTTCAGGCATAAAATACAAAGGGCATACCGATGCCCTGCGTCACTTTTTCAACACTGAAGCAATCATGATGTTAGGATGTCCAAAAATGTATGTAGGACTCTTTACTGAACATATCCCACTTGGAGAAGTAGCAGGTAGCATTGAGGAAAAAAAGCTAACATGCTTCTTGGTTAATTTTTATAAAACTGCCAAACCCAAATCAACTATTGCTGTACTTGGACTTAATCCTCATGCAGGTGACAATGGTGTACTAGGAAATGAAGAAAAAATTATATCAAAAGCTATTGACAATGCCACATTCATTATCAAAAGATCTAATCCTTCACTCTCTACTCATCACTCTTTACTTTTTACTAAACCCATGGTACCAGATGTTGCTTTTACCCCAAATGTACGTAAGCACTATACTCACTATGTAGCGATATATCACGATCAAGGGCTTGCACCACTTAAGGCTCTCTATTTTGACGAAGGAATCAATGTAAGTTTAAACTTACCAATACTACGAACATCAGTCGACCATGGAACAGCATTTGATATCGCCTATAAGAAAGGCATAGAATTAAATAGATTAAGTTACTTAAATGCAATCAGATATATAGTAGATAACAGATAATGGATATTCGCATCTCTCTTTAACAGAAAAGTGTTGGATCTGCTTCATCATAAATAATCTCACACTCTTCATTCATTTTAGAACAGAGCTTCTGTTGGCAACAATCACATAAAAAACGGTAATTTTGCATATCGTAATGGATAATATCACCTTCATTGAGATCGTCATAGCACTCGCCACAAACATTAGTAACACGTAACAAAATATCTTTTGTAGCAATTTGGGTGACAAAACAGGCACTATGGCTCATAGACTTTTCTCCTCTATTTCTTCTATCATTTTCTTTGCCTCCTTAATACTACAATCAAGCTCATAGGCTTTTTTGTAGTTCGCCAATGCATCTTTTTTTAAGTTCATATCATACAGTGTGTTCGCATAATTGAAATAGTGTGGTGCATATTTAGAATCAAGTTCAATTGCCTTATGGTGATGACTCTGTGCTAAATCATTTTCTCCAAGCTTGTGCAATATATTAGCAAGCGAATTATGAGCAATGTCATCATTGGAATCAAGAGATAGAATCTTCTTATAAATATTTTTAGCCTCTTTGTACTCTCCATCTTCAAGAAGAAGATATCCTTCTCTTCGTAATACTTCAATATTATTTTTATCAATTACTAATGCACTCTGCACCGCCTTACGTGCTTCAAGTAAATCACCTTTTGTAATTGCTTCATCTGTCATTTCTATCAACTGTTCTATACGTGATATTGGTAAAGAAGATTCGGAAAATATCTTATCTGGACGATTGATACTACCTATGTGCTCATCAGGTATTTTTGCTTCAAAATCAACACCTCTTTTTGGGTAATTCCCTAAAAAAAGCTGTTTAAAAAAGAGGTAGAAAATACCACCTGCAACAATAAGTAGAAAAAGTTGAAATGTTGTCATACAACCTCCAAAAGTTTATGAGAAATAATAGGATAATACACCTTAAAGCTAAAGAAATTTACCACCCTTCGGCAAGGTCAATCAATACATATCCCTCTTTCTGGCGCTTTTCAAAAATAGTTTTAAATGTTTCAATATCATGTGCTGTTTCAAATCCCTGCTTGCTATCTTTACTGTTTCTACCAAAAAGAATCATCCATCTACCAAGGGTGTACTCAATATTCTTAATACGGTAACCTTTATGCCAATATTCAGTAATTGCTTTTGAGGAATTAAACCAAGTGGAACGTACTACCAATGCCTGTGACTCTTTTGTTTTTCTTTCGGTAAAAATACCAGTATAATGCCCCTCTCCATACTCAAAGTCTATCAAATCATACCCCTGCTTCCATCGTTGATTCACCACTTCGATGAACGCATCACGCTTGGCTCTTCTTTCATATGCCTGATTAAGAAACCCTGTATTCTTTTCGAATACTACTACCCACTCAGCAAGACCATGCTCTATGTTAGTAATGAAATAGCCCTGTTTCCAGTAATCTTCTACAATGTGATCTATGGCACTCCAGCGTGAAGCGACTAAATAGGTCTGATGGCTTCTTGCATCTCCTTTTTCAAACACACCAACCCAATGACCATTTCCATATTTGAGCTCTTTAATATCATTACCCTTCTGCCACGCCTGTTTGATCTGTTTGCGTATCTGCCTCAGCTCCATAGTTGCAACCATTTGCTGAGAAGCTTTAACTTTACTAAATACTCCTATATACTTGTAGCGTGAAACGTCATATTTTGGGCTTTTAGCGAATCCCGTACTTTCCAGCAAAAATATCCCCAGTACTACACCTATTGTCCATTTCATTCTCTTCCTTTCTGCTTCTGCACTTGGGCTGCAATGCACCCAACCTCTGTATCCATCTCTTCTCGTGTCTCAAAGATAAAACTCTCCATCTTTTTTTCACCCAGATGAACAAAAATACCATAGCCAACCACTTCAACTTTTCCCTTAGACTCCATATCGAGCCACTCCAAGCTTGCCTGTGTAGTCTCATTTTTATGGCCCGTCTTAATCACTGCTGCTGGGTATAGCCGTGTAATATCTTTTGTGTCAAATTGTTTATCTTGTATGATAACTATCATACATTAATTATAGTATAATTCCATTAAACTATAAGAGGATAGGATAATGACACTAAAAGAGCGTATCAAAAATGACGTCAAGGAAGCCATGCGTGCCAAGGAGACACAAAAGAGAGATACTCTTCGAAACCTTCAAGCTGCTATCAAGCAAATAGAAATTGACGAACAAAAAGAGCTAAATGATACTGATATTGAAGCAGTACTCATGAGGTATGCTAAACAGCGCGAAGATGCAAAGACACAGTTTTCTAATGCAGGACGCAATGACCTTGTCATCAAAGAAGAGACCGAACTTTCCATTGTAAAAAACTATCTACCTGAACCTTTAAGTGATGAAGAACTTAGTAGTATCCTTAAGGAAATTATTGGTGAGATAGATGCTTTGGGAATAAAAGATATGGGAAAAGTAATGAGTATAGCAAAAATAAAAGTTGGTAGTCGTGCAGATGGCAGAAGAATCAATCAGATTGCAAAGAGCTTACTCTCATAAACGATAGAAACCCCCTAGGTCATTCTTGTCTTTATCTATTATCTCCATATTTCACTTCTCTAATTGCTGCAGTAATATCATCCTGTCTCATGAAGTACTCGCCGACAAGAAAAGAATCTGCCCCCATCTTAGCAATCTCTACAACTGTTTCATGATCATCAATACCCGATTCTGCGACAATAATTTTATTGTTAGGAATAAGTGGTATGAGCTTTTCCGTTAGATGCATATCCATCTCAAAAGTCTCTAAGTTTCGGTGATTAATGCCGACAATCGTTGCTCCAGCAAACATTGCTTTAACAAGATCTGTCTTATCATGTATCTCTACCAAAACCTCTAATCCAAGATGCAAAGCATAATCATAAAGTTCTTTGAGTTCTTTACGAGAAAGTGCTTTGGCAATGAGTAAAATATAATCTGCCCCAAATGCCAATGCCTCAACAATTTGATACTTGTCAACAATAAAGTCTTTACGCAACAATGGAATACTTACATAGCGACGCACCATACCAAGATACTCTTTATCTCCCTGAAAGAAGTGAGGTTCAGTTAAAATAGAAAGGGAGTCGGCACCACCTTTTTCATATGCCTGTGCAATAGCAATGGGATCAAAATTTTTACAAATTATTCCCTTACTTGGACTTGCTTTTTTCACTTCAGCAATAATACGGTAAGGATTTTCTGGTGTGGAACGTAATGCTTTTTGAACATCTTTTGGAACAAAAGGATTGAATGCCAAAGATCTCCCTAACCATTCTACCGGATAGTCTACTTTTCTCTTTTCAAGATCCTCTTTAGTCTTCTTAATGATCTCATCTAATATCTGTGCCATGATACTTCTTTATATTTAAAAATTTTATCGAATTATACCCGAAGGCTCAATATTGAACGCTGAACGCTATTTACATTTCTGTATGGCATCCCAGTGTTGAGCTATTTCAGGCTCTTTTAGTCCCTCTCGTTTTACCACTTTTCTCATCAAATCATATGCTTTTTTGCACTTACCCTCCTTGTAATAACCCCAAGCAAGAGAGTCAAGATAGTAGGTGTTGTCTGGTTGCTGACTCAAGGCATCTCTAAGAATACGTATCCCTTTTTCTATATTTATATTGTTGTTAATAAGCATATAGCCATAGTAATTAAGATAGACACTATCATTCACCCCTTGCATCATTGCCTTATCAAATATCTTAACTATATTTCCAATTATTTTTTGATCATTTTTATCCTTTACCTGTTCGTAGGTTAAAATGGCAATTTCTGCCAACCAACGTGGATTATGATTCTCTTTGTAAAACTTATGTGCCAGTTTCAATGCTTTGGAAAAAAATCTCTTATAAACATAGAGTTGGTAGAGCATTTTTAATCTAGCATGATTTTTTTCTAAAAAAATAATAGCCCCGTCAATATCTTTTTGAACAATATATGCATTAACAATATTCTCAAAATGCTTATCATTTTTATCATTTTTATAGAACGATAGATAAACATTTAAAATACCATTTGTATCATTCTCTTTAACATATAGCGTCAAAAGCTTAAAATAGATATCTCGACTAGGAGCAGTATTTGTTCGTTGATATGTCTCTAGCAATTGAATAGCACGTTTACGTTGATTTGTGTATGCATCCATAACGGATACTAGGCGTAAAAGTATATCTTTGTTATTGGACTTTTCGTAGGCATGCTGCAATAACGCAACTGCCTTCTTGGGCTCCCCCGCATAAAGATAGGACCTAGAAACAAGATCCATGTCTGAAGCTTCATTGGAGTGTGCAATTAAAAAAGATGCTTCATTTTTTGCTTTGTTAATTTGCTGATTTGTTAAATAAAGCGAAACAAGAAGTCGCTTAACTCTTAGCATATTAGGGTGCTTCCTGTCAAAGAGTTCTAGACGCTCAATACTCTCGGTAATATGTATTTTACCAAGCAAAGAAGAAATTATCTCTTGAAAAAGATACTCCCCTTCACCAGTCGTATCATAGAGGTTTTTAAATATCCTCCAGCTATCTTCATAAGCCCTATATTCTATACAGAATAATCCACGAACAATCATTTCATCTTCATTGATTACTGGTGGCTCCTTTGCTACAATACTGTTGCTAGTCAATACAAAGGTAACCAATACTACTAAAATCATACGATACCAGGACACTCTTTTCTTACCTCATCTTCATTATGTTTAAACTGTTCCCAAAAAGGAAAGGTACGACATTGCGAAGGTCGTACTGGATAGATAGTACAATGTTGTTTTATATCATCAAAAAAAATACAGGCAAAATTATCAGGTGCCAGTTGCTTCTCAACCAATGAATAGCGATGTTTTACTTTCTTTAAATACATTGTAACAAATTCTTCCATTGAAAGATTAATAAATGTTGCCATATTAACAATTTCATCATACTTTACCCAAATGTAACCACTCTCTCCTGTGCAACAACACCCTCCACATGCTTCACAAGAAGAAGGATTAAACTTAAAACTATAGCTCTCTTTTTCTATTAACTGATTTTTCATAAAATATCCTCATTCTTCATTCCCAAAATCTCCTTTGATGCTATGCGTTCTTGCTTTCCCAAATGCCTGTATTGCCTCAAATAAATAATTACTTTGTTCATCAAATATCACCAATGGAGGTAGTACTTGCGTCATTGACTTGGAGTTATTGCGTGCTGCGATCATCACTAATTTTGATTCTCTGTCAATTTTGGAATGGACAAAACGTATCTTTTCAGGATTAATGCCATACTCTCTTAAATACTGCATTAGTAGATCTATCTGTTTGGCATCATAACAGAAGACAAACCATCCCCTTGGCTTCAAAAAAGTTTTGACCTGTTTTATCAATTTCCCTATGGGAAGATGATGTGTGTAGCGTGCAATATTTATATACGTATCTTTGCTCTGCGTCACCATGGGATCATAAAAGGGCGGATTGGAAACAATGAAATCAAACCGATCTTTTGTCTGAAATTGAGTAAAGTCATCAAAATAAGGTGTTACCTTCAATCCATTTATTAGAAAGTTGTGTACTGCATAATCAAGCATTCTCTTCTGTTTATCAATAATATATGTTTGAGTCTCAAAATCACGTGTCAACAACAAAGAGATGATTCCTACCCCACATCCAATATCGAGTAGTTTTCCTTTGGGTTTAAACTGTGTAATAAAATCATAAAGAAAAATTGAATCACTGTTGTAGCAGTAACCAGATATAGGTTGATACAAAAACACATATGCTCCAAAAAAATAATCGAAAAAACTACATGATTTCCATCTTATCAAAGCATTAAAATTTTTGTCAAGCATACAAATATAGGAAAATTCATGTCTTTTAAAGAGTAGTGTAGCATAGGTTTGATTATCTTCCTCCCTTAAACCTTTTTGGTAATTTATAGAAAATCAAAAAATATCTAAACTTTAAAGTATCTCCTTGGTATTGCTGTAAAAGTTATATAGATTTTGGGTTTAAATGGTAAAATATCACATCTATAATTTTTCTAACAAAAGGATTACTATGTCAGTCAAATGTGCATTCCTCTTTCCTGGACAGGGTTCTCAGACTGTTGGTATGGGAGAGGATTTCTCTCATAATTCCAATATTGCCAAACAGATGATTGCTGATGCAAGTGAACATACAGGAATTGATTTTGAAACACTACTTTTTACAGAGAATAGCAATCTTGAAAAGACAGAATTTACACAACCAGCTATTTTATTAGTCTCTGCTATTGCCCATAAACTATTCGAGAATGAGATGTCTATTAGACCACTATTTACGCTTGGGCACTCTTTGGGAGAGTTTTCTGCACTAATGGCCGTAGGTGCGCTTAATACCATTGATGCTATCAAATTGGTTAATCTTCGTGGCAAACTAATGACACAAGCATGCGAAGGACAGGATGTAGGAATGCTTGTCTCTTTAGGCTTAGATGATGAAACGGTAGAGAAAATTTGTACCGAACAAAGAGAACTTGGTATGAAAGTATGGCCGGTTAACTATAATGCACAAGGACAGATTGTTATTGCTGGTGCAAAACCTGACCTTCAGAAGCTTGAGCCAATCCTTAAAAAAGCAAAAGCAAGACGTGCTATGCTACTAAATATGTCTATCGCAAGCCACTGTCCACTACTTGAAAGTGCAACGACTCCTTTGGTTGAAAAACTCAAAGAAGTACTTAAAGATGAGTTTATAGCGCCTGTAGTCTCCAATGTAACTGCTGAAACATACAATACAAAAGCTGAAGCACTTAAGCTACTGCCTAAACAACTTGTCTCCCCTGTACTCTACAAGCAGTCTATTACTAAATTTGACAATCAAATTGACTGTTATGTTGAATTTGGACATGGTGGTGTACTCAAAGGTCTCAATAGAAAAACAACTCAGAAACCACACTTTGTGGTTTCTGATATGCAATCATTGGCAAACACTATCGAAGAGATAACAAAATTAAAATAGAATGAAAATAGGTATTATGGGTGCTATGCCCGAAGAGATTAAACCGATCATTGAAAAACTTAACAATGTTACCATAACAATTTATGCAAAAAATAAATATTATGAAGGTCTTTACAATGGTCAAGAAGTGGTGGTTGCCTACTCAAAAATAGGAAAGATCTTTGCATCATTGACTGTAACAGTTCTTATTGAGAGGTTTAAATGCAAACAGCTTCTCTTTTCTGGTGTAGCTGGGGCAATCTCAAACCATTTAAAGATTGGTGATCTTGTCATTGCGAATGGTTTATGTCAGCATGACCTAGACATTACAGCATTTGGGCATCCACATGGGTATGTTCCTGAAGGAGAAATATATATTACTCCAGATAATTACCTACGGCAAATAGCCAAAAGAGTGGCCTCACGCAAAGGTATTGCACTCAAAGAGGGTATCATCGCTACTGGTGATCAGTTTATAGCCAATCCTGAGCAAAAAGTATGGATAGGAAAAACCTTTAGTGCAGATGCATTAGAAATGGAAGGAGCAAGTGTTGCCGTAGTCTGCAACGCACTCAATGTACCTTTTTTTATTCTACGTGCTATTTCTGATAGTGCCGACATGGATGCGGGTTTTGACTTTGATACCTTTCTTGAAAACTCAGCAAAGATTAGTGCAGATTTTATTCTATCTATGATGAAAGAAATTACCGACCAATATAATCAGTAGACTATAACCATAAAATATAGCATAGATGTAGATTGGGTACACTTGGTCAATAAATAGGGGGTAGTATGGGTAACAATTTAAAAAAATACTATAAGGATGGAATGAAATCTATCCCTATAAGTCGAAAACTCCTTAAAATTATTGGCAAAACCAATGCTGACTTCCGTCTCATTAAAGAGAATGATAAAGTACTTGTAGGACTGAGCGGTGGCAAAGATTCACTGGCACTGATTCATGCACTTAAGCATATTCAGAAACACGCACCTTTCAACTTTGAATTTGAGGCATGCACAATCAAATATGGGATGCCCAGTGAACGTTATGATTATTTGAATGAACACTGTAAGGAATATGGCATTAAACACACTGTTTATGAGACACGTATTTTTGATATTTCACAAGAGGCTATACGTAAAAACTCTTCATTCTGCTCTTATTTTTCTCGTATGCGACGTGGTGCACTTTACACCTTTGCACAAGAGGGAAAATTTACCAAAGTAGCACTGGGACACCACTTTGATGATGCAGTTGAAAGTTTTTTTATGAACATGTTCTATAATGGTACCATGCGCTCCATGGCACCTATCTATAAGACTGACAAAGGCTTTCATCTTATACGTCCACTTATTCAGGTACGTGAGAAACAACTACATGCTTTTGCTAAAGAAAACAAACTAGAGGTTATTGGAGATGAGGCATGTCCTGCTATGCTTAAGGATGTTAAAATGCCTCATGCACGGGCTTCTACTAAGTTATGGCTTCAAGGGATGGAGAAAGAGAATAAAGAACTTTTTAAGATGATTAAGGCTTCTTTTAAACATATTCATGATGATACATTTCTTGCCCCTGATAGATGGAATAGGAATGATATTGGAGTATACGGCAAGCAATGAGAAATGAACAATTTTTGGTCAATATATTTGGTCGTATTGATAAGGTGTTAGCCCTGCACCTTAATGTCAGTCGCAATCAGACTGAAAAGCTCATCAAAGAGAGGCTTGTATTGGTTAATAATAAAGTGATAACAAAGCCAAGCTTCAAGGTCAAAGAAGGCGATAAGATTACCTACAAGTTTAAAGAGGCTCAAAAACGTGAACCAATCAAAGTAAATTTTAATATAGAGGTACTCTATGAAGATAAATATCTCATGATTATCAACAAGCCAAGTGGACTGGTGGTACACCCTGCACCTTCGGTTAAAGAAGCAACATTGGTTGACTGGTTGGTGCAACGTGGGATATCACTCTCAACTATCAGTGGAGAGGAGCGACACGGCATTGTACACCGTATTGACAAAGAGACCACTGGGGCATTGGTAATTGCCAAGAATAATAAGGTACATGAAAAACTTTCTGCACAATTACAGAATAAAAGTATGGGAAGGTATTATCTTGCACTTATTGATCATCCACTCAAAGAGGATACAGTGGTAAATAAACCTATTGGACGTAATCCAAAAAATAGGCTTAAAATGGATGTTGTCCCCAATGGGAAGGAAGCAAAAACTGCTTTTGTAAAACTGCTTGAAACTGAGTATGGCACTGAGCTCATTGTTGCAAAACTCTTTACTGGACGCACTCATCAAATACGAGTACATCTCAATACATTAGGACGACATATTTTAGGCGATCATTTATATGGATTTAAGAGCAAAAGAGATAAAATCCCAAGAGTTTACTTACATGCCTATCTACTCTATCTAACCCATCCTGTAACTGGGAAGATTATGGAGTTTATTGCTCCACTTTTTCATGATATGAATAACTATTTATTGAAATATCTTGATCGTGTATCAGTTCATAAAAAACTTGAACCAAAAATGCTGAAAAAGGAATTTGAATAACTAAGGCATGCAAAGTTCTACGGAAGGGAATCCATGCCACATATTAAAGTCAAACCATTTGATACTTCACTGATTGAGACAAAAATCTCACAGAGTACATTATTAAAATTTAGGGTTACGGCTATCAATCAAGGCGATGAACTGTGGGGTATAGTGCTTGAAAATAAAGAGTTCTTGCTTCAAGTAAAGCACTATGATGACAGCGTACTTATCAAATATGATAAGATTACCCGTCCTCTCAAGGTTAACTTGCTTAAAAAGGCACTCAAATATGTTGTAAACGAGCTTAAACTGGAAGTAATTTCTTCCAATATTTCCCAACACAAAGATACGTACTATGCTTCAAAGTATGAAAAATCCATTGAAGACTTCTATACAGCTAGTTTCTCTTTTAAAAAGGTCTCTGTAGAGATAGGGTTTGGATCTGGAAGGCATCTGCTCTATCAGGCAAAAAAGCACCCAAATACACTCTTTATTGGATTGGAAATACACACTCCTTCTGCTCAGCAGGTACTTAAACAGATTGAACTACAAGATTTGAAAAATATCTGGATAGTCAATTATGATGCACGACTTTTTTTAGAAATGCTACCCTCCAACTTACTAGAACAAATCTTTATTCACTTCCCTGTACCATGGGATAAAAAGCCCCATCGTCGCATTATCAGTTTAAACTTTCTTTCTGAATCGATGCGTGTACTAAAAAAAGAGGGTAGGCTTGAGTTAAGAACAGACAGCAAAAACTACTTTTGGTACGCACTGGAAGTTTTCTTTGCTATACCCAAGACCCATATAGAGGTACACAAAAACAAAGTATTGGAGGTGACCAGCAAATATGAGGCACGATGGCTGAAAATGGAAAAAGATATCTATGATATCTATGTGGTATGCAATGAAGAGTCTCAAGCACAACAAGCATTACCTGACTTTAATTTTAATATTGTAAAATATGGAAAATATTTAGGGGAGGGGCTTCCCAAAAAGACATTGGTAAAAGAGGATTATTTTGTACATATTGAACGGGTCTATAAGGGCAATGATAAGATGCTTCTAGTGAAGTGTTCTTTCGGTAGCTTTAATAGACCGGAACACAAATATATCCTTCTAACTAAAGAGGAATGCCGTTATGTTGCTTCTTCTCCAGTAAAGAGTCATACCAATCATAAAGCCCACCTCAAACTAATGGAGTTGCTCAGCAATGTCAAATGTAATTAGCGCAAAGAAACTTACGTTAGCGTATGATGGTGGACGTAAGGAAATTATTAAGAATGCCAGCTTTAACATACATAAAGGGGACTTTATTTTTATTACTGGACCAAGTGGTTCTGGAAAATCAACACTACTTAAAGCACTTTATGGAGAACTTAAACCCAAAGGAGGAAACCTTGCTGTCGGTGGTGTAAATCTTCTCAACGTCAAACCATACAAATTACAGGAACTTCGTACACATATGGGAATTATTTTCCAAGATTACAAGTTAATCAATGAGTGGACTGTTGCCAAGAATGTCATACTGCCGCTAATGATTTCTGGCTATCCTGCTGATGTACAAAATGCACAAGCAAAAAGACTACTAAAGCATGTTAAATTAAATGAATATGCCGAAAAGTATCCATTGGAACTTAGCGGTGGAGAACAGCAACGTGTAGGAGTTGCACGGGCTTTAGCCAAAAATCCTGTAGTCATTTTAGCAGATGAGCCTACAGGAAATCTTGATGATTACTCTTCTAATGTCATTTGGGATCTTATGGAGAATGCTTGTCAGCAACTTGAAACCACAGTACTAGTTGTTACACACAAGATACCAACTATTTTTTCACTACCATATCGTCATTTTATCATTGAAAATAAGGGTATCTATGAAGTTTGTTAAAAATCATCTAATGTTTATATTGCCACTCATGGCAATACTGCTTGGAGTTGAATTTTATTTAGTTTTTGATCGAACAACAGATAGCTATGAAAAAACACTAAAAGAGGGCTATACTATGCTAGTTGTTACTAAAAAACCAGTAACACTTCAAAAACTCAAAGTACTCAACAAGCATATTGCCAATATTAAAGCAATTGAACGTGAACAAATTATCTCTGAGGTAATTCAAGGGGTAAGCAAGGAAAACAAAAAAGAAATTCTTGCTGCATTACCCTACTTTTATAATGTGGGACTTGACAGCTATCTTGGTACATTACAAATCAAACAGATTCAATATGGTCTAGAAAAAGACCCTAACATTAAACGTGTTGAGACCTTTGGAAGTAGCTATAGCTCTGCTTATAGATTATTTTCTTTTATTAAATTTCTTTTAAAGGTGTTTATTGGTTTTATGGGGATGGTCAGTCTTTTTCTTATTGTCAAGCAGATAGAGGTGTGGAAATATACTCACAGAGAACGTATGGAAATAATGGAAATTTTTGGTGCGCCACTAATATTGCGTTCAGGTATATTATTTAAAGTAGCAATTTCTGATGCATTCATTGCTACATTTTTTGTCTCTGGAATCTTCTTTTATGTAAAATTTATTTGGGCAACACAGAGTGGGATTAATCTGATTGTTCATAAACAAAACGAACTTTTTCAGGTAGCAGATATGATAATTTTGCTTGGTATAGCACTACTCCTTGTGGTTATGGCAGTCTATTCTGTAGTTACGAGTTCACGGGGAGCACAAGAGTGAGACTACTGATTCTCCACCTCTTTATATCTCTATCACTTACTTATAGTGCAAACTCAACCATAAAAAAAATATCGACAAATAAAAAAAGTTTGAGTCTGATACAAAGACAGCAGCAGAAAACTACACGAAAATTAGACAAGATTGCCAAGGATATCAAGGCAGCAGAGGAAGAAATTGTCTATCTTGATAAAAAGATTGTTGAGCTTGAAAAAGATCAATACAAAATAGAGAAGGCATATACACATTTAAGAAAAACTCTTCGGGGGTCTCAAAGCAAACTAGAGAGAATAAACAAAGAGTTTGAACACAAACAAAAACAGTTTACCAAACTTCTCTCTGAACAGTTTTCAGTTAATTTTGCTATGGAAAAAGCATATGAATTAACACGTAGTTCAATTATACATCAAGAGATTTATCAGATCTATAAAAGACGCAATACACAGATACTTGCACAACTTAAAAAAGAGCTTGATAAATTGAAATATAAAAAAGATAATGCAAAATCTCATAGAAACCATATAAAAAACCAGTTAGAAAAAATTATAAAAAAACGAGAATCTTATACAACAAAAAAGAAGAAGAAAGAGAAATTACATAAAAAACTTATACTGGATGAGGAAAAATATACTGCTAGACTACAGAAGATTGCAGATAAGCAGAATGCACTTCGAACAACACTTGCCAAACTTAATATTCTCCGTAAACAAGAGGTTCAAGAGGCTCGTAGGCGGGCAGCAATACGCAAAGAGGTGCTACGTAAAGAAAAAGAGCGTAAACGTAAGCTTCGACTAGCAAAAATGAAGATTGTAGAAAAAGAGCGTAAATTCCAAGAAGCACTTAAGCACGCTAAAACAAAAATAGATCGTAAAAGAGTAAAACTAATGGCCGAGGCGGCAGCAACAGCAAAAATGAATATTATTCAAGAGAGCCAAAAAGTACGCAACATCAACTCTTCTTACAAAAAAGAGATCATATATCATTATCATGGCAAAAAGACAATCTCTCCTATTACAGGAGCAAAATTGATTAAGAAATTTGGTACCTATATTGACCCTATCTATAAAATAAAGATATTTAATGAATCAATTACTCTAAAGGCACCTTCTTCTCCTGGAAAAGTCAAAAATGTACTGAATGGAAAAATTGTTTTTGCTGGAGAATCGAGTATGCTAGGAAAAGTTGTGGTTGTTAGACATAGAGGAAAAATACATACTGTCTACGCAGGGCTCTCTAAAATTGCGCCCACTATTCGTGTTGGTAAAAAAATTAAAAAAGGGTATGTAATTGGTAAAGTTAAACATAAATTGCTGTTTCAAGCAACAAAGAATTCGAAGCATATTAATCCACTTAAATTAATTCGTGTTTAAACCCTTCCTAACTACTTTTTCGATATAATCGCAAAATCTTAAAAGAGGTGCATTTGTGACAAAACGTGTATTAATAAAGTTTTCTGGTGAAGCATTAGCCGGCAAAGAAGGCTACGGGATTGATACAAAAATCCTTAATTATATCGCAGGTGAAATCAAAGAACTTGTCGAAAATGGTATCGAAGTAGGTATTGTTGTTGGAGGTGGAAATATTATACGTGGTGTAACCGCAGCAGCAGATGGAATTATTAAACGGACTTCTGGTGATTATATGGGGATGCTTGCAACTGTTATTAATGGTGTTGCCATCCAAGAGGCACTAGAGCACGCAGGGCTTCAGGCACGTCTTCAGTCTGCGATTAACATGCAAGAAATTGGTGAATCCTTCATTGTTCGCCGTGCACGTAGGCACCTTGAAAAAGAGCGTGTAGTGATTTTTGCTGGAGGTACAGGAAATCCCTATTTTACAACTGATACAGCAGCAACACTTAGGGCCTCTGAAATTGAAGCAGATCTACTTATCAAGGCTACAAAGGTGGACGGTGTTTATGACAAAGATCCTAAGAAATTTTATGATGCAGTGAAACTTTCAGAATTAACATATGACAAAGCCTTAAATGATCATATTAAAGTCATGGATGATACCTCTATCGCTTTGGCAAAAGAGAATAGTTTACCAATTGTAGTTTGTAATATGTTTGAAAAGGGTAATCTAATGAGAATTATCAGCGGAGATATGAGTCTTTGCTCGATTGTAAAATAACAAATACCCCTAATATGCAATACGCGATCAAAAAATAAAGGAATTAAGATTGAGAACAGAACAACTAACAGCAAAAGCACTTGAGCGGGTAAATTTCGATAAGTACCTTTTGGCAAACGCGGTAGGAAAAAGAGCCAAAGAGATTGCTAATGGTGCAGAACCTTTTGTCGATATAGATCAAAAGATAACAAAACATACAGATATTGCCCTACAGGAAATTGCGGAAGGCAAGCTTATTGTAGACCTCAAAGGATAATTCCTTTTGGATACATTCCTTTTTAGAGTCAAAGGTATACATACGATAGAAAAAGCGACAGCCCTTCTGTGGGAACAACTCCCCAAGCACTCCTCACAAGTACAAAAGGCACTTGATCTTGCCATGACCGCTCATGATGGGCAAAAACGCAAGAGTGGAGAACCTTATATTGTACATCCTATTCTTGTTGCCGCCATTACTGCCTCCATCTCCAATGATGAAACCATGGTACAAGCAGCACTACTACATGATGTAATTGAAGATACTGATTTTGATCTCAAAGATCTCTCCCATGAATTTGGAGAAGATGTAACCCATATAGTTGAGGGACTAACCAAAATAGTTGAGATTCAAGATGAAAAGATGGTCTCTTTGGATTCAGACAATAGACTTGCCTCGTCTGCACTAACCTTCCGCAAAATGCTCGTTGCCTCCATTAAAGATATTCGTGTACTAATCATTAAACTCTGTGACCGTATGCATAACATGTTGACTCTTGATGCACTACTCCCACACAAACGTAAACGTATTGCTGAAGAGACATTGGTTGTTTATGCGCCCATTGCACATAAACTAGGTATCTCCCGATTAAAAAATTATCTTGAAGACCTTAGCTTCTATCACATTTACCCCGAAGATTATACTAAAATAGATAACTATATTAAAAAAAATGCTCAAAATCTTCAGTTTAAACTGAATGCTTTTATACAGAAAGTACGCAAGCTGATGGAACAACATGGATTTGAAGATAAACACTTCAACATTATTGGACGTGTAAAACATTACTACTCCATCTATTTGAAGATGCACCGCAAAGGAGTGGGCATAGAGGAGATACTTGATCTACTTGCTATACGTATCATTCTTAAAAATCCTCTAGAGTGCTATACTGTGCTAGGATTAATGCATCTAAACTTCCGGCCACTTATCTCTCGCTTTAAAGATTATATTGCTATTCCTAAAGAGAATGGGTACAAAACCATTCATACAACACTTTTTAATGAAGAGGGAATTATTGAAACACAAATACGCACACACCAAATGCATCAACTAGCCGAGTATGGAGTTGCCGCACACTGGAAATATAAAGAGGGTAACAGTAGCGTCAACCTCCAGTGGCTTGAGAGTCTCTCTTATCAAAATGAATCTATCGAGGAGTTTTATGAGCTAGCAAAAGGTGATCTTTTCTCAGAAGATATTACTGTCTTCTCTCCCAAAGGAGACTACTATACACTACCTAAAGGCTCTATAGTCCTTGATTTTGCCTATGCAATCCATTCTGAAGTAGGAACCCATGCAGTCACTGCCTTTATCAATAAACAAAAATCCTCATTGCTTACTGTACTCAAGAATGGGGATATTGTCAAAATTATTAAAGACGAAAAACCACACCTGCACTGTTCATGGCAGGATACAGTCAAAACATCCAAAGCTAAAGAGGGTATACGCAGTCATTGTCGTGCTCGTATTAAAGAGATAAACACCTTCTCTTCCTATAATATTCTTGCTACATTTTTTAACCAAACTACAGAACGTATCAAGAGACGCATAGAAGATATGGGGATGTCAGAGACTATCTATAGGTTACCAACTCAGTTAGATTATTCCAAAAAAATTATTCATAAACTTGCTGCCTATATGGGTACCAAGGAGGTTCGTTTTTGGGAACTTTTAAAAAAGGGTTACAAAAAACCTCAGGTCAAAAAGATAGAGTATTTCCAATTCTTTATCAACAAACCATTGGATAGCGTAACATTCGATTACTGCTGTCACCCCAAAGTAGGTGATCAAATCATTGCATTTTATAAGGACAGTAAGGCTATTATACACCACAAATTGTGCAAAAAAGCCTATACAAAAATATTAGAAGGAAAACCAATGCTCTTTGTGAGCTGGAGAGGTACCAAACTTTCCCGCTATAGGCTTATTATTAGCTTACAAAATCAAAAAGGTGTATTGGCTGACTTGCTAGCAAAACTTTCAGTATTAAATATGAATGTCATTAGCATTGAACTTGGTATTAAAAGTTCTGAGAGTGCTGAATATTGTCAAATAGAAGTTGAAAGTTCAGAGTCTCGTAAGGTTGTGCTTGAAGAAAAAATTGCACAAAGGTTTAAACTAATTGAGATGATTAGCCTAGATGATGCCTATAATAAATAGAAATAAAGGATAAAAAAGCATGCTAGTCAAACAAGCGCTAGAAGAGATATGCAGAGGAACTGCCGAGATTATCGACATGGAACGCATTGAAGTACTAATAAAGAGATTTTATGAAACAGGAGAAACCTATACCGTGAAAGCAGGGTTTGATCCTACAGGTACTGATTTGCATCTAGGGCATACTGTACTACTTCAAAAATTACGTATTTTTCAAAACCATGGTGGACACATACAACTTCTTATTGGTGACTTTACTGCAACTATTGGCGACCCAACAGGCAAAAGTATGACACGCAATGTGCTTGATAGGGAGACTATCCTTAAAAATGCTAAAACCTATACTAATCAGGTATTCAATATTGTTGATAAAAGTAAGACTGATATTGTTTTTAATTCAAAATGGCTTGAAGCACTTGGTGCTTCAGGTATGGTGACATTGACTACAACATTTAATGTTGCACGCATGCTTGAGCGTGATGATTTTGAAAAACGATACAAGTCAGGACAGAGTATCTCTATCTCTGAATTTATCTATCCTCTACTTCAAGGGTATGACTCAGTAGAACTTAAGTCTGATATTGAAATAGGTGGAACTGATCAAAAATTCAATCTACTCATGGGCAGACATCTACAACGTACTTATAATGTAGGTAAAGAGCAAGCAGTCTTAATGATGCCAATTCTTGAAGGACTTGATGGAGTACAGAAAATGAGTAAGTCTTTAAACAATTATATTGGCATTACTGAGACACCCAATGATATTTATGCTAAGATACTCTCTATTTCTGACGAATTAATGTGGCGCTACTATGAGCTACTTAGTGAAAAACCTCTCAAGGAAATTATACAGATAAAAGAAGATGTTTCTACAAATATGCTACATCCTAAAACAGTTAAAGAAAATCTTGCATTGGAGCTAGTAGAAAGGTTTTACAATAAAGAAGTAGCACAGACTGCTAAAGTAGCGTTCGAACAGATATTTAAAGCCAATAAGCTCCCCGATAATATACCTGAGGTAACTGTAGAAGCAGATATTTGGATATGCAAAGCAATGGTTGATGCAGGCATTGAACCTTCAACCTCTCAGGCACGTCGCGATATCCAACAGGGTGCAGTGCGCATTGATCAGCAGAAAATACATGATCAGCAGATGAAACTCTCTAAAGGGGAGTATATCTTACAGGTAGGAAAACGTAAATTCATAAAAATAAAGGTGGGGTTATGACATTCAAGCCATTTAAAATAGGAAAATATATAATTGAAAACCCAATTATACAGGGAGGTATGGGGGTTGGTATCAGTTGGGATCAACTTGCGGGTACCGTTTCTAAAGAAGGTGGCTTGGGAGTCATTTCTGCCGTAGGTACAGGTATATACAAGAATAGAAGCTACCTTGATGACAAAGAGATGGTGGGCAAAGAGTATCGTCCACTCAATCCAATTAACTTCTATGCTTTCAAAGCACTCAAAAAGATCTTTGAAAATGCACGGAAAATTTGTAACGATAAGCCTCTTGCAGCTAATATACTCTATGTACAAAGCGAATATGATAGAGTGGTAAAGGATGCTTGTGAGGCAGGTGCAAACATTATTATCACTGGTGCAGGATTACCGTTAACGATGCCTGATGCAGCCAAAGACTACCCTGATGTAGCATTGGTACCCATTGTTTCCACTGCAAAGGCATTGCGTATTCTCTGTCGTCGTTGGAAAAAAACCCACAACAAACTTCCTGATGCTGTGATTGTAGAAGGTCCACTTAGTGGTGGACATCAAGGATTTAAGTATGAGGAGTGCTTTTTGCCTGAGAACCAACTTGAGGTGATTCTTCCTCCTGTAGTGGAGGAGGCAAAAAATTGGGGCAATATGCCCATTATTGCAGCGGGTGGTATTTGGGATCATAATGATATTATACGCATGATGGAACTCGGTGCAAGTGGAGTACAGCTTGGTACTCGTTTCATTGGAACCGTAGAGTGCGATGCATCTGATACAATGAAACAGATTATTATCAATGCAAAGGAAGAGGATATTAAACTCTTTAAATCTCCTGTTGGATATCCTGCAAGAGGTGTTAAAACAGAGCTACATCACCGTATTGAAAAAGGGACAGCACCTAAAGTTGCCTGTATCTCTAACTGTGTCTCACCCTGTAACCGTGGAGAAGAAGCAAAAATTGTAGGGTATTGTATTGCTGATCGTCTCTCTGATGCCTATGATGGTATTGCAGAAACAGGACTCTTTTTCACTGGTGCTAATGGCTATCGTCTTAAAGAGATTATTACTGTCAAAGCGCTAATGGAAAAACTAATGAATGGAGAAGAACAATAGCGTGAAACGCCTCTTATTTTTTTTGTTTCTTGGTACAGTATGGGCTTTTGCATCTATAGCCATATTGGAAAAAGCAGAGCTAAAAAAAAGGGAGCTTCAGCTCCATTTTAATGGCTCTTATGATAAGGGAAAGATACGACACTTTACACTCAAACATCCATATCGAGAAGTCTTTGATATCCCCAATGCAAGACTTAAACATAGTCATATTGGAAAAAACCTAATTAGTCCACACTGTTACTCTATACGTATTTCCCAATATAAGAAAAATACAGTACGAATCACATTAGAAACAGGAAAAAAGTATAACTGCAAGCCATACCGTTCATTTTTTGCATACAATGTCTACCATATCCCACTTCCTTCCTTCAGGGTGAAACATAAAACACATAAAAGAAAAAAAGAAAAAAAGAAAAAAAGAACTTCCATTTCAAAGACCTATACGATTCATACACCCAAATATATTTATACTAAGGGAAAAAAAGAGCTCATTGTCATAGATGCAGGACATGGTGGACATGATGTAGGAGCTGTAAGTGGTGGAAAACGCGAAAAAGATCTTGTACTTCAAATTGCTAGACGTGTAGAGAGACAGCTTAAGAAGCATGGCTATAGAGTTTATATGACAAGAAGAATAGATAAATTTCTTAAGCTAAGACAACGTACACATATTGCAGATAAAAAGAATGCACGTATTTTTGTTTCCATTCATGCCAACTCTGTACCTAGAAATAAACGAAACAAGATACACGGTATAGAGACATTTTATTTACAAAAAACCAGAGATGCCAAGTCTCAACGTATTGCTGCACGTGAAAACAGAGCAGTACTCAAGGGTGCAGGCACCTCTTTGAGCAAAAGAGTAATTATAGATTCGGTACTCAATGGTCCAAAAATTATTGAGAGTAATAAGCTTGCCATCGATGTACAGCAACGCATACTCGCCAATCTTAGGGCACACTATAAAGGTATCAATGATGGCGGTGTGAGACATGCACCTTTTTGGGTACTAGTAGGTGCCAGCCGCCCTTCTATTCTTGTAGAAGTAGGATACCTCTCTCATCCAAGAGAACGTGCAAGACTTTTTACATCTGAATATCAGGAACTCATTGCCAAAGGAATTTCTGAAGGAATACAGCGGTATCTCAATAATCGTAAACGAGAGATAGAACTCTAAAAAAATAATTGGTAACAAACTATTATTTATAATTCTTGATTGCTTTTTCTAAGATTTCAGTTGCAGCAGCTTTGTCTTTAAATCCACTAACCTTCACCCACTTATTGGGCTCAAGAATCTTGTAAGTTTCAAAGAAGTTCTTGATACGGTTAAGTGTATGCTCAGGTACATCGTTAAGATCCTGTATTTTTGCATAGGTTGGATCAATCTTCTCTGTTGGAACAGCAAGTAATTTCTCATCTCCACCTGATTCATCTTCTGTCATAAGAACACCAACTAATCTACATTTAATATAGCTACCCGCCTGAAGTGAATAATCGCACAGAATCAATACATCTGCTGGGTCACCATCATCCGAAAGTGTGTTGGCAACAAATCCATAGTTTGCAGGATAGTGCATAGCAGAATAAAGCACCCGATCCACCTCGACGGCACCTGAGTCTTTATCTATTTCGTATTTGATATTTGAATTAAGCGGCACTTCTATAATAGCTTTAACTGCATTTGGACATTCTCCTGATCCAATTTTAGCAATATCCATAGGGTATCTCCTTGGACGAAGATTATTAATCTTCAAAAATTTTTAGTGTGGAGATAGTAGCATAAAAACCATAAATAGTTCATCAAATTTTACTTTGGATCCATAAAATAAAGGGAAAAAAGATAGGCAGGGTTTTTATCAATACAACAGTATGACACATTAGGCTTCATCTTCGAGAACAAAAGGTATTTTTTTATTTTCAAGAAGATTAACATAGTCGCTGAAGACTTTTGCAGTAAGCATATCGTCTTTGGAGGCAACCGAGAGACTTACCTGCCACCCTTTACCGTCATGTAGTTTTGGAAGAGAAGAAACTTCAACTTCCTCTGGCGTCTTCTTCATTAATTCAATAAATTCATTCTCTCTACACTGTGCAGTAAGGGTGTAGCGATAAGTGGGTGTATCTTCTGGCAAAATATTCTCTAAAATGTAGTTAACCATTGGATGGCTCATCTCAGGAAATCCTGGCATAAAGAAGTACCGGTCATCAAGATAAAATGCTGGCATATTATTAACTGGATTGCCAAGTAGCTTTGCACCCTGCGGAAGCTCTGCCATTTTAATGGAATATGGATAGGCACGCTCTCCTAGTGTCTCTTTAATAATCCGTCTTGCCTCTTTGTGTACTCTCATCTTTCCATTTCGTAGTGCAATAGCAACACATCGTCTGGTATAATCATCGGGTGTAGAGCCAATGCCACCAAAACTAAAGAGTATAGGGTTGGCATGTGAAGCAATGAATTTGATGGTATTAACAATCAATGCTGGATTATCTGCAATAACAAAGGAACCAGAGAGAGTATGGCCTTTGGATTCAAGTGTTTTGGTCACAAAATTGAAGTGTGCATCAGCGCGTCGTCTGTTGAGTATCTCACTACCAATAATGAGGATAAAAAATGTCATATTGTTTCTCTCCTTTTTTAAAGAAAAAGTCTATAAATTTTACAATAGTTTGAGTATAATCGCCATTATGAATGAAGA
Organism: Sulfurovum sp.; assembly: GCA_020525365.1. Classification (NCBI taxonomy): domain Bacteria; kingdom Pseudomonadati; phylum Campylobacterota; class Epsilonproteobacteria; order Campylobacterales; family Sulfurovaceae; genus Sulfurovum; species Sulfurovum sp. Next base: position 924,984 of record JAIZOF010000001.1, on the reverse strand, counting down.
ACGACATATGGACTTACTCAACCCACCATCAACAGATTTCTCTATGCTTGACTATGAGTGTGCCTATCTTCCAAACCAATTGGTACGTATGTATTATAAATATATTCAAAACGCCTCCAAAACTTTTACTACTGCTATCATTGCCAGAGGATGGAGACGTTTTGGAAAATACTTCTTTCATCCTATCTGTAATGGTTGTGATGCATGTAAAAGTATCCGAATTGATGTACCTAATTATATATTTAGTAAATCACAGCGCAAAGTAATTCGAAAAAATAAAGAGACACAAATCATCATTCAAAAACCAACTTTAACACAAGCGCACCTTGACCTCTACAACAAATACCATGCTTACAAACATCAAAAAGATGGCTGGAGCCACCGTAATATCTCACATCGCGAATACCATGAGAACTTTGTAGATGGCGCACATGATTTTGGCAAAGAGATACTTTATATCGTTGATGAAAAGCTAATTGGTGTTGATCTTATCGATATTCTTGATGATGGTATTAGTGCCATCTACTTCTACTATAACCCTGACTATGGGCATTTATCGCTTGGTACCTATTCCTTACTCTACCAAATCAAACTGGCACAAATTCTTGAACTACCTTATATCTATCTTGGTTACTGGGTAGATGGCTGCAAAGCCTTTTCCTATAAGTCCAAATTTCAACCACAAGAGATACTTGATGGTTTTCCTCATATTTCAGAAATACCAGAGTGGGAACTATGGAAATAGATTTTTAAAATATTTCTAGAGAGTACCCTTAAGTTTTCTTGCCCATTTTAAAAATAATCTATCTGGATTAACCCGTTTATCTATCTCTTTATCTTCTATAATTAACTCAGAAAGCCATTTTGCCATCAATGGGGCAAAAACAAAACCACGACCTCCCACTCCATTAAGAATAAATAGATTTTTAAAATATTTCAGTAGAGGCTTGGCACCATAAGTAATATTAGGATAGTGTTTAAGCATATGAGGCACATCAATCACTTTACCAACCAGTGGAAAATAATCCCTACTTCCCGCACGCATACCGCAAAAGGTCTCCTTAAGTACAAAATCAGATATATCAACTATTTGCATGGCTTGCTCTTCTAGTATATACAATGGCTTGCCATCACATACCATGCAAGGTTCTTTAACTTTAACATGTGTTGCCCCCAATTTAATAATTCCATTAATATTGGCAGAAATGGAGATCTTTTTGTGCATACTCACATTAAGTGATAATTTAGAAAAGTAATCACCCCGACTTCCCCACGTACCACGTACATCCATATAACGCATATCTAAAAGAGTATTTTCATAGCCAGTGGAGAGTACAATATATGTAGCGCTGAGTACTTGATGTTTGGTATCAAAAAGGTGCCATCGTATTTTATCGTGTGTAAGATACTCTACTTTAAACTGTTTAAAGGGTACTTTCTGAAGAATGGCATTACAAAGCTCAGGAGCATCACATACACCTGCATCTTCGAACAAAAAAGCATCATGCTTCTCTTTTATGCCTAGCATATGAAGTTTAGAAGAATTTACCCATCGATAGCTAGTATTATTGTAATATTCATAGGTTTTGAACTTTTTAGCATCTTCTGCATCTTTAGGGATACGTATCACACCACTTTGATGAAAGTAGTTTGGAAAATACTTTTGATAGAACTCTTTGGCATAGATAAAAGATTCATTGGTCAACTGTTGTAGTGACCCACCTTTACCAATTTTAGGAGAGACAAATGCTCCTGCTGCTCCACTACCACCTGTTGCTGCCATACTGCTACGGTCTACTAGTAATACTTTTTGTCCTTTTTGTTGCAAAGCATATGCTGCACAACACCCTGTAATGCCTGCACCAATAATAATAGTATCGTATAGTTTAGACATTATTTTTAAGCTGTGTATTCAAGCTTAGCATACACTCCCCTTTTTGTACAACTAAACCGCAATCTCCTTAATATCTGCAATATCCCTAAATGACTTATAAATTAAAGCAATCATATATAATCTATTCTGCTTAAGCTCTTCCTCTTCTGTATTAACAAGTACGTTGCTAAAGTAGCTCTCAAGCTCTTCTTTGAGTCCAAAGAGTGCTTCAAGGCTTGTTTTGTAGTCTAAATAGTTGCTATCAATCACTCTATTGTAGGCATTATACAAACGTATCTCCGCATCTTCTTTAAAGAGAGAGGGGTCAACAATAAGGTTGCTCTCTAGATTCACATCTTTGGAGATATTTGCTATACGTTTAAAGGTACTAAATTGCTCTTTAAATGCATCATCTGTTACAATCTCATTGAGCACAACAACCTTCTTGGCAATCTCATTAATATCACACTCACCACTTGCCAATACTGCGGCAATAACGGAAGGATTGACATCAAGGAACTTATTGATACGCTCTATCATAAAAGCTTTGAGCAATTTAGTATCAAATTCAGCATACTCTCCTTTGAGTAACTCAATCATATCGTCAATATGAAAGGAGATATCATTATTGATTACAATACGTATAATCCCATTAACTGCACGACGGAGAGCAAAAGGGTCTTTAGAGCCAGTAGGAATCTTGCCTACACTAAAAAGTCCTAGTAGTGTATCAAGTTTAATACTCATCGCCACAATGGCAGAGAAAAGAGAGCTTGGAAGTTCTGCACCTTCACCTACTGGCATATATTGTTCTTTGATAGCATTATAGATTAATGGGTCTTCACCAAGGGCTTTGGCATAGTAGTAACCCATAAGCCCTTGAAGTTCAGTAAACTCATAAACCATTTCACTCATCAAATCAGCTTTAGCAAGTTCAACTGCTCTGACCATAAGTTTTTCCAACTCAATAGCACCTTTGCCTGTAAGTGCTTCTAGTCTATCCGTATAGAGTGCCAATAGCCTAAGTGCAATATGCTTCTCACGTTTAATTTTGTCTGTAAGCATTCCTAGTCCATCAATAAACTGTACCTTCTCAAGCCCCTCTACGGAAAGTCCTTTTTTGAGATCATTATGATAGAAAAAGAGTCCATCGGCCAGACGTGGTCTTAGTACTCTTTCGTTTCCCGAAATCACTTTACTGTAATCATCGGTGCAAGCATTGGAAACCACGACAAATTTATTAGAAATATTACCATTCTCAAAAACTGGGAAATAACGCTGATGCTCCTTCATAGAAGTGATGATTACTTCAGGAGGAAGCTCGAGAAACATAACATCAAAATTTCCTATAAGTGCCTTTGGGTTTTCAGTAATAGCAACTATTTCAGCAAGTAATGCATTGTCTCTTTCAATAACAATATTATACTTCTCCTCAAGCACACCAAATTGCTCAAGTATCAACTTTTTACGGACTTCCGGCTCAAGTATTACTGCACCTTCTTCAAGTACACTCCCATACATATCTATCGTTGGTATTTCTACTGCATTACAGTTGATCATGCGGTGCACATATGTCTTAGTATCACTCTGTATGCCAAAAAGTTCTACAGGTACAGAAGTTTCCCCTAGACGTACCTGAAGCCAACGTATAGGACGAATAAATTCATCACTTCTCTCTCCCCAGCGCATCATCTTTCCAAATGACATTGAAGCAATCCACTTAGTTACCATTTCGCCCAACAGATTCTCAGTTATTACACCTCTTTCCTCTTTTTTGAAATAGAGTACTTCAGTTTCTCCTTTTTTTTTATACCCTAACACAGAAAGGTCTACTCCACATTTTCTTGCAAATCCTAATGCTGCTTGCGTTGGCTCTCCATCTCTAAATGCTGTAGTAATGGGGGGTCCCATAAGTTCAATAGTGCTATCTTTTTGTTTTTTGGGTATAGCTTTGTGTTGAAGTACTAATCTTCTTGGAGTATAAACAAAGCTAAAGTCGCTACTAAGCTTATACTCATCGAGTATTTTTTTCCATGAAACTTCGATATTCTTGACAATCTTAAGCAATGGGATCGCAGGCAGTTCCTCTACCCCAACCTCAATCAATAATGGTTGTGTCATTTTGATAATCCTCTTGGGAGATAATGGGGATTATTTTATCGAAATGTTGGTAAATAGGGGGTTAGCTCTCTTTGTTCACCCTATTCTCTTCAAGGTCTTTACGGTTTCCCTCTTTGTCAAATTTAGATAAAAAATTATTTCGTACAATTGTGAGGGTCATGTAAGAAAAGAGTAGTGCCACAACAATATAGACATAGTCTCCAAATGACATCAAGTCTCCTTTAGGGTATTGGGAATAGTGATTTTCTCAAACCCCTTATAGTTCTGGCGCACTGCATCGTAAAGTACTACACCTACGCTTACGCCAAGGTTTAGACTTCGACCCTTAGAACCCATAGGAATAGTGATGCATTGTTGAGGATGCTTCAAAAGTATGTGTTCATCAATTCCTTTAGTCTCTGAACCAAAAAGAATGAAATCTCCTTTTTGAAATGGGGTAGAAAAGTAGAGGTTGTCTGTCTTGGTTGTTGCCATATAGCTATTCTTTCCAATAGGATGAGATTTAAGAAACATATCAAAACTCTCCCATACAATTAAATCAAGTTCTTTCCAGTAGTCTAAACCAGCTCTCTTGACAGCCTTATCATCTATATCGAAACCAAGTGGCTCAATCAAATGTAGTGTTGCACCAAGATTAACGCAAATGCGACCAATCGTGCCAGTATTTTGAGGAATCTGTGGTTTAACCAATACTACATTAAACATTGATACTTCCAACTAAAGAATAATAAACAAACTCTATAAAATAGTATGTAGCTTCTCTTTGATTTCTCATTTTTTCATATCTCACTAAAAAATGATTGTTTTATTACCATTAATAAAGATACGATCATGCAATACAAGATTGAGTGCACGTGACAATACTATTTTTTCTACATCACGCCCTGCACGTTGCATGTCATGCCAGCCAAAACGATGGTTAACAGGGATGACATCTTGTGCAATGATTGGACCCTCATCAAGATCATTGGTAACAAAATGTGCTGTCGCACCAATAATCTTTACCCCTCTCTCATATGCCTGCTTATAGGGATTTGCACCAATAAATGCTGGAAGGAAAGAGTGGTGGATATTAATAATGCGCTCAGGATAGGCAGAAACAAATGATGGGGTCAATATACGCATATATTTTGCAAGAACAATGTAGTCAAAATTATGTTCATCTATTTTTTCCATCACTTTGGCTTCATGTGCTTCACGTTCAAGCCCCTCAGTAGAAATATGATAAAAAGGAATACAGAAACGTTCTACAAGATCACGCAGGGTTTCATGATTAGCAATAACGCACTCAATCGTCGCTCCTAGTTCTCCTGCTGCATGCCGAATAAGGATATCTCCAAGCGCATGGGACTCCTTAGTTGCCAATAATACAATCTTCTTATCATAAGGTGCAATAACACGTATATGGGCATCATGAGGAGAAACTTTACGCAGTGCCGCATCGAGTTCATCTATCTCAAATATTCCACTTACCACAGTACGCATGAAAAATTTCTTTTTTTCTTGGTCAACAAATTCACGGTTAGAATCAATATTTAAATTACGGTCATAAAAAACCTTGGATATCTTATAAACCAACCCTTTGGCATCATGACAGTCAATGAGTACACGTACTCTGGTTTCCATTCTTCCTCTTTCTTTTCAAAACTCTTATACTGCTTTCTATCAATATATTGATAGAGCTAGTCTCTATTTCGATGCATAGTTGGCAACGATATCTCCCATCTCTGAGCAGGTAACAATCTCTTTGGCATCATAGTCACCAATATCTCCAGTTCTATATCCTTCTGCTAGTGTTTTTTTAATTGCCTCATCGATACAGTCCGCTGCTTCTTGCTCATCAAGTGCATAGCGAAGCAGCATACTTGCACTTGAGATAGTTGCTAGCGGATTAGCAATACCTTGCCCTGCAATATCTGGTGCAGAACCATGAATAGGCTCAAAAAGCCCTATACCTTTTCCTATACTTGCACTTGGCAACAGCCCAATAGAGCCAGAAAGCATCGAAGCAGCATCCGAGAGAATATCGCCAAAAATATTACCAGTTAAAATCACATCAAACTGTTTGGGATCACGAATAAGTTGCATCGAAGCATTGTCAACATACATATGGCTCAGCTCTACTTCTGGATAGTCCTTGGCAACCTCTTCAACTGTCTCTCTCCAGAATTGACTGACCTCGAGAACATTGGCTTTATCTACAGAACAAATACGTTTTTTGCGCTTCATTGCGATATCAAAGGCAATCATAGCAATACGTCTAACCTCTTCCTTGGTATAAACCATTGTATTAAAAGCTTTATCTTCATATAGTTCTCTGGGCTGACCAAAGTAGATACCGCCTGTCAGTTCGCGAACAACCATAATATCTACACCCCGAATCACACCTGGCTTAAGGCTAGAAGCATTGATTAGTTCATCATAAACTATTGCTGGTCTAAGATTAGCAAAAGTCCCCATCTCTTTACGAAGTCCCAATAGCCCTGTTTCAGGTCTTAGATGCCGCTCGAGATTGTCCCACTTGGAACCACCAATTGCTCCAAAAAGTACAGCATCACACTTCTTAACTCCTTGGATAGTTTCTTCGGGAAGCGGTATACCAGTCTCATCAATAGCAGCACCACCAAGTAGCATCTCTTCATACTTGAGATTAAAAGCCTGTGAAACTGATACTGCATCAAGTACCTTCAATGCTTCATCAATAATCTCAGGACCAATACCATCTCCTTTGATAACACCTATTCTATAACTCTTCATATTATTACTCCTTTGGCAATCTCTTGTTTAGCAAAATGAATCAAACCACCTGCATCAACAAGCTCTTGCATAAATGCTGGAATGGGTGTAAATTTATAAATCTTTGCTTGTGTAATATTAATAATCTCGCCTACATTCATCTCAATACGTACCGTGTCGCCTTCATTGATCTCATCAGCCTCTTTAAGTTCAAAGATTGGTAGCCCCATATTGAATGCATTTCTATAAAAGATACGTGCAAAAGTTGGTGCAATAATTGCATTAATTCCAGCTGCCTTAAGTGCAATAGGGGCATGCTCACGACTTGAACCACAACCAAAGTTCTCGCCAGCAACAATAATATCACCTTCATTCATATTAGAGACAAACTTTGGATCTGCATCTTCCATAACATGTTTTGCCAGTTCACTTGGCTCTGATGTATTGAGATAACGTGCAGCAATAATTAGATCGGTATCAATATTATTGCCAAATTTCCAAACTTTTCCTTGCAAACTATATCCTTTATTCTGAAATCAGCCGGTTAAAAATATTCGCGATTATAGCCAAAAAAATGGAAATTAACAAATTTTGATATGCAGAATGAAGAAAATTTCGGTATAATCCACCTTCAATAAAACTTAAAATAGAACCTCTCCCCGTGCATCATAATAAAAGGATTTTAATGGCTGCTAAAGATAGTATGAAAAGTATAGAAGTGTTATTCAAATCTAAAAAGAAAGGTGATGTAATTACCTTTGAGAATATTGCTAAAGAGTTTAATAAGGCTCCCACTGCTATACAAGCAAAAAAAATTGCTAAACTTGCAGAAGATGCCAAAATAGAGATTATTTCTGCCTCAGAGTATGCCAAGTATCTCACAGAAAAAGAGGCTAAGCGCCGAGAAAATGCACGGAAACGTGCCCTAGATAGTGGAATTGAAGATGAATTTGATTTAAATAAAGAAAAAGAGTTACTTGAATGGAGTCGTTCAGATTCTCCAGTACGTATGTATTTACGTGAGATGGGGAAAATCCCATTACTAACTAAAGAGGAGGAGGTAGAGCTCTCCAAGCAAATTGAAGAGGGAGAAGAGATTATTATCGATGCAATCTGTTCAGTACCTTATCTTATTGACTATATTCACAATTATAAAAAACCATTACTTAACCGAGAAAGGCGCGTCAAAGAGCTTTTTAAAAGCTTTGAGGACGATAAAAGTGAAGACAATGATAAAACAGAAACTGAAGAGGATACAATTGAAACTCCCAAGGATGATAAACGTATTGAACAAGTTGTAGAGAGCTTTAAACACTTAGAAAAATCTAAAAAGGGATGGATGAAAGCGCGTGAAGGACTTGACAAGCTTTTAGTAAATGAGACTGATTCAGTCAAAATTATTCATGAGCGTCTCAAGATTGCCTTCAAAAAGGGGCAGCTTAAAACTGCTCTACTTGACCTTGGGCCAACTTCAAAGCTTATCAACGAGTTGGTCAAGGCAATGGAAACAGCACTCAAGAGTGATGACAGCTTCGACAGAGAACTTAAGCGTTTAGAGTATAAACTTCCACTTTTTAATGATATACTCAAAGCTAACCACCAAAAGATTCTTGATAATATTATCCATATGGAAAAAGATGATATTATCGATGCTGTACCAGAGACCACCATGGTTTCTACCTATGTTGAAATTAAAAAACTTTTTGAAACCCGTGAAGCAAGCAAGGGTGGCTTTGACTTAAGTGAAGAAAAACTACAAGAGATTCTCAATCAAATTCATATTGGTAAAGCAAAGTCTGAAAAAGCTAAGACCCGTATGGCGAAGTCAAACTTGAGACTTGTTGTATCCATTGCTAAACGTTATACCAACCGTGGTTTACCATTCCTTGACCTCATTCAAGAAGGAAACATTGGACTCATGAAAGCGGTTGATAAGTTTGAGTATGAAAAAGGATATAAGTTTTCCACCTATGCCACATGGTGGATACGTCAGGCAATTTCGAGAGCTATTGCTGACCAAGCACGTACCATCCGTATCCCAATTCATATGATTGAAACGATTAACCGTATCAATAAAATCATCCGTAAATATCTTCAAGAGACTGGGAGAGAACCAGACCTTGACACCATTGCTAAAGAGGTGGGACTCTCCATAGATAAGGTTAAGAACGTTATCAAGATTACCAAAGAACCTGTCTCGCTTGAAACTCCTGTAGGTGATGAAGATGATGGAAGATTTGGTGATTTTATTGAAGACAAGAATACGCTCAGCCCAACCGATGCTATTCTCAAAGATGACCTTAATAATCAAATTGACGAGATACTTGACCAACTCAATGAAAGAGAAAAGGCAGTCGTTCGTATGCGTTTTGGTTTACTTGAAGATGAAAGTGATAGAACACTTGAAGAAATTGGTAAAGAACTCAATGTTACACGTGAACGTGTTCGACAGATTGAAAGCTCCGCAATCAAAAAACTAAAACACCCAAAAGTAGGACGAAAACTGAAAAATTATATTGAAGAATAAGTTTTCTCCCTACCCTCACAATAACCACTTTCTACTATGGAAAGCTGGGTGTTAAAAACACTTTCTGCCTAAACTTCCCTAAAAAAACTTTCTTCTTTATAAAAAATCTATTGAAAAAAATGGCATATATCAATCTTTGTAGAACCGAAGAATATAAACTTTGCAGTAGTTTACTGTAGAGATTTAAGTATCCAGAGCAAGAGAGACTTGCTTGGGTTAGTTAAGCCAATCCTCTCTATACTCACATTATCTAAAGGTGGAAAAGATATCACAAAAGAATTAGTGACAATCTCTCCACATAGATTTTTTCCATAAATATGCTAACACAGTAAAGGCAAAGAAGAAAAGTAGTACCCAAGATCCTAATGCTTCTCTTTTGGGCTTACTTGGGTCACCTGTCTCTTCAAGGTATGCAAACACCTCTTCAACTGCCTCTTTTTTGAGTCCGAGTTTTGGCATTATCGTACCTGGAAGCTGTAATTGAGGATCTTCAATAAATGTCTCAAGGAAATGCTTACTTCTTGCTCTAATGATAATAGAGAGATCTGGTGGCAATTTACCCATATGATCAGCCAGTTTATTCTGATACTCACCTAATTTCTTTTCAAAGTCAAGTGCGGCAAGGTCTACACCTGTTTTAATATTAGACTTAGTCTTGGGAACATCACCAATCTGTGTCCACTTACCATAACGGTTAGCATGACATCTTCCACAAGCAAACTCATATACCTCTTTAGGTGTTGACTCTTTGGGCGCAATAGACTTAAAATAGGCTACAATATCAGCCGCATCCTGAATATTATCAGCACTTGGAGGCATTGTAAAGTGTCTATCTTTTGTTACTTTTTCAGGATTAAGAAGAAAATGTGTAAAGAATTTCTCATCTAACACTTTTCCTGCAAGACTCAAGTCAGGAGGATTGACACCATATGCCTGTGCAGACATCACTGGATCCATTGGTGCAGGTATATTCTTCACTTTGATTGAATGACACCCTGCACAAGAAGCAGCAAGTGTTTCGCCTTTTTGTACGTTACCTTTTGGTACTGGCTTGAAGTCACTATATGTAAATCCATTCCCCTCTACATGCTTATGCATTTGAGAGTGCGCAAATGGTTCCACACCCCAATAAAGGGTAAGAGTAAAGACAATTACAACTCCTAGTATTTTTAATTCTTTCATGACTTTTACTCCTTATAATTTCTTTTCTGTTGCCGTAATGATAGGAAATGCAACCCATAAGGCAATGAAAATTGATGCCGCAACAAAACCAATTGTGCTCCATATGCCTTCTGGAGGCAATTTTCCCATAAAGGTCAACATAATCATATCAATTAAAAGTGCCCAAAACCAGTACTTAAAAAGTCCCCGTCTACTTGCAGGTGCCACATTGGGACTTCTATCAAGGAATGGAAGAAGAAAGAAAATCACCTGCGCAAATCCAAATGCAACAAGGCCTGTATCTGTTGAAAATGGTCTAAGCACTTCATAGCTCCACAGGAAATACCACTCAGGGTAAATGTGTGTCGGTGTCTTTAGTGAATCTGCTGGATCAAAGTTAACTGGATCCATTGCAAACTCAAAATGATAAAATACCAAATAGAAGAAGAGTATAAAATAGACACCTATTACAAAAATATCTTTACTTAAAAATACTGGTTTGAATGGAATAACTTTGGACTCTTTGATTTTACCTGCCTTGTAAAGCTCAGCCGACTCATCGAAATCAAATATTTCACCATCTTGATTATTTACATGAGGGATTCTCAGTGCACCAAAATGCAATACAATCACACCTATAATTGCCAATGGCACCAATAACACATGTAACATAAAAAACCTACTCAAGAATGCTTGTCCAGGAACATAGTCTCCTCTAATCCATTCTACCAAAGCATTTGCATGCAATGATCCACCAGAGAAGAGGTTAGTAATAACCATACCTGCCCAGTAACTCATCTGTCCCCATGGAAGCATATAACCTGAAAAGGCTTCTGCGGAGAAAAGTACAAAAAGAAGCATTCCTGAAAGCCAAATAATCTCTCTTCCTCTTTTGTAGGAGCCATAGTAGATACCAGTAAACATATGAATATAGATAATCAGAAAAACAACCGATGCACCTACACCATGAATATGCCTCCAGAGCCATCCATACTGCACTTCAGACATAATTGTATAGTTGACTGAATCAAATGCCAACTCTGTAGTTGGCTGATAATACATCAGCAAAAAAATTCCAGAAATCAGTAAAAGAGCAAATGTTGCAGCCAATACCATACCCATTGCCCAAAGAAAATTGATATTCTTTGGAATCCAATATTCTGTAGAGAGTACACACTTAAGTTTATCAATCGCGAGTCTTTCATTGAGCCATTCATTACTGAATGGTCTTACATTTTCATCAAAATGTGCCATTTATTTCTCCTTATGCCTGAATCGTGATGCCATCTTCAAGCATCTTTTTGTATTCTGGTCCCTCTTCGCCAAGCACCAACTTCTCACCTTCTATTTTAAAAGGAGGAACATCTAGTCCTCTGGGTGGTGGTGCTTTGGTCACCTGGGCTGTAACATCGTACTGTCCTCCATGACATGCACAAAGAAAGTCACTTGTTTCAGGACGAAAACCAGGAATACAACCAAGATGTGTACAGAGTCCTATACATACAGTATAGTATCCATTGCCCACCTTAATGAGTCTTTTTAGGTCGTCTGGCTTCTCTTTTTTTAATTTTTCAACCATCTCTGGAGACTGCTTGAGTACAAAAATAGGTTTTCCTCTCCATTTTTCTACTACCAACTCATTCTCTTTATAGTCTTTCATATTTAATGTCGTAAATCCTGCTGTCTTAACACTTGGTAGCACATCCCATGTACATTTCATGGCATATAGCGCACCAACACCACCAAGTGCCGTAAAGCCACCTAATGCCATCCCCATAAAGTCTCTACGATCTTTATTGTTGTTAGCCATAACAATTTCCTTTCTTATTAGTAATTTAAACTATTTATTATAGGAAAAAAATATTAAGAAAATATTATTTATATTAGAAATTAAGACATTCTAGGCGAATATTATCCTAGGTAAACGAAGATAAGTATAATCTTGATTATCCTTATCTTAAGATATTAGAAATATTTCAGTAATTCTGATTCATCAAAAGGTGTAAGTTTAGTCAATCTTTCTGATGTTGCATTCTTTAAAGCTGTCTGAAGTGTGTTAGTATTTAATTCTGTCACAATCTCCACACCATACCTATATAATAATTCTACCGGATAGAGCGGTATCTCTTCCTTTAGCTTTAAAAAGACTACCTTTGCACCAGCTACTCTTGCTTCAAGTGCAGCTTGAGACGAAGCAGTTACCAGCGTACTGCTTTGAGAAATCAACTCCATATATGTCTCAGGTTCATGTAGTACTGAAAATCGTTTTGCTAATTCATCCTCATATTTGACAAAAAAATAGTGTCCCAACAATAACTCCATATTAAGAGACTGAAAAAAGGTATCGTGACTCAATAGGATTTTTTGATGATCATGGTCTCTTAAAAAAAGGAGTACCCTCTCCTTTTTAGGGTGATGCTTAAAATAGTATTCATCAACAATAGCAGCATTCTCTCCACATTCTGAACACAAAAGTGTTTCACCATGTACACTCCTATCTTTATAGTCATGTGCAAAACGCCATACCTGTTTAAAATCACTCATATATTTTACCAATCTACCGTGATCATCTTCATTAGAGTCAATAATAATACTATCCCCCATTGTGGCAATTGCATCAATATCCTGTATGGTTTCAATTGTGACATATTCTTTAAGTCCTTGCTCTTCTTTCATCGCTACACCTGCACGAAAATCATTGACAAGTATCTGCATTTCAATATCTTGCTTTGAAAATTTTTTCATTACTGCCATACAACGTCTAACTCTTTCCAGTCCTACCTTATGTCCAGTATTTGCATAGTAGTACAACATCTTTTTTCCTTATATTATATATTTCTTTTATTCGCAGGATAGATAATGGGAAAGGTATTATTTTCCTTTCTGTGCCATTTTAATATAGATATGGATAATCTCTAGTGCTGCTGGTGTTACCCCACTTATCTGAGATGCTGCAAAAAGTGTATTTGGTGTCACCCGCTGAAGCTTCTCGACAACCTCATTGCTTAACCCTTGTACTTTAGTAAAATCAAACTCTTTTGGAATCTTGATCTTGAGCATATCTTTCATCTGTGCAATCTGTTGAGCCTGTTTCTCGATGTAACGGTAATACTTTGCCTCAATGAGGATTTGCTCCATTACTTCATTATCATATTTATCAAACTCTGGTAAAAGAGTGACCAATTTTTCTCTATCAAAATCCCCACGTGCAATGACATCGACCCAAAGTGTCTTGTCATTAATCTTTTGTGCACCAATCTGGTCAAGTTTAGTAAGAAATTCCTTGGTTGGAGTAGCATAATTCTCTTCAAGAAATTGCATTGCCTCGTTAATTGCTATATCTCTTACCTCAACTTTCGTTAAATATGCCGTATCAAGAAGCCCCAAACGTTTAGCATGTGGTAGCAGTCGTCTATCGGCATTGTCTTCACGCAACAATAGTCTATACTCTGCGCGGCTGGTAAACATACGGTAAGGCTCTTTGGTTCCCTTGGTAACCAAATCATTAATTAAAACACCAATATAGGCCTCATCATGTCTCAAAACAAATGGCTCTTCGCCTTTAACAGAGAGGGCAGCATTTACCCCAGCAATAAACCCCTGAGCAGCAGCCTCTTCATAGCCCGTTGTGCCATTTATCTGTCCAGCAGCATAGAGTCCATCTATTTTTTTAACCTCTAGCGTATGCCTTAGTTCCAGCGGATCAATATAATCATACTCAATTGCATAACCATAACGGACAATCTTAGCATTCTCCATTCCCTTAACAGAACGTACCATCTCTAGCTGTACGTCGGTGGGCAAAGAGGTGCTCATACCATTAATATAATACTCTGTTTCGTCCATTGTTTGTGGCTCAACAAATATTTGATGGCGTGGTCTGTCTCTAAAACGATTAATCTTATCTTCTATGCTTGGACAGTAGCGTGGCCCCACTCCTTCTATCTGTCCACTGAACATGGGTGCTCTATAAAAATTACTCTCAATAATTTCATGAGTCTTTTCATTGGTATAGGTTACATAGCATGGTAGCTGTTTAGGGTTAAATGTTTTCCTATCTGTTCTAAAAGAAAATGGTGGAGCAGGTGTGTCCCCTGGCTGTACCTCCATGACTGAAATATCTATGCTCTTTGCATCAATACGTGCACAAGTACCCGTTTTAAGACGGCCAATATTAAGTCCCAGATCTCGCAAGTACTCCGCCAATTCAACTGAAGAAAACTCTCCTTGTCTTCCAGCTTTCTGTTGCTTTTCTCCAATATGAATCAAACCATTAAGAAAAGTACCTGCTGTAATAATAACCTTAGAAGAAAAATAGCGGTTTCCAAGTTGCGTAGTAACCCCTTTTATCGTTCCTCCTTCAATAATTAAACCATCGGCAATCTCTTGCTTTATGTCAAGATTATCTGTATTGAGCACAACCGTACGCATATACTCGCGATAATTATCCATATCAATCTGTGCACGAGTTCCACGAACTGCTGGTCCTTTAGAAGCATTGAGTGTACGAAACTGTATGCCTGTCTTATCAGTACAAAGACCCATTTCTCCACCTAATGCATCGATCTCACGCACTAAATGCCCTTTAGCAAGTCCACCAATAGCAGGATTGCATGAACTTGCTCCTATTTGCTCTACTAGTATAGTAATCATTAGTGTCTTTGTGCCCATACGTGCAGAAGCAAGTGCTGCCTCTATACCTGCATGTCCACCACCAATAACAATAACATCATATTTCATTTTTAATTCCGTTTTAAAAAAGCGATGGGTCGTGAAACAAGCTCTACTCAACGCTTTTCTGCTATAATTAAGTGAATTATATCCAAATAAATTGAGGCATTATGTTCACTGGACTTATCCGCGAAATTGCTACTGTCAAGCACTATCAAAACAACATCCTCACCATACAGTCAAAACACAAAGCAAAACTTGGTGACTCCATTGCTATCAACGGGGTTTGTCTAACAGTAATCAAGGTTAACTTTGATGGGTTTGATTTGGAAGTAGCAGATGAAACACGCAATATTGTACCTTCTGAAAAGTTCAGTGGAAAAGTACATATTGAACCTGCCATGCAGATAAACAACCGATTTGAAGGGCATATTGTGCAAGGACATATTGATGCTATTGGTACAGTAAAGTACATCACAAAAAGAGAAAATGGTACAGATTTCATTATCAAAGTTAACCCAAAATATATTGTCTATATTGTCCCCAAAGGGTCTATCACCATTGATGGTATCTCTTTAACGATCAATGATGTCTATACCGATAGTTTTAGATTAACTATCATACCTCATACATTAGAAAAAACTCTAATAAAAACCTATAAAATAGGTACAAATGTCAATATTGAAACTGACCTATTTGCACGATATATTAACCATATACTGACACACAAAAATAAAGAACAAACGGAATGGAAAGAGATTGATGCCATACAGATGAGTTACTGAATTTCATCATCTCTTAGGCTCCTTCCATTTGGATTTCGCTCAATCTTCAACATCATATCAATCCACTCTAGGCTTTCAATCCGTTGTAAAGAAGCAATAAGTGATCGGCGAGTATGAGGTGCTTCAAAATAGTGAAGTACAAAATTATTCTCATGTAATCCCATACGGGTTACTGTTGCTGTTGAATAGGTTGTCAGCACAATAGCATTCCCGCAGAGTCTCTTAATATCAGCAAACCATTCATAAGTCCAAAGTAGAGGGTTTACCTTAGGGGAAAATGCATCTTGGTATATAATATTAAATTGAATATCATCTTCATGAAGAGAGGGGACAATTTGACGTGCATCACCAATCAAAACTTCAATCTTGAACTGCTCATCTTCATAATAAAAATTTTCACTGATGGCTTCGATAATAGACCTGAAGTCATCAAACTCACTTGGGTAATCAAAATCTTTAAGTGAATGTACTAGTGCTGCATCAAACTCTGGAGAGATGATGTGCAATTTGATATCAAGGTTATTCTTTTTGACATAATAAAGGGTTGCAAGTGTGTTGTAACCAAGTCCGTAACATATATCAAGAATAGTTAGTTGGGTAGCAACTGTATCTTGGTGAAAATCAAAAGCAGGCAAAACATGCTTTTGGAGGCTCTCATGAAGTGCTCCATCTTTAGGAGAATGGTAGGATTCATTAAATTCTTTAGAATAGAGCGTTATACTACCGTCTTTTGTGATAATAGTCTCTTTCTCTTTGCGTAAAGTTTCATTATATATCATTATTTTAATGAAGAAAAGCACCCACACTACAACCCTATTTCATCAAGCTCTTTGAACTTGAACGCATTGATGATATCTTCAAGTGTCTCCTCTTTACGAACCACAAGTACCATCATCCCTTCATCCATAAAATCGAGATAGTTTTCATACTTATTAACAAGAATGACAAAATCAATCCATACCTCATTGGCTTCTTCTCTCCTATTATAAAAGTGTATTGAGCGTATCTCTCCAGCATCAAAATCAATAAGTGCCCATTTTCTTACTTTTATTTGTGGTGTAATCTTTGAATTTAAGCCATTATCACTCGATACTGGTACCCAAATCAGCATATATTTCCCTCTTTAGAAATTTTTTTCAGCTCTGCTTGACTTAATATAATTTTCTTATTACTTATCTTTCCTATTTTCTTTTGCAGTACATTATTTGCAATATGTTTTGCCTCATCAAGAGAGTGCATTTTATAGCTACCACATTGGTAAAGATTAAGTTCAGGTATATCCGACTCTCTCTTTACGCTCAATACATCTTTCATTGCTCTTTTCCATGCCTTTGCAACTTTTTTTGCTTTTGGTTTTCCTAGTACTGACATATAAAATCCCGTTCGGCATCCCATAGGAGAAAGATCAATAATTTCTGTTATTTCATCATTTAGGTGATCTCTCATGAATCCTGCAAAAAGATGTTCTAACGTATGAATTCCTTTAGCAGATAATTGTTCTTGGTTGGGTACACAAAATCGTAAATCATATACGGTTACAAGATCCCCACTAGGAGAATACATTATTTTTGCAACTCTTACTGCCGGTGCAATCATCTTAACGTGATTAACAGTAAAACTGTCTAATAATGGCATAATATTTCCTTTTTGATAATTTTTTAAATGAATGATAGAAAAATGGAGAATGAAGATTGATTCGATCGACATAAATACAAGAGTAACCTATTGGTATATGACCAAAAATAGTACAAAGTCGATCGATGCAAAGAGAGGTTATTTGAAACTAACTTTTATATGCGTGCCTCTTCTCTTCGCTGTAGCATCTCCCAATACTCATCAATATTTTTCTGAATCTCATCAATAACATGTCTATACTCAGGCTTAAAGAGATGTTTGTAGCGCCCCTGAGCTGCAAGGTAATCCTCAACTTTGAGAATATTTTTTGGTCTATAGAGAATATTTAATTCATGACCATCAACAATCTCATAGATTGGGAACATTAAAGAATCTGTTGCTAAATCAGTGATATTGATAGTATCTTTTGGATCAAAACGCCACTCAGTACAACATGGGGAAACTGTATTAATAAAACATGGTCCTTCAGTTTCAAGTGCTTTCTGAAACCCTTTTGCCATAGACTTCCACTTATTTGGAGCAAGCTGTGCAACATATGGTGCACCATGTGCTGCCATGATTGCTACAATATCTTTCTTCTTTTCTTTCTTACCATAAGAGTGTGAACCTGCTTGTGCAGTAGAAGTAGTTGCACCAATCGGTGTTGCAGAAGATCGTTGTCCTCCAGTATTTGCATAGTTCTCGTTGTCAAGACAGATATAGGTGAAGTCATGTCCTCTTTCAAATGCACCAGACATCCACTGAAAACCAATATCATAGGTTGAACCATCGCCACCAAAAGATACAAACTTAACTGGCTTATCATCTTTAAGGGTACCTCTTTTCTTACGTGCTTTATACATTGCTTCTGCACCACTAGCAGCAGATGCAGCATTTTCAAATCCAATATGTATCCATGAAGTATCCCATGAAGTAAACGGATAGACCGCAGTTGAAACTTCAAGGCATCCTGTATTGGCTGTTACAACTAAATTATCATCGGTACAATTCATAAGCTCTCTTACAATCATGGAGTGTGCACACCCAGGGCAGAGTGTATGTGCTCCCTCAAAACGATCATTTGCTGTTGAAAATTCTTTTAGGTTTTTAACTGATGTAATTGCCATCATTAACTCCTTTTAGTCTGAAAAAATCCAAGCTTCGGACCCCTAAGACCCGAGAACTGCTGAATATCTGTTGTAATATGACCCACATCGGCATTTGCTTTCTGATCGTGATAGATGTCAATCGCATCCTGAACAGCAAAGTCACGTCCACCAAGACCATAAATATAGTTAGTTACAAGTGGTCTTTTTGGTGTTGTATAAAGTGCTGCAGATATTTCGTTAAAGAGTGCGCCCATCGCACCACCTGGACTTGAGCGGTCCAGTACTGCAACTGATTTTACATTTTCAAGTGCCTCCCTAATGAGATTAAATGGAAATGGTCTAAAGACCCTTGGTGCAACAACACCTGCCTTTATCCCTTGCTCTCTCATTTTCATTGCAGCCACTCGAGAAGTTTCTACTGTCGTACCAAGTGCTACAATTGCTACCTCAGCATCTTCCATCATGTAACTCTCTACACGTTTATATTTTCTACCACTTATTTTTTCAAATTCAGAAAATACCTCTTCAATAACAGGAACGGAGTCTATAATTGCTTTATGTTGTTTTGCCTTGTGTTCAAAGTGCCAATCTTCTTCTGTCTGTGCACCATATGTAACTGGTCTGGAAAAATCCAACATATCATCTACTGGATCAATATCACCTACAAAACTGTAAGCAACTTTGTCTGTAAGTGGATAAACATTTTGTGCTGTATGAGAAGTAATAAACCCATCTTGATGTACCATAACAGGAAGTCTTACATCGTGATTCTCTCCAATCTTGAATGCACAAAGTGCGAGGTCATAGGCCTCTTGAGCATTAAAGGCACCAAACTGTATCCACCCTGCATCCAATCCCAAATACATATCAGCATGATCACCTCGTACATTTAGCGGAGAGGCCAATGCTCGGTTAACAACATTCAGTACAATAGGTAATCTCATGCCTGATGCTTGATACAATACCTCTACCATCAATGCAAATCCTTGTGAAGAGGTTGCAGTTGCCACACGACCGCCTGCTGCAGACGCACCAACACATGCAGACATTGCCGCATGCTCAGACTCTACCATAACAAATTCGCCATCAATATAACCATTAGCTACATAGGCTCCATAGTTTTCAACAATCGGTGTAGATGGTGTAATGGGATAGGCAGCCATTACGTCAACCTTTGCTTGTCTCATTGCTTGAGAAGCAGCATAGTTCCCATCCCAAACTTCTCTCTCTTGTAAATCAAATTTTTCTGCCATAACAGTCCCTTATTTCTTTTCTTTTTTCTTTTTTTCTGGCCACTGAGATAGCGCGTTCTCAAGGTCTTCTTGCTCACTAAACATTAAAAGCGATTTTGGGTTAGTTGGACATACCTCTACGCATACTTCGCATCCTTTGCAGTGGTCATAATCAATTCCAAGCATCTGCTTATCTCTAGAGATAATTGAAGAGTCTGGACACCAAACCCAACAGTTCTGACAATCAATACAAACATCAATATTAAATACTGGCTTTTTCACTCTCCACGAAGCAACTGTCGCTGTGTAAGAGTTAAAGTGTGAATAGTCTCTCTCTTCTTGTTTTAGATGGGCAACGCTAGAAGCATCTCCCTCAAACGAAGTAAGAACGCTTCCCTGTACTACCTCATCCCATCCTATTAAGTTTTTACCAGCTTCCAGCTTGTGAAGACCTCTTTTTTCTGTTGCACATAAATTTAAATCTTGCATTATTGCTTCTCCTACTTAACTTCGTTATACGCTCTAGTGATTGCTTGCATATTTCCATCAATAATCTTCTGTGGAAATTTTGAAAGAACCCTCTTCATATTCTCAAGAAAATAGTCCAATTCAAACATTCCAGAAATCTTAACAAATGCACCAAGCATTGGGGCATTTGGAATAGATCTTCCAATTGTATCAAGAGAAATCTGAATACAATCTACAACAAATACTCTCGCCTCCTTGCCCTGAAGTGCAGGAATCTCTTTTATGACATCTTCTTTACTCATGTGTGTCGTAATAATGTATTTTGTCGTCTCTTTATCATTCATAGTAATATCATCTGTCATTGCCAGTGCTGGATCTATAATCAAAACATAGTCTGGGTACATAAACTTCTCGTGTGTAATAATAGGGCTATCATCAATCCTATTATATGCTCTCAGTGCTGCTCCTCTTTTTGCTGAACCGTAAAGTGCAAAAGCCTGAACCTCTTTGCCTGTAGTAGCAACAATATCACCCAAACTCTTTGCACCGGTAACAGCACCTTGACCTGCACGGCTGTGCCATCTGATCTCTATCATGATTTCTCCTCTATCGTGGTTAAGTAGTTTGAATATATACCCAAAATACTAAATGTATCCCATTGTAATGATGACACTCTTAAATTGTGCTTGAAATTACATTTTTTTTAACTTCATATTATGATACGATGATAATCTTCACAGCTTCAAGTGCATTTGGTGAAAGATTTGATGTATATTGTGATAACTCTCTATACGAAACATATCCACATGTAACTGCAATACTCTGTATCTGTGCTGCCTCTGCTGCAAGAATATCCATGGATGTATCACCAATCATCCAACACCTCTTTTTATCAGCATTTAACTTTGATATAGCTTTTAAAATTGGTTCAGGATGGGGTTTGGGGTGAGTTACATCCTCTCTACCAATAAGTAAATCAAAGTATTGCATGATTCCCATATGCTCTAGCATCTCTTTAGAATATGCTGCTGTCTTTGTTGTCACAATGCCAAGTGTTGCATGCAATTTTGCCAACACAATTGCTTCATGTGCACTAGGCAACAACACTGTTTTTGTATTGGCAACCATTTGATAGTGTTCTTTATAAACAGATACATGCTCCCATACCTTTTCTTCTGAGACACCCAATGTTCGAAACATTATATCAAGAGGATGCCCTATCTCCGCCTTAATAGATGCTTCATCAGGTAACACTTCACCAAATGCACTTAGTGCCACCTCAAAACTCTCCAATATTGCTTCGGTTGAATCAATTAATGTACCATCTAAATCAAATAGTATGGTCATATCTTCTCTTTTGTATCAATGTCGGTACTGACGAAAGTAAGGTCTGTGTATAAGCATGTTTTGGCTTCTGCATCACCTGATCTACTGTTCCTTGTTCAACAATCTTCCCCTCCTTCATCACCGCTACTTCATCGGCAATAGAGGAGACAATAGAGAGATCATGAGTAATAAACAGATACGATACTCCCCTTTCAGCCTGAAGCTTTCTTAGTAATGAAAGTATCTCTAATCGTATCGAAACATCAAGTGCAGAGGTTGGCTCATCACAAATAATTAGTTCGGGCTCAACTGCCAATGCTCTCGCAATACCAATACGTTGTCGTTGTCCACCAGAAAATTCATGTGGATAACGATAGATCATCTCGGGATCCATCTCTACCGATTTTAAAAGTTGCTTCATGTAGATATCTTGTGTTTCTCTCTTTTTAGGACCAACTTGTAAACTTTCCATACCTTCTCTAAGTATCTCCGCAATGTTCATACGTGGGTTAAGCGCAGAAAAAGGATCTTGAAAAATTACCTGTATCTTCTGTCTGTAATGTTGCTTCTTTCTATCTGAAAGCATAGTTAAATCTATACCCTTGTAATGGATACAGCCTGCAGTAATTGGTACCAGAGAAAGAATTGCCTGTCCCAAAGTACTCTTTCCACTACCAGACTCTCCCACAAGTGCAAGAGTTTTACCTTTAGAAATAGCAAGTGTCACTCTATCTACCGCCTTAATATACCTAGTTGTACGCTGAAAAAATCCTTTTTTAATAGGAAAATAGACCTTAAGATTATTGATTTTAAGCAGCCTCTCTCCTACTCCATACTCCCTGCTTTCTTTTTCTCCTATTGTATCTTGTAGTAGCTTTTTTGTATAAGGGTGCACTGGGGAGGAAAAAAAGTGCTCACGGTCTGCCTCTTCAACAATCTCTCCACCATGCATTACTGCAATCCTATCTGCTACTTGTGCAACCACTGCCATATCGTGGGTAATAAAAATCATAGAAAGTTGACGCTCTTTTTTAATCTTGTTCAAAAGAGAAAGTATTTGTGCTTGTGTAGTCACATCAAGTGCAGTGGTTGGTTCATCGGCAATAAGCAACTCTGGCTCACATGCTAGTGCCATAGCAATCATTACCCGCTGTTTCTGTCCACCAGAAAGCTGATGAGGATACCAGTCATATCGTTTTGTAGCGTCAGGCAATGCTACCTCTTCAAAAAGTGAGATTACCCGCTCTTTTGCCTCCTTGCTACTGAGCCTTAAATGTAATTTGAGTACTTCCGCCACCTGCTCTCCAATGGTTATCACTGGATTGAGTGCTGACATTGGTTCTTGAAAAATCATTGCAATATGTTTTCCACGTATTTTTTGCATCGCATATTCGGGCAATGCAAAAAGTGATTTACCTCCAAGTAACACATCTCCACCTAAAACTTTTATTGCTTGTGGCAGTAGCCGCATGATTGCCAAAGAGGTAAGTGATTTTCCACTACCACTTTCTCCAATAAGTGCAAAAACCTCTCCTTGTCTAGCCTGTAAAGAAACATGGGAGACTATACTTCTATTTTTGGTACCAAGAGACAAATCTTGTATCTCTAAAATTACTGTTTTCATAACCAAATTATAATATATTATCAATAGTTTTTTGATAAATCTATATCCCGTGCTATCTATTTATATTTTATAATTGAATAATCATATTACACTTTTTTAATTAAATTTTTATGATAAAGCTAGTATAGTTTTTATATTTAATTGTAATAACAAGGATATTTATATGCCATTTAACGTAAAATATAACATATATATAGTTTTCTCATTACTTATATTCTTTTTATCTGCATGTGGAGAAGGGATTAATGAAACCAAGACTCCTCAAAACCAAGATAATAAAGGTCCTGTAGTAGAAATCAGTGGTACAGTTACCTATGATTTTGTACCAGGGTCAGCCAGAGGGCTTGATTATGACAATATATCCCGAAAACCAGTGCGTGGTACTGTTGTACAGCTCCTTAATAAAGAAGGTCGACCTGTTGCAACAACCATAACTGATAATAATGGAAGATATAGTGCGACAGTGCCTGAAAATACTGATATTAAGGTGCGTGTATTGGCAAAACTATACAAAAATTACCAACAAAATTGGCATGTTCAGGTTGTGGATAACACCAGAGGTGATGCACTTTATGTCTCAGATGGTTCATTGGCTCATATTGGAACATCATCTCAAATAAGAAATCTAAATATCCCTTCAGGGTGGGATGGAGACAGCTACAGTTCAAAAAGAGCTGCAGCACCTTTTGCTATGCTTGATACTATTTATACTTGTATGCAACTTGTACTTTCTGCCGACCCAACAATATCATTCCCTTTTTTGAAAGTAAATTGGTCTGTAAATAATGTTGCAGCTTCGGGATCCATTAGTCTTGGTCAGATTGGTACTTCTTCTTATTATGGTGGTCAACTATATATTCTTGGAGATGCCGATCACGATACAGATGAATACGATGATCATGTCATTGCCCATGAGTGGGGACACTATTATGAAGATCAATTCTCTCGTTCTGATAGTATTGGGGGTAGTCATGGTTTTGGACAGATGTTAGATATTCGTCTTGCTTTTGGTGAAGGATGGGGCAATGCCTTTTCTGCTATGGCTCTAAATGACCCAGTTTACTATGATACATCAGGATCACAACAATCAAGAGGCTTTAGTGTAAATATTGATCGTAGCTCAATAAGAAACCCTGGATGGTTCAACGAAAGTTCAATACAAGGTATTCTTTATGACTTATATGACAGTGGCACCGACGAATCGTTTGATACACTTTCTTTAGGGTTTGGTCCAATTCATCAAGTGATGACAGGGGCAGAAAAAAATGTTGGCGCATTCACTAGTATCTTCTCTTTTATTACCTTGCTCAAGAAAGCCAGACCTGATGATGCAACTGCCATTGATACTATTGTTAGACATGAAAGTATTGCACGCATTACTGATATTTTTGGTGGTCTTGATGGTGCCAAGCGTACCAATCATAAAAACAGTTATCCTTATACCAAAACTACTGGATCATCGCATAACCAAAGTGCAAGGGGGGTATCTACTAGTATAAGTTATGGCACCCCTAATAAACTTGGTAACCGTCGCTATATACGATTCAAAATTAATACAAATGGTAATTATACTATTACGGTCAACGGTTCAAATCGTGATAGTCTAGGTATTACCCTTTACCAAATAACACCTTCGCTCAAATATATAGTCGGAAAAACAAGCTCTTCAAGTCAAGTACGTATTGAACACTTTTTTAAACGAGGTAGTTATCTTATAGACCTAGGACACTATTACAATCCTTCAAGCGGAACATATAATATTACTATACGATAAAAAATGGAGAAATTATGAAACAAAAACTAATTGCATTAGGGATGATTGTAGGCACTTTCATGCTTGTGGCATTTCTAGAAAAAATATATACACCCAAAACAATAACAGGTACCACCATAGGCACCTACCATAAAACTGGTACACCTATTGATATCACCTATGCACTATCAAATCCCATAGAACCAGGTATGCGAGTCGATGTTGATATTCAACTTTTTACCGAGATTACAGATGGGAATATGGTAGTTGATATCTCACTTGATGAAGGTCTATTTATTTCAGGAACATTTCAACCTAAACAATATTTTACATTGAATCCAAATCGTGTTTATAAGCTACATTTTAATATTATTGTTGATCCTTCGAGTGACAGAAATGCTTTACATCATATTCACCTTCTTGCTAAAATTAAAAATCAAGGTTTTATGTCCTTTGCCGTACCAATCATTTCAGGAGATGGTCCATCAAATAAAGCACCGCTTGAAAGAGACTATCGTGATAATCCCATCTCAAGCTCTAATGCCGAAGAGAAGATTATCGACCAAGCGGGTACTACATTTTGATTTTTAAAAAGGTTACTAGTCAATGTCAAGAAAATTGAACACAGTATAGTAACTTAACAATTTATAATAAAGGATTACTTTATGTTACTTTCAACCACATATATCATACGCACACTATTCTTGTTGTTTATACTATTTTCATCTGCATGTGGAAATATGGATAATTCCTCGAATAATAGAAATGGCATGATTGCCATGAGCACCAATACAAAAATGAATACGCCTATCTATATTAACTATACAGTACCAGCTTCTACAAAACCAGGTATGTATGGCAATATTGATATTCAAATTTTTCCCAATTTTTATATAGAAAAAAATACAGAAGAAAACATGACGGTTGAACTTCAGATTGATGAAGACCTATCTACTACAGGAACACTTCAACTTAGTCTCACCAAACAGCAGTTTACGCTAAAACAAAATGGTACCCATCAATTACATTTTACTGCCACATCTGATACGGACGGTCTATATTATATACGTCTTGATATTAAAAATTCTTCTGGATTTTTTTATAGTTTTGTTGTGCCATTTGGCGTAGGAAGATATGATACAGGAGATACAGGATGGTGTAAAGTTATTAGTAAAAATGGTAAGCATGTCTGTATTTCCAATGAAGTTGAAGAGGAGACTGCTAATCCCTAAAAAAGATCTTATAATTTATTCTCTACCATTAAAAAACTAGAGATTAAGATATAATAAAGTATGATGTTTAGTATATTTAATTTATGAAGTAAATTTTAAGGGGGTCCATATTGTTCTTAATCAAATATATTGTACGTATAACACTCTTTTTAATTGTACTCTTTTTAATTGCATGTGGAGGTTCTAATACTGTCTCAAAGACCATTGTTGACACCTCAAGTCCTATGAGTGCGTCTATTGGTATTCGCTACACAATACCAGTCTCTATGGAACCAGGTGCGCAAGGTGATATTGATATACAGTTCTTTGTCGACAATACTGTAGAAGAAGAAAATATAGTAGTTAATATCTCGTTTGATGAAGCTTTATCTCCTCCAAAAACATTTGAACGGAGGAAGCAATTTACATTAAAACAAAATGATACCTATGGGTTACATTTCCCTATTACTGTTGATGCTTCAAGCAACAAGGATGCTTTGTACTATATTCGACTCTATATTGAAGTACAAACCAATCGACCTAGCCCAGATATTAAAAACTTTGCCATACCAATCATCATAGGGAATGGTCCATCAGACAAAATATCGTCTGAAAGAGATTATCGTGATAATCCCATCTCTGGTTCTGATGCAGATGAAACAATCATTGATCGCTAAAATCTTATAATCTATTTCTTGGGTCAAGTACATGTTGTACTCTATCCGATAATAGATTGGCTGCAAGCACCAAGATGAACATAAATATAAAAGAGGAGAAGAGCGACCACCAAACCATCGGTTCTCTTGCCATCTCTAACCTTGCTTGGTTAATCATATTTCCCCAACTGTACATTGTCGGATCAACCCCAATCCCCACATAAGAGAGTACCGCCTCAGAAAGTACTAAGCCTGAAAAATCCAATACTACTGATATAAGAACAATATGCATAAGGTTAGGCACAATATGCCGCACCATAATATACCATCTACTTACCCCAAAAGCTTTAGCAGCAGTAACATAGTCCATTTGCGAGATGCGCAGTGTCTCTGCACGCAAAAGACGACAGAGTCCTGTCCAGCTAGTCATACCAAGAATAAAAATAAGAAAG
This sequence comes from Sulfurovum sp., assembly GCA_020525365.1. Lineage (NCBI taxonomy): Bacteria > Pseudomonadati > Campylobacterota > Epsilonproteobacteria > Campylobacterales > Sulfurovaceae > Sulfurovum > Sulfurovum sp. The sequence goes on along the minus strand of JAIZOF010000001.1, from coordinate 897,665 downwards.
AGTAGTCGTAAGTCAGAACGCTCTACGGTCGAGGCAAACCAGTCGGTATGATTTTCCATCATCACCTGCATCATCAATACCCCAGCAGCAATAAGCAATACCCCAGGAATGGAACTAAGTGTAGTATAAAGGTACTGAATAAGGTCATCTACCCATCCCCTAAAGTACCCAGCACTTACTCCAAGAAAAATAGCAAGTGGTAGCATTACCAGTGTAGTCAAGATGCCAATAAGAACCCCTGTACGTATACTTTTCAATGAAGCGTACAGCACATCACCACCTACCTTGTCTGTACCTAGAACATGGTAGGAGAAACTCATGATATAGAGCCACGTTAAGACAATAACAAAAAGTGAAAAAATACCATACCCAGTTCGCCATGGCAATACTGTCTCTCCCTGCCATACAACCCTGATATGCTCTTTGAGACTACCCTCTTTTGTCCAAAGAAGATGCAATAATATGACTATTATAGAAAACAATACACCCATCTCCAATACAGGAATAGTCTTTTTCCATGGATCTTCCATGGAAACATATCTAAGTGGTAAATTCTCCTGTCTGCTTACTCCATCCTTTCCTACAATAATTGATTTGGCATACTCTGTGGTTGCAAAGGGTGCAGAGTATGTACGCTCACTGTAAGATTTTTGATGTATCATCGCTATATCAAGAAGTGAAATAATCTCTCCTGTATATATCCCCTTATGTTGCTCCACCTTTGTCACTTTAAAGTGCACAGAATCAAGCAGTGTAAAAAATATATAGAAAATAAGTGTGATTGCTGATGCCATAGCAATCTTGGAATGGAAAATAGCATACCATTTTTGCCTTACCTCTACCAAACGTGAAAGCTTCCATCCCCATACACCAACCATAACAACAAGTAGCCACACCAACATATCAGTCCACAATAAAGCAAGTCTCATAGTTTCACCCTTGGGTCAAAAAGTGTGTAAGAGATATCGGTCAAAATGAGCCCTGTAATATAAAGTACTGAGCCCAAAAAGACCATTGCTTTTACAATGGAAAAATCCTGTGCATTGATTGCGTCAATAGTGTAAGAACCAAGACCTGGTATGCCAAAGAAAGACTCCATAATGAGACTACCCATAAATAAAGAAGGAATTATCACTACCACACCTGTCAAAATGGGAAGCATTCCATTTCGCAATACATGTCCAAAAAGTACGTGCAACTCAGAAAGCCCCTTAGCCCTAGCGGTACGCACATAGTCCTGATTTATCTGTTCAAGAAAAATTGAACGATACCAGCGCACTCCTGCTCCCAATCCAGCAAAAATACCAATCATGACTGGCAGAATAATAAATTTTATGCCGCCCCAATCATCTTCGTAACCCGAAATGGGTACCCAATGCCAGATTTTAGAAAAGAGTACCTGACCAGCAATAATATAGAAAAGTCCAGAAACCGACATAATCATCACCGCAATTACCATCATAGATGCATCAAATACCGATCCACGAAATAAAACAAGCAATAGTGCAAGTGAGATATTGGTAATGAGCGCAATCAGAAATGTTGGAACAGCAATGTATAGCGAAGGACCCATACGCATCTTAATATCTTCACCAATATCACGATTAGCATCAGATCGTCCAAAATCAAAAGTAAAAAGCTTCAACGACTCATGGAAGAAGAGTGTGTCAGTAAACCTCTCTACTCCTTCTAGTTTTCTATTATAAAAGAGTGGCTTATCATATCCTCGCTCCTCTTTCCACGATTTTATCATCTGTGGAGTTACCTGCTTGGCATTCAACTGTGTACGAGCCATATCATCAGGAGTATTGACCATAAAAAAGAGTATAAAAGTAATAAGGTTTACTCCAATAAGAATGGGGATGGCATAGAAGATACGCCGTATGATATATGCAAACATTTACATCTTCTCCTTTTTGATTACTATATGCTGCTGTTTTCGATAAGCCCTATAAAGTCCAATAAAAAAAAGTAGCAATATTACAATAAACCCGTAGAGTGGTGCTGTAATTGGCTGATTCCACTGCTGTTGTTTTTCTACCCGATTCTTAGGGTCAATACGCTTATATTTGAGTGTATTGTTTGCCATGGCATGAGGAAAGACATTCTTATACCATTCATGCATCAGTGTAAGTGACTTGGGATAGAAACCCCAAACCCATGGTGCATCTTCTCGTACAATCTGTAACATCTGTTCTATCTTTTCTAAGCGTTTTGTGGTGTTTTCCATAGTCTTTATCTCATCAAAAAGGTGGTCAAAAGATGGGTTTTTGTAGTTTGCACTATTGATTCCTACGCCACCTGTATCGACAGTTGCATTGGGACCATAAAGCAAAAAGAGAAAATTCTCAGGGTCCGGATAGTCTGCATTCCAGCCCCAACTAAATATCTGCACCCTACCTTCACGTACCTTCTCCTGAAAACGATTATAATCCGTTGCACGTATCACCAGTTCAATCCCCAATTTTTCAAACTGCTTTCGTCGCCAATCCATAAGTGCTCTATCATCTGGACCTATTGCAGTCGTATCATAATAGAGCTTGAGGCGCTTACCTGTTTCTGTGCTAATACCATTAGGATAGCCTGCTTCAGCAAGTAGCTTTTTGGCTATTGTAATACTTTTTCTTACTCGTTTACCATCTACCCAATCATACACTACAAAATTGGTTCCCTTTATATCTTTTTCATATCCAAATATTCCTGGAGGAATAGGGCCTTGTGCTGGAACACCACGCTCATTCATAAAGATAGAGATATACTCCTCTTGATCTTGGGCAATACTGATCGCTTGGCGTAGTTTCTTTGCTGCTTCACTGTATCCGCCTACTACAGAATCAACCATGTTAAATGCCATATAGAAAACAGAGGGCTGTACCGTTCCTTGCATCTGTATACCCTTGGCTTTCATCTCCTTGCTTAACCCCATATTGCCAGAAGAACCTATCTGTACTGCCTGATCAAATACTTCAGAACTAATACTTGAAGCATCATAGTAGCCCTGCAAAAACTTATTCCATAAGGGAATACTCTCTTTCTCTAGTGTATAGACTGCTTTATCAATAAAGGGTAACAGTTTTCCTGCATCATCCAAAAATGATACAGAAACTCCTGACGAATTAATCTCTTCAGGAGTCAATGATGGATAGTATTCCTTATGAAAGAGTGGGTTTTTTCCAAGCACTATCTTCTGATTGGGATTATTCTCTACCAAGCAATATGCTCCTGTTCCTACCGGCGCAGTATCTAAGGAGATATTTTTTTTCCTCAAACCATCCTGCTGATAGAAGAGGTCAACCTCCCAAGGAATAGGGGCAAAAAAGTTCATGCTCATCCAGTAGAGAAACTGTGGGTATTTTCCCTTAATAGTAATTTCAAAAGTGTGTCCATCTATCACCCTGATACCTTCGACATCATAGTTTCGAAGATCAAGTCTCTTCTTTGCTTGATACATCTGCTTAGCAATTTTTGTGATCTTTTGAGAAAACTGTTTCAACCCAACAATATACTGTGCCATTGTATCAAGAATAGGAGAATGATACTGCCTGACTGCCATACGTTTAATGGCATACACATAATCTTCTGCCAATAGTAATCGACTCTTTTGCTTTGGGAAGTCTTTGACTGATTTAACACTTGAAAGCTGTACTTCATTTAGCCTACCATAAAGTAGTCTTCCCTTATGGTCTTTCACAAAAGCTGCATGCGGATAGTACCTTATGTCATCTCTAAGAGAAAAGCGATAGCGAGTATAGGCTACCCTCTTCTCTTGCGTATTAACTACAGACATATTTTTATCTAAATACAGTACTTCTGGCAGAGATGTTAATGTCAAAGGCTCTAGTGTGTAAGGACGTTTTAAGTAATTATACTGCAGTGGTGGCTCATAGATTTGCCCCAAAAATATCCATTCATTGGCACTATAGGAACGTACTGGGTCAAAGTGTTTTGGTGGTGAGGTAAAGAGAGTAAAAAGTGTATTGTTTTTAACCTCTTCTTTGGCATAAGGCATATTCCAAATTGATGCATGAAGCAATAGTGTCATCAGCAGAAACAAAAGTATGCTTCGAGAAAAATAGAACAACAATTAAACCCTGCCTTTAATACTATTAAGATATTAATTTAAATTGATTTTACCATAACTTATCTATTGAGTAGCTCAAAGGATATTCTATAGAAAATTACTCTATTTCATCAAATTATTTGAACATAAATACTTGAGAGTTTCTTTTTAAATGGGGTTTTTATAACAAAAAAGAATAATTAAAGAAAAAAAAATAGAATTTAATTTGTTTTTAAAAAAGGTTACTCTAAAATGAACTTGTAAAAATTTCAACAAAAAGGAAGGCTATGGCACGATTAGTAGTAATGGGTGGTGGTGTCTCTGGACACACTGCCGCAACATTTGCAAAAAAATGGCTGGGTAATGAACATGAAGTAGTAGTCGTTACACCAAACTCACAGTGGAACTGGATCCCATCTAATATTTGGGTAGGGGTCGGCCAGATGAATAAAGAGGATGTTACATTCCCTCTTGCACCAGTATATAAAAAAGCGGGTATTGATTATAGACAGGCAAAAGCAGTCTCTATTCATCCTGAAGGAAAAACAGATAGTAATACACCTTATATCACTATTGAATACACAGGTCAAGGTAAAGAAGGACAAACCGAGGAAGTTACTTATGATTATCTTATCAATGCAACTGGTCCAAAACTAAACTTTGATGCAACACCAGGACTAGGTGATGGCAAAGGTGGTATTGGGAATCATACGGTTTCTGTATGTACTGCAGACCATGCACTTCACGCAAACCTTGAACTACAGAAAATTTTCAATAAGGCAAAAACAGAGAAACAAAAAGTACTCATAGGTACAGGTCATGGTATGTGTACTTGTCAGGGTGCAGCATTCGAGTACATCTTTAATATCGAACATGAAGCAAGAAGAGCGGGTGTTAGAGATAATCTTGAAATTCAATGGATATCTAACGAATCCTTTCTTGGTGACTTTGGAATCGGTGGACTACACATCAAACGTGGTATGTACGCAGCAAGCTCCAAGCTTTTTGCAGAGTCTCTCTTTGTTGAGCGTGGTGTCAAGTGGATGATTGGTGCACATGTCAGTAAGGTTAAGAAAGGTAAGATTGAGTATGAATTACTTGATGGAACAACCGGTGAAGAAACCTTTGACTTTGCAATGCTTATTCCTCCGTTTGCCGGTGTTGGACTCAAAGCATATAATAAAGATGACGAAGATATGACAGATAAAATTTTCGCACCAAATGGATTCCTTAAGGTTGATGCAGACTATACGCCAAAACCATACGAAGAGTGGAAAGCAAGCGATTGGCCAAAAACCTATCAGAACCCTGAGTATAGTAATATCTTTGCTTGTGGTATTGCGTTTGCACCACCACACCTCATCTCTAAGCCAATGAGCTCACCAAATGGTACACCAATTAACCCAACACCACCAAGAACGGGTATGCCTTCAGGTATCATCGGTAAAGCAGTCGCACACTCTATCTGTGACCTTATTAAAAATGGTTCTGGTGCACATCTACATGAAGCTTCTATGGGAGAAATGGGTGCAGCATGTGTTGCTTCTGCAGGTAAGGGCTTAACTAACGGTACCGCTGCAGCATTGACTGTTTACCCTATTGTGCCAGACTTTGAGAAGTATCCAGGCATTGGACGTGATCTTGATTATACATTTGGTGAGATTGGACTTGCAGGGCACTGGATTAAACATATCCTCCACCACATGTTCATCTATAAAGCAAAACTTAAGCCAGGCTGGACTTTGATCCCTGAATAAAAAAAGAAAAAGGAGAATTACCATGGGTAGCGTAGACCATTCAATTAAAGAAAATATCAAGCCTTACGAGGCAAGCTTTGGAGCGATGGTGCCAACACCATTTGTTAAATTTATGAGAACATGCCTTATTTGGCAGGGTATCCGATTTATTATCATCAATGTGAAGATGATTCTTGTGGTTCAAAAAAGCCACTAACTTTTCTTGTGGGCACGTTTGCCCACACCCTCTTTTTACTATCAGCCCTTTCTAAAATTTTTAGCTTAAAATACTTTGGAAAAGGTTGACCATTTACCCCAACAAAGGATAAACCCAATGATAAAAGAAGTAATTGTCTATCCTGATAACCGCATTCTTGCTTGTGGTGATGTACGTGGCTTCGATGAAAGTGTCGGTAGGCTCTTTAATGATATGAAAGAGACTATGGAGCATTATGGACTTGATGCACTAAGCGCCATACAGGTCTCTCACCCATTTAATATGTTCATTGTTAAAAAAGAGGGGGAGTATATTGAGTTTGCCAACCCAAGTATTCTTTCCAAAGAGAAACTTTTTGAAGCAGAGGAGCAAAGTAGCTACTACCCTAATATCACAGCCATTGTCCCACGCTATGAAAAGATGAAAATTATTTATGAAGATCGAAATGGAAAGACCTGCTACATGAATGTAGATAGCGACAGGCACTTTGCCACTATGTTTCAACAAATGATGGACTTCTCCCTAGGTGGCACCATGCTAGACCGTATAGATACAGATCAACGACAACATATTCTTGATACAATTGAAAATAAAGAATCTACACCCAAGACCAATGAGGTTTGTCCTACATTCTCCAAAAAAGATTACTTTGTTAGCTTTGCAGATAAACTACTCTTCTTTATGGGTCTTTCGCTACTAACCCCAATTTTTAATTTGAATCAAAGTACCATAGAAAATATCTACATTTTTGACAAGATTACCTTTCCAGCCATAATCCTACTTATGATTGGGTTTTTCTTCTACGCTCAGTATGAAGCAAAACAGTACAAACAATGCTCTTCCTGTCAGATAGGAAACAATATTGGTGTCATCATAAAACGTGGAGTAATAGCCTTAGTATTTGCTGTAGGGGCATACTTTTTGGTCAATCCTAATTAACCAAACAACACCTGACCTAATACCTTATATTAGTTATATAGATAGAACCATACGATATAATTCTACTGTTTTATTTGATGCAATTTTATACAAACTTGGAGACAAGATACAATGAAGCGAATATCTTTTTTTATTTTTCTCTTATTTTTAAATGGTTGCGTTGATACCCCTGTCTCTCAATCTGAACAAAGCATCATAGCAAAAACTGTTATTAGGGAAAATAAGCTTGAAGCTGAAAAAGCGCGTGCTGAATATATTGTACTGCAAAAGAGACGTCAAAAAGAGGCGCCATCTGAGTTTAAGTAATGAATTAACCTTAGATTAATCTCACTCGATTATACTTCCAATAGTATAGAAAAACCCATATTAAAAGGATTATTAATGGCTTTATATGATAGAGACTATGCCTCTGCTCAACAGGCAGGCTATACACAAGAAATTGCTTCGGTTGACTTTATAAAAAAGACATATCAACTATTGGCTGCTAGTATGATTGCTGCAGCAGCAGGCGCTTATGTAACTATGCCGTATGTGATGGAAATCATGCAATACAAATGGCTCATCTTTGGAGCAGAATTGCTTGTACTCTTTTTTGGGCTTAGCTTGACCAAAGGGAAACCTGGGCTTAATCTTGCAATGCTTTTCATTTTTACATTTCTTACTGGTGTTTCACTTGTACCACTTTTGGCATCTTTTATTGGTGCTGGAATGGGTAGTGTTATTGGAAATGCATTCTTGATGACCTCTGTACTTTTTGGAGCACTGAGCCTCTTTGCAATCAACTCTAAAAGTGATTACTCTAGCTGGGGGAAACCACTTTTTATTACAATGATTGTAGTCATCATTGCTTCATTGGTAAACTACTTTCTGCTTCAAAGCCCTCTAATGCACATCATCATCACTGCGGGAATACTACTTCTTTTTAGTCTATTTACCATCTATGATACACAGAATATCGCAAATGGAGCCTATGACTCTCCGGTTGACGCAGCCGTATCACTCTATATTGATTTTCTGAATATGTTTACTGCGATGCTTCAGTTACTTGGAATCTTTGGAAGTGACGACTAAATCCCTCCACTAAAGCCCTATATGCAGGGCTTTATCACTCTTTTAATAATCTTTAGATATAATCGCCCAAATTATTGCTTCTATTACAGTAGCACCTAAAGAGGAAATCATGACATCAACATTACTAATTATTCAAATAATACTGGCTATTGCTATTACTATTTCTGTACTACTTCAAAAAAGTTCAAGTATTGGTCTTGGTGCATACAGTGGAAGCAATGAGTCTGTTTTTGGTGCAAAGGGTCCCATGGGTTTTCTTGCCAAAACAACATTTATACTTGCATTGGCATTCATTGTTAATACACTTTCACTTGGCTACTCTTATACCAAAGAGAGTCAAAGCTCAGTAGCAGATAAAATTATTCCTAAAAACAACCAAATTGTACCCCCTGCACTTTCCCCTAAGGCACCAGACGCCCCATCTGCTCCTGTTGTACCAGCAGCTACCAAATAAAACCGTTAAAGAAGCTTTTAAATTTTTATATAATTATGCTTCACCTCCTCCCTTTTCTCTTCTGTTTCTCGAAGTACACAAAAAGCTAAAAAAGGGTAAAATTCACTCAAACTTATCACCCTAGGAGAGGACTTATGATAGAAGAGATTTATGAACACATCACAGAACACATGAATAAAAGTATTGAGGCATTGAAGCGAAACTTTGTATCTCTACGTACAGGAAAGGTTACAACTAGCATTGTTGATAATATCAAAGTGGACTATTATGGCACCCCTACTCCGCTCAATCAGATTGGAAGTGTTATTGCTATGGATGCAACAACAATTAGTATTACACCGTGGGAAAAACAGCTTCTTGGCGATATTGAAAAAGCAATTCAAGAAGCAAATATTGGTGTCAATCCAAATAACGATGGTGACTTTATTAAGCTTTTCTTCCCACCGATGACAAGTGAACAGAGACAGGAGATTGTTAAACAAGCTAAAATAATGACTGAAGATGCTAAAGTAGCTATCAGAAATATCCGAAAAGATGCCAACAATAAAATTAAAAAATTTGAAAAAGAGAAAGAGATTAGTGAAGATGAATCCAAAAATGCACAAGAAAAAATACAGAAGGTTACCGATGAATATATTGGAAAAATTGATGAACTATTCAAAACAAAAGAAGTAGATATTCTAAAGGTTTAAGGTGAATATAGAACAGATTTACAAAGACACAGATGCACTTTTAGAAGGACATTTTCTTCTTGCAAGTGGTAACCACTCTTCACGCTATCTACAAAGTGCTAAAGTGTTAGAGTATCCAAAAAAAGTAGCTGAACTAACAGATGTACTTGCCAAAATGATCCATGATTCAAAAGTGGCAGTGGATACTGTCTGTGCTCCGGCACTTGGTGGTGTATTAGCAGGTTATGAGCTTGCTCGCTCCCTTGATGTGCGCTCTATTTTTGTTGAAAAGAGAGATGGAAACATGGAACTTCGTAGAGGATTTACAATAAGCCATGGCGAAAAAATTATCATTTGTGAAGATATTATTACAACAGGTGGTTCTGCTCTAAAAGCAGCACAAACAGTTGAGGCACTTGGGGGGAAAGTGGTTGCGTTCGCATCTCTTGCAAATCGTGGCTTTTGTAGACGCATTGGAGGAACAAATAAGCCAAAACCAGAATGCAAACTTCCTAAAGATGTACCACTTTTCTCACTTGAAGACTTTACCTTTGAAATGTATAGCCCAAAAATATGTCCTATGTGTAAAGAGGGAAGTGTTGCAATTAAACCAGGAAGTAGTAGTTAGATTTTTCTTAGGATAACCTACACTCTTTTAAAGAGTAACTGATTATTCAGGAAGAATACGGGAGCCACCACTAGGGTTTTTTACTCTTTTTTTCTTTTTTAAAGCCTTTTTTTTATGTATTTTAGGTTTTGTTATTCCGCGAACCATAAATACTATTGGCTTCTGTCTTTTTTGCTGCAAAACCACAAGTACCTTGTCTTCTGCCCAGTTTACATCAAAAAGTGTCACAGACTGCATAATTTCATCAACTTCAACTCGCTCATCATCTTTGATTGGTAGATGAAATATTGTACCTTCTGCTCGCACAAGTGTATGCTTATGCTTTAAAACGATCCAACAAACTTTAACCTCAGAAAGACCATAGAGAGAATTCTTTGTTTTTTCCATACAGAGCCTATCGTACTCACCATTCACAAGAGTCAAATTACCATCTGAACTAGCAATATCAAGAAAAAAAGTTTGCATGGATACTGTCTCTTTTTTTTCTGTATTTAAATAATTATAAATCTGTGTATTGGAGTCTTGGAGTAGATCGACTGTTTTATAGAGTGCAGGGAGAATGAGTCCCATTAGAGCAATAGAGATAAGCACCTCTATCAGTGTGAAACCTTCACGTCTGTTCATTAGTTATCCATTAATCCAACACGAATTGCCTCTTCATAACTTGTTTCACCAAAAAGTACCATCTGCTTAAGTTTGTTGGCTATTGTAATCATTCCTTTTTTCTTCATTTCTTCTCGTACCTGATGATCATTGAAGCCATCTTTCATCATAGTCTTCACCTCATCATCAATAATAAAAATTTCTCCAATTGCCTGGCGTCCTTTATATCCAGTAAAATCACACACTTTACAACCTACTGCTTCAAAGTAAGTTGCATCCTTTGGCAGGTCTACCTCTTTTAAAACTACTGCTGGTAACTGTGTCTTTCGCTTACACTCTACACAAAGTTTTCGTGCCAAGCGCTGTGCTAGTACACCAAGTAGTGTTGAAGAGATAAGAAAATTTTCAATACCCATATCCATCAAGCGACTCAAGGATGAAGTTGAGTCATTGGTATGTAGTGTAGAGAGAAGAAGGTGCCCCGTTAGTGCTGAGCGCAAGGCAATATCAGCAGTCTCTGAGTCTCGTATCTCCCCAACCATAATAATATCTGGATCTTGTCTAAGGATAGAACGTAACCCAGATGAAAACGTAAGTCCTGCCTTATCATTAACTTGTATTTGAGAGATATTTTCGGCATTGTACTCTACTGGGTCTTCAACTGTAATAATATTCTTATCTGGTGTGGCAATATGTTGCAAACATGCATGAAGTGTAGTCGATTTACCAGACCCTGTAGGTCCAGTAACCAATATCATTCCATGGGAGTGGGCTAGTAAGCGATGTAGGCTTTGAGTAATATCTTTATGAAACCCTAAAGATTCTAATGTAGGAATATGGTCACTTTGTGCCAAAATACGCATAACTACCCGTTCACCATGATAGGTAGGAAGAACAGAAACCCTCACATCAAGTGTTTTTCCTGAAATAGTGATCTGTGTACGTCCATCTTGCGGAATGCGCTTTTCTGAAATATCTAAGTTTGAAATAACCTTGATACGATTGATGACGAGTCCAATAATCATTTTATCAAGATCAAGATGTTTTGTTAGAGCACCGTCAATACGTAGACGTACCTCACCCTTATACTCCCCACTCTCAATATGAATATCACTCGCTCCTTTTTTAATTGCCTGAAAAAATAGTGAGTTCACTAGCTTAATAATGGGAGCAGACTCTTCATTGGAAAGAAGATCTTGTGAATTTCGAATAAACTCTAACAGATCCGTCTCAACCTCGATAAGCTCCTCTGTTGCTGTAGACATCTCTTCGAAGTCTGACCCAGTCTGTATCTCAAGAAACTTATTGTTTAAACGTTCAAAACTCTCTGCGTCAACCATAACTACAGGATAATCTATCTCTAGCCTTGCTAGATGATTTAGTGCATCACTTATATTTTCTTCCCTGATAACTGCACTCTTTTCACCCTCTATTTCTGAAAAAAGTAAAAAATACCTGAGTGCAACCTTGTGATTAATTTCATCTTCAAAAAGTGGCTCAAGGTTGACATCTTGCAGTCGTGTAAACAACATGGCTAAAATGCCTCCAATACTTTATTAGATGTAGAAGAGTTTTTATGAGATACTGCTTGTGGCTTATATCTAATACGTCGACTTGCTGCAGATGGTGGCAAAGGTACATCTATCTTTATATCACCTGCCAATCCTTCTTCTGCTCTTTTTTCTAATGCCTTGCCTACCAATTTACTATACTCTGCTTGGATTTGATCGAGTTTATCAAGATGACGCTTAAGCTCCTTAAGCTCATCACTTCGCCTAACAATATAAGGTGTAAGATAGATTACCACATTAGTCACACGGGTAACATCTGAAGTATGATTAAATATTTCTCCTAGCACAGGAATGTCGCCAAGAATTGGTAATCTTGCCGTACCCCTTCCTCCAGTATTCTTAATAAGTCCACCAAGGATAATCATCTCCCCATTATTAACAATAGCAGTAGTCTTAACATTACGTTTAGTAGTAGTAGGACGGTCAGTATTAGGTGATTCCGTATCAAGAACATCTTCAATAGTGGTCTCCACTTCAAGTGTAACCTTATCATTACTCGAAAGTCTTGGCTTAACCTTGAGGGTTAAACCAATATCTTCTCGATTATAGCTGTTAACTACTGGAGAACTTCCTTGTGTTGATTGTCGTGCCTGTGTCAAAATGGAACGGGTCTGCCCTACATAGATCTCAGCCTCTTTGTTATTGGTACAAAGAATAGAGGGTTCACTTAAAATATGTGCTGCCCCATTTTTACGAAGAAAATCAAGTTGTGCACCAAGGGCAAAAACTTCATTGGTATCACTAAACTTAAAAGTAGGATTACTCTCTTCAACGACATTACCGTTTGAATCTGTATAGGCTGATTTGCTGTTTGTATTTAAGAATGCCAATAGTGCAGGTGATATTTGTAGCGCTGAAGCTGCTCCCATATTTCCTGTCAATGTGTAGAGACCATTTGATGTAATAGAACCCCCATTAATATTGTACTTCGCTCCTACCTGTTCAGCAAGATTTTTATCAATCTCCACAATACGTGCCTTCACATAAACTTGTGTCTTGGGAATATCAATCTTACGTACTGTCTCGCGAATATTTTTAATCTGCTCTCCTGTTGCAAGCACAATAAGTGCATTACGCTCCACATCAGAGACTACCATTGCCTTACTCGGTATCTTGGCTCCTCTCTTGGTTTGCTTAATTCTTATATTGTTCATCTGCATAATCAACTTTGAAAGTATTTTTTCCATCTCTTCAACATTAGAATTCTCTAGACGAATGACATACATCTTCTGAGTCTGATCTTCTCCCTCAATATCAAGTTGATCAATATAGCCAATCATTCGCTGGATATTCTCCTCTTTTCCCACAAGAATAATAGAATTTGTTGCAGCATCCTTAAAAATATCTACCTTTTCACTTTCAATAGTTTGAGGAAAAAGTCTTTTTGCCATATTCTGTGCATTTGAGAAAAGATCCTTGACACTAGAATGCTCAAGATGAATTACTCTCGAATGTTTTACACCACGCCTCTCAAGAACATTGATAAATTTGGAAAGCGACTTGAGTGTACGTGGTGTAGCAGTAATAGCAAGTACATTATTTTCCTTAAAAGAGATCACTTTATCATTCCTATTCAATAATGGTTTGATTTTAGCACGTATCACAGCAGCATTGGAGTTCTTTAGGGGAAATATCACTGTTTTCATAGTATCCCCCTTAATAGAACTACTCACGTCAAGTCCTTCACCCGCTGCTATGGAACCCTTAACAACCTTATAGAAATCACCCTGATCTATGAGTGTCAACCCTATGTTGCCAAGAATAGAGTTTGCAAAAGGGATTAGTGATGACTTTTTGATTGGCTTTTGGGAGATAAAATTAATTTTTCCCTTAAGCTTCGTATCAATCAAGATATTCTTGTGGGTAACCTTAGAAACCATTTCGATAAAGTCTCTAACACTCATATTTCGAAGATTGAGATCAACTGTATCTTCCTCTGATGACCATACTGTGGTCACAATCAGCATAACTACCAGTAAACTCTTAATTAATTTCATATTCTAACTCCATCTCTATATTTCCTCTTTGTATTGTTAATGTCAGGTCTGTGGCATTTTTAGCATCTTTATAAGCATCAAAGGCCGCCTTATAGCTATCAAGTGATCTACCATTGATTGACTTAAGCACATCATGTCGCTTAAGCCCCAACTTTGCAAAAGGAGTACCTTTCTTAACAAAAGTAACACGAAAGCCCTTTATTGTGCCGTCATGCTTCCTTATCTCCATAATGCCAATATTCTTAAAAATATCATCCATATTCTGCGTATAGTGCTCTAGTAAGGAACGGTCAATAATTTTCATATCATCTTTTACATCAGTAATCTCTCCAAGAGGTTCTGCCTGCTTTTTGTATGCCTTATGTACAAATATACTACGACTATTGGCTACTGATTCTTTTGCATGAAATAGGGTTACCTTGTACTCTTTGCTCCCTTTGGTAAAAATGGCGTAGGTATTAGCTGCACGATCAAGTACAAATCCATTCACCGCTTCTCCTCTACCTAAAACCTTACTTTTTCCTCTATATTTAACAGTTACCACTGTTGTGTCAGATGCATGGTATATCCCCAGTAACACAATATCACGGATACTTCCTATCGATTTTTTTGGTAATTTTGGTCGAAACTTAGGAAGGCTATCAGAGGTTAATCTGACCCTATAATAGAGTGGTTTTATTTGCTTCTGTACTGCATGGTCTACTCCTTGGGTAGAGAAAAAAGAAAGTCCTATTACAAACCACAGCAATTTAGCCAGCAACAAAGAAAAAAGTATTATAAGAAGTTTCTTGATCAAAAAAGAACTAAAAAGTGGTTTCATAGTACCATCCTTTCTTGCCTTGCTTCAAATAACGCTGTATTGCTCCCATATGTTTAGTCTTCTCAAAATCCATATGAAGTACTCTTTCCTTAAGTGACAATACTCCTTTGGCTATTCCGAAACTACCTTTAGATTCAATATAAACTGTTAAAGGAGCTATCATAGAGTATGTTAAAAATAAATTTTCAATACGTTCAGGTAACATTGATTTAAGCCCTTCATCTACATCAAGTCCATGCACTGTTATACGGGTATATGCCAAAAGAGTCAAAAACTCTACTTCATCAATGTGCGCAACCTTTATTCCCTTAGTATATATAGAGACATCATGTAAATTAAAATGAAATATACTCTCTTCAGTGGATGCTTCATTAATCTCAATACCCTCTTTCGCAAGTTCTTGCTCAAGCCTGAAGTACATCTCCTCTTTTGGCATAAAAAGGAGCAACACTCCCCATACAAATAATAGACCTACAAAAAACCGTTTTACCATTTGCACCGTATCTCCATTTTGTAGTATTCTCCATTCTTTGTAATATTAAGTGATTCAAGTTGAACAGCAATATTTAAGAGTTTTGTCATCACACGATTAACTTCTTTTCCAGTCAGGGTATTAAAGGTTGCTGTCAATCGCTTTCCTTTTTGTGACCACAATACTTTATTGCGAGGTAGCATTCCTTGAATACGTTTAAGCCTATTATCAATACGCTTATCTACCCATATCTTCTTCAAACTAACTGTCTCTTGAAGTGATATAAACTCTTTTGCTACCTTTTGACTTGCTTCTGCCTTTATTGCATGATGAGAAAGTTTATAGATGAACATACTCAGGGCAAAAACAAATGCTACAGATACAATAAGTTCATTCTGGTAACGTTTCCACATTATATATTTCCCCCAATACTAATCTTGCTACCAGTACTTTTTCTTTTTATAAATCCAGCACGTGAAATACGTGTTTCTAGTTTTTTGATAACCTTTTTATCTTTAACCTTAAAAGTTGCCTTAAAAGTTTTACTATTGATCTCAAAATGGGTCAATATAACTCCTCTAAAGGTTAGACCAGTCACTTTACTTACAATCTGACGTTTTTTTCTCTCCTGTTTATCAATTGTACGGTATCTTGTGATAATACTTTCTCTCGCATAGGCATTCTGAAGTGCTGGATATTTACGACGAAGTGTGTCAAGTTTTGTCTGTAAATGGATATCTTTTCCTCCATAACGCTGTCCTTCAATCAGCCATATAATTCCAAAAAGAAATAAAATGGTTGCTAATGCTGCCGTCTGCTTATGTGTCAATGATGAAGCATCACCAGTCTCTATCAAAACCCCTCTTTGTGGTCTAAAACGTTCTCCAAAGGTAACAAATCTTGTTTCGGAAAGAACCTGAAGTGGCACAACAACAACAACCTGATCAATAACACTCAATGCTTTTTTTTCATCAAGGGGTACTGGTAAAGAGAGATACTCTACTGCTTGCTGAGTAAAAAAAAGTTTTCCAATCTTCTCTGAGGTAATCCCTTTTGAGGCAAGAAAATCCATAATCTCCTTAGTATCATATGCAATAAAAACCCATAAATCCTCTTCCTTGTAGACAAAATAGTCATACTCCCCATTCTCCTTGAGCAATCCATCAAAAAGTGATGGAGCAACTTTTTTTGCCTGATAAGTAAAACGGAAAGGTAATGTCTCTTTTTTTATAGTATAGAACTGAGGTGTTAGCATTATATCTACCATATCCTCAGGGGATATCTCCTCCATATGGTAATGTGCCAATACCAAACTCTTATTGTTTCCCATAAAATACAAAATCTTTCACCTCTCCTTGAATGTCAACAAATGAAAATACATAGTTCTCTTTCTGGTACGTATAGCTTACTTTACAAAAAGAGCGGTCTATGAACGTATCCGCAAAAAGTATTTTATCGTAAGTAATACCATATCGTCCCAGCAGTATTCTAAAAGCTCCTTCAGTTTTAACCCAATCCTCCGAGAGTATTGCGCTGTCAATATTGAAAAGTATTGAGAGTAGTTTTGCAGAAAGATAGTCTCCTGCTATTCTATTCTCTTCAGGAGCTTTCGAAGTAGGATGAAATACAAAATATTTCTTCCATGGCACTTTTCCTACATTGGGATCATCTGTTTCAAACTGATAGCGATTCAAAATTGCTTCAAACTGTTGATACGATACGATACCATTTTTTTGTTCCATCCTGCTTTGTGTCTGATATGAAAAAGTCTCCTTTGGATGTACCGATTCATCAATCATCTCTTCTAGTCTTTCAGGATTTGAAAGTTCATACTCCAAAGCTAGTACCTCAAGAACTTGTTGCGCCGCATTATACTGTTTTTGCATTAATGATTTGCTTTCCATCCCTAACCAATTAATATTGATTCCATTATCCATAGGATGGCAAGAAAATAGAAGTGAGAAACGTCCATCTTCAGACTGAAGTGGTATTGGACCAAGATAAAGTGTATTATAGAGGATTTCTCGCTTTTTAAGGCGGGAAAATGTCTTTTTAATGTTAGCAAAATAGAGATTAGCTTGTATGAGAGCTTTGGTTGAAGAGGCATCTTTTCGTGCTGTATCAAGATAGCCCACAAGTACCCCAGTCAATGCAATAATAACTGCCAAAATAGACAATGTAAGAAATAGTGCAAATGCTCTTCTTCTTACATGAAGGGTAGTAGCAACAATAAAAGATTTATCCATTCTCAAAGCTCTGTTAATATAAAGTCGTTAAAATATGGCAAATATTATACCAAAGTAAACCCAAAGGATTGTTATGAATAGAAATTTTACTGCACAGGATGATACACTTAGAAATGGTTTCTCGCTGATTGAACTTCTTATTGTTATTGTTATTCTTGGTGGACTAATTGCTGTTGTTGCCCCTGGTCTTATGGACTCAGCAGATCAGGCAAAAAGAGATACAGTTTGCCTAAAAATGAATGATCTCAAGAAACGTTTAGATATGTTTAAACTTGATAATGGGGTCTACCCTGATACAGAAGAAGGATTTGAGGCACTACTGAGTAATCCTGACCCAGAAAAATACCCTAACTATCGTGTCAAACCCTACCTAAAAAAACTACCAAAAGATTCATGGAGAAGCCCATTTGTCTACATCAACAAAGGAGATGATGTCGAACTCATCTCCTTTGCAGCAGACAGAAAAGAGGGGGGGGAAGAAAACAACAAAGATATTCTCTTTTCTCAGTGTAACAAGTAATCTGATATGTCCTTTCTTGTGACTAAAAAAGGAAGAAAAGGCTTCTCCTTGATGGAGCTTCTAATCGTTATCTTCATCATCTCTCTTATCTATTTTCTCGGCTTTGGGGGTATGGAAAAAAGAGAAAAGATTTCAGAGATACTCACTCCTCTTACACTAAAAAAAATACTTACCCAAAATCCATTATTTGCCAGAAAAGGTACCTTGATTTGTATTAACAACTGTCATTCATGCTACTTTAGAGAAGATATCTCTACTCCATTTAAACCCTACAATGGGAAGGTAAACCTTGCAGATGCAAAGGTATATACACTGAACAACAATAATAATCTACAAAAGATGGATTATGGGCGCTACCAAGATAAAAAGATATGCTTTAAGTTTAATATTTACCGCAATGGAAGCACGTCGCAACTTATTGTACATACAAAAAAAGGTATCTACTTTCTTCCTGCCTATTTTGGTGAACCCACAGAGGTTACATCACTACAGCAAGCAAAATCACTTTGGCTTGCCCATGCTCATGATCTTAGCAGACGGGGGGATTTTTATTGAAAACACTTCGTTCAGCATTTACACTCGTTGAAATACTTATCTCTGTCATGATACTCTCAGGAGCAATTGTTTACGTTTTGAAACTTCACTCTCAAAGTAGAGAGCAAATTATTTATGTATCGCAGCACAATAAGCATACGCTTGAAGATTCACTATTTCTCTCAAAAAATATATTTCGCTATCATAAAAGTAAAAAAAGTGCTTATGATCTGTTACCAAAATCCTTAAAACCACGTCATTTTCAAAGTAGAGATATTCTCAAAAAGCTTGAGCGAAATATCTATATTCCAGAACCAATTAACCTGCTTTCAAAAGAAGAAGAAGAGACACAGAACTTGTCTGCCGCAGCAGAAGAGATTAAGCTCAAAGGAAATTACTCCTCTTACTTTTTTAGGTTCAACATGCATTTTTAGGGGAATCTCTTATTACTATTTGATAGCACTTGAATGTTTCTCTAATACAATAGAATTTGTTATGGGGTTGGCAATCTTTAGTGAACACTAAAAGCTAAAAAGTTATAATTTGTTACTCAAAAAAAGGATGGTGCAGAGATGCTATACAAATATAAAGGTTTTGACAAAATAGGTAAACGTACAAAAGGTACAGTCTCAGCAACCTCCATAGAAGATGCCAAACAAAAATTACGTTCTCTTGGTATTCTATATGAATCGTTGAAGCCTGTGCAAGAGTTCTCTTTAGAGAATTTTGGTATCAAGCAAATGCCAGGAAGTCTACTTGCCTCTTTTTCTAAAGAACTCTCTTCCTATCTTGGTTCAGGGATGATGATTCTCACTGCCATAAGACTATTGGAAAACCAACATGAGGGAGAAAAACGGTATGTCTCCTTCCTTAACTCTTTAAAAACCATGATTGATGAAGGAAAATCTCTCTATCATGCACTCAATGCACAGAAGATATATACACTGCCAGAGTTTTATATACAGAGTCTTAATATTGCAGGGCAAAGCGGAAAAATGGCTGAAGTTCTCATACAAATGGGGGACTTTTTTTCTGCACAAGATAAGGTACGAAAGCAGGTCAAAGGTGCCATGGTGTATCCTACTGTCATCTTTACTATTGCTATCGCAATGACCTCTTTTCTTATTGTCTTTGTTGTACCTCAAATCACTGGAATTTTTGAAGATACCAATCGAGAACTACCCCCTATCACACAGTTTATATTAAATCTTAGTGATTTTCTAACTGCCTACTGGGTGCATCTGCTTGTTGGGATTATTCTTCTTATAACACTCTTCAAGATGGCATATGCTAAATTGGACTATTTTCATAGACTTATTGATGGATGGTTATTCAAAGTACCAATGATGGGTTCCCTTATCCAAAATCATGAATTGGGACGATTCTCTTATATTCTCTCCCTGCTTCTAAGTAGCGGTGTGGCTTATGCACAGGCTGTTAGTCTTGCAATTGCCTCATTTGGAAACTATCGACTCAAAGATTTATTTGGAATGGCTTCAGAAAAAGTGATGGAGGGAAACAAACTTTCCAATGCATTGCAACTAAGCAAAGGAATTAAGCTCAAGCGTAACTTCATGCAGTCATTAGCATTAGGAGAAGAGTCAAGTGAAGTAGAAGAAATACTAGAAAATCTCTCTAAGCTTTATGCTGAAGAGAATGAAGAGCGACTTAAGATTCTGCTTAGTATGCTTGAGCCTTTTATGATGCTCTTTATTGGTGCAATTGTCGGCATCATTGTCTCTGCAATGCTACTTCCAATCTTTACCATGACACAAGGGTTGCAGTAATGGCAAAACAACGCTTCAGAGACATTAAACATGGAGGGGCACAAAATACAAAACAAACGCAAGTGCCTCCATGTCATCACAACCAAAATTATGCTACATCTAGAGAGAAGCTCAAGGCATTCCTTACTGATAGTTTTATGCTACTTATGCCCATTATGTATATAGTTTTTTATTTGGTTATGGGAGGACGAGAAGAGTTTGGGGCACATAAGGCAGTAGGCTGGCTCTATATTTTGATTCCACTGGTCATTATACAAACTATCTTTATGTACAAAAGTGGACAGACTCCAGGTTATCGTGCTTACGATATTGAAGTAATTGATGAGAGTACGAGAAAATATCCTTCTTTTTTTATAGCCCTTTTTAGAAATCTTACTGCCATTCTCTCCATGGCAATACTTTTTGGATGGATACTAATGTTCTTCAGGAAAGATAAAAAGAACTTGCATGATCTTCTAAGCAATACAGCTGTCATCAAAAAATCATGAAGCCATTACTAACCCCGCTTGCACTGTTTCTAAGTGCTTTTTATCTCTTTTACTTTGCAATGGTGGGTGTCTATATTGTCTTTATGCCAAAAGTCCTTATCGATTTGGGCTATAGCGAAGCAGAGGTTGGTATCATCTATGCTGCTGCACCCTTTATGCGCTTTTTGTTACCATTTATTTTTAAATACTTTATTACACTTACCTCAAAGGTCTACCGTGGTGCACTACTTATTAGTTTTCTTGCCACTCTACTCTTTTGGATCACAATTAATACCTTCTGGCTCTACCTTGGTGCCAGTCTTATCTTTGGTGGCGCAATGGGAATCTCTTTACCCTATGTCGAAACCATTGCATTAGCCATTCTCTCAAAAAGCCATTATGGAAAGGTTCGACTTTGGGGTTCTTTGGGGTTTATGGGTATTGCACTCTGGCTAGGAAAGGTACTTGAAACTCCTTTTGAGACACTCTATTATCTTTCAGCTATGGCTTTTTTAAGTATGCTCTTTGGTATACTTCTAATTAAATATGACAAAACAACATATACCTCTACAGCAGAGGATGCTTACTTCTCTCTTTCTAAATATTGGGCTTTTTGGATTTCAATCTTTTTGATGCAGGTAGGCTTTGGCGGATTTTATAACTTTTTTACCATTTACGAAACCTCTCACGGTATCTCTTTGGAGATGACTAGCTGGATGTGGAGCTTTGGAGTAATCTGCGAAATTATTATGCTCTACTTTCAAGGACCATTGTTGCAACGCAATCTACTAAACATTTTACAATTTGCCACACTCATAACAGTAGGACGCTGGCTTATGCTCTACCTTTTTCCTGGTTCTATCATGCTCACTTTTGCCTCACAATCATTACATGCGGTCAGTTTTGCACTTTACCATACTGTAGCAATTACCTATGTTTTTTCACTTTACAGCCAAAAAAAACTAGCACAACAATTCTTCCTAGGTATCGCTTTCGGGCTGGGCGGATCAGTGGGTGCCGTGCTCTCTGGACAAGTATATGGCAAGTACCTTTTTCTTGTTGAATCTGGGATTACTTTTATGGCATTTATGATACTTTTGATACATCAAAGACGCAAGAGAGCAGTACTTACATGAAACACATCATCCCTGCTGTTATTTTTGCTGGAGGCAAAAGTTCTCGTATGGGCAAAGATAAAGCATTGCTACCATTTGGAGCATACGAAAGTTTAGCAGCCTATCAATATCATAGACTCAATGTATTTTTTAATTCAGTCTATCTCTCTACCAAAACAGATAAATTTGGGTTTGATGCACCCTTGATTATGGATCGCTATAAGGTATACTCCCCGCTTACTGCCCTTGTCTCTGCATTTGAAGTGCTAGATGAGGAAGCAATTTTTATTCTTTCAGTCGACACCCCTTTTGTTGACAATACAGTCATACAAAATATTATTACTACAAGGCAGAAAGAGGATGCAATAATCGCTCGAACCAATAACAAAATCCAACCCTTATGTGGACTTTATGTGCGCAGCATGCTACCCTTGGCTCAAGAGGCACTTACGCAAAGAAAACATAGACTAACACGTTTTCTAGAGGAGATCAATACAAAATATGTAGATTTTGAGGATGAAAAACTGTTTTTAAACCTTAATCATCCTTTCGAATACAAAGCAGCAAAAAAGCTTATTTCTTCTTAATCTGAAGTAATGAATTTTTCTCTAGCATCTGCATCATCAATGTCTTTGAAAAATAGAGGAACTTCTCAAAAAGTGTACTGTGATATTTGTCCTTATGGTAGATCATCAAGAAATCACGCTTACACTTGAAGTTTTTAACTGGGACATGGTAGAGCTTCTCTTCGTTCAGTTCACTCTCTACTGATATTTTTGAAATACATGTTAAACACTCACGGTTCATTAAAATACTTTTAATCGATTCAGTATGCCCTAGTTCAAAAAAGATATTAAGATTATCTACCTTCTCTTTAATGTAATCAAGAAAAACTTCACGTGTTCCTGAGCCTTCCTCACGGAGTACCCATCGACTTTGTGCCAATTCATCGATGTAGCATGGTTTACAAAAATCCTTTTGAGAAGCAACTACAATTAGCTCATCTATACCAATCTTCTCTTTGATAATATCAGAACCTGAAACAAAACCTTCGACAAAACCAATATC
This sequence comes from Sulfurovum sp., assembly GCA_020525365.1. Lineage (NCBI taxonomy): Bacteria > Pseudomonadati > Campylobacterota > Epsilonproteobacteria > Campylobacterales > Sulfurovaceae > Sulfurovum > Sulfurovum sp. The sequence goes on along the minus strand of JAIZOF010000001.1, from coordinate 874,689 downwards.
AATCTCTCCATTTCTGATCATCTCAGTGATCTCCTTGGTATTTCCTTCTTTAAGTGTAATTTTTACATCAGGATAAGAGCTCATATAACTACAGATAATAGGGGGGATCAGGTAATCAACAATGGTTGTACTGGCTCCAACACGAATCACCCCCTTATTCTCTGAGTTTTGGAACTCATATTCAATATCGGAGAGTTTTTTAAAAATTGGGTCTATCTCTTTATGGAATGCACGCCCTACTTCATTGAGTACCAACTTTTTATTAATACGATCAAATACTGGTCTCCCTAAAATATTCTCTAACTCTTTAATGGACATAGAGATGGCCGACTGGCTAAGCTTCATCTCTCTGGCAACATTGGTTAAGTGCCCTGAAGCAACCACATTAAGAAATATTTCCATCTGTCTTAGCGTTAGTTTCATAATTAGACTCACTTTAATTTCTAAAAAATTTATTATAATTTATAATTTGATTTATTTTACAATTATATCAGAAATATGGTAGAATTTCAAAAAACTGATCAATTTTTTTGAAATCACTTTAACTTATGAAGGAAAATATATGCCTTTTTCATCCCAAAACCGTAAAGGTACCATAAGTGGTATCTTTTTTGTTGCTATTTTTGCTGCTATTGCAACTTGGATTGCAGGGCTTGGTTCAATTAAATCATTGGGGCTTTCTCCTTTGGTTATCGGTATTGTCATGGGTATTCTCTATGCCAATACCCTACACCATCATACCCCCACAGGATGGCAGATGGGTATTACATTCTCTGGTAAAAAAATACTTCGTTTTGCTATCGTATTTTACGGATTCCGCTTAACGTTTCAAGAGATTATTGCTGTAGGCATGGATGGCTTTCTTGTCTCACTTATCATGCTTACTTCAACCCTTATATTTGGTTCATGGTTGGGCTATAAGGTATTCGGTATGGAGAAAGACACTTCTATTCTAACTGCATCTGGTGCTGCTGTCTGTGGTGCTGCTGCCGTTTTAGCCACCGAACCAGTACTCAAAGCCGAAGAGCATAAAACAGCTATTGCCGTCTCCATGGTTGTACTGTTTGGTACTATTTCTATGTTCCTCTACCCTCTACTCTATAGCGGGATTATTGAACACGCAACTGGCTTTTTACATATGACAGCAAGAGAGTTTGGCATCTATACAGGCGGCACCATTCATGAGGTGGCACAAGTTGTTGCTGTTCCTGCTTCTGTTCTGGGTTCACCAAAAGAGATGGCCGATGCTGCTGTCATTGTCAAAATGACTCGCGTGATTATGATTGCACCCATGTTAATTATCCTTGGGCTCTACCTTGCATGGAATGCCAAAAGATCGGGGGGGAATCATGGCGGTAAGACAAAACTGGTAATTCCATGGTTTGCTGTCTACTTCATTATGGTTGCTGGATTTAACTCATTACATCTCTTGCCTAGAGATCTTGTTGGTCTTATCAATACAATTGATACTTTTCTGCTCACAATGGCAATGACTGCTTTGGGTATGGGAACCATCTTCTCAAAGTTTAAAGGACTAGGGCTGGCTCCTCTCTACACTGCACTTGGTATGTTTGTATGGCTTGTTGTTGGTGGCTTTGCCGTAACCAAGGTGATTGTAGAGATACTCTAAGCTCAGGAGAAAACATAGGGTTTAAGTTAGGTAGCTATTGGCTATTTTTCTTTAAAGCCCCATTGGTATTTGACAGTGTTTTCTCCTATTTTTTCTGCTCTGCTTTCTGGGGAGAAAGAGTTTTCCCTGTCTCAACTGCTTTTTTTGGTGTGGCTGTCGTTGCCAATTTTCTCAAAGGTGTTGGTGTAATTGCTTTTGTATCCTGCTTTTTAGGAACAATAATAACAAGTCTTCCATTGCTAAATTTGCTTTCAATCTTTCCTTCGTCTGCATCAGAAGCAAGTGGAATATTCTGCTGGAAGGACTGAATGGATTTGGAGGTTCTTGCTATGCCATTAGCCTGTTGTTTCTCCTCATGCACAATCTTTGCACTGATAGTCATCATCCCATTTTGTGTACGGATATCAATATAATTTTCTTTACTCTTTGGGATATTGGTCACCATCTCGTAGTGATCACCCTTATCTACAAAATGATTCTGTGCAGAGAGTTGATACATGCCCATGGATGGGTTTGCCATGCTACTGGCATATGGGTCAATCCGTTGCTGCATGTGGCTAAACATTTTATCCACCTGTTGTTGTATCTGGGCTATCTCTTTGAACATATCATCACCAAAAGGATCTTGGAAAAATGAGTCATTGAGTGAACCACTCAATAGACTCTGTGCTTGCATCGATGCCGCTGTTGCCGCTGAAAGTACAAATAGTGAGAGTTTTTTATTTAACATCGTTACTCCTTTTATACATTTTTCTGCTAAGGATTATAAAAAAGGAGGTTTAACGGAAATTAAATCATTATATAACTAAGTTGAGTCTAAATATTAAATTTTATCACAATAGAGGGGGTTCCAAAGCCAAATGGCTTCGAAATAAAAGAGAGTCGAAAAGTACCGATTATCTTTTGGAGAACTGTGGAGATCTTCTTGCTTTTTTCTTACCTGGTTTTTTACGCTCAACAACTCTTGAGTCACGGGTCAGAAGACCCATAGGCTTAAGAATAGCTCTAAAAGAAGGCTCATAGGCAATCAATGCTTTAGAGATGCCATGCTTCACTGCATCTGCTTGTGCAGCATACCCACCACCAAGTGTTGTTGCCCTGATACTCATGGAGTCAAGCTGCTTAGTTGCCTCAAGTGGTAGTCTTACTTTCATTTTAAGTGTTTCATGTCCACCAAGCCACTGGTCAAGTGTCTTGCCATTAATAAGCATCTCACCTTTACCCGGAGTAATCCATACTTTTGCAATTGCTGATTTTCTTTTACCTGTTGCGTAGATAGTTGCCATTATTTAGCCCCTTTTTTAATCTGTGCTGTGTGTGGATGCTCACTTCCAGCATACACTTTAAGTTTCTTAAGCATCTGCTTACCAAGTTTTGTCTTTGGAAGCATACCTCTAACCGCTAACTTGTAGAGTTTTTCAGTATGGTTTTCAAGCATATCACCAAGCTTTTTACTCTTAGTAGAGCCAAAATATCCGGAGTGCGTAAAGTACTCCTTCTCATCTACTTTCATACCAGTAAATTTTGCTTTTTGTGCATTAATAATTACTACGTAGTCACCACAGTCAACATTTGGTGTAAATGATGGCTTATGTTTTCCTCTAAGAATAGAAGCAACTTCAGTCAAAATACGACCAAATGTTTTCCCTTCAGCATCTATGAGAACCCAGTCTCTCTGTACTTCATGAGGCTTTACGACTTTTGTCATTTTCATGATGATTTTCCTTATTTTAAATACGTATCTACCTAGGCAAATACTTTTGTGGACGGATTGTATCCAGTTATACTTAAAATAATTTTAAATTCAGTTTAGTTTAAGTTAATTAAATCAACTTGATCTTCCAATAGATAGACAATCATCCCCTCTGTATGTTTCTCTGTAATCTTCTCTACCGCTTTGCAGTAGTATCTCACCTGATTTTGATGCTCTAAGTGATACTTAAGTTAATTAAATCAACTTGATCTTCCAATAGATAGACAATCATCCCCTCTGTATGTTTCTCTGTAATCTTCTCTACCGCTTTGCAGTAGTATCTCACCTGATTTTGATGCTCTAAGTGATACTTGCGGGAGCTCTTGTAATCTATGACCAAATTATGATCATCATACTCCAATAGTAGGTCTATCTGTTTCATTTTTGCTTCAAAGAGAAGTGGTTGCTCTTTTCTAAAGGTTGCACCCTCAAGTAAGTTTCTAAAAAAGATATCTTCTACTAGAAGCATGATGCGATGCTCTATCTGCACCAACGCCTCCTTACCAAGAAGTTTCCCATAACGGTTACGCACAGAGGTCATTGCAGTGCTAACATATCTCTTCTCAAAATTACCCAACATCTCTAGCCCGTAATGCAGTGCTGTTCCAAAAAGAATGGCTGTCATATCTCTCTCTTCATCCTCTTCTGACACCTCAGGTACCTCTTGCTTGCCATAATAGCTCAATACCACTGGTGCTCTCTTTTTTTCTACCTGGGTCTTACCCTTTGTGCCTTGTGTCTTGCACTCTCCTACCTTCATGGGGACAATCCCAATCTCATCAAAAATAGAATCTTTAGGCTTGCGTATGATTATCATCCCCTCTACTGCTCTGGTGAGTGCCACATAGAGTACATTCATGCTGTCTTTGGCTGATGATGCCTTACGCTCTTCTATGATTTGTGTATAATCATCATCAAAATTCTCTCTACCTTTGATACGGTAAAGTATCTTGTCTATGTAGAGATTCTCATCATAATCATAGAGCAGTGTCGATTTGTCAGCATTCTTTCGTGTGAGTTTATCTAACAAGATTACATGCTTAAACTCCAGCCCTTTTGAGCCATGAATGGTCATAATCTTCGCACCATGTACAGTATTGGATGCTACTGCGATACTAGAGCCCCTAAACTCCTCTACAAAGCTAGGGATATCAGAGAAACTTGAGGCAAACTCCAAAAGCTTCAAGATATTCAAATCATCATCAAAATACCCAAACTCACGTACCAGCCTGTCTATCACCTGCAAAGGAGACATAAACGCAGAGAACCAAGAGGTATCTATATCTTCTAGCTTTTTGCCTACTCTGAACAACATCGCCTGAGCATCTATCTTCTCTCCAAAGAAGAGGTACTCTGTCATAGCTACAAGTGCTGCGATTTTTGGCATATTTTTGAGTGAGCTGGAGGTTTTTAGCAGTGTCTTTATCTCCTCATGCTGACATGCCTCTTGTAAAGTCTGTCCATCTTTATTGGTGCTTACTAAAAAGGCAATATCGTCTACATTGATCCCAAGTTCCAGTAGTCTCTTAGCCTGCTTCACTGCCTCATCTATGAGCTCTTCAGACTCCAATACCTCTACATAGCCCTCACTTGCATCCTCTCTATTTTTTTGAGGGACATAGTCTTTCATGGTATCTTTAAACCAGTGGTTCACCTGTTCTACGACTGCTTTAGAGCTACGGTAGTTGGTATCCATCTGCTCTATCTTTACACCATACCTTTGTGCTACCTTGTCGAACAGCTCTTCTGCCCCACCACGAAAACGGTACAGCGATTGCTTGGTATCTCCCACATAAAAAAATGACTTGAACTCACTCTGCCCAAAACCAGCGAATATCTCATCTATAAGTGGCTTAAGTAGCAGAAATTGTAAGGCAGAGGTGTCCTGAAACTCATCTAGCAAATATATGTTTGAACTTCGCATCTATCTTAAAATACAAAAACTCACGGCTGATGCTACTCGCAGTAGCTCATAGGTAAAGTATGTCAGGTCATCAAAGCTTAAAGTACCCTGTGAACTCTTGGCAGCTGTGATATTGGCATTATTGATAGTAGCCATAAATACCAAAGAGATTTTTGCAAGACTATTGCCTCTTTAGTCTCGCCTATTTGGCTAGTTCTATTTTGAGGTAGGGCATAGAGTCCTTCTATCTCATCGTTGGCTACCTTTTATACCACGAGTGTTCCACTAAAGAATCATTTTCAAATAATCTTAGAGAAGTTCTTTAATACTCTTTGTCTCAAACTGTTTCAGTGCCCTTGGTGTTGCCCCTACATTTTCGCGCCCTGATAAGCTTCCTACACGTACTTCACAGTTCTCTTCCGACTTCGCCAAAGAGTACTCTTCTTGACCTCAGGTAAGAGAGGATCCACTCTACAGTCCTGCATCAGGATCAAAGATCTTTCCAAAACGTTTGTCTCTAAGTGTCCAACTAACTTCACAAGGTTAGAGAGTAAACCCTGGTTTGCACTCATCTAAAAAGTATCTCTTAGTTCATCTGTGCCCTGCCTTCATCACAAAGTCAGGCCTAAGCCCATCTCCAAAGATGCAGAACGCAAGATACTCTTGAAAAACTGTCAAGCGTCACATGTAAGAGCTATGACAAAACCGAGCCAACACTCTCTGGCTGTTTAGCAAAAGCCTCACGGAGTAAGTCCCGTCTGCTCCAACATCGCACCCAAAAATGCTTCATTATCCCCCAGTTCCCTGTTGAATCCACCACACGCTGTCGCATCCTGTACCGCTTTGTTGGTAAAGGTGGTCGCAGTATGCTGGCCGGTGATTCCCATAAAAAAGTAGGCTAATGTAACGTACAGAGAGTGCAAAGGTTCACCTGAATTGCATTTAATAGAGAGAGGGCTAGGTGGCTGGAAGGTCATGATGACTCTTTTGTGATTTTTTAGTTATTCCTGATTTTACAAATTAGCTTGCTTATTATAAGAAGTGCTGTCATCTATAGTATCCATGCAATATAGTTGTATCCCGTATTTCCAAATTGCATCTAACTTTCGTTTATTTTTGTTAATCCAACTTCGAATAGCTACTTGTTCTGTTTCTGAAAAAATTCATGTCCTGTTTTATTTTCTGATACATTTCAAAATTTTCAATTAAAGAAGTTTTTTGATTATATTCTTACCACTCCATTCGGGACCCTGTCATATCTTCAAATTTAATATTATTTTCTGTGATATTTTTCTTGTTGTAAATGTACAAAAAGGCGATTATCTGATAACACTTCTGAATACACTATATTTTCAAATTGAGAATAACCACTTTTATTCTTATTGGTTTAGTAAGAATTAAATCATTATATAAAATTCACACTTATAAACACTCAAAGATCTTATTGTATTTTATCATACCCTTCCCAATCCACTCCAAACAATTATCCAAAACCTGAATATAACATGAGCATTTAACTCTTCTGTCTCTTCTATGGCTTTAAGATTTCAGCTCTATATGCATCTAATTTTTATACTTTTCATTACTCTCATAAATAGAATTAAAGAACTTCACTGTAAATAAATAAAACATTGACTCGTTTCATCACCCAAACTATTTTGCACTGTGTTAAAGATTGATTACTTGATATTTGAGAGGGGCTAGTATATCAGAAAAGACCATTAATAATAATCATTTTTAGATTCTCTCAAAATCATCAAACATATTACGCCACCATCACGTATAGCTTCTTGTGCTTTATTTAATTTTTCATTATCTATATAATCTTTAGCTTTATCGGTAGCTTGTGTTGTATCTATTTACACTAAAAAACAGATACTGATACAATTTTAGAACCATATCCTAAACCATGTTACTGCAGTATCAATATTTTTATCTTTATTTCCTTTGTTGGTATTTGAGAATATGCTTTGTAAATACCTACTTTAATATCTTCTATACGTCTTTACCATATAGGCTACAACATATACACAAGATTTTTCTTTTTCTTCAATAAAGAAATAAACCTTCTTTAAGTTCTTTAGGAGAATATTTATTTCTCTCTTCTTTTATTTACAATGATTTTAGATTTTCGTTTTCTTTAACAACTCATTCTGCAAAATGTTTTCCTGAACCCTAAGCACCAGAGAGCATCACTGTCTTGCCATTGTTATCATCATTCAGCAGATATCCACCATCACCTACCACTCTTTTTAATGCCTTTAGTGTTGACATATTATTCTCCTAGATGATTATGATTTATCTCAGTTCTGTATTTCTGAAATTTTAAAGTCACTATCAAAAGTCACCAGTTTTTCACAATGCTCTTCACAATTCTTTAGATATGCCATCATTTATATTTTTGTAAAGTTTATCTCTACAGAATGCATACCCATCACTACAGACATTTTATATTGAATATCACTCATACACTCTTTTAAAAGTCAATACGGGAGTTGGCTCTGGTCAATCATTTTAACTCTTGCTAGTGAGGACAATATATTCACTAAATACCAATTGAGATATATAAACCTCTTTAGCCCCAATAGCCTTTTCTATAAGCTCTCCTGCAGATAATTTTGCTTATTTTCATCTTGATTAATTGAATAATAAATCAGTACATTGTATCTCAAAATATATCACTATTCATATCCTCATCCAATTTGGTAAAGTCTATTGTTTTATCTTTCAAAACAGGTATATTTTGACTAATTTTACGAAACTCTTCAATAGCCTTATTTTTTTATCTCCCTTTGGCTTGAAAGTTCTTCTACAGTCATGATATTTTTTATCTAAAAACATCCCTTTACTTGATGGCGTTTTATCTACTACTTCTACAACATCAAAACTATCAAGTTTATGGTAGGTTTCGCTGTATCCTGAGATGGATATAGTATTCATATTTATCCTTTTTCATATATATTTATTTATTATATGAAAATAAACTTTAAAAAATTCTAAATACTCCCTCCCCACACAACAAAGGTAAACTCACACCACTTACAATTTCCTGTAAGTCCTCACACTTCTCTGCTACAAAGTTCTTAGTTTGTTTCAACCTATGATGACCTCAAGGATGTTCATTCTTCTCTAGGGCTGATTTCTTCTACTCTCCCACCCTCAAGAGGGCTTGACAAAGGCAAGTCTTATATTTTGGTACTTGGTCTTGTAATAGCTGGGATAATAGATACCACTTGTAGGTCATTTAATGTCCTAGATTCTTGGTCTTTGTGCCTCTTTATGTTTCCACTGTAGTCAAGTACCAATCGTATCGGTAGTATTTTGGTCAATGCGATCGATGCGACCCTTAAACTTCAGCCCACCTATCTTGCCGTGTACTTCCATTTCACGGGAAATTACACGCCAGTTAGCACTAAAATGTGCGATTTCATGCTGCACAAACCCTTTGAGCCTCTCACGCCAAAGTGCTTTTTGATAACAGCTTTTACTATCTGTATTAGGTAGCAACTGTTCCATTTTGGCATGCAGTACCTGTGTCATCTCTACTTCTGAAACATAATAATCATGCTCTTGATAAAGCTCTTCTAGGAGTCTGTGCAAAAAAGCACCCTCATTTAACTCTTCATCCTCTTTGGGTTTTATGTTGGCAAGGTAGCGGTAGTAGTATTTACGTTTACACTCCAAAAAGGTTTTTAGCCGTGAAGCAGACCATGTCTGTGTTGTGGCATCGAAGTTTTTAACTATTGGATCTACTTTTGATACGAGCTGTGAAGACGGACTGTAGAGCAGATGCACCGGTGCTTTTGTTTGTACTACTTCAGATAAACCCAATTCATAGAGAAACTTTGAAGGCAACCTATTTTCTGATGTTGCATAGATGATGACTGAACGCTCCGCTTGCTGCAGTAGGCGGTTATATATCTGCTTTTGTAGTGCCTCTCTGTCCTGACGTGTTGGTAGACCAGAAAAGGCACGTACGGTTGAGCTAAGAAACATATCTTTTCTAGGCGTTGCTGGTATCACACCATCATTAAAGTCAACAATCACGACACCCCTAAAGGAGACTCCTCGGGTCTCTAGTGCACCCATTACAGTTACCTTTCCTCCTCGCACATCATCAAGAGTCACCTTAGAGAGTGCTTGAAGCCAGAGATATAGCCACACCTTGTAAGTAAACGTCTCTTGATTAAAAAGTGTTTCAAAGTGATACTTTACTAATTCTACATCTTCATTCTTTTGCTTCTCTTCTAATCCGAGTAGTTTTAAAAAAGTAAAAAAAGCCTGTACACCAATATGTTCAACCCAAGCAATAGCATCAATCTTCTCTATTCCCAAACCATAACGCTCCAAGAGCTTTTGACTCTTTTTGTCATGCTTTTCCCAGTAATTGTAAAGTGCCTCAAGAGAACGTACAATACGCCCATGGCAATAGTCATACCCCATGGCAAAATTAAGGTTATTGAGATGATCAAAGAGCATAAAGTGCTCCTTGAAAGACTCATCAGGAAGTACCAAGACAATTTCAGAGGGGTCAACACCCTCACCTACCATCTCCTCTATCTTCATCAATGCCAGTGCCACCTGTTCATCACGTTCCTCTACACAATATACTAAAGTATTTATCTCTTCTTTGATAGGTGTACTCTTTAGTATATTTTTAGCACCAAGGTCAAATGTGATATGACAATCTTCTTTAAGCACAATACCACAGCTCTCAAAACGCTCCTGCATCTTCTTAGTAAACCGACTGGTATAGTAGGAGAGAACAACTTGGGTATGGTTTGCTACTTGCTGTAAAAGTGTCAGTTCAAAATGACTCAAATACCCCTCAAGGTAGATCTCAATACAATCATAGCTCTTCAAGAATCCTTCATTTAGTCTATAATTCTTAGGAATAAACATTCTGTCTATCATCCCTTTTGAAGCAAGTATCTCTTCATAACGCAACTTCAATTCACCCAGTACCCGCAGGTGATCACCAAACTCCGCATAAGGATCTGCCTTAGCAAGTACTTCCAGTGTAACTTGCTCAAAAGAGAGCTCTTCAAAAAACTTAAACAGTGCGTCACTTTTGGTAAAAAAACGTACTAAATCACGGTCAATCTTAAGCTTCTTAAATGATTCAAATTCTGTTGATTTTTTAAGTAGTATGGTTCGCTGCAATGGGTCAACCATTGTGGCATCATCTAAAAGTACAGTACGATTCTCAAACTCATCCATGCACATGAGTGTTGGAAGAAAACCTTCTTGGTTTCCCTGTTGCTGCATAACAGTGCGCAAGGCTCTTGATGTGGGGTAAACCTGTAGTATATTCATGCAAAAAGTATACCACAGAAACCATACATTGTGTATTGCCCTAGCCTTTCAAGTAGCCAGTAATTTATTTACTAAGGCTATAATGCACCTAAAAAGGTTACGATGTGGAAAAAATACTTCTTTTATGGGCTGGAGGTACATTTGCTACTTCAAACGATACAGATAGACATTCCAGAGCCTCCCAAGGAGATTGATCCTAAAGATGAGATTAGGGCACCCAAAGAGATTATGCATATGCTCAAAACCTCCTGTTACAATTGCCACTCCTATAAGACAAAGATGCCGTGGTATGGGTATATCTCTCCTATCTCACTTGAAGTAAAGAGCCATGTTAAAGAGGGACGAAAAGCGGTTAATTTTCAAGAGTGGAATAGGTATGATGAAAATAAAAAACAGAAAGTTTATAAGGGAATTGTTAAGACAATCAATTTTCGTATGCCGATACCAATGTATCTAATCATACATGAAGATGCAAGGTTGACTAAATCTCAACGTGATGCTATAAAAATATGGGCAAAAGATCATATACTCAAAGAGAATCACTGATTCTGACAACCCCTATATCAATCATTAGGGGTTTCTCTAAACTGCGAAACTCTTCGGGGAATTCTTTAATTACCATTCACGTATTAAAGCATGGCAACTCATACATCGATTTTGCAACTTTCTAAAACTATCAAGCATACGATTACGATTTGCTTTCTTAAAGGCTTTAAAAATTCTTTCTGCTTCAACAGCAATTGCTTTTGCCTCAGTTTCAGCATATTTTTTACGCTTAAAGCCCTTTCCTTCTTCGTTTTTTATATTGAAGGATTTAATATCCTTTGTATTTTCCTTGACAATATCAACACCCTTAAGAAGAATCTTTTTGTTATTGTACATCAATCCTTTTAAGATTGTTTCCATACCATTTTCAAGTTTTTTCATTGTATTCATACGCTTGGTATGCTCTCCTACACTTGCTGAAGCAATCCCCATCATAAGCAACGATAACAGTAATAACTTTTTCATCAATATATCCTTTATGTTAAGATATATAATTATAGTATAAATAAAATATAAATAAAATAAAAATATAAAATAATTCAAAAATGATAAATAATATGAAACTATATTACTATAGAGAAATTTATTTTTTAATCTCTTACTTCAAGTAGGCTGGTATCTCCAGATACCCTATGGTATCCTTGTTAACTATGGCCTTTAGTTGCAAAATATAACGTCCTGTCTTGTTCACGCTAACACCATCAACTGCGTAGACACCGTTTGAATTCGATACATTCTCAATCATGACATTATCTCTGTTTGTATGGGGACGTGTCAATAAAAAAGTGATATTGGCATCTGTCAATGGTGTGCCCGACTTGGTGCTCACGCGATAGGAGAAATGATTTATACCATTTTTAAGTACAATAACCTCTTCTTCTTTCGCACGCTTGGCATTTTCTAATTCAAGAATAGTCTTAGGAGCATCTATAATTTCAATCGTGAACTGTCTGTCAAAATTGGCTTTACATCTTAGGATGTCATTGATATGTATATCTGCTTGTTGGTACTCCATCATATACTCATTAGGCTCCTGCACAGGTATAGAGGAGGCAGATTTAACTGTCCAATAACTTAAAGTAATTCCAACAATCAGAAATCCAAGAATCATATGAGGCCAATAAGAGATATCTTTAGTTTTCTTTGCCATATTTTATCCTTCTGTATAGTGGTCTGAAAATGAACAACCAAAATATGATTGATGCTCCAAAAAATACGATTGCCTGAATCACCCAAATACCCTGACGGGTCTCTTTGATGGTATTTTTCAACTCAATACCTTTGGTGTGTGCTATCTCATCTGCGAGTTCAGAAAATCCCTGAACAACACCAATGGCATACTTGTCTTCAATTTTGTTTTTATCGATTGATGCAACTATATCAATAGTTGCATCCATAATTTCGCCCTTGTCATACATTGATGCAATTGCTGTCGAGGAGGAAATCACTGCCACCCGTCCTCTTTGTTGTGACTGTTTTGTAATTAGTGCAAATGGTGCAAAAATAAATATCACATACGGTTTGCTTACTTTCTCTTCATATCTCTTACTATAAGCTACCAAATTGAATCTTTCTGGGAAATGCTCATTTGTTGCTATTACATACCCATGAATACCTGTCTTCTCGACAAGTTCTTTGCCCATCTGCTCTATATATTTTGCAGCTGTATCATTTAAAATGTCATTCTTTAAAAGTGTGGTAGCGTTCAGAAGAAGTGGAAGTAGTAAAGTAAGCAAGGCAAGCCCTGCTTTTACTTTTATCATTGTTTATCCTATAAAAAGATGGTTTGGTGTTAAAACTGCCCATGCGGTATAGATTGCTGTAACAGCCATCATCCAACCAAGTATTTTATCCATAATTGTAATCATAGTTCAATCCTTTATGATTTATTTTACATTTTTAAATGCAAACTGTGCATTGTCTTTGCTAATCATTTTTACGTTATCTAGACTACCTGTAATAGGTGCTGGATTATAAGCATTCTTTGCAGACTTTTGCTGAACACCAAGTCCCCATACTGTAAGGAATACCAGAATGGAAAGCAACAGAACAGTTGCGATAAGCATACCTGTTACGCCATTGAGTCCAAAAACGGATCTGTTAGTATTTTCTGCCATCATCTACTCCTTAATTATTCAAAGACTGAAGAAATTCAGCCAATGCTTTCTCTTGAACTGGCGTAGTGGTTGTCTTAAATGATGGCATTTTACCAAGCATTCCTTTTTTACCATGTTCAAGTACATGCTGCACCAATGTCAGATCATATCCAGCAAGGTTTGGTGCCATACCATTATTTCCTTTACCATCTGCACCGTGACAAGAGGCACATGCCGCAAATGATGCAGGCTGGCTACCTTTCATGCCACCAGCAATATATGTTGCAATCTCTTCCGCATCTTTTCCAGTTGCCATACCTGCAGGCATTGCACCCATTGGATAACCAAGTTGATTCTGTCCATTATTAATCACATGAAGAATCTGTTCTTTACTCATTCTTGCACCAAAATCTTGTGCTTTACCTGAAAGACCATCACCTGTAGTTCCATGACATGGCGCACACTTTACAAGAAAGATAGACTCACCCATCTCTTTAAGTGTGGCTTTATCTGGATTTTTATGAACCTCTTCAAACTTCTTATTGTAAGTCTTCACCTCTTTATTCCACTCACCAATCTGACTATAGGCATTGACAGGATACCCCCACTGCCAATACCAAAGTGCCCAAATCAGTGTGCCAAGAAATGAGTAAGCCCAACCTGCAGGCAGTTCATTCTTGTATTCACCAATACCATCCCAATTTTCTTCAGCAAGTTCACCTTCAGCTTTATCTGTCTTCATCTGGGCAATATATTTTGCCGAGACACCTGCTGACAGTACTGCGATCGCGATCGCACCGATCATTGTAAGCAGGTTGATCGGGTCACTTAGGTCAATGTTCATCTGCTTGACGACTACGATCGTTACAATAATCAGTACCGCTGCAAATGCCAATGCTTTTGCTATTAATGCATTCATTTATTCTACTCCTTTTGTTCTTCAGGTAGAGGATCACTTGTATTGATAGGAGTAGAATCGATCTCGTCATCAAGAGCGATCTTCCCTAGCTTCTCGTAATCCTTCTTCCCTTTTTTTTCACTCCTGTACAAGTAAACAATGTACCCATACAACATCACCACCAAGAATATGGTCATAAAGAAACTGGCATAGCCTTGTAATTCTCTAAGTCCCATATCACTTATTTAGCTGCCGCGTAACGGCTTTCTCCCAGACTATTCAAATATGCAATAAGTGCTACAATTTCAGGAATCTTTCCTTTGGAAACCGCATCTTTAACATCCTTGTTCTTCATATCAGCTGCAATCTTCTTTGCCTCATTAAGTACTTTCGACTTATAGGCTTCAAATGCTTTTTGACCTGGTTGAATATCATCACCATATGGTGTATTGAAGACATTTTTAACCGTAACTGCTTCAGCATAGGCTGTCTCTATGTCCGCTTTGTTTGTAAACATATGCTTATAAGCAGGCATAATGGAACCTGGTACAACAGATGTTGGCTCCCACATGTGGTTCTCGTGCCAGTCGGTGGTTCTGTAGTTGCCTACACGGTGAAGGTCCGGACCTGTTCTTTTAGACCCCCATTGGAAAGGTCTGTCGTATGCGTACTCTCCAGAGAGAGAATATTGACCATATCTGTCTGTTTCCGCTTTAAATGGACGAATCAGCTGCGAATGGCATGCAATACAGTTGTCTTTTTTGTAAATTTCTTTTCCCGCAAGTTCAAGTACAGTATATGGTCTAAGACCTGCTACCGGACGCGATGCTTCCGCAAAGTTAGGCAGAATCTCAATGATACCTGCGAACGCGATAGTTAAAAATACTCCTACTGCAAAGAAGAATGGATTTTTCTCTAACCAATGAAACATAACCTACCTCCTTATGCCATAGGTGATCTGAACTGTGGTTCTTCAGAGAGCTCTCTAGAAGAAGTCATAGTCTTAATCATATTGTAAGCGAACATAACGAATCCAATTAGGTACATTACACCTGAAAGGGCTCTTATCGCATAGTATGGATGAAGCACTGTAACAGTATCAATGAATGAATACATTAAGTTACCATATTCATCCACCGCTCTCCACATCATACCCTGTGTGATACCTGCAATCCACATAGAGGTAAAGTAGAGAACAACTGCTGTAGTTTGAAGCCAGAACTGTGCTTCCATTAACTTCCTAGAGTATATCTCTCTTTTGAACATTCTTGGTGCCATATGGAAGAGTGCTGCCATAATCATAAATACAACCCAACCAAGTACACCATCATGAACATGTCCAGGAATCCAATCTGTAAAGTGCGCAATAGCATTAACAGATTTGATTGCCTGAATTGGACCCTCTAGTGTAGAAAGCATATAGAACGTAGATGCAAGAACCATGAATTTAATCAGCGGGTTCTCAGTCAGCTGGTTCCACTCACCTTTCATCGTAAGAAGCATGTTAATTGCTGAACCCCATGACGGAAGAATGAGAACAACAGAGAAAATAGAACCCATTGTCTGCATCCAGTCTGGAACAGTTGACCATAGAAGATGGTGCGAACCAGCCCAGAGGTAAACAAACATAAGACCCCAGAAAGAGAGAAGAGAGAGTTTATAGGAATAAACTGCCTGCCCAGACTCTTTTGGAAGGAAGTAGTAGATCATTGCAACGATAGGCACAGTGAAACCAAATGCGACTGCATTGTGACCAAACCACCACTGTACAAGTGCATCATTTGTACCTGAGTACATAGAAACAGAGTGCATAATGCTACCAACACCACCAGAAGCGAAGTATGTAGGTACAGCCATATTATTAAAAAGGTAAAGCATAGCAATACCAAGGAAACATGCGATGTAATACCACATAGAGATATAAAGTGCTTTCTCTCTTCTGATTCCGATAAGACCAAACATTGCAACACCCCAAAGTACCCAAATCAATACAATAACGATATCAATTGGCCACTCAAACTGTGCGTACTCTTTTGCTTGTGTAATACCCATAAGAAGTGTGATCACGGCAATAAGTGCACCTACAAAATAGAGATAGAAGTGAAATTTTCCAATAAACATCACAAACTTTGACTCTGCCATAGATACCTTAAGGACTCTCTGTGCAGAGTAGTAAAAGGTTGCCCAAACACCACTCAAAGTAAACCCATAAATCACAATATTTGTGTGAAGTGGTCTTAGCCTTGAGAATGTTCCATACTCACCAAGTAAGTAGTTCAATTCTGGAAAGGCTAGTTGTGACGCAATAAGCGTACCAATCACCATACCTAAGAATCCAAACAAAATTGTTGTAAATGTAAACAATTTTGCTATGGAATAATCGTATTCTAATGCTGCGTTTGACTGCATACATACCCCCTTGTAAAAATTTTATGCTGTATCTTATAACAACATTCAACATTAATTATAAGTTAACTTTTCCTATGTAAAGCTTAAAATGAAAGGGAAAAAAGCAATTTGTTAAATAAGTTTTAACAAAAGAGACAGAAATGTGTCAATGTATTGTTTTATAGGCATTTGAAGGAATTTTAATAGGAGTAAAATACTCCTATTTTACATAAAAAACCAAACCTTTTATGCCTTCCCTTTTGCTTGCTGTATGGAGTGGATATACTGGTAATCTATTTTAACCTTCTGCTCTTTGGGAAGATACCTTAGCAGACGTTCTAGCATCCCTTCAAAATCTTCAAATAGATAGTTTGCCATCGATCCTGGGATTGGGTTTATCTCATTAAGTAATACTTCATTATCAACAACAAAAAAATCACAACGAATAATACTTCCTCTAAAAAGTGGATCATAGACTTTTTTAAATATATTGCGAATCCTCTCTTTTAGGTCATCAGGAATATTGGCTTCTAAAACCTGTGAATCACGAGAAAAGTCCATATATTTCTTTTCAAAATCAAGAAACTCTTCTTTGTGTGGTTCTTCAACAATAGAAAGCTCCCAATCATTAGTCAGACAGCCTGCTTGATTATATTCTTTAACCCCTTCTATAAATGGTTCAATAATGACATCTGTATCAAATTCAAAAGCAACATCAAGCGCATAATCAAGTTCTGTCTCATTTTTAACAATGCTTACACCAATACTTGATCCAAGACGTACCGGTTTGACAATCACAGGGTATTTCATGCTAACCTTACGTACATCATGCTTAGAGATATGTTCGTAAGTAACTGTTTTAACCCCCAAGCTCTCTGCAAGGAACTTGGTGTAGAGCTTATTGTAAGAGAGCAAGGAAGCTTCAAGCCCTGGAGAGACGAACGGTATATCAAAAAAGGTCATTAATGAAGCAATCTTACCATCTTCTCCATCACGCCCGTGTATGAGATTAAGTACCACATCAAAAGATACTTTCTTATTGCCAAATATGCCTTCAGTAAAAAAACCACTCTTTTTTAGTGTGAGTTGTTTGCCTTTTTTATACTCACCTGAAGAGAAGAGTTTAGCATTAAGCTTTTCTGTATCCACTAACCAAAACTCTCGATTGGAGTCAATAAAGATGTAGGTAATCTTACTCTTTTTAAGTACCTTTTTCATTGTAATGGCAGAGACAATACTAATCTCATGTTCAAAACTAGATCCACCGAATAAAATGGCTATGTTCATAAGGTTTCCTTTTTTCAATCCCTGAATATGGGTATTTTCTATATAAAGTTAAATAATCTACCTTAAGTATTTGGCAAATAAATCTTCCTGTAGGTCAATCTAGCATCTTTCTAAATTCAGAGAAAATGTAGGCACTCTCATGGGGACCAGGGCTTGCTTCGGGGTGGTGCTGCACAGACATAGCTGGTACCTTTTTGTACCTTAGTCCCTCAATTGTATTATCAAAAAGGTTGATGTGAGTTACCTCTGCTACTTCAGTGATGTTATCAGGTACATTATAGTTATGATTTTGTGCTGTAATCTCAACCATACCACTTACTTGATTCTTAACTGGATGGTTTCCACCATGGTGTCCAAATTTGAGCTTATATGTATTGTAGCCATGAGAGATAGAGAGTAGTTGATGTCCAAGACAAATACCAAACATTGGTATTTTGGCTACAATAAGCTGCTTAATCTTCTCTTGCTCTGCTTTAAGGATTAGAGGATCACCTGGTCCATTGGAGAGAAATACACCATCTATCTCTTTTGCTTCAAACTTTTCAATAATCTCTTGAACCGATATATCATTAGGAACAACTAATACTTCCATGCCTGCATGGGTCAGTTCATTGAGTATATTTCGCTTAATACCAAAATCGAGTGCAATAATTTTTTTACTTGTCTCTGGTTTACCGTACTCAAAAGTTCCTATATTGTAACGTGCTTCCATATGTATATACGGCTCTTTGGTGCTCACCTGCTCAATGTAGTTAATCTCCTCAATACGTGGTGAGGTCTCAAGAATCTTCTTAAGTATTGCCTCATCGTGTACTTCGGTAGAGGCAACCATCATCATTGCCCCTTCACTACGAAGAACCTTGGTTAAAAAACGTGTGTCTATATCGGTAATGCCCAATACATTCTCTCTCTTAAGTAGTGTTGCAAGTGTCTCCTCGGAACGGAAGTTGGAGGGGCGTGACTGATAGGAACGCACAATAATTCCTTTACAGTGTGCTCCCTTGCTCTCCATATCCTGCATATTACATCCAACATTACCAATTTCAGGCATTGTAAAGGTAATAAACTGTCCCGCATAGCTAGGGTCAGTCACAATCTCTTGATATCCAGTTAAAGAGGTGTTAAATACAATCTCACCAACTGCTGTTCCCTCTGCCCCAAAACCCTTTGCCTCCATAAAAAGACCATTTTCAAAATATAAGCTCACTTTATTCATAGATATTCCTTCATAGTGGATACATTCACTCTACACATACAATGCTTTTCATTAAAAAGCATACCACAACTCATTACACCCCCTATTGGCTTAATTAACATCATAACTTTATTGCTACAACATTCCTCTCTTTGTAAGCTCTTCTTGATAGAGTCGTTCATAGAGTAGTTCAAAATCCTGAGAACCTGGAATTACCTCTTTCTCCATATTTTTAATCTTACTGTAGACAATATCATCGATCTCATCAAATGCATCGGCAAAAGCCTTAAAAGATTTAAAGATAACATTCTTGACCTGATTATCACTTACAGTATATTCTGCAATATAATTTTCATAAAGTTCATCAAGGATTAGATGTGCCAAATCATTATAGCGATCATCATAGTTCATGATTACATCATATTCTGGTGCCATCTTCTTTTTAATCATGAAGAAGAGTTGACGCTCATCAGCATGTTGAAACTCAATCTCATCATAATTTTCATCAAGTATCTTCTTAACTTGTTCATCAAGTGTATGCTCCTTGGCAAGGTTTTTATCAATAATGCATTTAGCCGTCTCTACAACTATTTCACGCCCTTTTGGTAGTGTAACAAAAGGAGCATTTGCAAGGTCAATCCCTATCTTTGTTGCTATATATCGTGTCTGTTGTGGTTTTAATCTCATATTTACCCCTTTTATCTAATTATAGTATCTTCTCGTTCAGGAGATGTAGAGATGATTCCTATCTTTGTACCAATCATCTCTTCAAGTGCTAGAATATATGATTTTGCTGTCTCAGGCAACTCATCAAATATTCTGACACCCTCCGTCTTCTCCCATCCAGGAAAAGTTTTATATACTGGCTTAACATCTTCCAAATCATATGGCACATAGTTAATCTCTTTTCCTCTAAACATATAAGCAACACAGACTTTAATCTCACAAAAACCATCAAGAACATCAAGCTTCATTAATGCCACCTGGTCAACACCATTAACGCGTACAGCATGTCGCATTGCAACCGCATCAAACCAACCACAACGTCTAGGGCGACCTGTGGTTGTGCCAAACTCATGTCCATTTTCTCTAAGCCTATCACCTTCTGATTCAAAGTCTTCGCTTGGAAAAGGACCATTTCCTACACGGGTACAATAAGCCTTAGCAATCCCAGTAATTTTTCCAATATCCTTAGGGTTAAGACCCAGCCCTGAACACGATCCTGCACTTACTGTTGTAGAAGAGGTTACATAAGGGTAGGTTCCATGATCAATATCAAGCATGGTTCCTTGTGCTCCTTCAAGTAGTACTTTTTTTCCTGCATCAAGTGTCTCCCATATTAATTGTGTCGTATCACAGATATAAGGCAAAAGTACCTTTTTATAGCCTTGAAGTTCTTCTAAAAGTTCCAATTCAATTGGTGCTTCAATACCTATGGTGTCAAAAATTGGTTTATTGGCAGTAAAAAATGCCATAATCTTTGTTGCAAGCTTCTCCGGATCTAGTAATTCTCCCAAACGGTAACCAACACGTGCAACCTTATCCCCATAAGCAGGACCAATACCCTTTCCTGTTGTTCCAATAGCTTTGTCACCCTTAAGACATTCTTTTGCCTGATCAATTTGAGCATGATATGGCAGCAATACATGAGCTTTATCAGAAAGAAAAAGTCTACCCTCAAGGTTATCAAACTGCTCCATCTCTTTGACAAAATCTTTCGGAGAAAGTACCACACCATTACCAACAATATTTTTTGCATTTGGGTTAAGCACACCGGAGGGAATCAGATGCAGTGCATATTTCTTGTCACCAATGACAATTGTATGTCCTGCATTGTGTCCACCGGCAAAACGACACACATAGTCATATGTCTGTGCCATATGATCTACAATCTTTCCTTTACCTTCATCACCCCACTGGAGTCCTACAATCAGATCTGCTTTACTCATCTATTTTTTACCCTTGTTTATTTTGCTTACAATACACTCATCAGTATAAAGTGCAAAACCTGCTGCTTCTATATCATCAATTGTATAAGTACCGCCCATCGCAAGAAGTGTATTTCCCTCAAACATACGAAAAGTCAGTGAATCATAGTACCGCATCTTTGCATAAAAAAGTGGAGAGATAATCATATTTTCATACTCCACCATCTGTATGGCCATTTTAATCTTTTCTAGCTCTATACAAATATCATCAGGAAAAATAGAGAGATCTTCAAGATCTTCTACAGTATTAATCTGTATCAATTGCTCTATCCATGGTAAACCACTATTAAGTATTTTCTCAAGGTGCATTGCTTTTAGTGCCTCAAGCGATATACCATATTTTTCATTAAGTAGATGTGGGATACAAATATTTGCTACCTGCATAACCGGTAAAGCACCAATCTCCTTCAAAAGTACAGTGGAAGTACGTACAATCTCCTCAAAACTACCATCAATTACCTCTACACCAATCTGATACTGTTCTTTTGTTGGGAAGGATACTGTTGGCTGAATATAAAACCATTTTTTTGAAGTGGTAGAGCGTCCCAATCTTTTAGTAACAATACGTACTACATCTGCTGTTGAATCTGCACGGAGCGTTACTTCATGATTCTGCTCATCATTGAGTCTTACTAATGGCTTTTTGTCTTCAAAGCTCTCATGTTGGTGATAGGAGAAAAATGGTGTTACAATCTCCTCAAAACCAAGATTTTCCAGTATTTCTGCCGAAATAAACTCAATCTCACGCTTAATTTTGGCACTTTTTCCAAAATAGAGTTTTGACCCACTGGGGATTTCATGTTCGAATATCATGTATTTTCACTTTTGAGGATATTTTTAAAGTACTCTTCACTAAATACCTTGCTTGCCGTCCCATCGTAGGGTCTGCGTCCCAATTTTGCTAATACTAGTTCCACAGCATTGACTACCCATACCATCTCATAAGGTTTAATGAGTCCCATTTGGTTGATACGGAAAATCTTTCCTTTAAGATGATCTTGTCCACCTGCAACATTAACGCCAAAATCGGTTTTTAGTAAATCACGTATCTCTTTAGCGTTTTTATCATCAATAGTGGTCATGGAGCGTGCCGGTATTTTTGGGTAAGAGTGCAACCCTAGTGCCTCAAGTGCAAAGCGGGTTGCTTTGGCACGACGTGCCGTATCGCAATAGAGTTTACCTAATCCATCATCTTTTTTAATCTCTTTGAGAATTTTTCCAAGCCCAATAACCAGTGTAGTTGCTGCTGTGTAGGCTGTTGTGTTCTGTTGCTGTTTCTTGATTTCAGAAGTAAGGTTGAAATAATAACCTTTCCCTTCACCAATTTTTTTGATCGCAGCATTACTCATCCCTAAGATCGCCAGGCCCGGAGGAAGCATCAGTGCCTTTTGACTTCCAGCAATCAATACATCGATGTGTGTTGTGTCAATACGCTCTACTCCAACTGCTGTGATTCCATCAGCAATAACCATTACGTCAGGTCTAATCTCTTTAATTGCTTTAGCAATCTCTTCTACGGGATGACGTAATCCTCCTGCAGATTCACTAATCTGAATAGCAATCGCATCAATCTGCTCATTGGTCTTCACCACTTTAATAATCTCTTCCACTGTTGCAGGTGTATCCCACTCATGTTTTATCTCAACATTATGCAACCCGTGTGCTTTGGCGATCTTACCAAAACGCTCACCAAACTTTCCAGAATTTACATTAAGCAGGGTATTATGGCAAAGATTGACCACTGCTGCTTCCATTGCACCAGTTCCAGTAGAGGCAAGCATAATCACCTCATCAGTCTCCATTAGTTCAAACAGTAATTCTCGTGTCTCTTTAAAGATTGCTTCAAATTCTGGTGTTCTGTGGTGTAGTGTTGGTTCTGCCATTGCCAGTCTAACAGACTCGGGTACCGGAGTAGGTCCTGGGGTAAAAAGTAGCATTATAATCCTCGCAATCGCCATCATTGACGACGGCGTAATTATCGGGATTATATCGAAAAGGAGGTTAGAATTTGGTGAAACAGTATTAATTCATATTGACTATCTGCTGCCCAATCTCCTTGTAGCGGGCATAATAGTGCTCTACAAAACTTCTAACACTCTCTTTAACAGGCAAATAAACACTATTGGATTTCTGGGCATACTGCTTCAGATACTCACTCGCATCACTCTTTGCAAGGTAACTTGTTGCCAATACTTCATAGGCTTCAATGTAGGCTGTTTTCATTGCATCATATCTACTGTAGTCTATCTTGATTTGACCATCATAGAAGATGACACCCGAACTAAAAAGAATATCAAGGTGAATTAAGCCTTCACAGTAGTATGGTAACACCTCTCCTACCTCACGCCATGACATAAGTCCAACTGCACGCGAGACAAGATCATCAATGATGTGTGTTTTGAGCTCTTCTCTTTCATGATAAAAAAATGCCATTAATCCACCAGTTGTTGCTTTAAATTCTTCAATATTTTTAAACTGTCCTGCAGTATTCATCTTGGTCTCAGTATTAGAATCTATCCAAAGAATATGTCCATATTCATGTCCAATAGTAGAAATATCATAGAGTTCATGCCAAAGCTCAGGCTTATTCTCTGCCAATGTACGTTGCTTACGTACAAACTTCTCTCCCATTATCTCGACAGAGAGCTTCATGATCGGCTTAGACTTCTTATTCTCCAGTACGAAATCAGCATAGGCAAAGATTTTCTTTCCAAATTCAATACTGACGGTTTCATCATTGGGAACAACTTGTGCCGAGAAGAGTCCATTGAACTCTGCTGCGTAGTAGAGCATAGGCTGACCAATATAAAGTTGTGTCTGATCAACCTGCAACAAATTCTTAGCCATAATACATTCTGCTTCATCATTAAATTTTTCTACCATTTTCTGAGCAAAAAGTTTGATGTTGTTGTGAGTATGTGATCTCTCTTGAAGTTTGGGATTAACAATACGAAGATCCCACTCTAATGCCACTGCTTTACGATAATGGTCTTCATAATACTCCAGCGGATGCCCTACCTGGATAGGTGTATCTAATGCCATCCAGCATCTGTCAACTTCTGCCCACATTTTAATAAGTTCATCATTTTTGGTATGAGAAAATGCTTCTTGAAGTGCTACAAAGTAGGCAATCCACTCTTGCTTTTTATTGAAAATCTTATCTTCATCCTGTTCTAGCAAGGCAATAAGTTGTTCTAGGGCAACAACTACGTCCCCTACCTCTTTTTTAAAGGCTTTAGCATATGACACACTCTTATAATGATCATCCTCTTTCACTAACACTGAATAACTTCGATCAGCTATATGACCATATTCATCGCACTCCAATAATGACTTTTCTCGTAGCATCTCAAAGATTTTCGTATCATCTCCATGGAACATTTCACTCAACTCAACATTGACTCCATTAATAATATGGTGTACCCAATGACTCTGCCACTCACTAAGACGTACTCCCACAAAGTGTACACCGAAGATAAGTCCTCGATAGAAAGATGTTAACAGTTTCTTCTCCTCAATCCATCCAATAAGACTCTCGTGGCGTGCAATATGCAATGTGGAGACAAAACCATAGGCAAGTTCTTTTTTAAGACATATCTCCTTATCACTATACCCCTGTTTTTGAAGCACCTGTTCTAACGCATCTTCTTGTAAATGAATAATGCGTGTAAGGGCTGCCATCTCACTCTCTTTGTTGCGTGGTATATCTATCAACTTTAAAAAAGCATCAATGACTGCATCAGCATGTTTATGGGTTTTGTTTTTATCGAGTAAGTCATAGTAACTGTTTAAACTTGCCTGCCTACTTTGCAGTTCATCATAGATAATCTGTAAATCTTTTATAAATTGCTCTTTAGTCATTCTTTTTTTCCTCTGTATTTCACCAAGGAAACCATAATAAATATCTCCACTATGAATACCCTTTCTATCATTGCTACTACTTATTTTTTAACATTTGAATAATTGGCTTTGCCAAAGCAATTGCCTTAGCACGATGAGAGATATTTAACTTAATATTGTCATCTAATTCTCCCAATGTCCTATCAGATCCTACAGGAACAAATATTGGATCATACCCAAAACCCTTCTCTCCTCTTGGATCATCTATTGCCTTACCATGCATCCATCCATGTACCACATATTCACCATACTTCGAAACAATAGCAATCGCAGCTGTATAATAAGCTGGTGTCTCCTTAAGCCTTCTTTTCTTGAGTGCATTAATAAGCTTATAAAGGTTATCCTTGTCACTCGCACCTTCACCAGCATAACGTGCCGAGTAAATAGCTGGTGCACCGCCTAGTACCGGCAAGGAAATACCGCTGTCATCCGATATAACCAAATAACTCTCCTGAGGGTATTTTTTTTGTAATGTTTCATAAATAGCGTGTGCCTTAATAAGTGCATTAGCAGCAAATGTGTTACCATCTTCTACAATCTCCATATCACCCAAAAGTACTGAAAAGCCCAACACCTCATCTTGACACATTTGCTGAAACTCACGTATTTTCCCTTTATTCCCTGTTGCTAAAATCAATTTCATTTTAAGTTAACCTTCATTTTACTTTATGGGACTATAATTAGGGCAGATTTTACCCTATTGGAGATATTAAGATGATTAAACAGATTATGCCTCTTAGTCTTGTTGTTGCATTACGATTCTTTGGACTCTTTATTGTACTTCCAGTACTCTCTATTTATGCACTTGACATGAAAGGTGCCACACCATTTCTTGCTGGTTTGGTTGTTGGTGGCTATGCACTGACACAAGCATTATTTCAGGTTCCTTTTGGGCTTATGAGTGATAAAATAGGTAGAAAAAAAACCCTTCTTGTTGGTCTACTTATTTTCATTGCTGGCTCTATCATTTCTGCCTTAAGCGATAGCATCTATATGCTATTAATTGGTCGATTTTTACAAGGTGCGGGTGCAATTGGTTCTGTTGTCTCTGCTATGGTGGCTGATCTGGTTAAAGAAGAAGAGCGTGCTCATGCCATGGCAATTCTTGGCGGAACAATTGCAATGAGTTTTGCTGCAGCGATGATTATTGCACCTATTGTTGGTGGAAACTGGGGTATTGACAAACTATTTTGGCTTACAGCAGCCTTATCGATTGTATCAATTGGGGTACTATTTACAGCAGTACCCCAACCACCTAAAATTATCCACTCTTACTCAGAGAGAGAAGCAAAAACAACTGATGTTTTTAAAGATAAAGCGTTAGTGCGTATGTACATTACATTTCTTTTTCACTCCTCCATTATGATGATGGCATTCTATATTATCCCCTTAGTCTTAACACGGAGTATTGATTTGGGTGGTTTTGGATGGGAAAAGTCCGAACTTTGGAAAGTCTACTTTCCTGCAATGATTTTTGGGTTTATTGCCATGGCACCTGCCGCCATTTTAGGGGAGAAGTATAATAAAGGTAAACTTATTTTTATTATATCAATCATCTTTACATTTTTGGGGTTTATAGCAATGGGGTTTGCCTCAAAAGCTTGGATATTTGTCATGGGTGTTGTCTTATTCTTTATTGGTTTTAATATGTTTGAGCCTCTTTTGCAAAGCTTTGTTGCCAAATTTGCCAAAGTACATCAAAAAGGTGCTGCACTTGGTGTTGCCAATACCTTTGCATATATTGGTATATTCTTTGGTGGCTTACTTTCTGGATGGGTTATGCAACACTATGACCAACATATCTTGGCACTTATTGTAGGTTTTTTGTGTATGTTATGGTTTTTATGGGTTGCTACCATGCCTAACCCAAATAACCGTGGTAATGTCTATCTACCACTTAATATTTTTGATAGAAATAGAATCTCCACATTAACGGGGCATCCTGCTGTTGTTGAAAGCTATGTTAATGAAACAGAAAATATTGCTGTAGTAAAGTATGAAAAGGATTTGATTGATGAGGATCAAATTAGAGGCATGTTACTTGAAACGTAATAAGCATTAAGTCTTATAGTTGTTCCGCATTACACTCTAAAATCTTTGAGATAAGTTTGGACATCAACTGCTTTAATGCCTCTATGTTTGGCCTCCATTGCCATTAGTCCAGTTTCCTCTGTAGAGATTAATTTTTTTGCTTGATCATAGCACTTAGAACTACATACTCCACAGCTTGGGCTTCTATCTTTACCGATAAAAAGATCAATATCGGAATGGGTATCAAAAAAGTCTTTAGCATAAGCAATGATTGGTTCAGAAAGGTCAGTGCCTGACTCATTGGAAATAGCGCGTATATTGTTTTTCTCTTTTTTTACGAGATCCATGGTTGGGCGTGGTGTACCAAAAGAAAAATCTTCTGGACAAAATGGTACAACTTCCATACACCTCAAGGCTTCAAGTAGCATATTATTGTAATTATTAGTACCATCATAACGACAGGATTCACCCATCAAACAGGCAGATACAGCAACTTTTTTTGTTAACATACAAACAGAAGTAGATAAACCCAAATACCAGTTAGAGAGGTTGCGACAATTCCTAAAAAAGTATACTTTCCTGCCTTTTTGTGTGCCTCAGAACCAATACCAGGTAGTGTACTTGTTCTGTATCGATGCCGATACTCTTTATGGGCTCGTTGCAATGTCAAATACCAAATACTAAGTGTTAAAATAGCAATAGTAATATGCACAACCAATACAACAAACAGGTAGTCATATGAAACCTGTGTGTTTTGTATAAATACTTTATAGCCGCCCCCAAAACGTACTCCATATTCAAAATATCCTACTACAATCACAGAGATAATAAAAATAAGTCCTTGTGCTTTACCATGTAAATTATAGTAACCTTTACGGGCAAATAAAATTGCTATACCAACTAACAGTGGTAGTAAAGCTACTACCAAAGTCACAAAATCCATAAAAAATGGAGCCTTAGTACCTAAGAATCCAGATTGAAACATATAATCCATCATTACTCCTTAAATTATTTATACTACCTTATTAAAATTAACAAATAACAATACTCTTAATCTCTGTAAACTCCTCTAGTGCCCACTTTGGACCTTCACGCCCAACTCCAGATAGTTTTGCACCACCATAAGGCTGTACATCAAAACGTAAAGTTGGAATATCATTAATAACTACGCCACCACATTGAGTATCATCAATAAAATGCTGTGTCATTTTCAGATTATTGGTAAAGATACTAAATTGTAAACCATAAGGAGAATTATTCATCTTTTCTACTGCAGCAGTATAGCTAGGAACAGAAACAAGAGAAACAATAGGTGCAAAAACCTCTTCACAGATAATCTTCATATCATCTGTCACATTTGTCATAACTGTTGGGGTAAAGATACCGTCCACTTCATTGTCACCGGCAACTGCGTATGCCCCTTCATTCTTGGCGGAGGCAACCCACGTCTTGGCACGGTGTTTGGACTCTTCATCAATAAGTGGTCCCATAAAAGTATCCTCATCATACGGAGAGCCAACCTTTAGTGTTTTGGTCTCTTTTGCCATCAATTCTGAAAATATCTCATACACCTCTTCATGCACATAGATACGTTGCAGCGAGATACACACTTGACCAGAGTTGTAGAACGCTCCGTAGGCGCAACGCTTAGCTGCTAATTCCAAATCAGCACTTTTGTCAATGTAAGTCGCTGCATTTCCACCAAGCTCCAAGCTCACTTTCTTGATGCCTGCCTGTGACATGATGATCTTTCCTACTGGTACTGAACCAGTAAAACTAATAACACGTGGAATAGGGCTTTTTACCAGTGTTGAGCCCACTTCGGCATCTCCATAGACAACTGAGAGGGCATCTTTAACAGCATACTTAGAGTTAATAAAGAGTTTAGCCAACATATAAGCAGTCATAGGTGCTTCGGGAGTCGGCTTAAGTACAACAGTATTTCCTGCTCCCAATGCTGGTGCAATCTTATGGGCAATGAGATTAAGTGGAAAATTAAACGGAGTAATGCATACAACAACTCCTACAGGCTCACGACGGTAGTATGCCATAGTCCTCTTTCCACTTGGCATGATGTCGGTTGGAATGGTCTCACCACACAAGTTGGCAACTTCCATTGCGGTGAGCTTAATAGTCTCAGCACACCGCTCTACCTCGATACGTGCAAAAGCAATGGGTTTTGCCACCTCCTTGGCAAGCATGAGAGCAAAGCTCTCCTTCTCCTCATTCAGTTGTATTGCCACATCTTCCAGCCAAGCAATACGCTGAGAGAGCGGACTTGCCGCAGCAGTCTTCGTCGTCGCCTTGGCGATCTCGAGAGCTTTGACGGTATCGTCTGCGTCACACACCGGTGCGGTAGAGACTACACTGCCGTCATAGGGGCTTTTGCGTTCACTCATCTGTTCTTTGATCGCTTCGGTCGAGCCAAAAAATATCTTCGCTTCGGCTATATCATTTTTGTTATTAAATATTTCGAACAAGGTATATCTCTTATGCAGTAAAAATTGAAATGATTATAACATAGAAACTTTAGAGATTAAATGATTCAAAACCATCACAATCCTTGAAGAAGCGCGAATAGAGACTTTAGGTATATTTAGACGATATAGTACTCAACTTTTCAAATACCTTCGGAAGTATTTTGCACAACTTGCTTAATGCATCCTTCTACAAAGAGTCCAATGCTTTAATAGGCACACAATCACATAATAAGATTTTTTATATTAAATCATTATTTTTTTTGGCAGTAGCTCTTTTTAAGTATAAACTTATAGACAATATCCTTGATCATCAAAACAAGACAATAAACCCATAGAATATCGATGATGATATTATCTTTGTACTCCAACCCAAAACGCAACAGCGGCCATCCAGTGAGAATGATGTACTTCATATAGTAGAAAAAGAGAATACCCGTGCCATAGAGCTCTTTGAATATGCTACGCATCTTCGTGGTCATTTGGGCTGCTAAAGTTAGGGGTACCATCCACCAAATGATTTTCACCATTGCGTATGGTCTCCTGCTCTGCCTCATAGGCATTCATTTGCATTCGTACTTCATTTATCTGTTCAGGGGTGACCTTCTCATCACTACTCCAAATTACCTCTACTACACCATTGTACTCTTTGCCCAACTCTTCAATCTTATCGGCATATTCATACACATCCATACATATTGTTGGCTCAGTATCCAACTTTATTGTATCTGTTAATTCAATATACCAGCGACCCAATGGAGAAGTCTTGATGACTGATTCAAAAATACCTGCCATTTTAGAACCCTAAATTTTTATGTTTGAGGTCACCGTGATAGACTACATCCTTTACATCGACATCCTCTTTGTTAAGAATTGATGGCACCAAGTCTTCCGCCTCAAGGCGCTTAACCTCTTCATCAAGTTCATCCTCCTGATAGGTCATCATCATATCAGCTGCCAATACATGAGGAAGGCGCTGTATCTCTACCAATTTTTTAATCTCCTCTTCTACTCCTTCACCCTCTACGGTAATGATAATCTTTCCCTTCTCTTTATCGTGTAGATGATAATCTGCATAATCAACTTCTTTAAACATTTCAACTAATTCGTCTATATGCTCAGGAAGTGCCTGTACTACAATGCTGGATACATTCATTCATACTCCTTTTATTGATTGAGTTCCCATACCATAACACTACCATTATCACTGGCAGAGTAGAGTCTTTTCTCATTTTCAAAAATAATCACATTAAGTGTACTCTTTTGCCCTTTGAGTAAAGCTAATTTTGATCTGGTATTAGTATTATAAATTGTTATATTATTTTTTTCATCCATTGCAAATGCTACTTTGGATGCAGAAGGACTTAGGCCAGTTGCATAGATTAAAAAATGTCCTTTAATGTAGCCTCCTTTTCCTGTTGCAACATCATAAAGTGAACCACGTTGGTCCTGTCCAGCTCCTGAGATAATATTGTGTTTAAAGTCAACTTTATACACATTGTCTACATTTTGACCTTCAAGTTTTCTGATTATTTTTCCATGCTGGACATCAATTACACTAAGCACCCCACTTTCGCAAGAGAACACTGCTAAGGTTTTATCATCATTCAGTGCAAAGTCTGAAAATTTTGACTCGCTTAACTGTACCCGATACCTCTCTTGGTTACTTTTTAGGTCATATAGTGCTGCCTCATTACCGAGGTAACCAAATAAGATATGGTCATGATCAATAAAACGGGCTTTAATTAAAACTTTTTTCTCCTTATGGGAAAAAATCTGTTTAAGTGTACCATTTTCATAAAGGAAAAGATTACTGTATCCGCCAATACCGCTATCGCTTAGAAGTAAGTATCTGCCATCATTCACGTCAGTACTCATTAGTCGTGCAGGCATTATATCACCCATAAAGTCCTTCACATCAGGAATTGAAACCTCTTTCTTTTTAGTATAATTATCAATATTCCATACCTCAATATGTCCCATATCTGTGGCAATAACTAGTGTTCTATTATGCAACACCATATCTTTCACAGTTCCATTAACATCAATCTGGTGTACTGGTACAATTTCTGTGACCGACAGAGCATATAGACTCAATATTAGTAAAAGTAGCAAGGTTCTCACAATAATGCCTCTACCTTCTCGAGTATCAATGCTGCAATCTCCTCATCATTTAGTGTGCTCTTTATACCGTAAAGATCCTCTTCGGAGAGTACAAAATTTTCAAATGCTTCTAGATTACCCAAATGCTCTACAAATATTTTAAACCTTTCCTCTCCTAGTACCAGTTTGATTGGATCAGCAATATAGATAATAAAATTATATTCATCAGGCTCAAACTCAAATTCTTCAGAATCATAGTCCTCGTAGTTCTCATCAACATTAAGAAGATGACGTAGTTCAAGATTTTTATCTTTAAGCTTTTTAAATAGTTTTGGATAACACTTTTGTAGATTCATGCTATATACTCCCTTATATTGTCTCTATTAAATAGTATTATGTTTTTATCTAAGACAATTAAGCCATAGTGATATTTTCTTTATTTTTTTCTAATACAAATGGCTCATAGGTAATTGCCTGTGTTGGACAGCGCGAAAGGCAAAAACCACAAGCAGTACACTTCTCATTATCAATAATAGGATTAAAAAGTCCATTAAATAAAATGGCATCATCAATACAAGGCTCTTTACAGGTATGACAGATCACACCGTGATGTGCTACACAAGTATTAAGAGAGATACGAAATATAGCATTGAGTTGCATGGCTGTCTCTTTATTTTCAAGAGAAAGTACCCCCAGTTCACATGCTTGTGCACAGGCATCACAAAAGGTGCAACCATTTTGTTTAAATGTTAGCCTAGGTGTATTATCGTCGGCAATAAAGATAATCTTTTCATCACAAGAAGCTACACAGCTGTTGCTTTCGCAGGTAGGACACTCCTTCTGAAAAAGAGATTCTGTATTTCCATAAGGTGGTCGTACATACAGAGAGTTGTGCTCCCTGTTGTAGTGCGATGAACCACCCAAAGTATGAAAAAATACTCTTCGTTTTGTCACTATTTAACACCTTCACTGATAGTATCAAAAAGATTTGAGCGTGTTTTCATATCTCCGGTTAATCCATCAGGCCTAAATGTATTCGCAACAGCTGTCTGTACTTTTGCCTGCGGTGCATGACATTGAGAACAGTTGAAGCGTCCCTGATAAAGATGATTGAGTTTTTTTACCTTTGCCAGCTTAATATCACCAACATTACCTAAATCACCATGAAGTCCAACCACCTTACCTTCTTTAACCATCTCACCATTTTTAAGAACTGTTTCAGGTCTATAGTTTGTAAAGTGAGACAAAGGAATCGGTGTTGCGCCTATTCCTTTTGCTACATCTGGCATATGGCAACCCAAGCACTGGTTGTTATTCTTCATAATCGGCAGTAGTCCTTCTACAGAGTGAGGAATCATTGGTGGCGCATTGACATAAGCTCTTTCAAATCTTGATGAAGTTCCTGGTGCTGGTCTATTCTCTTTAACATTTACTGGCGCAACATCATCTTCCTTGAAAAGTGACTTTTTGCGTAGTCCTAGTACGGTCTCGTCAATAACTTTTTTATTACCGAGATCTTCTTTTATGATTCTATTTGGGTCAGATGCTTTAGCATTAATATCAATGACTTTTGCTTTACTGGTAGACGGTTTATTGCTTTTTACCGTTCCTGCACTCTTGATTTCATTTGCTAGTGCTTTAATTGCTTTATTGTCAAGTGCTTTAACCTGTCCAATCATTATCCCTTTCATTCCTCTACCATAAGTGCCAGTTCTATACCCTTTTAAAGCTGTAACAATATCTGCTTTACTCATATCTTTTACAATTTTTGATTTTCCCATTGCATGCTTTTCAAAATTTTGACCATGGCATCCCTTACATGCGGCTGTATTTGTGCCATAAAGTGTTGATGCCATAAGCAATGAACCCATTACCAGTGGTTTTATTATTCTTTTCATTCTTTACTCCTTTTTGCTGTTTACTTTTTTTGTAAAGTTTCTAATACCAAACCCTAATGCGTCGTCATTACATACATCAATGCAACGACCACAGTTGGTACACTCTCCATCTATAACTGAGGTACTCTCTTTGTCAACCATCCATAAGACCTGATTTTCAGGACATACCACTTTACACTCCATGCATGTTGTACATAACTCATGATTATGTTCGACCCTAATAAGACTTTTGGAACCTATTAAACTATAGGCTGCACCAAGTGGACACAAGTATCCACACCAACCATTTTTAACTCCAAACAGGTCAAACAGAAAAATTGCTACCACTACAGAAACACCTACACCAAAACCAAAGATAATACCTCTTTGCATGATGGTAATGGGGCTAAGTGCTTCAAACGCTGCTACACCAACTACGGTAGAGACAATAAGACCTAGTACCATAATCCAGTAGCGTGCACTACGTTTAATGAAACGATAGTTAACCTCCTCCTTATCTAGCTTGAGTATACGTCTAAACCAATTGGCAAGATCGGTCACCATATTGATAGGGCAGACCCATGAACAAAATGCTCTACCACCTATGATAAAGTAAAACAACGTAATAATCACAGCACCAAATAATACATCAGTTCCCAGTACAAGCCCAGTAGCGAGCACCTGTAGTGTCGTATAGGGATCTGCTAGAGGAATGGTTCCAAAGAGTACAGAGGAGCCAAATGTCCCTTCGAGAATATGCCAACCATAGGCATTTGCACCAAAATAGAGTACCAAAAGCAATATCTGCGTTGTACGTCTAAGTAGTAGATATTTTAGATTTTTTATCAATACTCTATTCCCTTATTTAGATAGTCTATTGGTGTTTTTTCACTTCGCTTAGTCTTTGTTTTTATCTTATCAAGTTTACGGTCACCTACACGTTGCTGATCTTTTTTATCCCAACCTTTAACATAATGATCACCTACTCTACCCGTCGAATACTCGATTGGCAATACAAAAATTGCTGGCTTTTCGGTGACACATGCCTTTTCACACAGTCCGCAGCCTGTACAGATGCCTGAATGAACCACTGGTAACAAAAATGCATGCTTTCCAGTACGTTCATTTTTATGATACTCTAAAGTAATCGCCTCATCAAGTAGTGGGCAAGCACGATAACATGCATCACACTGTAGTCCCCAAAAAGCAACACAACTCTCTTTGTGCACAACTGCTAATCCCATATGTGCTTTTTCGATATCAAGCTCTCCTTTATCATTCGTAACAGATGCTTCATTCAGTGCACCAGACGGACAGACTGGAACACAAGGGATATCATCACACATATAACATGGTATATCTCTAGGCACAAAAAAGGGTGTACCTATCAGAACATGATTACCTCCCTTTGCCATTTTAATGGTGCCAGGACGCTGTTCTCCCGTTTCTTTATCAATATTGCTATCACGATTAACACATGCCTCTGCGCAGAGTCCACATTTGATACATGCCTTAATGAAATCTTCTTCTTTTAGTGCACCAGGTGGTCTAAGCACTAATGGTGATGCTTTTGTTTCGTCTACATACCCACTCCACAACAACCCGCCAAGAGCTGTCAAGCCAACACTTTGAAAAGTTGTTGCTATAAACTTTCGTCTATTGTTGTTAGAGCTGTTTGCCATCTACACTTACCTTATGCTTTATATATTTTAACTGCACACTTTTTGTAATCTGT
Source organism: Sulfurovum sp. (assembly GCA_020525365.1). Lineage (NCBI taxonomy): Bacteria > Pseudomonadati > Campylobacterota > Epsilonproteobacteria > Campylobacterales > Sulfurovaceae > Sulfurovum > Sulfurovum sp. Next base: position 839,566 of record JAIZOF010000001.1, on the reverse strand, counting down.
CTGCTTACTCATTGGACAAGTTGCATCAAGACACACTTTGTTAATAAATACCTTTTCATCAAACCATGGAACAAATACCAATCCTTGAGGTGGTCTATTACGTCCTCTAGTCTCAACTCTTGCCTTAACTTTGCCACGTCTACTCTCAACCCATACGAGCTCACCACGTTTAACACTTTTTTCTTTGGCATCTTTAGGATTCATGTAACAGAGTGCTTCTGGTACCGCACGATAGAGTTCAGGTACTCTCATTGTCATGGTTCCAGAATGCCAATGCTCAAGTACCCGCCCTGTACAAAGCCATGTATCGTAATTACTATCTGGCATTTCTGGTGGATCCATATATGGTCTTGCAAATATTTTTGCTTTATTTGGCAAGGCATACTTCCCAAGCTTCTTATCTGGACCAGTCAGTGTTCCTTGAAGAATCTTCTTTGCTAATGGACCATAAAAAGCATGTGTTGAATTGCTACCCGCTTTTTTGGCTGCTTTTGCTGCATATGGATCATACTTAACATTAAATCGCCACTGTGTCTCTTTGCCATCGACAACCGGCCACTTAAGTCCACGTACCTTATGATAAACATTAAATGGAGCCAAGTCATGTCCATGTCCTCTACCAAAACTTGCGTACTCTTCAAAGAGGTACTCTTGAATCATAAAGCCGTATCCTTTGAATACTTTTCCGTCAGAACCAACAACATTTCTACTGTCACCCATTGCTTCTGAGTTATCATATCCTTTTTGAGGAAACTGATTTGACTTAAGTGGGTAATTTTTCTTTGCTTTTTCATTAGCAAAAAGAATTTCATACATTGTTGTATCTTCACTGTAACCCATCTTTTTTGCATCTTTGATAACATTTGGTAGCTTCTTGCCATTTCTAAGTGTATATTTACCCCAAAGATCTTTTACGGTAAAACGCTTAGAAAACTCAAACCACTGCCATGTGTCTGACATTGCATCACCCACAGGGAGAACTTGCTGTCTCCAATGTTGCGTACGCCTCTCAGCATTTCCATATGCACCCCATTTTTCATAGATCATTGCAGACGGAAGGACTAGATCAGAAACCATTGCAGAAATACCTGGATACCCATCAGAGGTAACAATAAAGTTATCCATCTCTCTTGCTGCTTTAATCCAGTGGCTGGCAGATGCAGAATCTTGATACGCATTACAGACATTAACCCATGCAAACTTGACTATACCATCCTCAATATCCCTATGTATCTTCATGATATGCTGATTGCCTACTGGATTAAGTGTCCCTGCCGGAATATTCCATACTTTCTCTGCGTGTGCTCTATGTTTAGGATTTTTAACCATCATATCTGCCGGTAATCTATGGCAGAAAGTACCAACTTCTCTTGCTGTACCACACGCACTCGGTTGTCCCGTCAAAGAGAATGCACCATTTCCTGGAAGTGCCTGCTTGTTAAGCAAGAAATGTACATTATAGGAGAGGGTATTGACCCATGTACCTCTAGTGTGCTGGTTCATACCCATGGTCCAGAAAGAAACAACTTTTCTGTCTTTTTCAATATAAAGATCTGCTAACATTTTGAGTTTTTTCTTAAATGATTCAATTGACTCATTTGGATCTCCTTTGGCAATCTTGGCAACATAGTCAAGTGTAAATGGCTCGAGTGACTTTTTGTACTCTTCAAATGAGATCTTCCAATGCTTGAGTGTACCTGGGGTATTTTTCATAATATCACCCTTTTTAATACCATACGGAGCTAATGCAGGTGCCTCTTTAGCAGAGATCTCCTTTTCCATCTCTTTCCTAATGGTCTCCATCTCTTTAGCACTATATTTACCCTCTTTGAGTGACTTATCGCTTGCCCTTCTCATACCATATCCAATATTTAGCGGTCCTGCCGTAAATACAATGTTCTGCTTAACAAAATCCCAATCAATTGCCTCAGGATGATTAAAAACGATCTCATGTGCAATATAGTTCCAAAGTGCCAAATCTGTATTTGGTGAAAAGATAATATTAAAGTCTCCCAAATCACATGTTCGGTGTGTATAGGTCTGAATATTAACAATTTTTACTTTGTCTGGATTGGAAAGTTTCCTATCTGTAACACGTGACCAAAGTATTGGATGCATCTCTGCCATATTAGAGCCCCATGTAACAATGGTATCAGTAATCTCGATATCATCATAGCATCCTGAAGGCTCATCAATACCAAATGTCTGATAAAAGCCAACAACAGCCGATGCCATACAGTGACGTGCGTTGGGATCTATTGCATTAGATCTAAAACCAGCCTTCATCATCTTCTGTGCAGCATATCCCTCCATGATGGTGTATTGTCCAGAAGCAAATACTGCCACACCTTCAGGACCATTCTCTTTAAGTGCCTTCTTGGCATGCTTTTCCATTTCATCAAAAGCACGTTTCCAGCTAACAGGGCGAAATTTTCCATTCTTGTCAAACTCACCCTTGCTGTTCATCCTTAACAGTGGGGTCTTCAGTCTATCTGCACCATACATAATCTTTGCATTAAAGTATCCCTTGATACAGTTTAGCCCCCTGTTAACTGGTGCTGCTGGATCACCCTTGACCGCAACAATTCTACCCTGTTTAGTCGCAAGCATGATACCGCACCCTGTACCACAGAAACGACACGCTGCCTTGTCCCACCTCCAATCTTTTTCAGTGTTTGATGCTTGTGCCTGTGCCTCTTGGGGTACAGAGATACCTACTGCACTTGCTGCTGCAACTGCTGCCGAATTTTTTAAAAATTCACGTCTGTTCAGTGACATTTTTCCTCCTTTTAGTTATCTAGATCTGCCTAAAAGACAAATCACATAATAGATTTATATTTAGCATAAATATACCTTATTAGAATAACCCCATAAAAGAGAAAAAGTCTTGATACGTATCAAGGAAAGTATATGTTAGGACTTATGAAAGGGTAATAATTCTCTATTATAAATCAGAGTAAAAAAGTCTTTTATCAATAAATAGTATGAAAATTTAAAAAAAACTAAATTATTTTGATACTTCAAGGGGTCACATCCCCCCAAGTGCCTTTTTAACATTATCATCTGCCATAGAAATATTCCATGCTGGCTCCCAGACCACTTCTATGTCAACCTCACCAACACCTTCAATGCGTTCTGTTGCCTCTTTGACCCACTGAGTAATCATTTGGTGTAGTGGACACCCCTGTGTCGAAAGAGTCATCACTACATGTACATTATATTTCTCATCAATAATTGCATCATAAATCAAACCCATCTCTACCAGATTGAACCCTACCTCAGGATCAATCACTGTTGAGATCGCATCAAAAACTACTTCTTTTGTAATATTGCACATATTCCTACAACTCCTTATATTTCTTCTTTACCATATGCTAGCATTTTATAGATTGTTAGTGTCAAAAAAAGTGCCCCTATAAATAGAAAACTCCCTCCGGCTTTAAAAAAAAGATTGCTCTCTAGCAGCAAACCTATCCCAGATAAGATTACTCCTGAAGCAGTAAACCAAAAAAATACTGAGGCTCCCTCCTTGGAGTACATTTCATGCAACATAGGTACTTTTTTCTTTCCCACAAATGGAGCAAAGCGTTCAAACCAAACTAAAAATGGTACAATCTTATAAAGGTGTCCAGTAATCATAGAGGAGATAAACCCCATTAACAGAAACCAAATTGAAGCATGTAATAGATTTTCACTATCACTAATAAAATAAGCTGCTACAACTATAAGAGAGAGTATCAGCATACCATAAGCAAAAAGCATTGATTTTGCCCAAATATCCAATTCTTTTCGTACTGTTAGTTTGGCAATAATATATATTTGCCGCAAATAGAAGAATACTCCTATTATTGTAAGGAGGTATCCCAAATACATTATCTGCTCCATACCAATCAATGCACCCAGAAAAACAACTGCTACACCACCAACAGTCAACTTAAAGGCAATATGAATTGACTTCTCATCAAAACCATGTGCCAATGAGAACATTGGAATTAGAATCAATGAGAGCCCTATGATCGTCAAAAGCACATATCCGCCAAGCACTGCATAGACATGGGCTTTAAGTATCAAACTAACATTAATAGAGAGATCTCCTACAATCCCGAGAGTGATTGCAAATCCAGTCAATATTCCAAATAACAGATAAGTATTACTCCACTTAACTGTAGAGATAGTTAATGTACAAAGTGTGGTCTTTTTAAGCGTAGCAAAATTCTCTACAGCAAAAATAATCATCGCTATAAGCACTAAAAGTCCACCATAAGGCAAAAGTGTGGGCATAAACCAAAACCCTGCAACCATGATTACTGTACCAATTACCAGAAGTGGCATAATAACATAATAGACATCTACTACTGCATGTCCTGCTTCTAGTACCACAGGTACTAATTGTGCCATTGCTCCAAAGATAACTATCATTACAAATCCGAGTAAAAATAGATGTATCCATCCTGCAATATTCATCTGTACGTAACTGAAAGAAGGTGAAAAAAAGAGTAATGCCGTCATCGATAGAAGATAGAAGATTGCACCAAACCTAAAAAATGGAGCAATCAATTTTAGTGGTGGTGCAAAATCACTCGATATCTGCTTCATCTACCTCTCACTAACCATGACATGCCATATCGTTGAGATTGGCTTTTTTGCTCTCTCCCTCTTTATATGAGAAAATAAGCTTAATACAGCCATCATTCATCTTCTCTGTCTCTATCTTATAATTCTCTCCAATTTTCTCAAGCAACCCCATCGGTTTTTTATGGTTGATCATAACCACTTTCTTCTTCGGATTATCAAGCATCTTCAAACCTGTCATAGCATTAACCATTGGTTCGGGTGGTCCACACTTGGAGGTATCAAACTCATAGTATTGCGTCTCACCAATTATATATTCATAAAAGGGTACAGTTGCACCCTCTACTTTAATCTCTTTTTTTTCTATTTCAGACATTTTGACTCCTTATTATTTTCTTGTATTGTATGGACTTATTTAATATATAATATTGATTTATATCAAGATTTAAAATATTTTTTAAAATATGCTTCTACAAGTGTCTCAAAATAGTGCATTCGCTCTTTACCTTTGGGCATTGTGGTACGTAATATTTTCATTTTTGTAAGAAATGTTCCAACGCTTTGTGGAATAATTTTCTCAAAATATTCACGTATCTGTTTTGTAAAAGCAGGGGATGCCCCACCAGTGGAAAATGCAATAGTCAAATCTTCTTTTTTGATATAGGAAGGAAAGATAAAATCACAATAGTCTGCATTATCTACAGAATTAATGAGTATTCCACTACCTCTACTCTCTTCATATATCTGCTGATGCAGTTCTGCGGTATCTGTTGCAATGATCACAATATCAAACCCTCTGATATCTCCACTACGGTATGCTCTCTGATGGAAGCTAAGGCAATGATTGCAGATAAGTCGGTTAACTTCAGGACTCAGTTCTTCAGCGATAATGGTAATCTCTTTGGTAAAATCTACTAGTTTCTGAAGTTTCTCGGTGGCAATCACCCCGCCACCAACAACCAATACCTTTAACTTCTCTATATTTATGAACATAGGAAAATATGGCATATATGTCCTTTATTGCATATTTATATTGCAGATTAGCCAAAGTGTATCATAATTGCTTTGATATGTATCAATACTTATCGAAGCATAATAGACTATAATCTATAAACATAAATAAATATATTTTATTCTATAGATTATATAGGAACAATACATGATAGAAACAGAAAACAAACTCCTCTATGAAATGCAACATGCTTTTCCTATAACACAAAGACCTTTTTTAGAGCTTTCTCAAAAACTGGGAATAACAGAAAATGAAATACTTGCAACAGTACGTAGACTCAAAGAAAGGAAGATTATCCGACAGACTTCAGCAATCTTTGATACTAAGCGGTTAGGCTACAAATCTTCACTGGTTGCTTTTAAAGTAGTAGAAAATAAAATAGAACAAGCGGCAAAAATGATCAATGCACACCCAGGTGTCAGCCACAACTATCTGCGTAACCATGACTACAATATCTGGTTTACCATAGCAGTTACTCCAGACTCCAAATTGGGTCTCGAAAAGACTATAGAGATACTCAAAAATAAAACAGGTGCCGAGGACGCAATCATACTACCAACGCTAAAAATGTTCAAGATTAAAGTCCAGATGGATACAACAGGAAAACGTGCCAAAAAAGAGAAACTTCAAAAACTAGCCCACAAAGAGATTGGTCTCACAGCTAGACATATGGCAATTATAAAAGCCTTGCAACAAGACATAGATGTAGTTTCAGAACCTTTCAAAAAGTATCTCAAAAAATTAAATCTTAGCTATGATGAATTTTTTACGATTGCCAATGAACTAAAAGAGAGTGGTGTCATGCGTCGATTTGCAACCATTCTTAACCATAGAAAGGCAGGTTTTAGTGCCAATGCGATGAGTGTGTGGTCAGTACCTGAAGAGAAGGGGGAGAGATAGGAAAACAGCTTGCAGAATTCTCTGCTGTAAGCCACTGTTACCTACGACCCAAATACCCCAATTGGCCCTACAACCTCTTTGCTATGGTACATGCCAAAACACAAGAGGAGTGTGATACGCTCATAGAAGAGATGGCGCAAGAGAGTGGCTTGACAGAATATGGAAAGCTCTACTCCACAGTAGAGTTTAAAAAACAAAGATTGGTCTATTTTGATGATACGTTTAGAGAGTGGGAAGAAGATGTGATAGCACACGCTTAAGCTTTTTTATAAAATAGACTTAAAAGTGCTGGCAATAATACTAAATCTAATAATAGTGCTAAATTTAATGCAATAACAGTCACAAAAGAGAAGTGGTTATTAGGTATAAAGCTACTCACAGCAAAAATAAGAAAGGTAAAAGATAATATCATGGTAGTTAAAATCATTGCATTACCACTATGTGTAATAATATAGTCTATACTCTCTTCAAAAGGCATCATTTTTCTTGTTTGAAAATATTTACTAAAAAAGTGTATCGTATCATCCACAGCAATACCTAAAATAACCGAAGCAGAAATCACCACACCAATATCTATACTGATACCTAAATAGCCCATTACTCCTGCAACTAATATAATAGGTGCAATATTGGGTAAAACAAAAATCCATAACATTTTTAATTTTTTAAATATTAGTGACATGGCAAGTATAATGATAATAAGTGTGAACAGTATAGAGACCAATAAGGTATGAATCACATGCTCTTGCATATAGGAAAATATCGCTGTTTCGCCCTCTACTTGGGCACTATAATGACTATGTGTTTTCCACCATTGTTTAATCCACTCTATCATTTGTACATCTTTGGAAGTTGTTTGTGTCTCACTATTAATGGTCATACGTAAAAACTGTTCACTCATATCGATCTGATCATTGATACTCATCCCTTGTGGAACACTCATAGAGTAGAGTAAAAGATATTGTGCTATAAGATTGCTATCTGTAGGCAATGTAGTCTCATGCGTATCACTTAAAACTGTATGCATACGTTGTATAATATCTTTTATAGAAGTACTAAAAGTGACATTGGGATATTTATCTTTTAGTGTCTTCTCAAAAGCCAATACTTTTTTTAAAAATGCTATATTTTTGATTCCATCTTTCTTTTTGGAATCTATAATAATTTCATAGGTCATTGCACCTGTTACATACTTTTCTACAAAATCACTCCCTGAACGTACTACTGTACTTTTATCAAAATATTCTACACTATTATTATCTACATTCACATATTTTAATCCATAGCCCAACACCAATATTAGTATCATAAAAAAACCTACAATTTTTTTATCATGTTTTGTAATAAATTTACCATATCCCTGTAGTTTCGTAAAATCAATAAAAAATATTCTTTTAGGTATATAATCATCTTTCATATAAAGTAGCAATGCAGGTGCTAATGTGACACTCAATACAAATGCCAAAATAGCTCCTACTGTAATGGCATACCCTAATGTAGCTATAGGCACAATATCACTTGTCATAAGGGAAGCAAATCCCGTTGCAGTAGTAAATGAGGTCAAAGTAATGGGTAAAAAATTATTTTTTACTGCTTGACACACAGCATCTTTATTGACAGTTTTTTTACTTTTATAATATCGCCAAGCTAAAAGTAAATGAAGAGAATCTGCAATAGCAATAGCCGCAATAAAGGCAGGAATATTCACTGTAAAATTATTGAGTTTATACCCCATTAAAAACTGCATACCTAATACAATGAGAAAGGTATACAGTATGATTATAGCTGGTACAAAAACTCCAACTATATCTCTAAATAAAATCCATAAAAATATAATAACAATAATGACTGCCAAAGGCATAATATAGATTGCATCATGTACTGCTACAGTCACTAATGATGCTGTCACAGCAGGCATACCTGAAATATAAAGTTTATATCCGTACTTCTGTTCATAGGTATGTGCTATTTGCTCTAATGCATCCATTACATAAATATTTACTTCTTCTCCTGAACTAGTTTCAGTACTAAGTTTTACGGAGAGCGTAGTAGTTTTACCATCTCTTGAAATGGCATGATTTAAAATAAGCTTATCTTTTAATGCTATCTCTTTTTTATGTGTTAAATCTCCTTTATCATCCTCATGAATAAAGTCTTCAACATTTAATTCATCTTCTATTGCACTTATATATTGATAATTGCTAAGACTATCTACTTTTCGTACCCCATCAATATTTGCTATCTCTTCAGTTAATTTTAAAACAATATCTGTAGCCTTATCAGTAAAAATACCTTTTTCATCTCGAAATGCCACGATAAAGGTATCATCCGTACTAAAAGTATCTCTAAAATTATCATAATTTTTCATAATAGTAGCATCAGGACTAAACCATATTCTATAACTACCTTCAAAGGCTATGTCTTTTATCCAGTAGCTAAAAAAGAGTACGATAATAGTAATAATTATAAAAAGCTTTGTTTTATATCTATCTAAAAAATTTATATAGTGTATCATCCACATATCTCCTTAAAAAAAATACTTTATACCAAAAATCATACGAGTATGGTTTGTTAACTTTGAATATGTTTTAAACTGTTTGGAAAAATGTAAACCTTCAGCAATAAAAACCATAGTATCTGCCAATCTACTTTTTATTTCAACTTTTGTAATATTTTCACCATTTTTAATATCTTTCAAAAAGCCTAACTTAAGTTCGCTATCTCTTGTATCATTCAAAGTAAATCTTAATGCCATAAAGATATCATTATCATACAATTCACTGATATCTACATACTTAGGTTTATCATTATTTAGATAATCATAATAATAGTATTCTGTATACAAAGTAATATCTATTCCATTAATATCATAAAAACCTTTTTCAAAACCTACACCCAATTGTCTATAATCGCTCATTTTAGATTCATCAAGTACATCAGTATATGCAGCTTCAAATTTAAAAAAAATATCTTGATATAAAATATTACTCAAGAACATAACTTTGTTTGCATTGTAAGCAAATTGTGCCATTTTATGCTCACTAATTGGTGCAAAATATCGTTTATTGTCATAACCTTTTTGTATAATAATGCTACTTTCACTCTCTATGCTTTCATCAGTTAAAAAACTATATTTTAGATATACCGTAGGGCTATACCTGTTTTTAATTTGTAAATTACTTGTATAAGCCAAAGGTAAAAAATAATAGGAACTTGTATCATCTACATATTTATTATCTTCTTCATGTACTTTTATCCCTAATTCAACATTTTTATTCTCTTCAAAAGCATTAACCATCAATGCCCAAACACCTTTTTTTTCACTTTTATCAAAAATATCCAACATACTATTTTTAGGGTTGATTACATCCGTAATATTATATCCTTCAAGTTCGCCCCAAAAAGTAAGTTGTTTTCCTATTTTAATAGCATACATATCATCATGCCAAGTCATATATAATTCATTAAAATATACTTCTTTTTTATCTTTATACTTTTGACTATAGAAAAAATCTACTTCCGTATGTAATTCAAATAACTCTTTTTTGAATGTAACTATACTTTTACCTACGCTTAATAAATCATTTTTATTATCATTGTAAGAGATAGTTTTTATACCAATATCTCCTCTAAATTCTATATGCTCATTTGCAAAACATAGTTGCAAACTTACAACAATACCAAATAACCATTTCAATATAATACTCTTTTAGAGACATCTGTATTTTTTATAGGTATATGAATTTTGTCTGATTTCCAAATAAGTTTAGAGCTTTTATGGTTTTGTATATTTTCTATATCAATTTCAAATATACGCCAAACTCCTTCTGTTTTTTTATATTTAGAAAAATGTACTTTTTTTAAGAGTTTGCCATGTCTATCATAATATTCTCCAAAACGAATTAAATAATCTTTTTTGTCTATCCATATTATTTGTTTTGAATATCCACTATATTTATCAATAGGTTTACGTACAATTTTAAAATAGGACTTTCCATTTTTAGTATCTATCTCTGCTTCACCACTATATGTATAATTTTGATAATTTACAGAAGAGATATCTTCATAAGAAAATTCGCTTGCAGCAAATGAACCCGATTTATTGCGAGAACTAATACGCTTTATACGTTTCAGTGCCGGTAAATATAGCCACTGTTTATCATCTTTTCCTATTACTTCAAAACTTAGCAGTTTTGTACCTTTAATATCATTAGGATATAAAAATTCTATAAATGACCTATCTCCATGACTTCCTTCTTTTCTAAGTACTTTTAATTTCCGTTTATTTTCCACTCCTTGTGCATTTCTTAATACCATTTCACTTATAGTCTCACTTCCTCCATAGCCACTAATAGCTTCAAAAGATTTTTTTACTACATCTTGTGCAGATTGTGCAAATACATTTATACTAATTGCTGTAATAATAATTATTTTTCTTATATTATACTCCTCTATTTACAAAGTAAACAATGTTAACATAAAGAGTCTTAAATAATGTAAACAATGTAAACAATGTTTACATTTATATTTTTGTTCATATTTTGTTATAATAGGAATCATGAAAAAAAATACCTATCACCATGGTAATCTAAAACAAGAATTATTATCATTTTCTTTAGATTTTATCCATAAAAAAGATATAGACAAGCTTACACTTAAAATACTTGCTGATGTAACCAACACATCACGTTCGGCAATTTATAAACATTTCAGCTCCAAAGATGAACTTATCAAAGCAGTAATGGAAAAAGGGTTTGATAAGTTTGATTCAGTCATTGTTCCCATTCTCTCTAATGACAATGAAGATTTAGATAAAAGATTTTTTATTGCAGCCAAATATTATATTGATTGGGCTAAAAAAAATCCTAATTTATACCGACTATTATTTGGTAAAAAATATGCTCATGTTAGAGAATCATTTATTACAATACGAAGTGAAAATTGTAAAGGTTTTATGGCTTTAAAGGCACTTATCGAAGAGGGGCAAATGAAGAGGTTAATTAAAATAGAGGACAGCTTTGCACAAACTGTAGTTGTTTGGTCTTCACTACATGGTCTTACCTCTTTAATTATTAACTGTTTTCATGATGTAGAAGAGATTTATGATGATTTAGTCAATAAAATGTTATATAGTTTACTAACGGGACTTGCAAATAACTAGTCTTTACATTCAGTCTGCTCTTTAAGGTGTGCAATACAGTTGGTGCACTCTTTCATCGTATTAGTCTCTACAATCTTATAGAGTGCATCTTCATTGGTTACCTTGAGAATATGCTCCTCTAAAACTATAATTCCCTCTTTCTTAAATTTGGTGAGGATACGTGAGAATGTTTCTGGTGTCAAATTAAGCATTGAAGCAATCTCATTATTTTTTAAGCGATTAAAAATAGAGTTTTTCTTAATCATCAGATCAGCCACTTTTGCTTCTGAAGAGAGAATTGTCTCTTTGTGTACAAGTGAAGAGAGTAACATGACTTTACTGGTTAACGACTTGATCAACTCCAGTGAAAACATTGGCTCATTAAGATGTTCATAAAGTTTATCAAAATGCAATAGTCCAATTGTACCATCAGTAACAAATTCACAGGTTGCTGGAAATATCTCTTTTTCAAAACAGACAAACTCTGCAATAAGTGATGGTGCTGCAAAACGATTGATCTGAATCTGACTTCCCTTAGGAGATGTTTTATAGAGTTTAACACTTCCTTCTATCAAAATATGTAGATAATCACTCTTATCTCCCTCGTAAAATACAATACTATCTTTTAGAAAATGTTTGATATAAATCTCATTTTGTAGCTCTTTAAGATATTTGTCTTCTAGTGCAGAAAATATAGGAATTTCTTCTAGTTTTATCATTCTTCTACACCTCCCAATCTATAATATCTATTATTGCTATTGCTTTCATACTATCCATATTTTATAAAAGATAACTTAGATTATTATTTCTCAAACCAACTTAATTTCTCATGCAATTTCACGACTTCTCCTACTACAATCAATGCTGGAGTAGGAAGGTCTTTTGCTTTTTCATAGATATTTTCCAATGTGCCTATCACTGTTTTCTCGTCTAATCTGGTACCACGACTAATGACTGCAACAGGATGGTCTTTGGGTTTGCCAATCTCTATTAACTTTTTAGTAATTTTATCTAAACGATGAAGACCCATTAGAAAAACAATTGTATCATCAGTCTTGTAATTTTCCCATGGAATTTGAGAATGGTCTTTATTCTTGGATTCATGGCCTGTCACTATCCTAAAGGAAACAGTCACACCACGATGAGTAACAGGAATGCCCGCATACTCTGGTACGGCAATGGCAGAAGTAATACCAGGAATAAATTCAAATTTTATATCACGTTCACGCAAATAGAGTGCTTCTTCTCCTCCTCTACCAAACACCAAAGGGTCTCCTCCTTTAAGCCTGACAACATTGTCATATTTCAATGCACTCTGATAAATTACTTCATTAATCTCCTCTTGTGGAAGTGTATGATGTGAATCCTCTTTCCCAACATAGATAAATTCACAACCATCCTTTGCTTCAACCAAAATATCCGAATTGGCTAGTCTATCATAGATAATTACATCAGCTTTACGAATTACGCGCAATGCCTTGACTGTCAATAAATCGACATCTCCTGGTCCCGCTCCTGTCAGATATACGGTTGACATTATCTATTCCTTTTCGTTTTTTCTTCACTCAAATAACATGAAGGATCTTGTGCCCACATATCTCCATATATCGCATAAGCTCTACTTCTTGATCCTCCATTACAGATATCTAAATAATGACAATCCATACACTTGCCACTAAGCTCTCGGGGATGTGTACGTAGTTTTTGAAGTAGTTGGCTTGGCTTATTGATCCAAATATCAGAAAAATCCTGATGAAGGATATTGCCAATCTTAACAGGAAAGAAAGGGTCAGGTTTAACAAACCCATCGCTATCTATATTAAGTAGTTTTTGTCCCGCACTGTTGCCACCCCAAGCAGTCAATCTTTGCTTCATCTCTTCGGCATATTTGGGATATTTTTGTATAAATCTATCATAAAAGAGGATGGCATCCATCTCCATATTGCCTGTTACAATCTCTATATCGCATCCACTTTCATGGTACTCAAATGCTTTATCCAAAATATAATTAACCGCTTTAATGCGTTGCTCTTTTGTCAAATCCATCTCTAAATTTTCTAAACCCCGTCCACTATATACAAGATGGGAAATATATATCTTAGGAATATGGTGCCTCTCTACCAAATCAAAGATAAATGGTAAATCATTGTAAGTATCTTTGGTAATAGTAAAACGGATTCCTACCTTTTTTCTACCAAACGAGTTGAGCAAGTCTACTGCCTTCATTGACTCAACAAATGAGCCTACAAGCCCTCTAAACTTATCATGCACTTTGGGGCTTCCATCGATACTAATGCCAATATAATCAAATGTATCAAGAATTTTTTTAACATTACTCTGCTTAACATACAATCCATTTGTGGAAAGATAAGTCACAATACCAAGCTCTTTGCACCGTATAGCAATATCAAAGAGATCCTTACGTGTCAGAGGCTCTCCTCCAGAAAAAATAAGGAACTTTACTCCATTTTTTTTAAGTTTTGGAAGTGTCTGCATGATATCGTCAGTACTTAAAGTATCTACTGCATCAAGATCAGCCCTGGAGTAGCAATGTAAACAACTAAGGTTGCATCGGTTGGTGAAATTCCATATCGCAATACTGCCATCAAGGATACGTGAAGGATTGCCCTCTACTACTGATTTAAGTAGATTTGAGAGTCTAAACATTATTTTTTCTTGCCTGTATTGATATCTTGAACCACTCCGAAAGAAAGAATATAAGCAGTAATTGCTTTGAGCTCTTCTGGTTTAAGCTGAAATGGAGGCATAGCATTACGCTGATATCCAAATATTTTAGAAACTGCTTCAGGGTTAGCAATCATCGCCTGTATCTCTTCTGGTGTTCTTTTTGTTGCAATCTGGGATAGTGGCGGACCAAATGCCATTGCTGTTTGATGATGACATCCCCAGCAATAAGTTTCAAAAACTTTTTTCCCTTCTACTCCAAAAGCTGATGAGAGGATGATAAAAAGTATTAAAAAAAGTATTGATATACTTTGTGTATGCATTATTAGCACCTTTATATTGACAATAAAGATGATAACCTTTTTTTAATTTCTCCTACTTGATATAAAACAAGAAATGTTACTTTTTTGTATTGTTATATTTTAAGACAATCCACTTTCCGTTCTGCCTAACAATCATCCCATCGGAGGGATAAATTATATTATAGACAATAAATCCTACCAAAAGCAACAAACTAAAAATCAAAAAAATCAAAAAACCTCTCACAGATCATCCTCCTCATAATCCATATCTTCTCCATCCTCTATCTTTGCTACAACCAGTAGTATAATCACAAAAAAAATGATGGTAACTATATAAATATACTCTGTCATCCTCGTTCTTCTTTTATAAATTGCCATTAACCAAAAGATATAAGTATGTTTTGTCTCTAAATAAGAGACACATTCTTCCTTTTTTTGGCTCTGCTAAATCAAATTTTTCACTAAGATACATAAAGGGGGATTTTTTAATCACCTCCACCATTTCCAAATCTGTCTGCTTTACCTCTATTGGCAACTCCTCAGAAGTAATACGCTTAAGATGACAGTCTCTACTAAACTGATTGATCACTGCTCTTTCATCTTTGGTCTTTACCGTAAAGAGGTGTGGAGAAATCATATTTTTCTCATAACGCCTGAGTGTAAGATTTTCAATTTGAGAATAGGGTTTACTGCCAACAAGTCGCTTAAATGTTACATCTGCTGTCCCTAAATAATATGTCCATATCTCCAGCACTACCAATATTAGTAGCAACAGCATCAATATATATTGACCTATATATCTAACCTTGAACATTGACTAGTCTCTCTTTTTCTTTAGCAAAACTTTTAAACCTACTTTTTTCCTCCAAGGAAGAGAAAGCACTATGTGGAATATAAAATGTTTTATCTTTATTGTAAAGCAAAATTGCATCGTCTAAGAATATTACTCTTTGTATCTCCTTCCATGGTATCACTGTACCATGCTGCTTTATTCCATCTTTATTTGCCTCAAGTGCAATAGGCATATCCCTAAATTCTGAGTGTTTAAACGATGTAAGAGTGCGTCTATATATTAACCACCTCTTGATAAAATACCAATAGAGTATCAAAATTGTAGAAAACAATAGCAGACCGACAGATCCTCCTTTGAGTACTACAACAACTCCAAACTGTACCATAGCAATAAATAGCCATCCTATATAGCGTCTAACTGAATGTTTAAATTGATATTCGTAGGCATGTACAAATGCTTTTTTTAAATTTTCTTTATCCCAACGGTAACATATGGTCACAGGTTTAGATGTGTTCATCTGATTTTCCTATATAGAGGTCTGCTTTGCAAAGTTCTCCTTTCTCTTCAAGTAACTCAATGAGTTTAAGAGTCTCTTTGTAGAGTCTTTCATATTCTGTATTACCATTTTCATACTTTTTGCGTACTTTTTTAGCATAAATCCATGCCACAACAATAGAAAGTGCAAAAAGACCGTAAATATACCACTGCCACATCTTAAGATTAAGAAGCACAATAAAATATTGCACAGAAAAAAGTACAAGAAACTCTACTGAAAAAATTAATACCAGCGTAGAACTCTGTTCGAAATCGAGTGTATACTTTTCTAGTTTACGTAATATGGCTAAGTTTTCATTAATTTTTTTTGCTTTTACATGACAATCAGCAGCAATGTGATCAAGATTGATATCTTTAAGATGAATATTACTTAGGTTATATTCAACCGTTGTCTGCATATAATCACGCAGAAGAGAAGGATGTTTCTGTAGTGCCTCTTCAACCTCTTTGGCACTTGGCTTCTCTTTGCCTGTAATCTTCTGAATATCCTGAAGTATAAGACTATAGAGCCCTACATGTTGTATCTCATCGATAACCCTCAGCATATTTAGCACATAGTCTCCTTTAAAATCATATAAACCTATTTCGAGGCTCTCTTAAGGAATCCCAACATAAGTCTAGTACAAGAAAATCACATTAATATTACTTAGTCTTTTTTTAGTTGGGTTACAACCGAAGGCTGTGGGTCAATACCAAATGTTGCTGTATTATCTTTTGCAGGAATAAAGATACCAATAAGTCCCTTCAGCCCAATAGACATAACAATATTAATCATAAAAAGTATCCATGCCGTAACCATCATAGTCGCACAGATAGCCGCAAGAATCATGAAGGTTTGAAACTCTCCATCCATATAAAAGTGACGCCTTAGCATCCCTTCAAGACCTGCCATTCCCATAAAGGCTCCCATACCGATACTTCCAATAAGATGGAGCCAAAAGTGTGCATTGGCAAGCTTCATGGAATAGAGCTTTGTATTATTCGTTAATAGAGGCCAAAGTACATAGACAACACTATAAAGTGTCATATAGAGACCTGTAAGGAGAGCAATATGTACATGCGCACCAATAATCCATTGGGTATTATGCAATACTCTGTTTAGTCCCATATCTGCTTGAAGAATCCCTGCTGGAACCGCAAGACCAAAACCAAGAAGCCCTCCTAGTAAATACTTAAGTTCCATAGTCATTTTTAGTGGTCTAGCTTTCCAAAGTGTAACAAGCGTAATAAAGAGTGCTAGCCCTTGAGTGAGTAACTCAAATGCCGTAACCATCTCACCAGAGATAAGTTTCATCATTTCAGGTTGTCCCTGATCAGCAAGCAAGTGATGCGACCAAACCATCCAAGAAACAAAAAGCTCCAAGAGAAGTGCTGCACGTGCAACATTCTCCATAAAAAGCTTCTGTCCTGTTATTAGTGTTGCCAACAGATACCATGAGCCTGCTACATAAATCAACACCAATCCATCTGCCACAAGGTCAAGTCCCCACCAGAAGAAATTTTTATAAAGTAGTGCATCTACTGCATGTACATCCCAGCTCAAACCTGCTGTATCTGCAAGCAGATAGACAAGAACAAGAATACCAGCACCAAGAATTACAAGTGCATCAAGAAATGTATCGACTGTTCCTCTAAAAATGGCAACAACTGGCAGGGACAATGCTGGCTCTTTGGTATATGGAGTCTTCCCCATCAATTTATAAATTAGATTCATCAAACCATCAATACCAAAACCAGAAATCAGTAGCTCTTTGGTTGTTTTGTTGGTATGAATACCTACTTTTGCAAAGATTGTCGCATAAATATTGTAGATAAACCCCAATGTACCGACCATAATCAATGCAATCCCAATAATAAAGACAATCCCACCTATTCTGCTAAACTGGCTAACATCTGCTGGTAGCGGCCAGTAAAGTGTATAGAGTGGTGCATAGTGCCAAATAAATGCAGCAATCCATGCTAAAGCTGAACCAATGGTAATCATAATCCAAACAAAATTTGCCAATCCTATACTATAGAGTGGCTTTTTTGTCAAATAGGGAATCAAAAACATAAATGCAGCAAAAACCAACTGATAAGTAGAACCAAAAATCCCAATAATAGGGTGTACTGTCATAATTGAAAAATAATGATCAGGAAAACTATTAATCGGAGGGATCATAGGATTTACCAATGCAGCCCGCATCAATGTGCCTTCAATGGATGCTAGTCCATAGAAAAGAAAAGACATCACTACCGCACGAAGTGTAACTTTCTGCAAAGCAGTCAATGAAGAAGCATTAAAACCTGTTCCTTCCACTAGATTCTTTACAATACTCATGATTTTTCTCCTTTCGTATTACATCCTGTCACAACAACTGCTTTTTTTACAAACATACTATTCCCTTTAGGTCCAGCATACTCTGTTGACCTAACATCAAATATGCCACACTCATTAAAAGTCCACAGAAGATCGTTGCGACTTCCTGGGTTTACCTGCATTTGAGCTACCATACTGCCATCTTGTCTAAAAAGTCCAAAACCATAAACCAAATCACTACTGTATGCATCAAAAAGTATCTTATCTCCTTTGATGATTTCCATCTTTTCAGGTAGCTTGAACTGATGTTTGGCAATTTCAATTTTAAAGACCTTGTCAGGTGAAATCTCATGACGCATAATATCTTCTGACACCCATGGCATCGTATTATAAGTGAAAATATGATGACCTACACCTCCTGCAACTAAAAATGCAATAAACCCATAAAACGGGATACGCACAATCGGTTTTGCCTTCTCTTTACGTGTTAAATTATAGGAAAACCATGCAATAATTGCTATGATAAGTGTTGCATAGATAGTATAGACCACCCAATGAAATTTCAACACTTCTACTGAAGTTTCAAAAGTCATTTCTTCTCCTTAGTATTTTTTTAAGCCCACTATTATATTCAAGACATAGAATCAAAAGTTGATTTAGGTCAATTATATAAACATATAATTGTATAAATATTAATCAAAAAATCATACTAAAAGATTATCTTTTATTTTTATTGATCAATTAATATTCACAAAAAGCCATGCAATGATTGACTTGTATCAAGAGAGATACTCTTTTGTTTAACTACAATGCACTATTCATATACAAAAAGGCTTTTTGTAATAATGCGACAAATACTCTTTTTTATACTGCTGTTATGGATTACACAAAGTAACATAATAGCACTAGAAAATACTACTTGTAAGAACTGTCATCCTCTAATTTATGCAGAATATCAACACTCTATGCATAGCCATTCCTCTCTCTTTGGTGACCCTACACATAACGCAGTATGGAAGAGGCATCCTGCCAAAGTAAAAAGAAACTATAAATGTGCTTCATGTCATACACCCTCAGATCATTCGGTTACCAAAGGCATGCTACCCACACCCAACCATGCTGAAATCGATGAACCCATATCATGTCAAACCTGTCACCGCATAGAGCGTATCGAAGAGCATGCTAAAGCTAATAAAAATATTTACACTCGTAAGAAAAAATATTTCTTTTCTATGGACCACAAACGTAAAGGGGAAAAAGTTGTCTTTAAAGAGGAACGTTCATTTCTGGGAATCTTTAAAAAAAAGAGTGGTTCCCCCTATCATGATATAGACTATGGTAATGAAATTTACTACAATGGTAGAATCTGCTTAGGGTGCCATGATCACAAACAAAACAATAAAGGATTTACTGTTTGTGATCTTGAGGTCAAACAGAAAGACTCTAAAGAAACATGTATTAGTTGTCATATGCCACAAAAAAAAGGAAGTTTAGCTAATCAGAAGCAAAATAGAAAGCATGCTTTCCACGGTATTTCCATACACCAAAAACCAAAACACCTCTCACGATATATTCAATTTTCTATAAATAAACAACCATCAGGATTTGATGTGTATATCAAAAATAAAGCAACACATACTCTTTTTCCCCAACCGCTAAGAATGAGCCAACTCAGAGTCAGTATCGAACGCAATGACAAGCTCCTTACTTTACCAATACACTCTTTTATGCGAATCATTGGAACGGCAGGCAAGCCCTCTATGCCGTGGCTGGCAACCGAGGTTCTTAAAGATACTACCATCAAGGCACACGAAACCCGTAAAATACACTATAATACACCCTTAAAAAAAGGTGACCATCTCATTATTGAATTTGGATACTATCTCGTCAATCCAAAGGCAGCTAAACAGCTGAGGATTACTGATACCAAGGTAAAAAAAATTATTATTTTAAACAAAAAACGTATTGCTATCTGATCTTCTATTTCTTATTATCCATTTCGTAGAGAAAAATACCCGAAGGGTGTTTAACCTGAAAAATATCTCTTTGCAAGAACCAATTCTGTGTA
This sequence comes from Sulfurovum sp., assembly GCA_020525365.1. Classification (NCBI taxonomy): domain Bacteria; kingdom Pseudomonadati; phylum Campylobacterota; class Epsilonproteobacteria; order Campylobacterales; family Sulfurovaceae; genus Sulfurovum; species Sulfurovum sp. The sequence continues at coordinate 819,240 of JAIZOF010000001.1, read as the reverse complement.
TTGATTACACTAACTTGATTGGCATCATTAACAGAGACATAAAGGTCAGGATACTCCTTGGACCATCTCACATGTAGTACTTTACCAGGAAAGGTAAAAGACTTAATCACTTTAAGTGTGTTGGTATCTACAATCTCTATGGTAGGAAAATCTTTTCCTGAAAATGTCACAGCAATATATTTTTTATCTGGACTTAAAGAGGTAAAAACAGGCAATCCTTTTGTTTTAATATTTTTAATAAATTTAAAATCTTTATCATAAACCATCACTTTATTGTCACCTACTGCAGGAATAAAAGTTTTTTTATCACTAATTGACCAGAATCCAAAATGGGGTACCTTTAGTACAGGCTTGTTTCCTTCAGTCGTTACATCAATCTGACTGTATTGCATACTATTTAAATCGATTACACCAAATCCTTTGGTCAAAAAGAACCCGACAATATAGGTATTTTCCTTGATCATCGCATCAAAAGGCATCTTACCGACACTGAACTCTTTAAGCTTCCTGAACTTTGGTATTCCTTTCTCATGGTTAATATCTTCATAGACACTCACCTTGTCATTGTCCATCTGCGCAAAGATGAGCTTATCTTTATATATCTTGATACCAACATTCTTCGAACCCGTCTTAATCTTTTTGATAGGCTTGAGATTACGTGTAAGAATATCAACAGATTTATCATCATAATTGGCAACAGCAACATAATGCTTACCTATAACAAATCCAATAGCAGACTTTGAGGTCTTGTATTCTGTCTCTTTTTTCTCTGTTCTAGGATCAAACTTCACCACATACCCATCACGACTGATAAGGTATCCATCACTGCCATCAAATTTAATAATACCATGGTTCATATTGTGCATATGTTTCATATATCGCTTTGTTAAACCATCTTCTATTATTGCAACAGATTCACTGTCTCGCTCTACAACAAAATATTTCTCTTTTGCATTTAATACCAAGGAGAGCATGCTTCCCCATACCAAAATAGACAGTAATAATTTCATAAAGATATCCTTGTATTTTAAACTATTCTATTGTACTTAAATATCCACAACAGTGGCATTAGTATATCAAATAGTTAGAACTTTTGATGGGTTTTTTGATAAGGAAAACTAGGAAATAGGGTAATTATATAAAGATAAGATTTCTTGTTGACTACATAAAAGTGTAGCAAGAGGGGTTATTCTCACTACACAAAATTTTATGCACCAGGTATGTGTTGTCTGTGTTCTATAGAGTAGGTAAATGTTGGTGTTGTTAAGTTCTCGATATACTTGATAAATTTACCTGTTTTGGAATCATAAATACCAATTCTTCCTGTTGTCCACTCAGAAATCATAGTCCATTTACCATGATTGGCAGGTTCTGCATGTAGCAGTCTTGGCTGTACTGGATTTTTTACAGCAGGACCTACCTTGTTAGGTATAGGCATAATCTTCTCTTTGCCAAATACTTTTTCATTTACAGCTATTTTTTGGTGCTGGGTTGCATCCCACTCTTGAAGAATTTTTTTCGTTTTAGCATCAATTAACTGACCTTTTTTCTTTCCAACTTTAATAATTCTATCTGTCTTAAGTGTCTCTTTGTTAATCAGGTGTACTTCATTATATTTTGCAGGTTTAGCAAGTACACAATCAGACCATATCCATGGTGTATGTTCTGATGTTCCAACAAAAAGTCCACCACCAGAAGTTTTAATCTTTTTAACTACTTTCCATCCTGGTGAACTCCAAATAACCACCGAACCAAAGTTCATAGAGTTTGTTGCATTAAGCTGTTTTCCCATTTTTTTATTAAACCAGCTTGATCCTTGTCCAGGGTGTGGCTTAGATTTTTTACCTGTATAAACTTTTGCTGCCAAAGATTTGGTTTTAAAGTCAACAATACCCATAAGGTCTGATCCCTGAGAAGCAATTTGAAAATATCTACCAAAATCTTCTCCTTTGTTCTCATTAAGAAAACAGTCATGTAGAATCTTTCCAATATTTGGTATATCTCCAACAATAGGGAATCCCTCTTTTGAATAATCAATAATATATGTATGTCCGCCATCTTTCAATGCTACGGCAAAGTATGGTCCATACGGTGTATCTGCAATTCCTGCTACACGTGATGGTCCAATCTGTCCATCGGGATCAATGACACGACTAGTATCATAAGCTTTAAGTGGCTTAAGTGTGTGTGCATCACAAAGCACTGCACCACCTGGATTATAATTTCCTGCAATAATATATTTACCATTAGGTGAGACTGCAAGCCCCCTAGACTCCTGTCCCACCTGTACAGAAGCTACTGCGGGTTGTCCAGGTGCTCCAATATCAAACATGGTTAATCTTCCCGAACGAGAGATGGAATAAGCATATCGTGGCTCATTTTTATTGGTTACAGTTACATGTACTGCAAAACCCGCCTTATGGCGTGAGAGTACTTTTCCATTTGTAGAATCTATAAAATCAACTAAAGAGGCATCCCTCTCTGTTGCAAAAGTAATATCTTTAACGTTTTTTACTTCTGCCCCTTTATAGACAAGCTTTCCATCTTTATTTACAGGATATTTTTTTGCCAGTTTAGTTACATCGGCAAGTTTGGTCCATGTCTTTTGTACCTCATCTAAATCCAGTGTCAACTCTACTGTATTTTTCCAATCCATCAGCCAATCAATCATACCTGTCGCATCATCTTTTGAAAACTTATGATTCCATGCTGGCATCGCCGTATTCTCTCTGCCGTTAAGAATTGTTTCTGCAAGAAATTCTCTACTTTTTTTCTTCAGTGCTGCAGGCCTAAGATCTGATCCAACGCCACCCTGATGAATTGGCCCATGACATCCTTGGCACTCTTTCTCGTATGTTTTTGCAAAATCCATATTTGATGTGCCTGCCATTACCATCGTTGCAGCAAAACTTGTTACCGTAACAAAACCTAGAAGTTTATCCCATTTCATCTCTTTCTCCTTTTAGAAAAACAAAGCTTTATAGCAATACAACACTCTGTTACTCTTTTTTCGGTAGAATCTTGAGCCTCTCTTTAATTGTGGCACTATTCATAAGGGCTCTACCTAGCCCTTATCTCTTTTTTATTGACTTATAATATAAAAATATTATTGGACAATAGATAACACTTTCTACAAGAGGCATTCATTAGATATTTTTACCTTATAATTTTTTTTTCTCATCAAAATAGATCCAAATCATTGGCAAAACAATCAATGTATGCAGAAAGATTGTCAAAGTCAATGGACCTTGATTGAGCCATCCAAAAAAACTTGGTACGATATCTGAAAACTGTTCAAATAACATCTTTATTTCCTTTATTACAGTAGGATGCAGAGAGAAATACTCTCTGCTTTAATTATCAGGCTGTAGCCACCTCAGATTCCCTCTAATCTGCTTTCGATTTACCAATTGTTAGCAAATCCCATACTAAATAGACAAACCCAACAAAAGTAAGCACACCCATAATCGTTCTCCAAAGCTGTGCTTGAACATACCAAGGTAGATTCTGTGCTGTAAAAAATGCATTCCAGCTAGCTCCAAGATCTGCTCTTTCTACCAGTACCTGTTCATATCCAGCAATCGTCAATGCTACTGTCATTCCAAGTACTCCAAAAGTAATTAAAGAGATTGCCATTTTAGACTTGAATGTTGCCTTCATTCTCTCAATCCCGTATGCACCCTGAATACCCATATACATCATCCCAATAAGAATAGTTGCATAGGCTCCAAAGAATGCCAAGTGTCCATGTGCTGCTGTAAATTGTGTTCCGTGTGTATAAATATTTACCTGTGGTAGGGTATGGAAAAATCCCCAAATACCTGCCCCAAGGAAGTTACCAAATGCATTAGTAACAATCCATGCCATTGCAGGACCATTATTCATTACTGAACCTGGCTTTCCTTCTGCTTTAGCGATTCCTTGCTCTTTACCCCAATCATAGAGAACATGGACAAACATCGCTACTAGTGGTACTGGCTCAAGTGCAGAGAAGAGTGCACCAATCTCCCACCAATATTCAGGTGTACCAATCCAAAAATAGTGGTGACCTAAACCAAGAATACCTGATCCAAACAACATCAACACTTCAATCCAAAGCCACATCTCAACAATCTCACGCTTTGCATCAATAATCTTGATTAGTGCATAAGCTGCAAGTGTACCAACAAAAACTTCCCAAGTTGCTTCAACCCAAAGATGAATAACCCACCACCACCAGTACTGGTCCATAGAGATATTGTCTGTAAAGAACATTCCTGCAAGATAGAGACCCGCCAGTGCCATCAAGTTAGCAACCATGACAGTCATAATTCCAGTTTTTTGACCTTTCATGTAGGTAGCAAATACATTCCAATAGAAGGTAAGAACCACCACAACAATACCAATATCGGCCCATCTAGGTGCTTCAAGATACTCTCTACCTTCATTAATTAACCAAATAGTTGCTTCTGTTCCTGAACCTACTTGAACAAAAATGTAAACAAGTACAACAACCGTAACTGCAGCAGTCAATACCCAAAAAGCAAGCTTTCCTATACCAATATGAACCGTTTCTATCCCTGTTTCATCAGATAGCATATAATAAACTGACCCTATCATTGCATAAAGCATCCAGACAACTAATGCATTGATGTGTACCATTCTGGCTACCGAGAAATCAAAAAGCTCAAAGAGGAACCCTGGTGCAAGAAACTGAATTGCAGCAATAAGTCCCATTAGCAACTGTGCGCCAAAGAGTATAATCGCTACCCTAAAATACATCATTGCCAGTTTTTTTGATTCATTTCCAGCAAATTCATTTGTTTTGATACTAGTGAGCATGTGTACCTCCTTTGATTCTGTCAGCAGATTGTGAGAAGTTTCTTGGGAAACCATTAGTATCAATACTACTCATATGTTTGAGAAATGCTACTAACCCTTTTGCTTCTTCTGCTGTAATACCAAGATTTGGCATCATTCTTGCATGTGTAGGGTATCGAGATGGATGTTGTAGAAATTCTGCCATCGCTTCCTCTACTGTATTTTTTCCTGTTATTCCCTGAAGTGGTCCACCATTCTGCCATGCAGGATCAAGCCACGCTTTGGTAAGATCAGGAGCATAATAAGCACCATTACCTAGGAGTGTATGACAATTCATACAGTTCTTTGCCTGAGAGGTCAATTTACCAAGATGTAATAATTTTGCTGCTTCCTCCTTACTCCATTCTTTACCAAAAAAGAGTTCTTTTTCTCCAATTACTGGTACCTCATGCCCTCTTTTTTCGCTCATCTTGTAATCAATATGATAATTGATTACCGTAGGACCTGGTACCCTTTTGGTTATCCCACTTTTAAGATCCTCGTCTGTCCCCATACTAATTTGACCTAGCGTATCAAATGTCAACCATATCAACAAAATAGATGCAAATCCTGTCACCCACGCTGCAGAACGGCGCCAAAATGATATACTAACCCATACTGACTTATTCTCATTTGCCATGTATCCTCCTTTTTCTTAATTGAAACTCTCCTAAATAGCTTTTAAAGCACCTTGTGTTCATTGTTTAATCCTGTATATTCTTTTGTATATTTTCATACTTCTTTTCCGCCTCTTCTATTAAATAGAAATAGAGATGCGGTATAAAGATATAGACTAGCATCGTAACCATTAATACTTTTGTCGTAAAATGGTTACTCTGTATCAAGAGAGAAAGATCATACAAGAAGTAGGTTTGTAATGCCCAAAATAGATATCCCACAGGCATCCATCCTTTGGAGAAGAATCCCATTTTTGATAAGGTAATAATTGCTGCATACCCTACGCCAAAGACAAGAACCAATGTTGACTCTATGAAAATAGGGAGGAACTGATCCAACGCTATCTCTGGCCTAATGATTAACGTTTCCATCGTCTGCCTCCTGTCAGTTATCTATTTGCCAAAAACTTCGAAAAGCATCCAAGGCATAAGGGTATTATGACCTTTTCTGAAACCGAAGAGATTGATATGCATCAAGAAAACAAATAAAAATCATAAAAATATTTATGGGTGTAGGAATCATTTGATATATTATTTTACAATACATCGAGCACTAAAAAAGGGTCTAGTATAGTTGGGGGAAACAAAATTTTTACCTTCAAGCACCCATCCCTTTGAGCGCTGTATCGTCACTGCTTGTGCTACTTTTCTCTGCATACGACTCTCACAGATGACTGGTTTGTTCTGCTCAAATGCAATCCTAACCTCTTTCATTCTTTTAGTGGTAACCACATAGTGTATACCTATCATGAATACCAGTATAGTAGTTATTAATATTAAGCCTTTTTTGACTGCACCTGAAGACATGAAAGGTCTTGTTGTTACATATAATGTGACTAAAAGAATAATCCCTCCCAATATAAGATATGCACCCTCTAAGTAGAGAAAATTTTTCATGTCTTGCCCTTTTTAAAAGATAGAAAAATATCATAACATAACCCTTTTATGCTTATGATTGATATGTATCAACATTTTATAAAAGAAAAAGCTCTATACTGTAGTCTATACAAAAGATTTTAGGAACTACAAATGAAACAGCAAGCATGGAATAGGTATCTACCACTAGCACTCTTTGCTGCTTTTACTTTTACTGCATTGGTAGTTTTCTTCCAAAGTAGACCCTCGTCTAAAAATAAGCGTATCTATAAAATTGTACAGCACTACAGTCCTTACTATTTAGAAAAACGTTTTGGTGGTTTGACAATTAAGCATAAAAAAAATAAAGCATTTAAAGAAAAACCAACAAATATGAGTCTCTTTAAGGAGTTTGAACGCTTAGAAAAAGAATGGGGGAAGCATCATCTTAAAATGGATGGAGATACACTACTTATTATTGATGACAATAGTTCTATAAAAGCAAAATTTCGTATAGAAAAAATAGAAGAATTAAATTTTATACACCAATATTATGAAATATAACTATGCTTGATATTATACTTATACTTGTTTTTAGTATCGTCATGCTTGTGTTTATGGCATTCCCAGCAATGCGGATTGCTCAATGGCTTGAATCCAAAGAAATTATATCACCTTCATGGCATACCATATCAGTTATTACGCTCACCATAGGGCTATCACTGGTTATTGGACTTTTCCTGAAGTTTGCATAATTATCCATTAACTTAAACTATCTCTATGGGACAATTGTTAAGACAAAGAAATTAATCTATCATTTTAAATCTTTGGTTTTTCCTTAAGATAAGGTATTCCCTAATACGCTTAAGTTATAATAGCAACACTTCTGTTTTGCAAGGAGAAGGTTATGACCACTTTTGATACTCTGTCTCTTCTTGAGGCTCATACTATAGCCTTTAATCATGCTGTACCCAAAAATAAAAGTGAAATTATTGCCATTACCGATGCAAATGGACGTATCCTCTCCAAAGCAATCACTGCCAAAAAAAATCTCCCCTCTTTCGATAACTCTGCCATGGATGGTTTTGCATTTAGGTTCAAAGATACCGGAAAACGGCTCAGAGTTGCTAGTACTATCTTTGCTGGGGAAGTGGCAAGTGCATCACTCAAAGTGGATGAATGCTATCGCATTATGACCGGTGCACAACTACCTTCTGATGTCGATACAGTCGTACCCATTGAGAGTTGTATTGATATAACTGATGAAGCAGTTACCATTCCTAAAGATATTAAGCTAGGTAGTAACTTTAGAAAAAAAAGTGAGGAGCTCAAGGCAGGGGATACTATCTTCGAGGCAGGCTATATTCTTCGAGCTTCAGATATTGCTTTACTTTCTGCTCAGGGAATCATGGCAGTTGAGGTATTTATGCAACCATGTATCGCTGTGGTATCCACTGGTGACGAGATTAAAGAGCCGTGGGAAAATGCCAGCGAGGATGATATTTACAATGCTAATGCCTTTGGTGTCTCTTCTCTACTAAAAAGTTTTGGATTTTCCCCTACCTATATAGGTCGTATTCCAGACAATCTTGAAGCAAGCAAAACATTTGTTGCCAAACTCAAACACTTTGACGCAATTATTACCACAGGGGGCATCAGTATGGGTGATGCTGATTTTCTCCATGAAGCATTTCTTGCTAATGGGCTAAAGTCACTCTTTCACGGTATTAACCTTAAACCTGGTCGTCCAACCATGATGGGCACTATGGGCAATACCTTTGTGATGGCAATGCCAGGAAATCCACTAACAACCATGCTTACTGTACACCTTATCTCCATTCCAATACTTTACAAGATTGCTGGTGCCAATACCCACTGGCACACCTTTAATTATGCTAAATTCTCACATGATATCAAGCTCAAAGCTAAGCGTACCAATATCATTATTGGAACAATAAAAAATGGAATATTTACCCCTACTCGAAACAATAAAATAGGCTCAGGTATGCTTACTCCATTAACAGAAAGTAATGCTATTGCCTGTTTTGGAGAAGATATTGATAATGTAGAGAAAGAAGACCTTGTAAAAATAGTACTTTTAAATGATACAACACGCAGTAAAGAAAATAGAATTATCAATATGTAATAACCTTAGACATACATATATAGTAGCTACAAACAGAATTATGGTCTCCCCAAGAGGACTCGAACCCCTAGCTAGGCCTTAGGAGGGCCCTGCTTTATCCAGTTAAGCGATGAGGAGAAAAAGTATAAAAGAGGGTTTATATATCTTAACTAAAAAAAATAATAGAGAGACTACCACAAACAATCATGGTAGCCAAAAGGTAAATTACACCTCCAAAGAAGAAGTCAATTTAATATCTTCTTGACCAATCATACCGGTACCAACTGGAATGAGACAACCAATGACAACATTCTCTTTAAGGTCTTCAAGTGCATCAATTGTTCCAGCAATAGAGGCAGAGGTTAATACCTTTGTTGTGTCTTGGAAGGATGCTGCAGAAATAATGGAGTCTGCACCAACTGCCGCACGAGTGATACCCACTAGCATTGATTCAGCAATTGCTGGTTCACCACCAAGCTTAATCACTCTCTCATTCTCTTCTTGGAACTTACGTCTAGAGACAATATCTCCAGCAATGAAATTACTGTCACCACTTTCTATAACCTTAATTTGTCTCATCATCTGTGATGCAACAATCTCAATGTGTTTATCAGAGATATTAACCCCTTGCCTACGATAAACCATCTGTACTTCAGATACAATATAGTCATATAGTGCTTTTTCTCCTAATGAAGACAGAATATCATGACTTGAAATTACACCATCAGTAAGTTTCTCGCCTGTATGGACATATTCTCCTGTATGGACAAGAATCGTTTTACCCTTATCAACAAACTGTTCAATCACTTGTCCATTCTCACCAGTAATAATAAGTCTCTCTTTACCACGTAACGGTTTACCAAAACTTACTATACCATCAATTTGTGCAATCAGTGCAATATCTTTAGGGCGTCTTGCCTCAAAAAGTTCAGAAACCCTTGGAAGACCTCCAGTAATATCTTTAGACTTAATTGCTGCTTTAGGTGTTTTTGCCAAAATATCAGCAATATTTACCTTATCCCCATCATTGACAAAGAGAATTGTTTTAGGATCAAGCTGATACCGAATCAGCTCTCCCGATTCGGTAGCAAGCACAATTGCTGGTTTATATGCTGCAGGAATATGCTCATTAAGCTCTAGTCTAGTATCACCAGTTACTTCATCAAACTGCTCAACCACAGTGATACTTGGAATAATATCTTCGAACTTTAAAGTACCTTTTTGCTCAGCAATAATTGGTTCAGAGTAAGGATCCCACTCGGCAATCACCACCTGTGTGGTCACTTCAGGTGCAGAGAGTGTTGCACCTCTCTCTACCACTTCATTCACATTAACTTTAACAACCGATCCTCTTGATATATAATGACGTGCAGCTTCACGATTATTTTCATCTACAATAACTGCGAAAAGACCCTTCTCGTCTACTTTTGTCCCAGCATTAAATTTATCTATTGGCTCAAGATAATCTCCCTTGAGAAGGAAAAATTTTACAGTTCCTTTAGACTCTGCCTTGACTTCTTGTGTCACCGGTGCACCATCTTCCACTTTTAGCTCTGAAGCAAATGGAATACGGCTTGGTACTGACCATCCCTCTTTGATTACTTCAACAATAGAGTCGCCCTCTTCTACATGATCTCCATCATTAAACGATAAAAAGAGTTTTCCTTCAACTTTACCAGCAACACCAGCAAGCTCATTTGATTTAGCAATATCAGACTTTCTTAGATTGTAACGCACTTCATCCTGTCCATCTGTCTTTACACAAACAATATACTCATCATGTGTAACCACAATAGATACTTTTCCTTTTGTGATTGCTTTTATCTTTGGTTCAACCAAGAGTACACTTGCATTACGTCTATTGGCAACAATTAAATGTCCTTCTGAGTTTTTATAGACGGAAAGATTGTAGTAACGCACAAAACCCTCCTGCGTTGCTATAACTTGACGCTCTTCTTTTCCAGCTGTTGCTGTACCACCAGTGTGAAAAGTACGCAGTGTCAACTGGGTTCCTGGTTCACCAATTGACTGTGCTGCAATAACGCCAACTGCTTCCCCAGTCTTAACCATTTTATTATCTGCCATATTCAGCCCATAACACTTCGCACAAATTCCTTTTGGTGCCTTACAACTTGAAGGTGCTCTCATAACCACTGAACGTACACCAGCTTCTTGAACACGCCTGGCAGTCTCTTCATCAATCATTGTACTCTCGTTTACCAATACTTCAGAGGTAATAGGATCAATGATATCTTCTGCTAGTACACGTCCATAAATTCTGTCTGAAAGTGGCTCAATCATCTCGTTGCCCACAACAATATCAGATACCTCTACACCTTCATGCGTACCACAGTCTGTCATGAATATCTTTACATTCTGTGCAACATCAATTAGTTTACGAGTCAGATAACCTGCATTGGCTGTCTTCAATGCAGTATCTGCAAGACCTTTACGTGCACCATGTGTTGAAATAAAGTATTCCAATACATTCAATCCTTCACGGAAGTTTGAAGTAATAGGTGTCTCAATAATTGATCCATCAGATTTTGCCATCAAACCCCTCATACCTGAAAGCTGTCTAATCTGTGCCGCAGAACCCCTTGCACCGGAGTCTGCCATCATATGAACAGAGTTAAATCCATCTTTATCTTTTTTAATTAGCTCCATTAGCGCAGAGGCAATGGAATTATTCGCATCAGTCCAGATATCAATAATCTTGTTGTATCGTTCTTGATCTGTTAGCAATCCTGCTCCAAACTGACGCTGAATCTCTTTAACTTCCTCTTTTGTTTTACGTACAATCTCCTCTTTTGTATCAGGGATTTTGATATCATCTACAGAGATAGAGACACCAACTTTGGTTGCATATTTGAAACCTATATCTTTGAGGTTATCAAGAAATCCAGCTGTTTCAGAAACACCGCTCTCTTTATAGATATAGTCAACTATATTACCAATATCTTTTTTCTTAAGTGCTTTATTCCAGTACATTTCAGGTACATAATCAGGAATAATTGATTTCAAGATTAGGCGACCTGCCGTAGAGGTTGTAATGCGTCCATCAATAATTGTTCTAATACGCGCATTGAGATCAAGTGCCTGTTGTTCAAATGCAATCTCTACCTCTTCGGCATTGGCAAAAAGCTTATGCTCTCCTTTAACATCTTTCTTTTCAAGGGTCAGGTAATACAGACCCAAAATCATATCTTGTGACGGTACTGCAATTGCTTTACCAGAAGCTGGAAGTAAAATATTCATTGATGCGAGCATCAAGACTTTTGCTTCCGCAATTGCTTCATCTGAAAGTGGTACATGTACTGCCATTTGGTCACCATCAAAGTCAGCATTGAATGCAGAACAAACAAGTGGGTGAAGCTGAATTGCTTTTCCCTCAATTAACCTAGGATGAAATGCCTGAATAGAGAGTTTATGTAGTGTTGGGGCACGGTTAAGTAAAATAGGATAATTTTCAACTACCTCTTCAAGGCACTCCCAAACTTCATTCTCCTGCTTCTCAATCATCTTCTTGGCTTGTTTTAATGTTGTTGCATAGCCTTTCTCTTCAAGTTTTGCCATCAGGTGTGGCTTAAAGAGTTCAATTGCCATCTTTTTAGGTAGACCACACTGATCCATTCTCAAATCAGGACCAACAACAATAACTGAACGCCCAGAGAAGTCAACACGCTTTCCAAGAAGGTTCTGACGAAAACGTCCTTGCTTACCTTTAATTACTTCAGAAAGTGGCTTAAGTGGACGCTTATTGGCACCTTTAACGGCATTGCCACGGCGACCATTGTCAAAAAGTGCATCTACTGCTTCTTGAAGCATACGTTTTTCATTGCGTACAATAATCTCTGGTGCATCAAGCTCCACTAAGCGCTTAAGGCGTTGGTTTCGGTTAATAACACGCCTATAGAGATCATTCATATCAGAAACAGCAAATTTTCCACCATCAAGACTAACCAATGGTCTTAAATCAGGTGGAAGCACTGGTAATTGTGTCAACATCATCCACTCTGGACGGTTGCCTGAATGAAGAAAAGCTTCAATAACTTTAAGTCTTTTGACAATAGTTTTTCTTTTCGCTTCAGATTTTGTTGCCGCAATCTCCTCTTTGAGTTGTGCAAACATTTCTACAAGATCAAGCTCTTCGAGTAGCTCTTTGACAATTTCACCACCCATGCGTGCATCAAGTCCCGTATCACCAAAGCGTGATACAATCTGTTGATACTGCTCCTCATTGAGAATATCATATTTCTGAAGAGAATTTGACCCTTCGTTACTATAACTTGCCTCTCCAGGATTCTTAACAATATATGCTTCATAATAGAGTACACGCTCAAGGTCTTTCATCTTTACACCAAGCAGTGTACCAATACGTGATGGCAATGAAGAGACATACCAAATATGTGCTACTGGAGCAATCAGATCAATGTGCCCCATCCTATTTCTTCTAACCTTAGAAGCAGTCACTTCAACTCCACATTTTTCACAGACAACACCCTTATAGCGCATCTTTTTATATTTACCACATAGACACTCATAATCACGCATTGGTCCAAATATTTTTGCACAAAAGAGACCATCTCTCTCAGGCTTAAGGGTTCTATAGTTAATTGTTTCAGGCTTCTTAACCTCTCCATAACTCCATGAAAGAATTTTTTCAGGACTTGCCACTTTCAGTTGAAGAGCCGCAATATCCTGTGGTCTCTCATCGCTATTTAAATCGATTGGTACCAAATGTTCTAAAATTTTATTACTCATCTTCGCTCTCCACTTCTTTTTTGTTCTCATACAGCTCTGCATCAAGACCAAGTGCCTGAAGCTCTTTGGTCAATACAAACATTGTTTCAGGAACACCTGATGCTGGTACCGATTCGCCTTTAGTAATTGCTCTATAGGCTCTAGCCCTACCCTCTACATCATCTGATTTAATTGTGAGCATCTCTTTGAGTATATGTGCCGCACCATAGGCTTCTAGTGCCCATACTTCCATCTCTCCAAATCTCTGCCCGCCAAATAGTGCCTTACCTCCAACTGGCTGTTGCGTAACTAATGAATACGGACCAGTCGAGCGGGCATGTACTTTCTCATCAACAAGGTGGTGTAGTTTTAGCATATACATATAACCAACATTGACACGCTCAATCATCTTCTCTCCAGTCTTACCATCATAAAGTGTCATTTTGCCATCATTGTCAATTTTTGCTAATTCAAAGAGTTTTTCAAATTCTGCTTGATTTGCTCCCTCAAAGACTGGTACAGAAAACTTCACGCCTCTTGCCCAATCCCTAGCATATTTAAGTAATTCTTCATCACTCATACTATTTAGTGTCTCTTTTGCATCCATCAATTTAGCAATATCGGCAATCTGAATCATCTTTGTACGAAGTTTCTGAATAAACTCTTCTGTCTGATTATCAAACATCTCCTGAATCTGTTCACCCAAACGTTTACCAATCAATCCAAGATGTACCTCAAGAATCTGTCCAATATTCATACGAGAAGGTACCCCAAGCGGGTTAAGAATAATCTCAACTGGACGACCATCCTCAAGGTATGGCATATCAATCTCAGGAACAATATTGGAAACAATACCTTTATTTCCATGACGTCCTGCCATCTTATCCCCAACCTTAAGTTTACGCTTAGTTGCAATATAAATTTTGACAAGTTTCGTTACACCTGATGGAAGAATATCATCTTTTTCAAGAATAGAAAGTTTTTCTTCATGCTCTACTTTTAGTCTTTTTTTCTGCTTGAGAAAGTAGTTTTTAAGTACTTCATATTCATTTTGTACTTCATCACTATAAGATTGTACTACACTTCTAAGGGCAAAACGATTTATACCCTTTATTACTTCTCCAGGAATCTTGTTTCCTGATTTATACTCAACATTACCAATAGTGACATCTTTTGCCAACTCTTGCTCAGAGAGGAAGTGGACAATACGAAAAATCTCCTCACGGTCAATCATTAATAACTGATCATGATGACCCCTGTCAAGTATTGCCTTCTCCTCTTCATATGCCTGAATCGCACGTGCATCTTTCTCGTAACCTTTTTTAGTAAAGACTTTAATATCAACAACAACCCCTTCCATAGATGCTGGACAATAAAGCGACTTATTCACTACATGTCCTGCTTTTTCACCAAAGATTGCCCTAAGGAGCCTCTCCTCTGGCGTTGGTTTAATTTCACCTTTTGGTGAAATTTTTCCTACCAGAATCATCCCCGGTTTTACATAAGTACCAATTTTAACAATACCGCTCTCATCAAGGTGAAGTAATTCATCTTCACGAATATTGGGGATATCGCGAGTAATTTCTTCTGTTCCATGCTTAAGCTCACGTGCCTCTACCTCTTTTTCATAGGTATGTATAGAAGTAAATGTATCTTCACGAATAATTTTTTCAGAAACGATGATTGCATCCTCATAGTTATATCCATACCAAGGCATAAAAGCAACCATAATATTTTTACCAATAGCAAGTTCACCTTGATCCATATTTGCACCATCAGCAATTACTTGCCCTGCTTCAATCTTATCTCCAAGTTTAACAATTGGCATCTGTGTGAAAGTAGTATTTTGATTGGTGCGAATATTTTTCTCAAGTGAATAGTGGTCGATGAAGACACCTGTCTCATCTTCACCCATAATATAGATATTTTCTGCATCTACCTTTTCAACTTTACCAGAATGCTTTGCCTTAATTGCCTCCCATGCATCACGGGAGATAATTGCTTCCATACCAGTACCCACGACAGGTGCTTCAGTTTTAAGCAATGGTACCGCTTGACGTTGCATATTTGATCCCATTAGAGCACGGTTAGCATCATCATGCTCAAGGAATGGAATAAGTGCTGCAGCAGAACCAGATATCATTAATGGTGAAATATCAATCAGATCAACACGATTTCTTTCATTTAGTTCAATGTTTCCATTCAATCGTGTTTCAAGAAGATCTTCAACAATATAACCATTCTCATCCACTTTAGTTGAAGCTGGTGCAATACACTTGTCCTCCTCCTGTGTCGCTGTTACATAGACAATCTCATCAGTTACCTTTCCATCTCTAACTATTTTATATGGTGCCTCAATAAACCCATGCTCATTTACCTTTGAGTATGTTGCTAGTGTATTGATTAGACCAATATTTTGACCTTCTGGTGTCTCGATTGGACAGATACGTCCATAATGTGTTGGATGAACATCGCGTACCTCAAATCCAGCACGCTCTTTGACAAGACCGCCCTCACCTAATGCAGAAAGACGACGTTTGTGTGTTACTTCAGAGAGTGGATTGGTTTGATCCATAAATTGTGAAAGCTGACCAGATGAAAAGAATTCAAGAATGGTATTGGTAATCATCTTAGAATTCACAAGATCATGTGGCATCAAATCATCAAGCGTACTAGAGATTGTTGTCATTTTATCTTTGATTGCCTTTTGCATTTTGAGCAATCCGCCATGAAGCTCATTACCAAGTAGTTCACCAATTGCACGTATACGTCTATTACCAAGATGATCACGGTCATCAATATGCCCCTGTCCATTCTTAACCTTTATCAGATACTTAACCGTATTGATCAAGTCTTCTGCTGTTAGTACAGTAATATATTCTGGTGTATTGAGTCCAAGTTTATGATTCATCTTCATCCGCCCAACTTCTGTCAAATCGTATCTTTCTGGATCAAAGAAAAGCTGCCTAAGAAATACTTTTGCTGCTTCAGATGTAACTGGCTCACCTGGTCTCATCACCTTATAGATGCGAATAGCAGAAAGAATATTCTCATCATCAATCTCTTCTGTCTGCTTGAGTAGTCTAAGACTCTCTTGGTCTGCAATAAATGCATTAATAATTGATTTATCAGTACCCTCTGCAAGGTCATCAATAATCTCAATCTTATCAATACCTTGATCAATCATTTTCTTAAGTTTTGCCTCATCAAGTGATACGACAACATCGTAAAGCACTTCGCCACTTTCCTGATCGATAACCGCAGTAGCCAAGTGACGCTCCATTAATATTTCAAGCGGATACTCAACCCATTCCAGCCCTTCCTCGAAAAACTTTTGTGCTTTTTTCTTTGTTAAGCGTTTACCCGCATTGACAATAACATTACCATCAATATCTTTAATATCATATTCTGCCCTTCTAACAAAGTCATTTGGATCAAATCTAACAAGGAATCTATTATCCTTAATAATAATCTCTTTGGTTGGATAGAAAAGTTTGACAATGTCATCTTTAGAATAATCGAGTGCCCTAAAGAGAATTGTCACAGGAATTTTTCTTCTTTTATTGATACGTGCGTAGAGAATATCTTTTGCATCATACTCAAAATAGAGCCAACTACCGCGATCAGGAATAATCTGTGCAGAATAAAGAAGACTACCTCCAACAGTCGTACCTTCTTCTTCTTTAAAAATAACCCCTGGAGATCTATGAAGCTGATTAACAATTACACGCTCAACACCATTTACAATAAATGAAGTTCTATCAGTCATTAAAGGGATATCACGAACAAATACAGCCTGTTGCTTAATCTCTTTAGGGTCTAGTTTCTCACCTGTCTTCTCGTCACGGTTCCAAATAATTAACTCAATATTCATTTTTAACGATACTGAATAAGTCAGACCTCTCTCCATACACTCTCTAATAGTGTACTTAGGCTTGATAATCTCAGAATTCTTATAGGTCAATGTCAGACGATTTTGTTGATCATGAATAGGAAAGGCTGAACGGAATACTTTTTCAAGTGTAGAGTTCTTTCTATCTTTCTCTCCTAACATTAGAAAGTTTTCATAACTTTTTTGTTGAAGTTGAAGCAAGTTTGGGATCTCTATTTCTCTGGGTGTTTTAGAGAAATCGACACGGAGTCTATTGCCAGAATGCAAAGAATTTAACATATTTATCCTTATGATGATGATTGGTATGAATATTTCATTTGTTTAGATGTCTAATAATGAACAATAAAGTTCATATGTTATATAGATACACAAAGAAACTATTAGAGGAGGGTATGAAATGTCTCCGAATAGCTTATCGGTATATCTAGTTGAGGTAGATATAACTAAACTTCAAGCCTATGCTTGAAGTCTTTAAAATCATAGTAATTATTTAAGTTCACAAGAAGCACCTGCTTCTTCAATCTGTTTTTTAAACTCTTCTGCTTCCTCTTTAGAGACACCTTCCTTAAGTACAGATGGAGTCTCTTCAACAGCAGCTTTTGCTTCTTTAAGTCCAAGACCAGTAATTGCTCTAACAACTTTAATGGTATTAATCTTCTTCCCACCAGCATCGGTAAGAACAACATCAAACTCAGTCTTCTCCTCAGCAGCTTCACCAGCAGCAGCACCACCAGCAGCAGCCACAACAGTTGCTTGTGCAGTTACACCAAACTTCTCTTCAAATTCTTTTACAAGCTCAGAAAGCTCAAGTACAGAAAGATTAGAAATAAACTCTAATACATCTTCTTTAGTCGTTGCCATAGTTTTATCCTTTTATAAACAATTTTCAAAATATTGCAAGAGTTATCTCCTGCTAAAAAAGAGCCTGCGGCTCTCATCGCATACATTATGCCTCTTCTTCCACTTCTTTTTTATCAGCAAGTGCTTTTAATCCAATAGTAAAGTTCTGTATTGGTGCATTCCAAACATTAAGAAGCATACCAAGTAGTTCATCTCTTGTTGGAAGTTTAGCCATCGCATTGATGGTATCCATAGATGCAATCTTGCCTTCGATCAAACCTGATTTAATCGAAAAGTGTTCTTTGAACTGAATGGCTGCTTTATCGGCAACCTTACAAGGAAGTACCTGTGTGTCGCCCCAGATTACAAGGTTTGTATCTTTAAGTTCCAATGCTTCACAACCTGCATTTTCCAATGCAACAGAAGCAAGACGGTTCTTGATGACCTTAACTTTGGTCTCTTCTTCACGTGCCATGTTACGCACAGTCTCAAGAGCCTCAACAGTCATACCCTTGTAATTACAGACGATGATCGCACCAGCATCCTTGAACTCTGCTGTCATCTCTGCTACTAGTTCTTCTTTTCTAGTTCTTGTCATTTCTACTCCTTCCGACCTTCTAATAGGGTGTATGAATCCATACTCATTTGTGATTTCGCACAGACTAATTAAGCTTTCGCCCCTACTATCTTCAGTCTAAGATCAAGACCTAAGTCTTCAACCGTAAAAGTTACACTTTTACCGATGAAAATTTAGATACGGAGAAATGTATTCCCCGTAAAGTAAAATTTATATTATTTAATTTCCATTATTTCTGTAGTATCAAGTGTCACAGATGGGCTCATTGTCAAAGATACTGCTGCATTTGTAATATATCTACCTTTTGAAGATGCAGGTTTTGCCTTGTTGATTGCTTCAATAAATGTATTAAAGTTCTCTTTAATTTTCTCTTTATCGAAAGAGATCTTTCCTATACCTGCATGGATATTTCCTTTTTTATCAACACGAAAATTAACCTGTCCACCCTTGGCATTTTCAACTGCTTTGGTAATATCCATTGTAACGGTTCCTGTCTTTGGATTTGGCATTAGACCTTTTGGACCAAGTACCCTTGCTACTTTACCAAGAACACCCATCATATCAGGTGTAGAGATAACTATATCAAAATTAATATTTCCTGCCTGAATCTGCTCAATCAGCTCATCAGATCCAACCAAGTCAGCACCTGCTGCTTTTGCCTCATCTGCTTTTGTATCTTTTGCAAATACCGCTACTCTTACATTTTTGCCCGTTCCATGAGGAAGAACAATAGATCCTCTCACCATTTGATCAGCATGCCTTGGATCGACATTCAAGTTGAGTGCTACTTCAACTGTTTCATCAAATTTTGCAGATTTAAGATCTTTCAATAAATCCATTGCTTCATCTACATTGTACTGTTTTGTCACATCTACCTTTTCAAGTAGTGCTTGTCTTCTTTTGCTTAATTTTTTTGCCATTATTTTCTCCGCTTTTATGCTCCCACATCTTTTAAATCATGTGGTTTAGATTATATTAATATAAATATTTTCTGGGCAGTACTTGTAGTTAATCTACAATCTCTATACCCATACTTCTACAACTACCAGCAATAATTCTTGCTGCTGCCTCTCTGTTTGTTGTGTTCAAATCTGAAATCTTTTGGTCGATAATCTCTTCAAGCTTTGCTTTTGTAATCGAACCAACTTTATTTAAAAGTGGATTATCGGTTCCTTTTTTTAAACCTGCCGCCTTAAGGATAAGGTCACTTGCTGGTGGTTGCTTTGTTTCAAAAGTAAAACTTCTATCGACATAGGCAGTGACAACGACAGGAATCTTAAACCCCATCTTATCTTTTGTTGCCTCATTAAATGCTTTACAAAACTCCATAATATTAATACCACGCTGACCAAGTGCTGGGCCTACTGGTGGTGATGGATTAGCTTGACCCGCAGGGATCATCATCTTAAACTTTTCAGCTATCTTTTTTGCCATCTATTCTTCCTTTAGTTTAATTTGACCACTAGTGGGTCCTATATAATCTTCTCTACTTGAGTATAGAGAATCTCGACTGGCGTATTTCTACCAAAAATAGAAACATTTAACTTTAGTTTTCCATGGTCAAGATCGTACTCTTCAACCATACCTGTAAAGTTTGCAAAAGGTCCATCAATAATACGCACCATTTCACCTGTTTCAAAATCAACTTTTGGACGAGGAGCAACCTTCTGATCCATCTTTTCTAAGATTACCTTGATGTCTGCTTCAGTAAGAGGGGTTGGTGTTTTTTGTTCACCAATAAATCTAGATACTTTTGGTAAAGATTGAATCTTGTGCCATAAGTCAGTATCCAGGTCTATCTGTGCAAATACGTAACCTGAATAAAGTGTTCGTTCTGTAATTTTCTTTTCACCATTCTTGACTTCAATAACCTCTTCTGTAGGTACAACAATACGCTCTACCTTCTCTTCAAGACCATAATCTGCAATCAATTGTTCAATACCACGCTTAACTGCCTGCTCGCTACCTGCATATGTTTGGATTGCATACCATTGAAATGCCATTATCTATCCTATAAAACTGTAGATACGATGGCCGACATCATTAAATCAACCAGTGCTAAAAATATTGAAATGACAGTCACCACAAGAATAACTGCTAAAAATGCTTGTCTTACTTGTATTTTAGTTGGAAATATTACTTTATGAAGCTCTGCTTGTGCATTAGCTATAAATGTTGAAATTTTTCCCATAGTCTATTACCTTTTATTATGGCAGGCCAAGAGGGACTCGAACCCCCGGCACCTGGTTTTGGAGACCAGTGCTCTACCAACTGAGCTATTGGCCTAAAGAAAAAGAGTGAAACCTATTACAGTTTCATCTCCTTATGAATAGTGTGCTCTTTGCACCACTTGCAATATTTCTTCAATGCAAGCTTTTCTGTTGTCGTCTTTTTGTTCTTTGTAGTGTGATAATTGCGTCTTGTACACTTCTCACATCCAAGGTGAACTGTTTCTCTCATAGTTATCTCCTATAAAAAAGCAGGAAGAATGACTTCTTTCTGCAATGGGGTCTTAAGCGATGATCTTGGAAACAACACCTGCACCAACAGTTCTACCACCTTCACGGATAGCAAATCTTGTACCTTCTTCAAGAGCAATTGGTGCAATAAGTTCAACATCAATCTTAACATTGTCTCCTGGCATAACCATCTCTGTACCTTCTTGAAGCTGAACAGAACCAGTTACATCTGTTGTACGTACATAGAACTGAGGTCTGTAGTTATTGAAAAATGGTGTATGTCTACCACCTTCCTCTTTGGTTAGTACATAAACTTCTGCTTCAAACTTTGTATGTGGTGTAATAGATCCTGGCTTACAAAGAACCATACCTCTTTGTACTTCTTCTTTAGCAATACCACGAATAAGAACACCACAGTTATCACCTGCTTGACCACAGTCCATCTCTTTACGGAACATTTCAACACCTGTTACAGTTGTTTTTTGGGTATCCTTAAGACCAACGATTTCAACTTCATCACCTACACATACCTGACCTCTGTCAACTTTACCAGTTACAACTGTACCACGCCCTTGAATAGTAAAGATATCTTCAATTGGCATAAGGAACTCTTTGTCTGTTTCACGTACTGGCTCAGGAATATATGTATCAACTTGACTCATTAGTTCAATAATCTTTTCAGACCATTCACCAAGCTTACCAGCTTTTGCTTCCTCAAGTGCTTTGAATGCAGAGCCAGCTACAATTGGAGTATCATCGCCTGGGAAGTCATATTCAGAAAGAAGTTCACGTACTTCCATCTCTACAAGCTCAAGCATCTCTTCTTTGTCTTCGTCATCAAGTTGATCTTCTTTATTTAGAAAAACAACGATATACGGTACACCTACTTGTTTAGAAAGAAGGATATGCTCTCTTGTCTGAGCCATTGGACCATCAGTTGAAGCAATAACAAGAATTGCACCATCCATTTGGGCAGCACCTGTAATCATATTTTTAACGTAGTCAGCGTGACCTGGACAGTCTACGTGAGCATAGTGTCTTGTATCAGTTTCATACTCTACGTGAGAAGTCGCAATCGTAATCCCTCTTTCTCTCTCTTCAGGAGCATTATCAATCTGATCATAATCCATAAGTGCAGTATCATTTTTTGTTGCAAGTACAGCAGTAATTGCAGCAGTCAATGTAGTTTTACCGTGGTCAACGTGACCAATGGTACCGATATTAACATGCGGTTTGGTTCGTTCGAATTTTTCTTTAGCCATGCTTTTCTCCTAGCTTAAATGTTGTTTTAAAGGCAGTATTATAGCCAAAACTTCTTAAGAGTACATCAAGTGACCCTAAACCCATATGGACAGAACTATTACATAACTGTAATACTTTTGTCCATACTTTACCTGGAGCCCATAGTGAGACTTGAACTCACGACCTCTTCCTTACCAAGGAAGTGCTCTACCCCTGAGCCATATGGGCATAAACAATCAATACAATCACCAAATAAAACTATTTGTAAGATAGACTGAAAAATTAATATTGTTTGGAAAGCTTAATATGTGAAGTAATTTCTGTTAAGTAGATAATTCACACAGCTCCCAGTTATGGAGCGGGAAACGAGACTCGAACTCGCGACCCTCAGCTTGGAAGGCTGACGCTCTAGCCAACTGAGCTATTCCCGCGTCTTTTATATGTGACTTAACATGGTGGTGAGTGGAGGATTCGAACCTCCGAAGGCGAAAGCCAGCAGATTTACAGTCTGCCCTCGTTGGCCACTTGAGTAACTCACCACATATAATGTTTGTCTCTTTACTGGTCAAACACTGATAATGATATTTATGGAGCTGGTGAAGGGACTTGAACCCCCGACCTGCTGATTACAAATCAGCTGCTCTACCAGCTGAGCTACACCAGCACCATCACATTAAAAGTAACTTACACTTAAAATGGACGGGAATTATAGGCAAAAAGCTTTAAAAAGTCAAGGTTTTTTCTAAAAAAATCAAAAATTGCTTTTTTACCTACTTCATACTACAATCACAACACTATAATCTTTCCAAAGGGTATTATTTATGAAAATACTTCTTGCACCCAGTGAAACCAAAAGGTATGGTGGTGACATATCATTTAAACTTGAAAATCTACTTTTCCCCACACTATTCCCTTATCGTAAAAAATTATTACATACCTATATGAATATTCTTCAAAAGAGTGATATGAAAGTGCTAAGTACCATGTTTGGTCTCAAGAAAGAGATAGATATCCAGTCACATATAAAAGATATTATCCATGAGCCAGCAATGAAAGCTATCGAACGCTACACTGGTGTAGCTTTTGATTACTTAGACTATATAAATCTTTCAGATGATGCACAGCACTATATTGACAATCATGTCATTCTCTGCTCTAATCTCTTTGGATTTTTACGTGCAGATGACCTTATTCCAGAGTACCGTCTCAAGCAAGGAGTAGCTGTGGGGGAGATTAAAGTAGAAAAATTCTACCATGAACATGGTTCACCGCTGATGGAAGCTTACCTTGAAGATGAAGAAATACTCGATCTACGTGCAGGTTTTTATGATAAGTTTTATAGGCCTACCAAGCCTTACACCACATTGAAATTTATAAAAGAGGGAAAGGTGGTTAGCCACTGGGCAAAAGCATATCGTGGTCTTGTGCTACGTGAAATTGCCAAAACGGGTGTAAAGTGTATCGATGCATTTATGCATTTGCCTATTGAAGGACTACGCATTAATGAAATACAAATACAAAAGAATAGAACTGAAATTATTTATGATATTGAGTTATAACCCAAAAAGAGAAGGGGTTATAAAAGTGTCTTAATTGGCACATTTCTCTTCAAAATCTTCAAATAATAGAGGACTACCCATTTCAAAAATATACGTGATTTACTAAGAAATGATACAAAAGAAGAGAAGCCCCCATATTGGCACACCAATACAGGTGCCACATACTGGCTCAAGTCTAATGCTTTCTATCTCTTGAAAACTACTTAGAAGACTTAGGAGAGTCTGCTTCGTCAAGAAGTTCTACTTTAGGGATAAATATTGCCACCAATGTAACCACCACACCAAAAATCAATACTACCAGATGCTCATGCCCTGGAAAAAGATTTGGCAAAATTAGCTTACCCATGCTTTCTCCCATCAAGGGCTTGAAAATATCGTCATAATAGAGTGTAAAAATTAACCCGCCAAACAATCCACCAATTGCACCAACAAGAACATCAATACGTCCCTCAGCAATAGAGACAGGACCAGTCCCTGGACACTTCCCAAAGATTGCCATAGAAATACCAAAAAGTATACTACCAATAATAAGACCAGACAATATAATGGGTTTAACGTGATAGTGCGCATACCCTGCCTCAATCATAAAGTAAATCCCAATACTTGCCAGTCCTACTGTTAAAAAAAGCATCTTAGGGACAATTGTATCTTTAAGCATCGCAAACCCTGCAATTTTCTCAAACTTATCTACGCGTGTATATTGGATGATTCCACCAAAAATTACACCAATCAGAAAAACGAGTGCTAATGAACCATGACCCTGATGGATTACATTCTCAAACATCTGTGCTATACGTGATACAAGGTCATTGTTGGCTGCTGTTGTAATAGTAGTACCCATTATTTTTTCTCCTTCATATTATAGAAGAGTCTTCCGGTAATCACAAGAGAGATCATCACCCCTACACCAAAAATCATTGAAGAGATTGCAATCTGGCTCATACCTGATATGAAGTGTCCAGATGTACATCCACCTGCCAGTCTTGCACCAATAATCATCATAAAGCCTGATACAAAACTCCAAAATAGTCTAGAGGGTACTGAATTATTTTTGTACTTCTTCCATCCTGTTGGAATCAAAGAGATACGGAAGCTCTTGGTAATAAATACGGAAGTGACAAAGCCACCAAAAAATACACCAAGCAACATAACACCTTCCCATGCTCCAGGGTTCTCTATCTCTTTGAGATAGCTATACTTTTCAGGACTCAAATCAAACAAAACCCCCGCAAAGTACGGTACATAGGTTGAGGCACCCAACGGTCTATCCGCACCAAGTATCGAAAATGTCATTAGAAGCAAACCAGCCATCAAGATACCGCCTGCCCACCATGGAAATCTATTCATATTCTCAATCCTCCACTTTTTTACTATTATAACATTAAAATATATATATTATCATATTTAATTATTTGATGATTTTCTTCAACTTATCTGAAAATCTATCTATATAGCTATAAAAAGTGTCGAGTATCTTTGATTATTTTTTGCTATCTTTATAATACTTATGGAATTTTGTATTTTTTGATTATCGTTATACCAATATAGGTTATTTGCAAAAAGTTGTACGCTTAAAACTAAAGTAATGGTAAAATATTGCATTTTTCATCTCCAGACAAAATAACCTCAAAAAATAGGCAACAACTTAAACGAGACAGCTGTTCTTTTCACAGATTGTTCACCCTCATATGGTTTGTATGAATACTTTTTTGAGTGGCTATGTCTATGCCGCCCATTCTTATATTGTAAGGTTTGCTAAAATGTGTAAAATTTTTATTTGCTAATACGATATAGGCATTTCTGTATCTATCCTCTTCAAATGATATGATAAAATTATCATCAGTAAACCCAACAGTTGCTAATTCAAATTTTTGATCTAAATGAATGTTCAATTTATATATTTGTACTATTTTATTTTTCTCAATATGGTATTTGATTACTTTTCTAGATTTTGTAAAAATATATAAATACTTTTTATCTGGACTATTGGCATAAACAATATCATCAAAAGGTAATAGGGTTGTAAATGAAAGTTTTTGATTTTTAATTTGATATATGGCACCTTTTTTAAATTTGACTGCTTTTGTGTTGTTCCTATTTGTAACCGTATCCCAACTCTTGGAAGATGTTATGATGAAATAGACACCATTTACAAAAAGCCCAACTCTTGCTTTGGGTAATTTTAGCTCTTTTGTATTTTGCTTTAACATATGGTGGTCAATACTCCATAGGTTTGTTGCTTTTTTGTTTATTAGGTTTATTTTTAAAAAATCTCCAGCATAAACATATAGGTCATGATTGATTATTTCGGAAATTTTCCACATACCAAATGGATAGGTTTTGATTACACTCCTTTTGTTTAAGTCGAAAAACCTATCTTCTGTATAGTGATACCACAATTCGTTATTTTTGCTATTTAAAATCAAACTTTTTGAAAATATTTTATTTTTTGGGATATAACCAAATTGATTATTATTGACTTTGTTTAGTTTGGTTTTGCTGGTGCTATAGATAAATCCATCTTTATACTTAGCAATAATGCCATTAAATCCACTATTTGTTTCATATAGTTTTTGTGAATTGTTGCTAATGTTGTAAATTAAAATTCCCTCTTTTAGCCTTCTCTTTTTATTTTGCAAAGCAATGATTATATTTCTTTTACAATCATAAAAAGCATTATTTCCTTGATGGTATATCTTTAAAAGGTTAAACTTTGTGCTATTGTCTTTATGCTCAAAAAGCATAATTTGATTCCCATATCCAGATAGTACAAAAGTATTTTCCTACTGTTTATAATGCTGTTTTTGCACAAAAACAGTTCTGGGATGGAAGAAGTCCTACCCTTGAAGATCAAGCAAAAGGTCCCATGCAAGCAGTACCAGAAATGGCCGCACCACCTACACTTGTTGAGGCAAGAATTAACTCCATGCCTGCGTATATAGCTGAATTTAAAAAAGCTTATGGCAACAATGTAAAGATAGACTTTGAAACCATCACAAAAACCATTGGCATCTTTGAAAGAACATTGGTTACACCATCACGCTTTGATGATTTCCTCAATGGAAAAAAAGATGCTTTAACGGATGCCGAGAAGGAGGGACTTAACACCTTTATTGACATAGGTTGTACTGCATGTCATACTGGCATTGCTCTAGGTGGAAGCATGCAGAAGTTCCCACTTGTTCGTCCATACAAATATGCTAATGTTGGTGACTTTAAGGGCAATAAAAATGGTATGGTTAAAGTACCAACACTGAGAAACATTACCCAAACTGCACCCTACTTCCACAATGGTGCCATCTGGTCGCTCAAGGAGGCAATTCAAGAGATGGGGAGAACACAACTTGGTAAAGATATTTCCGATGCAGACGTAGAGAAAATTATTGTATTTTTGGGTGCACTTAAAGGCAGAAAGCCTATTATTTCGTATCCACAGCTTCCAAGCATAACAGACAAGACACCAAGACCTAACCTTAAATAAGTTATTACTTCCATGGGGGTATATCAATAATCTATGGGTATTTCTTGATATGCCTCAATCGTACTTTAAAATGCTTTTGTTATGATGCCCACAAAAAAGGTAATCCATGCATATGCAATTTCATAAAAAAACTGAGTCACACTACTTTTTCTTGCAACCTCATCAACCCTTTTTTCTCTTGGCATTCATCAATGCAATTATTGCCATGCTTATTTTTATGCTCTCCTATAAAGGTATCACTAATTTAGAAATACCTGCATCTAATTTTCATGGCTACAGTATGCTCTACCTGTTCTTTACACCAGCATTTGTAGCCTTTTTATTTACAACTTTTCCACGCTTCACTTCTACACCACCCATTGAAAAAAAACGTTATATGCAGGTCTTTGGTCTCTACTGTCTTGGTACGATGCTGTTCCTATTTGGAAGCATAATCTCACCTCTCTTTTCTTATACTGGTATGCTTATACTTTTTATTGGACATGTCATGGTATTTAATATTCTTCAAAATATTTATAGAAATAGTGCTATGGCTGACAATCATGATATATTTTGGATCTTAACTGCAATGGGTTTTGGGCTTTTGTCACACTTTATTTTTATTGTAGGATCACTTTTTTATGCACCCATGATTAATGTTGCATTAGAAGCTGGTATTTACCTTTATATCTTCCCGCTAACTTTCTCTGTTGCACAACGTATGGTGCCCTTCTTTTCTCATTGCATGGTAGAAAAAAATCTTAGTCTACTTAAAATAATATTTACTCTTCTGCTATTGCATGTCATCATTGAAAGCATCCATACTAATGGTTCTTTTATTGTTGACATCATTCTTGCTTACATTATAGGTAAAGAAATACTTAGATGGAACCTCCCTTTCCCTAACCCCAATCCTCTACTTTGGATCCTCCATCTAGCACTCTACTGGATACCTGTTGCACTCATTTTTGGTGCCATGACAAATCTAACAACACTCATTGCAGGTACCAACTTTCTCTTTCTTGATATTCATATTCTTATGCTAGGTTTTGTCTTTACCATATTGATTGGGTTTGGTACCCGCGTAACCATTGGGCACTCTGGCAATATAATGCAAGTGGGCATGTGGGAGAAGGTACTGTTTAACTGGACACAATTGGTTGTCATTGTGCGCCTGTTTGTCTCTCTTGCTGCAGCATTTGGATGGAACTTCATGATTTTTTTTGATATCTCTGTTACTGTTTGGATAATCATGTTTACCCTTTGGGCAATACGATTTTTTGCTGTACTTATTTATGGTAAAAGATTGGCATAAAGTATGCGCTCTGTTTACATTACTGATTTAGATCATACTTTTCTTCGTTCTGATCTTACACTGAGCCCATTTAGTATTCAGACATGGAACCATACTGCTCGGTATGCTACAATGGGGGTGGCAACAGCACGCAGTTTTACCAAATCTAAAGAGTTACTCTCGCAACTACATATCAATGCTCCCATGATTCTTCTTGATGGTGCCATTATTATTACCCCTGAACAAAAAATTATTGATCTTAAAAGTATTGACAAAGTACTAGGTGATGCCATTGTAGAACTTGGTCTGCAATACAATATTGACCCCTTTATCATTGGTATCAAAGATAAAAATATTAATGAAACTTTTCTCTATCCTCGTCGTCTAAATAGTTATCAAAAAGAGGTACTCAAGGGCTATAAAGATGACCCGCGTATGCAGTTTAACCCCACTAACCGTACAATGGAAGAGAATCTCAAAATTGTCTACTTTGGAAATGAGACGCAGTTACGTCCACTCTATCAAGCAATAAAAGAGTGTTTTGGTGATGTGGTAGAAGCAAAAATGTCACCAGAAAAATATGGTGGTGGCTGGTTTTTGACTTTACTCCACCCAGAAGGTGATAAGTCCTGTGCATTGAAAAAAGTTGTCGAATACTTAGGGTGTGACCTGTCTGATGTAACAGTCTTTGGAGACTCGATCAATGATGTGGGAATGTTTGAGCTTGCAGGTACATCAGTGGCAGTTTCTAATGCACTTGATGAAGTAAAGTCTGTTGCCAATATCATTCTTCCACACAGTAATGATGAAGATGCTGTTGCAAAATACCTCTCAACCCTTAGTTGTTAGTACAAAAATGGGTATTAAGCATCTTTAGACGCTCTGGTGTTCCAATATCATACCATTCTCCCATATAAAGCTCTCCACTAACTTTTCCTTCAAGCATTGCAGTACGCAGCAAAGGAGCAAGTGCACTTTTGCCATATGGAACACCCTTAAAGAGTTTTGGTGAGTAATACCCTATCCCCGAAAAGGTATATTGCCTACTATCATATACCTTACCATCAAGTAATGTAAAATCACCCTTTGGATTATGTTTTGGATTGGGTACAAGAATAAGATGTGCTAAAATATCATCTTCTAATATTCTATTGGGGTCAAAATTATAATCTGTCCATACATCACCATTTATGACAAAAAAAGGGTCACTCTTAGAAAGGTATGGTAATGCTTTTACAATCCCTCCTGCACTCTCAAGACCACCCTCCTCCTGCTCATCAGAGTATACAACAGAAAGTCCCCACTTTGAACCATCTCCCAATACTTCAGGTATCTTGTAACCTAGATGTGCAATATTAATAATTACCTCTTTAAAACCATAGTGTGCCAGCTTCTTCAAATGCCAAACAATTAACGGTATACCGTGAACTTCAAGTAGTGGCTTAGGCGTATGATTGGTTAATGGTCTCATACGTTTACCCAATCCAGCCGCAAGAATCATAGTTTGCATCTTTTTGGCTACTCTTCTAAACGTTGTTGTACTAAATCATTTACTACTGTTGGGTTTGCTTTCCCTTCAGTTGCCTTCAGTACTTGACCCACAAAAAAACCAAAAAGCTTCTGATTGCCATCTTTATACTTCTGTACATTTTCAGGATTTTTGACAATAACATCATCAACGATGGGCAGGATATCGGCAGGGTCACTTATCTGCCTGAGCCCATTCTCTTCTACATAAGCTATAGGGTCAATCTCCTCTTGACACATTGTCTCAAATATCTCTTTTGCAATTTTGGTTGAGATAATCTCATCGTCTATCATCTTCACCAGTACAGCAAGTTGTTGTGGTGCAAACTTTAGCACATTGCCCTTCTTGATCTCTCTTGCAACCTCATTTACAACAAAATTGGCAATGCTTGCAGGTGCATTATATGCCTTAAGTGTCTCCTCAAAAAATTGTGAGAGTTGCTTATCTCTTGCAATCATCTCCGCAACAGTGCTATTTAGATTCAACACATTGATATATCTATTAAACAATATCTTCTCATCTGTATTCATGGGCACTACTTCACCCTCTACTTGCATATTTTTTTGTAATTTTTTCTTTAACCCTTTAAGGTTTTTCTGAGAGGATTTTTTCTTTTTTCCCCACGAATCCTTAAGTGAAACAATCTTATTAAAGACAGGTGCCCTATCGGTATAATCTACTGGTTCCACAAAAAAATATCCCTCTCTTTCAAACTGAAAACGTACATCAGGTTTTTCTATCACAACAGCTGGTTCAATAAGTGCATTTTTAATAATCTTTAAGGAGTTAGGGTTAATATCTTCAACCCCTTGTGGTGCTTCTGTCTGAAAGAGTCTATCATAAAGTCT
Source organism: Sulfurovum sp. (assembly GCA_020525365.1). NCBI lineage: Bacteria > Pseudomonadati > Campylobacterota > Epsilonproteobacteria > Campylobacterales > Sulfurovaceae > Sulfurovum > Sulfurovum sp. The sequence continues at coordinate 788,302 of JAIZOF010000001.1, read as the reverse complement.
CACTTCTATCTGCTTTGCACTACTCTCCTCTACCCACTGAATAGCACTTTTAACTTTAATGCCACTGGTATCTGAACCACTTTTAGAATCAGAATAATACTCTGCCTTTATCTCAACAATATTGCCCTCTTTGTCTTTTACCACTTCTTTGCAGACAATAATATAAGCATACTTCAAACGTACAGGCTGATCGGGTGTCAATCGAAAATACCCTTTAGGTGGATTTTCATTAAAGTCCTCACGATTGATATATATCTCATTAGAAAACGGTAATCTTCTCATGCCCTCTTTAGGGACATCATGAGGATAATAGGAGGCTTCTATCTCTTCTCTTCCTTCATAATTAATAATAGTGACCTTGAGTGGCTCCATTACGCACATTACACGTGGTACTTTAAGATTGAGGTCATCTCGTATACAAAATTCAAGCTGAGAAATATCCACTACCGAATTGGCTTTAGCAACTCCTATCTGGTCACAAAAAGCAAGAATAGATTCAGGAGTATAGCCTCTTCGCTTGTAGCCTGCAATAGTAGGCATACGCGGGTCATCCCATCCACTAACAACTTTCTTTTCTACCAACTCAAGCAATTTTCGTTTACTCATTACCGTATAGTTGATATTAAGTCTAGCAAACTCATATTGATATGGTCGTGGAGACTTGAGTTTAAGTGTCTCAATAACCCACTCATAAATCTCACGGTTATTCTCAAACTCCAATGTACAAAGTGAGTGAGTAATTCCTTCGATATAATCAGAAAGACAGTGTGCAAAATCATACATTGGATAAATTGCCCACTTATCACCAGCACGATAGTGATGTGCATGACGTATGCGGTAAAGCAGTGGGTCACGCATTTTCATATTAGGTGATGCCATATCAATTTTAGCTCTGAGAATATGTGCACCCTCTGCAAACTCACCATTTTTCATTTTTTCAAATAGATCAAGATTCTCTTCAATACTGCGTTGTGCATATTTACTTCGTTTTCCTGGTACTGTGACTGTACCACGATACTCTCTCATCTCTTCTTCGCTTAGACTATCTACATAAGCCTTTCCCATTTTGATAAGATCTATTGCATACGCATACAGTCTGTTAAAATAGTCAGAGGTATAGTGCACTTTACTGTTCCACTTAAAGCCTAACCACTCTACAGCATCTTTGATTGCCTCTACATACTTGGTATCTTCAGTCGTTGGATTGGTATCATCCATTCTTAGATGACAGTATCCACCGTAATCTCTAGCAATACCAAAATTAATGGTAATTGATTTGGCATGTCCAATATGAGGAAAGCCATTAGGCTCTGGAGGAAATCGTGTTACAATCTCACTATATTTTTCTAATTTGAGATCCTCTTCAACAATTCTGCGTAAAAAATCTCTACTTTTTGCCATGACCAAACCTTTTTTAAGACTGTTAAGGGGGGTATTTTAGCCAATTAGTGCTTATTATTGTGTTGTGTCTAGTAATATTTTAAGAGGATTTATCTCATCATATTTTGAAACTATCTGCATAATATATTTCAGTGTCATAGGTATATTCTTTAGGTAACTTTCTTTTCCATCACGTAATGCAAGGCGTGCAAAAATACCAAGTATTTTAATATGACGTTGTAGTCCAGTAAAATCAAACCACTTCATAAAAGTTGCATCATCTACGTTGAGTCCTTTAGCATCTCGAAAGTATAGTGCCATCTGTTCTACCTCTTTGGGATCAAGCTCTACATAAACATCGCGTAGCAAAGAGACTAAATCATAGGTAAGTGACCCCACTCTAGCATCCTGAAAATCTATCACAACCAGTGCATCATCATGGTTAAACATTAAGTTGCGTGAGTGGTAATCACGATGTACAAAAAATCCCTGTGGTTGCTCAAGTACTACATTGGTGATTTGATCCAGCATTGTGTTTAATTGTGTTTTTTCTTTGACTGAAAGTATTTTACTTAAATACTTTTTCAAATACCACTCCTCCATAAGTTCCATCTCAAAAAATAGAAAATCATGGTCATACAAGGGTAGCCCTCTGACATCAACATATTGCATTTTAACAATAGTGTCAATAGCCTTTGGATAAATAGTCTCTTTTTCAGTTTCTACTACATCATAAAAATGTGTATTACCCACATCTTCCATAAAAATAAATCCCTGTTCTGCATCAAAGGCATTGATCTTAGGTGTACGTACTCCTGTTTCAAAAAGGAGATGAGCAATATTAATAAAAGGCTCAACACTTTCAGGCTGCATTGAAGCATCCATGACAATCCCTCTATGAAAATTATCTGCTACACGATAATACTTTCTAAAACTTGCATCTCCGGCAAGTGGAATAAGTTCGCTATTGACCTTATAGTGTTCCAACCACTCTGTGAGTTTTATATTTGGTTTCTTATTCTTCATGTATCATTTTTTGTTTATTGTTTACCTTATAATTGATCAATTAATACCTACTGTATAAACTTTCATATATACACTATACCTAAAATAGTATTTTCTTTTGCTCCCGTTACCTCTTTGAGATTAATTGGTACTTCATGAATTCGTTTATATGCCAACCATGCCATCATCATTCCCTCTATCCAGTCTCTCTGTTCTATGATGCTCACCTGTATGTTGGGCATGAGTGTAGCAATACGCTCAATGAGAAAAATATTATTTGCACCTCCACCACTAAGCAATAGCATATCGGGGCTAAACTTAAGCACTTCATTGGAGATACTTTGAGCAGTTAATTCCAAAAGAGTACGCTGAATATCAATGGCATTGGGTACTGGGTACTGGGTACTGATATGCTTATTTAGCCAAGCAATATTGAACTTTTCCCGACCTGTGCTTTTAGGATATGGTTGTGCAAAATAGCTGTCTGCCATCATCATATCAAGTAAGGTATAATTTACACTACCATTTTTTGACCATACACCATTTTCATCATATCTTTGATCCTGATGCTCTTGTATCCATGCATCCATTAACATATTCCCTGGACCAATATCATAACCAAGTAGTTGTTCTCCTAGTACTGTAATATTGGCAATTCCTCCTATGTTTACAATACACATCGTACTGCTTTTATCAAAAAGAAACTGATGGAATGCTGGTGCAAGAGGTGCCCCACTTCCACCAAAAGCCATATCTTTGTGTCTAAAATTTGCTACAACCTTCAATCCTGTTTTTGCTACAATAATATTAGGATCGCCTAATTGCATTGTAAATGGTGTATTTCCCAGTGGCTCATGCCAAAGTGTCTGCCCGTGTGAACCTATAGCAACAATATCTTCCCTATTGATCTCTTTTTTATCTATAAAGGTATTTACTGCCTCAGAAAAGAGCAAACCAAGTCTATGATCTAGTGCACCTATAGTCTGAATTGGTACATTATCTTGTATTGTTGTAATAATTTCATCTTTTAGTATAGTGGGAAAAGGGTGCTCATAGCTTGCTAGTAGTTTACAAGAGGTTTCATCGAGGCCACACAATACTACATCAATGCTATCCATAGAGGTGCCTGACATCATGCCTATATAGTATTCATATGCCATGTTTCTCTCTCTTTTGTTTTGTCATCATCACCCCAAATGCTACTACCGTTCCTGCAACAATCTGCCATGCAAACCCTAGTTTGAAGCTAAGCATACTACCCAGTATATACGGCTGCAAAAGCAATACCGTTACAAATCCACCTATGAGTGCTAGCGGTACAGTTTCAGCTGACCCTCGTGTTGTAAAAATAGCTGCACCATATACTCCAAGTAATCCTGTATAGGCAAATGCCATGACACCAAGCGCAAAACTTAAAAGTGGCAAATTAGTATAGCGTTGCCAGTAGTAACTTAGCATTGCCATGAGTGAAAGTGCTATAGCAAATAGAAGTACTGCTATACGTCCTGCTTTGATAAAGTGCATTTCATCATATATACCCTGCTTCTGTCTCCATGGCTTATAGAGATCCTCTATTGCAACCGATGCCATGGCACTTAATACAGAGTTTGAACTACTCAATGCTGCAGCTACTGCACCAATAGTTACAAGTCCACGCATACCTTCAGGCATCTCATGGAGAATATAATACATAAAAATAGTAATCTTCTCTCCATTAAATTTTTGTACCACATCAGTCTTGAACCCTGAGAGTTCAGGGTGTCTATAAAAGAGATAAAGCAGTAGTCCAATAAAAAGAAATAAGATAGCCACTGGAATAGTCATATAGATACTCATCATCAGTGAATGCTGTGCCTCTTTGGTGTCTTTGCATGCCAATGCACGCTGTGTCATATCCTGATCCATTCCGTAAGCAGCAATATTAAGTAGTAGCCAGCCACCAAATAATGCCCAAATACTAAAACTACCTGAAAAAGAGGTATCTATAAATTTCAACTTACTGTCCATCTGAAGGGTTTGATAAATTGTACCAAGGTCACCATTGAGACTCATATAGAGGTAAACCAATACCGAAACTCCTGCTCCTATATAGGTTACTGCTTGAATAATATCTGAGAAAATTACAGACTTCACTCCACCAAAGTATGCATATGACAATGCTCCAAACATTAATATGGCAATAGAGAGTGCCATATGGGAGGTCGTAATATCAAGAAAAAGTATCATTGAGATAGCAAGTGCACCTATATAGAGTCTTGCCCCCGAAGCAAAAAGCCGTCCAGCAAGAAACATGACTCCTGCCTGTTTTTTTGCCTTTTTTCCATAGCACTTTTCAAGTAATTCATAAACAGTAACCGCTTTGATGGCATAAAAACGAGGAATGAGTACCTTGGCAACAAAAACAATTGCTAAAAGTGCTGAAACGTAAAAACCAATAAAGGTAAGATCTTTACTATAACTGTACTCAGGACCACCAAGAAAGGTTGCTGCTGACTGTGAAGTTGCCAATACCGAGATTGCTACAGCAAACATTGGTACAGAGTTGTCTCCAATAAAATAGTCACGGGTACTTTTAACCTTGATACGACTAAAGATAGCAGAAGTTAGTATCAAAATAAAGAAATAAACACCAAATACCGTCCAGTCAAGTACTGAAAAAGCTGAATGCATCAATAGCTCTTAGGAGGCATTTTAAGGTTTAGATTTCTAACGCCAGCTCTTACTTTTTGCATAAATATCTCTCCTGGATCATACTTTATCGTACGGTACCCCTTGTCTTTTTCTAGCCACAATTTAGTCTGCTCCATACGACGGTACTCATGGTGTCCTACGAGGTATTTGATAGTTGGGTATTTGGTTTTAAGATACTTCACTAGTGCAATATTGGCCTTAACTTGTGCAGGAGTGAGCGAGTGAGCATCTTTGGCAACATTTTCTACACCTATAGCATAATAATTCAATCCAATCACATGCCGTCCCATTTGGGTTTCAGGCATCAGTTGATAGATGGTACCATTTTTGTCAACAAGAAACTGTACCGAAACATTAAGTGCAGAGGCTTTAGCAATATCATTACGTGAACCGCCAAGCATTTCAGGTCTCATGGTATTATAGGATTCCTCAAATGAGTCAATAGCAGTATAATGGAGCAAAATAATCTTTGGTACAATGGTAATACTATCCACCGTTTTGCCATAATGATTTCTGATATAGGTTTTAGTTAACGCAATACGCCTCTTCCCAAAATCAATAGGTTTATCAATAATATGTAGCACTGCATGAAGTGATTGTGAAGGCTTAGCTTGGTCTTGCTGTGACATCAGGAAGGTAGCACTACAGCCACTTAATAATATGGCTATCAAAAGAGAAATGCGATACATCCTTAAATCCTCCAAAAACTATTCTACTACATCTTCACTGTAGACTGCTTTGTTGTATATCAGCAATACCACAATAGTTAGTGGTGACAAACCTAGCGATAAGAGGTATGCAGGTAGTTGCAAGAAATCATGGTGGCTAAGATACAAAAACCCTAAAACGAGTAGCAGGTATGCACCAATACGGTAGATAGAGAGTGTGGGTTTAGTATCTTTAACTACCTCAGAAAGAGATCGGCTATTGGTCTTAAAATGCTGTTTTTCTTCTTCGATATCTTCAGAATAAAGATCATACGGATCATCGAGTTTGTCAACAATATCTTTATCAATATCCATTGCAATAATCTCATTTTCTACTCTTGTGTTAACCATATGCTTATAGCTTTTTATGGAAGCAAATATCACTAATGTGGCAGAGAGAAATCCTATTTGGGTGTTGAGTAGTGTACTCATACTAAAAAAGGTTGCCGAAACAAAAATAAGCAACCCATCTATAATAAGTAGTCCACGAAGCATGTTCCAGTCAATAGTCTTCATCATCATCTTCATCAGACCTAATCTCCCTGCCGTATCTGTAGCGTGGATCTTTGGCAAGTTCATCAAGTGAGGCTTTCTGTTTTTTATAAGCAATATAGACATTATTAACTGCTGCACCAATACCAATCAATACCCCTATCCAAAGTGTCCATATCTCATCCGTCCACGATTTAAGCAATACCCCTATGCCAATACCAATAAGTACAGCAACAACAATAGAGATGCCAAGACTTAAACCATCAGCAGCATTAACTATTTTTTTAAACTTTGGCTCTTCTTTTTGTTCTACCATTAGGCTACAATCTCCACAAGTGTTTCATATGCTGCTTTAATTGCATCATCAATCATCTCATCGGTAGTAACCGTAGAGATAAAACCTGTCTCAAATGAAGAACAAGCAAGATAGATACCTCTATCAAGCATACCTTTATGAAACTTGGCAAAAAGATTCTGATCATTCTCTATTGCATCGGAGAAGTTCTTTACTGGTTTACTGGAGAAGAAGAAACCAAACATACTGCCTCGTACATCTACTACTATTGGTACATTGACAGCATCGGCAGCTTTTTTAAACCCATTAACCAGTTTTTTTGCTTTATTTCCAAGTTCTACGTAAATAGCTGGGTTGGCTTTAAGTTTTCTAAGGCTAGCCAGTCCTGCTGCCATTGCTACAGGGTTCCCGCTAAGTGTCCCTGCCTGATAAACCGGTCCTTCAGGAGAAAGGTGTGCCATAATTTCTGTACGTGCACCAAATGCTCCCACAGGCATACCTGCACCAATAACTTTACCAAGTGTCACCATGTCTGGCTTTACCCGTGTAATACCTTGTGCTCCCTTTAAAGAGGCTCTAAAACCACTCATTACCTCATCAAAAATTAGTAATGCACCATGTGTATTGCAAAGTGTTCTCAGCCCTTCAAGGAAGATCTCATCAGCAGGCACAAGTCCCATATTCCCAGCAATAGGCTCAATGATTACACAAGCAATACCCCCTTCTGAATCTGTAAAACACTTCTCAACTGATGCAAGATCATTATAGGTTGCCAAAAGTGTATGTTTAGTCAAATCTCCTGGTACACCTGGGCTACTTGGACTTCCAAAAGTTGCTAGACCTGAACCTGCCTGTACCAATAGAGAGTCAGAATGGCCATGATAGCATCCTGTAAATTTTACAATATCATCACGCCCTGTAAATCCACGTGCCAAGCGCAATGCACTCATTACTGCTTCTGTTCCTGAACTCACAAATCGTACTTTATCAATGGTATCAAAAAGTGCAACAATCTCTTCGGCTAGTTCTGTCTCAACGGTTGTCGGTGCACCAAAACTCAACCCTCTTCTAACTGATTGAATCACTGATGCCTCAATATCGCTATCACAATGACCAAATATAAGTGGTCCCCAACTCTGCACAAAGTCTATATATCGGTTACCATCAATATCATAAAGGTAACCACCTTCACCCCTCTCTATAAATGGGGGCGTGCCTTCTACACCACTAAATGCTCTCACTGGAGAATCTACCCCTCCAGGAATAACCTTATATGCTTCTTCAAATGCTGCTACAGACTTATTGTATATCATAGTATTAATCCTCTTTATGTATAATTCTTAAGATTATACACTACAGGGACTAAAATGTGAGGAACAATCGCATGTTAAAGGGTTTTGTACTCTCATTTTTACTTCATCTCTTCATTTTCTTACTTCTTTTTCTCTCTTTTGATGCACTAAAATTTAAGCTTCCTTCTGTGCAAAACAAGAAAAAAATAACCTTGAGCTTCTCGCAATTTACACCGTCTCAATCGATACCTATTCCATCTAACAATATTGTCAAGAAGAAGTTTTTTAAAAAGAAGATTGTCCAAAAATATCCTAAAGATAAGCTTGTTAATGCTTTACTTCGTAATCCAAAATGGACAAGAAACAAAAATCAACCTTCATCAAGAAATAGTCCCTTAATACAAAGTCTCTACGGAGAAGTATTCTATACCTTTACCAAAACACAGCAAAGGTTTATTAAAGACCACCTCTTTGAGATATACCGTATTACCCAAAATACACTAGTCCTCAACGGTTACCCCAGTATCGCAATACATACTAGACAACAAGGAACAAATGTTGTCTCTTTTTATCTATATCCTAACGGCGATATCAGTAATCTTAAACTCATTAAGCCCATGGGTTATGAAACACTTGACAAAAATACTATTTCTGTAATTCAAATTGCCTACAAAGACTACCCCCATCCTAAAACAAAAACAAAAATTATATTTAATGTAAACTATACTCTTTATTAGAGCAAAGAAGAGATGCTAGTCAGGTGTTCAAATTTGCTTCCATAGCCTCCCTACTGCCTCTTTTGTCCCTTGTATCAAAAGTGGATGTTTCCTCGCCTCAAGCCACCAAATAATCTCTTTTATCTCCTTCTCCTTCATTACTGTACACCCCGTTGTAGGTACCTCTTTGATATGGATAAAAATACATGACCCTGCACCAGGGATAGCACCAGTTTCATCTATATGGTTATGATTAACTACAATGCCATATTTATAGTAGTTTTTAGGGAACTTCATATATTCTTTACTTGTATAGTCCATATTTATTTTTGTACTATCAATAATCTTGTTATAAAACCTTGAATGCACATCATCAACACAATGGTCAGTCTCCTTATAGATACTATAGGGGTAGTTTGCATTAAAAGGTGCATATCCAAATGCTTGCTTAAGAGAAAAGATGCCTGCAGGGGATCTGCCATCTCCCTCTTTCTTAATATATATAGCATCTTTAGGAATAGTGTGCAATCCTCTGCCCCACCCTAATCCATTGTGTCCAAGTTTAATATAAATAACTTTACCTACCTTGTGCCATCCTTGAACATCTTTTTCATAGCGTTGAAGTATGCCATTATTATCATTCCAACCTTTGGTAGTAACAACAAGAAGCTGCCTAGTAGTAGATATTTTAGCATAGATAAGTGTACTTAGTGTAATAAATATGATTAATATTTTTTGCATTGTGCTATAATCCTTAAAATAACAAATTCTCTAAAGGTATATATAGATGGAATATGGCATCTTCTCTATTGTGATTCCACTTTTAACAATCCTTCTAGCCATTATAACAAAAGATGTTATTATTTCTTTGATGGGTGGTATTTTTACTGGACTTCTCGTACTTAACGGTTATCATCCAATTGTTGCACTGGAAGCACTTTTTAATGGTATTGTCAGTCAGTTTAGTGAAGGATGGATCACTAAAACTCTACTCTTTTCTCTTTTTGTTGGTGCAATCATTAAGCTATTGACACTAAGTAATTCAGTAGAGTATTTTGTAGCCTATCTTGATGAAAAATCTAAAAAGATAAACTCTCCCAAAGGGGCAATGTTGCTTGCCTATACCATTGGGGTAGTAATATTTATTGAATCCTCCATCACCTCATTGGTTGCTGGTACTGCTGCTAAGCCATTGTGTGATCGCAATGGAGTAAGTCGTGAGAAACTTGCCTATATTTGTGACTCTACTTCTGCACCCATCTGTTCACTTATTCCACTAAATGCCTGGGGTGCATTGCTGCTAGGACTTATTGCTACTGCTATTGAAACACATGTCATAGAGGGTGACGGAATCACACTGCTGGTAGCATCATTGCCTTATAATTTCTATGCCATTTTCACCCTATTGCTGGTGCTGGTGGTTATCTCCACCAATTGGCACATTGGTCCAATGAAACATGCCAAGCCATATCCTTATCACCCTGAACACTCCACCAAAGATATCACCCCTGCACTCTTTCCTATGTTATTACCGCTACTAGTAATGATATTTGCTGTTCCTGTAGGACTCTACATAACTGGAAAAGGTAATATTTTCAAAGGGTCAGGATCTACTGCGGTCTATTATGCTACCATTATTACACTAGCAGTAATGTATCCTTACTATATTGTAAGTGGAAAACTAAAACACCGTACCTATTTCGATGGGCTCTTTCAAGGTATGGGAGAGATGCTTCCTATTGCCACCATCTTACTCTTTGCCATCTTTATTGGTAAGGTCATCGGTGACCTTGGTACTGCCAAATACCTTGCTCATCTTCTGCATGGAAACATCTCGCCTATACTTATGCCTATGCTTATCTTTTTTGTCTCTTCAGCAACAGCGTTTAGTACTGGTACAAGCTGGGGTACTTTCTCTATCATGATGCCCATTGCCCTAGCACTAGGTGCCACCATGGGACTTGACATCTCCCTTGTCATTGCTGCAGTCATTTCTGGTGGCATCTTTGGCGACCATGCTTCTCCCATCTCAGATACTACTATCATTAGCTCTATGGCAGCAGGTTGTGATCATGTTAAACATGTACGAACGCAGTTACCATATGCATTAATTGGTGGTGGATTAGCAGCAATTGGGTTTTTAATGGCAGGGTGGATTACACTATAATATTTAAAGGGAAACAATATCAATATATCGAAAAATATATTGATATCGATCACTCTTCTTCTGAAAACCCAAAAATCTCTTAATAAAAATATTGTTATAATAAAAACTGAATAATTAGCAAAATAAAGTAAAAAAGAAGTATAAGTATATCAAACTTTATTTAGTACTTTTTTAGATTGTGATAAAAACAAGGATATAAAATAAAGGTAGGGCATTGCAAAAATATCTAAAACTTCTTTTTATATGGCTGTTGTTTCCCTTTCTGCTACTAGATACCATATATGCAAATGCATGCAGTAAGGCAAAGTTCGATAAAACACAGTATGAAGTCAGCGAGGATATTTATGCCAATGGAACCACTAAAACAGTCAATATAACCATCAAACTATCTAAAGCTCTCAATCATGATGCTAGAGTACACTACTATACTGAAGATGGTACCGCAAAAGCAGAGGATGGTGACTATGTACCTATTTCTAATGGTGTAGTCACAATCGCTGCTCAAACAACAAGTGCAACAATTCCCATACAAATATGGAATGATTCTGCAATAGAATTTAATGAATATTTTTTCATACAACTAGCAGATTCTTCAGGTGGGGTATGTATTGGTGATGGTAACCGTACAAAAATCTTCATTAAAGAACAGACTGATGCATCTGTCTGTTTTGAAGATAATTTTGATAATGGACTTAACGGTAGATGGAAAGTACTTTCGCAATCAAACTTACCATCTGGGAGCCAAGAATATAGTCCAAGAGTTGTGAATGTCCATGGAGAAAACCGCTTAAGACTAACACCTGCTGACTACAAGATTGCCTCTGCTATTACCAGAAACTACAAATTTTCCACACACCAAAATTTAATTATTATTGAATTTGATTACTATGCCTATGGTGGTACTGATAGCTGGAGTAGGAATGGAGCAGATGGTATTGCTAGTATTCTGTATGATTCAAAGGTTGGTGGAGAATCTCCTGAACCAGGAGCAATGGGGGGATCGCTGGGGTATGCACAAAAAGATGCTTTCAGTGATGGTGCACATGTGGGATTTCAAGGGGGTTGGCTAGGTCTTGGATTAGATGAGTATGGAAATTACAGTAGCTCCGGTGAAGGTAGAAATGGGGGTGTAGGATTTAGACCTGGGGCAGTTGCAATTAGAGGTGACGGAAACTATAGTTATGGAACACCATCAGTATACAGAAAACAAGGTTATGAGTATTTAGATGGTGTCACATTGTCAAGAAATAATCCTTTAGCCAAGAAAAATAGTAACAATTACTACTCTGGACGCTACAAAATGACTGTAGATGCAAGAGACTCAAGTCATCTCTATATTAAACTGGAAAGAAGTTTAGATAGAGGAAATAATTGGAGTACTATTATTAATCAATTTGATGCAAAGGACTCACGATATAAACAAGGTGCTACTCCAGATTATGTTCGATATGCTATTACCGGAAGTACAGGTGGTGCAAATAATATACACGAAATAGGCTGGATAAGGCTACGTGGAAATTGTCTATCTGGTAGCGTACAAAGTTACAAAACAGGTCCCTTTGATGCTTGGGATACTAACAGAAATATTTCAGACAGAAATATCTCCACAAAGATAGTCAATACTTCATTTAGCCTTACATTAGCAAGTATAAACGCATCACAAACTGCACTGGAAACTAAAAATGGTGCAACACAAATATACTATGGATTAATAAAGCCAAAAGCAGGTAAACCAAAAGAGTATGAGTATATTGTTTCACCACTTGACAACCCTCCTATCAATTTTGAGGTACACAGTTTACGCAATAAATCTTTCAATGTGTCTTCTGCAGTAGCAAATACAAAAGTTGTCTTCCGCTTCTGCGCAGATTACAATGGGACTGCTTACACGCTTTATCCTCATACAAAATGTTCCAATATTGACCCTCGCAATGTAACGCCTGATTCAACAATTAATGCTATTGGATGGAGAGAGACATTCAGTAGTGATAGCTTTGCGGTTCGTCCAGACCACTTTACAATTGATATCAATACTAGTATCATACGTGCAGGAGAGACATTTCCTCTTATTATTCATGCTGTTGATGGTAAGGGAAATGATGTTCTAAACTACAATGAATCTATTAATATTGGAGGAGCATCTTCCCTTCCATTATCATATTTACCAAACCACCTCAATGAACCTATTAATATTGGAGGAGCATCTCCTTCACTTAATTATAGTGAAAGCAACACAAATTGTATCACTGGTACATTAAAAAAAGTTCATGGTAGTTTCGTTAATGGGAGGGCTAAAATAGACCTTACTTACAGTGAAATAGGCAACCTAAAGCTTCTATTGTCCGAACAGTCCAATACAGATTTTGCCTACGTTGACTTTGATGATACAGATTTTAATCAAACAACGCATGATAGCCAAAATTATTGGGGCACCATCTATCGTCAAATAGGAAGTGCTGTGGTAAATAGATCTTTTATTCCTCATCACTTTGAAGTAACAAATGTTAAACTACACGATCATCATGAAACAACTGATATAAATTTTACCTACCTTGCTGCCAATGAAAGCCTATATCGTATACATGATCAAATTAATACCTTTATGACTGCACTACTTGAATTAAATGTCACAGCAGCCGCTAAACAGAAAACAACAACTAAGAACTATAATGCTGGATGTTATGCAAACAATTTAACCCATTTCACAATTGGTTACCAAATTAACAACACAACACCCACAAGTATAAATCCTGGAAATCTTTCAAGCATACTGTACCGATGGTACGATGACTCATCTCTGGTCAATGGAGGAAATAGATCTGCTACTTTAGGAAGTAGTGTTGTAATTGCTTCACCCTCATCTAATATACCTAAGAGTGTTTTTAATACTGACCATAATGGATCGGCCTTACTTGGAGTACAGCTGAATTTTGATAGAGCATATAATGCGCCAGTAAATCCATTTAAGTTTCATATTACTGATCTTAATATTAGTGATGGAGATACAGAAGACAACAATAACTCTATATCACCATCCCATGATGCTACATTCTTGTATGCAAGAATAAAACCAACAAAGTACCTATATACCGATACGAAAAATAGCATCAAAACACCTATTATGATACAGGTTTATTGCAGTAAATGGATCTCCACTACCAATTGCCCAGGTATTGACTTGACAGCTGCAACAAATGACTATCGTTGGTTTATCTCTACATCGCACGATATGCAAACAAAAAATGATGGCAACATTACACTTGAACTTGGTACACCAAACCCTACCAATGGTACCATAACCATTAATGATACTACACCGCAAATCAATACTACCAGTAAAGGTATCGATAGCAACATTAACATTACTGGTGTTGCACCTGTAAGTGCTAGCATTGGCCTCAGAACCAATTTGCCCACCGATACAAACCTTTGGCTCATCTACAACAAAGATAATGATGATATTCCTACATCACTCTATCGTGTTCGCTTCCTTAAAACTGGACACTGGACAGGAGAAGGAAAGACTGGTCATGTTGTAGGTGATGATATCAACACCAAAAAAACAGAAAGGTTAGACTGGTAAATGATACATATATCCCCTTTTCGTTCTGCCATTGCCATGATAGAACTCATTTTTGCATTAGTAATTATGGGTATTGTAATGATGTCTGCTCCCATGCTTATTAGCACTGCAACACAAAGTGCTAACGTAGTGCTCCAGCAGGAAAGTATTCATGAAGCAGTCTCACGAATAAACATAGTCATGACCTATCCATGGGATGATAATGATGCCAATACATCATGTATCCCCCCTGTACTGCATGTTACCAATGGAGACAGTGAACTTAATGTGGCAACTAATCACCGACGTTTTGGTGTTCCTATTGGGAGCAACTCACGTACATTCCTTTGTGGCAATATAGAGCTAAATGCTTCTGCCATTGGTTCTGATGGAGGGGATCTTGATGATATTGATGATTTTGGTAGCACAAGTAGCCTTGTAAATCTTAGTGGCAATGGTGGACAAGATTATCTCGAAAATACAACTGTTCAAATTAACACTACTATTGCCTATATTAACGATGATGCTACCTATGGTGCTCCTTTAGTACATTATGCACCAAGCACTACCTTGTCATCTGGCTTAACTAGCAATATCAAACGTCTTACTGTTACCCTTACTAGTACTAGCGCTGCCAAGGAACTAAATGGAAAAAATATCACTCTTCAGGCTTTCAGTTGCAATATTGGTGGACGTGAATTTGAAAAAAGAGTCATGCCATGAGAGAAACACAACATATGCGCTATGCTTTTACTATGCTTGAAGTAGTGTTTGTTACTGTCATACTTGGAATTGTTGCCTCTATTGGTGCAGAAATTATTGCCAATGTTTATGAGAGCTACATTGTTCAACGTGCCCAGTACCGTGCTGCCATCAAAACTGAACTTGCTCTCAACCAAATAGCTAATCGTCTTCGCTATGCTATTCCTGGTACTGTCTATGCAAACAATGGTACAGGAACAAGTGCTACTTTGGTACCCATTAACAATATTACTAGTATAAACTCTGACCGCCTTCAGTGGGTTGCCTATGATGGAGATAGTTTTGAAGCACGTACTAATACTAATATAAAACCGGGCTGGAGTGGCTTTATTGACCTTCAAGCCTCATCTGAAAGACAACTTATAACACCAGGGTCAAACCTTAACCTAGTTACCACTGTTGTTAGTAATCTTGGTGGTGTTGTTGCCAACAATACATATATCTATTTTCCTGATGGAACATTCTATCAAATTGCAAATATCGATAATCAAACTATTCATCTAAATGGTAGTGGGATTCCTAGTGGTTCAAATATGTATGAACGCTACAAACTGGCATGGTCTTCTTATGCAATCACCATAGAAAATGGCGATCTCTTTCTCTACTATAACTTTATGCCTACTCCAATGGCTAGACTCGGAGATAATAAAAGCTTGTTGCTGAAAAATGTTACTAACTTTCGCTTTAAAGGAAATGAAGGATCTTTGCGTATAAAAATCTGTAAAGAAGAGCCTATAGGCGACAGTACTGTACATACTTGTAAAGAAAAGGTTATATTCTGATGCAATATATTCATATGAGAAATGGGTTTTCCATGATTACTGCTATCTTCGTCATTGTTATCATGGGAAGTATATCAGCATTTGTAATGGCACTTAGTGGCAAAACTGTTAAGATTACCACTGCTCAGTATCAACATGAACAAGCAGAGCTCTACGCTAAAAGTTATACTGAGTACGCAATACTGGCAGTAACAGGAAATAATCGCCATGGAGTAGGAGTAAATTGCCTTACTGACATCAATGGGACCATTGGTACTCCTGCAACAGGCAATGGATACCAAATCACTGTCAATATTAACTACATTGGTAATAGTATCAACCTAGGTTCATGCTATGGAACCCGACTCAATACAACCAAGGATGTTATTACGCAACGTACTCCACTAACCATACTCATTGATGTCTATGCACGATACAAGGATCCTGAAAACCCTTCTGGTTCATGGCTAACTGTGCACAGACGTTCTGTTCAGAAGATATAAAGGATGAAGATGCAACTATATAGACATTCTGCTTTTACTATACTTGAACTTGTTATTGTCATTGTCATACTTGGTATACTTACAAAACTTTCTATGTCAAGAATGGATCGTGATTTCAAGCAAGAAGCTGCTGATAATATTCTCTCTGCCATTCGATATACACAGCATCTTGCTCTACTTGATAATAAGCATATGTCAACTAATTCAAAATGGGAACAAAGATGGTGGAAAATCATGTTCAATACATGTAGTGATGGTACACTCTTTTACCGTATTGGTAGCGATAACAATATGAATAGTAGGGGCACTTTTGCATTGAAAGAGTCTGCCATAGACCCTGCTAATGGAAAACCAATGTATATGACAAATGGTGGAAACTGTGATGCTTCCAATATAAGTCCAAATATTTTAGTAGGAAGAAAATATGGTGTACATCTTGCTGAAAACACATGTGGTCGTGATACAACAGCACATATTGGTTTTGATCATCTAGGCAGACCACATCAGGGCTATGGTGCTAGCACTCAACCAAATCACAGGAGCTATATAGGAAATAGTTGTGGATTCACTTTTACCCTATCTGATGGAGACTCATTTACCATTCAAATACAGCCTGAAACTGGTTATGCACAAATTGTAAACCAACCTAATCAATAACCCCTCTATATTCACTCCCTATTAAGCCATATCGGCTACAATAGGGTATAAAGAATGACTTTAGATTCTTCTTTATACTTCAATACTAAGGATTTATCATGAATAAAAGTATTACTGGACGACATTTCGAACTCACAGATACTATTAAGGCATATGCATATACATTAATGGATGGATTTGGTAAGTATAACCTCAACATCATCTCCTCAAGTGTTGTTGTCTCTGCTGATGAAAAAAATGGAAAAAAGGGTTTTCGTGTTGAGTTTTTGATCAATCTTAAGGATAAAAATACCATTATTATTACTGAGTATGGAAAGGATGTTTATGCTGCACTTGATCTTGCAGCTGAACGTGTTAAAAAAGGACTCAGGCGCCATGCAGATAAAATTAAAAATCATAAAATTATGAGTTTTGCTGACCTTGGAGAGGATGCCGAAGCAGCTACCGAAATCGGCATAGAGGAGGTTGAAATTGTCCCAATGGATCTTGAACTGCACAAACCACTTGACTTTGATGAAGCTATCGAAGCACTCAGAAGTGAAAAGAAACGCCAGTTTATTGTCTTTAATGACTATGATGGCAATATGCGTGTTATGTATAAGAGGGTTGATGGAAAATTTGGACTCTATTAACAGAAAACACTCATCGTAAAACGCTGAGTGTTCAACTCCCCCCCCTCTTTATCCAATCTTCTCTTTTTCCAATTAAGTTTTCTAAAAAAATAATATAATATATTTTATCTATTTTCCTGTATGATTTCGTAACAACCAGAAGGAAAATCTATGTTTAAAAAGCTTACTCTGCTCACTGTCACATTCTGCTCATTCTCTTATGGTTTTGTTTCACTTGAGCCACCTGAAATAGGAAAAAAGAGAGGATTTGCTGGAGAGGTTAGTGTTGGAGGAACCTTCAATTCTGGTAATACCAATTCTATAGCCATGCACCTTGAACTTAAGACAGAGTACCACAAGCAGTTCTGGATGCTCTATTCGCTTGCCCTATCTGCCTATGGTGAGACTAATGATAATACAAATAAAAATAATGGGCTTTTTCATCTACGATACATTCACAATATTCAAAAAACACCTTATGACTATGAGCTCTTTGTGCAAACTGAGTCCAATAAATTTCAATCTGTCAATGTGCGTAATATTGCTGGTGCCAATATCCGCCGAAAAATTACTAACTTTTTTGACACATGCTATATTGGTCTTGGACTCTTCTACTCCTATATGGAGCCCAATACCATCACATTACTAAATCCTCTCTACAAAAGAACAAAAATAAATACCTATCTCTCGTTTACCAAGAATCTCAATGAGCATGTCTCTGTGACTTATCTAGGGTTCTATCAGCCCAATATGGAAGAATTCTTAGATTACCGTATCTTTGAAGTACTCCAACTAGATACAACACTCACCAAAAATCTCTTTCTAGGTCTAGATATTAACCACAAATATAATGCTACACCCTATCACAATATTAAAAAGACAGATATTTCATCAATAATCTCACTTAAATACAAGTTCAAGTGACTCAGGATTCTAAACTACGAAGTCGTATTTTTGCAGTCTCTATCACCACTTCGTCTTCAGCCATATCAAGCCATTTAAATTTTTGACCACTTTGAATGGTGCCATCAATAATATCGCCACTGTTTCGAAATTTAAGATCAAGCTTAGCAATATCAAAACCATTAGTAGTCTGAGAAAACTTTTTTAGTCGTTCACTTTGTGGTATGTTAGAAAAAAGGTAACACCAACTCTTTAGCCCATTTCTTCCTACCCGTCCACGTAACTGATGCAGTGTTGCTAGTCCTAATCGCTCTGCACCAACAATAACAATAAGTGTTAACCTCTCTAAGGAAATACCTACTTCTATCACTGTCGTAGCAAGTAAAATATCCCCTTTTTTTCTAAAATCAAGTAGCACCTCTTCTTTCTCCTTGTCTCTACCATGGGTAACATAAACATTTTCGAAGCGCTCCTCCCAGAACCCCCTGCTCTCCTCTAATGACTGATAAGGTATTTCTCTACTCTCCTCTACTAATGGATAGACAATAAGAACCTGATGCTTTTGTGAAATCTCCTTCTTTATGTGCTCAAGTAATTTTGGAAACCCTGATCTCCCCACAATATGAGTACTTACCTTACGCTCAAAAGGTGTGGTAGCAATGAGACTGACATTAATCAGTTCACTCTCCATCATTGCTTGTGTACGAGGGATAGGTGTAGCAGAAAACTGGATATAGTGAGGTTTTTGTTCTAAATATTGAGAAGATAAATCATCAGCTTCTAGGCCTAAAACCTTTTCCTCTAACATCTGTCGTTGCTTTGCACCAAAACGATGCTGCTCATCCACCATTACCAGTGCAACTTGTGGTAGATCTTTCTTATAAAGCAGTGCATGGGTACCAATAATAAAGTCTGCCGTCATACAGTCTCCCTCCATATTTCCTTGTACCACAAGTGCAATATTAATATAACTGGGTAGATATTTTTGTGCCTCCCCATAGAGTTGAATTGCTAACAGTGATGTGGGTGCCATCAAGATACTCTTATATGGCAATGCTATCATTGCTGCAGCAAGAATAATGATGGTTTTTCCTGAACCTACATCTCCAACCACCATACGTTTAGTAGCCTTATCTTTTCTGGCAAGATCGGTTCTAATATCAGCAATGACTTCTTGCTGCTCATGGGTCAATACAAAAGGTAGCTTCTTGACAAAATTCTCTATTTTTCCTTTCAATGGAACAATGGCAGGAAAATCTATCCGCTTGCCTCTAAGTTTTTTTAGATGATTGTATGCCTCAACAAACTTCAACACAGAGATAATCTCAGGCTTGAATTTTCCCTTATAATGGACCTCTTCAATGGTATTAGGAAAGTGTATATGCATCAGTATAGCCACTTCTCTGGAGTCAAGCCCCTCATTAAAAAGGTTCTTTTCTGTTATATAAAGTTTAATCAAAGAGCATATTTCACTCTCTTTGAGTACAGTTTTATATTTTGGAGTAAGTTTCCCAATCTTCTTGATAGAGCGTGGTTGAGACATCTGAAAATACCCTCTATACTTCTCTAGTCTTCCCTGAATATAATGATGAGAACCTAGCTCAAAAAGCTTGTGGTGATAAGGGGTAGTACGAAAAAAAAGTGATGAAAGATAACAATTTTCAAATGCAGGTAATTCAAATGTCACATGCAACTTACCATTTCTAATATTGCTTCGAATCACCTTGGCTTCAAGTGTAGTATTTTTACCAATATTAAGTGAACAGCTTAGTGTTGTATCATTATAGGAGACAGGAATGATGAGTGCTAAATCAAGCAGCGAATAGATCTTAAGTTTTCTAAACAGATCTTTTGCCTCTTGCATATCTCACCCCATTCGAAGTTAATGATGTTAGTGTTAGATTATAACAAAGGTTTAACAGAAACAAAAGAAAGATGTCATATTATCATATTTTTAGATTAGATAAAAACTATCTCAACAAGCCAATACATCAATCATTTTAAAAATCAAATACCTATTTCTTTGTTACAACAACAAACGAAAGATCAGTTAGCTCAGAATGGACTTTAATAAAGCTATTTATCTTTTTAAGTGTTACTTTCTCTATCTTTTTAAGTTGCTCTTGACTGAAACCCAAAGGTCTACCATAATAGTATTCACTATAGGCACGATTAAGTCTCTGAGAAAGAGTTTCAGTACGTAGTGGTTCACTGCCTACAAGAAACTCTTTGGCAGCCTTAAGCTCCTCTGCACTAATTCCCTTAGCAACAAAATCTTTAATTACTTTTTGTACCAGTTTGACTGCCTCATCTTGTGTCGAAAGCTTGGTCTGAAGGTAACCACTAAGATAAGAACTATACTTGGTACGTCGAAGTACACAATATGCACCATAAGTTAGACCACGTTTAACGCGTAACTCCTCCATAAGACGGCTCCCAAACCCTGCTCCACCAAGAAGATACTCTGTAATCTTAGCCTTATACTGATCTTTCTCTTTATAGGAGTAATCAAATGGTGCACCAAAGTAAATATATGCTTGCTGTGTATCTTTCTTAATCAATCTAGTTCTATTGTTATCCGAAGCTCTAACGAATTTAGTAGGTGTGGTCTTGCTTTTATGAAGTAATGGCAAAACTTGTAATAAATAATGTTGTATCTTATCAAAATCAATATCACCACCTGCCACTACTACAAGATTGTTATAGCCCAGATGGGTTTTAAGAAAATGTTCAATATCTACAATCTTCATTGCTTTAACACTATCCATTGTCCCATTATAAGAACGTGCCAAAGGAGTACCTTTAAAAAGTTCCTGACGCAAACCAGTTGAGGCGATGTAATCAAAATCACTCTTTTTTTGTGTTAGTTGACCAATCTTCTGTTGCTTAACCTGCGCAAGTGCCTCTTGGGTAAAATTAGGATTCTCAAGTAGCTCTTTAAGGCGATCTACACCATATTCAAACTCACCCTTAAGTGCAGAGAGCTCAATAACAAAACTTTCACGCCCTACATGTGCGGAAAGCTCAATTGCATGTGCATCAAGCTTCTTAGCAAAGCCAACTGCCCCTTCTTTTTTGGTACCTTCGTTAAGTATTCTTGCACTCATATCTGCTTGCCCATCTTTCTCATTGGAAAGGTGTCCAGCATTGGTAAAAACCAATTGCATAGAAATAATGGGTACAAAATTTCCTGTCTCAAATACAATAGGAATTTTAGTATCTTTATAAGTGATTTTTTGTACAGTTTCTGCCATCAGAATTCCTTGCGATAAAAAGATTATCAGTATAATATTTTTTAGTAAATAGTTTTGATCTACACTACGTTGTAATAATACTTTCATTGAAAAAAACATATACACTTCCTTATACCTATCAATAAAGAGAGGAGGTTACTATACCGTATAATCTAAATTATTTTAGATTAAGAACTTTAATAGTAGCGCTCCAATATCTCATACGCCGTATTACGCTTGGCGGGATTCTCACCAATATCTTTAATAAGTCGTATCATCTCCTCTTGGTTCATCTCATTCTTTGCACCAGCAGCAGAAACAACATTTTCTTCCATCATTGTTGATCCAAGGTCATTTGCCCCAAAAAGTAGTGCCATCTGCCCAATATAACTTCCCTGTGTTACCCATGAACTTTGAATATTAGGTACATTATCCAAAAAGAGTCTTGCAACAGCAAGGTAACGCAAATACTGATTGGGAGTAGTTTTAACAATAGTAGGCAGCTCACGCTTGAGCTGTGTATTGTCACTTTGATAACTCCACATAATAAATGCCCTAAAACCACCTGTTTCATCTTGAAGCTGGCGTACATAGTCCCAATGTTCAACAATCTCTTGTGTCGTCTCTACTGTTCCATACATCATTGTTGCAGTGGACTTTATCCCCAATTTATGTGCCTCTTTGTGAACTTCTAGCCATGTATCTTTATCCAATTTTTTTGGTGCAATAATATCACGTACACGATCAGATAATATCTCTGCTCCTGCACCAGGAATAGAACTAAGTCCCTTAGCTTTAAGTCGTGCCAATACTTCAGAGATAGAGAGATGGGAACGGCGCGCAATATAGTCAATCTCAATTGCAGAAAACCCATGAATGGTTACCTGTGGATACTTTTGGTGGATATGCTCGATAAGGTCTTCATACCACTCGATTTCTAGTTTGGGATGCACTCCACCTTGAAAGAGTATCTGCGTACCACCAATAGAAAGCAATTCTTCAATCTTCTGATCAATTTCATCAAAACTAAGAATATAAGCATCTTCTCTCTTCTCGTATGTATAAAAAGCACAAAATTTACAATCAACCCAGCAAATATTGGTGTAGTTAATATTGCGATCTACCACAAAGGTTGTTACCTTCTTAGGATGCAACTCATACTTTCGCTCTAATGCCATCTTCCCCAATGTTTTAAGGTCAGTATTTTCGATAAGATCGACTGCTTCATCGATAGTCATACGTTTTTTTATCATATTTGTTGTCATTTTCCAATTGCATCCAATACACCATTAATAAACTTTGGAGCCTTGTCGTCCGCCAAAGCCTTTGCAAGCTCTACTGCCTCATTAATGATAATAGCACGGTCTGTCTTGGCTACAAGAATCTCATATGCCCCTAGACGTAAGATTGCTTTCTCAACTTTTCCAATACTATCATAATCCCAGTCTGTTAGATATTTTTGTATCTCAGCATCAAGTATTTTGAGGTTTTCAATAGTACCATCAAACAGTTGATAGGAAAACACTTTCTGTTTGTTGCGTATCTTATCTTCTTCAAGAATTTCATCAGAGAACTTTGCAATGTTTTCATTACCAAGGTCATAAGCATAGAGCAATCCCACTACTACTGTTCTAGCCTGATGTCGTGTTGCCATTAGTTTTCCATCTCACCATAAAGGTTCATTAACTCTATCAATCCTACCATTGCCTCAGTACCCTTGTTCCCTGCTTTTGTACCTGCTCTCTCTATTGCTTGCTCTATATTATCAACCGTTAATACACCAAAAGTTACTGGTTTACCATGCCTAAGTGTAATATTTGCTACACCTTTAGTTGCCTCTGCTGAGACATAGTCAAAATGAGGTGTTGCGCCTCGAATAACCGCACCAAGACAACAGACAGCATCATATTTTCCTGAAGTCAATGCTTTATCAAGTGCAAATGGGATTTCAAATGCCCCAGGTACCAAAATGAGATCAAGTGTTTTTGGATCTCCACCATGTCTTGCATATGCATCTTTGGCTCCATCTACCAGTCTATCAGTAATGAAATGATTAAAACGTGCATTAATAATTGCCACTTTTTTACTCTTATCTACAGAGAGATTTCCTTCTACAATTTTCATTCTATTCCTTTGTAATGGTATATTTATAAATTTATATGCTCGTGCCACATAACACAAAAAAATCTATTTTGATCATTATTCTACAATTAATCTAATTGTATCAATCTGTTCAATGAGTGTGTCTAGTTTTTGTAATTGTATCATATTGGGACCATCACTGAGCGCAATACTTGGGTCAAAGTGAGTCTCAAAGAAGAAGCCATCCACACCTACAGAAGCTGCCGCTCTCGAGAGATATGGGACAAACAAGCTATCTCCACCACTACTTGTTCCTCCAGATGCTGGCATCTGTACCGAGTGGGTTGCATCAAAGATAACTGGAGCAAACTCTCGCATAGTTACCAAGCCTCGCATATCAACAATAAGATTACCGTAACCAAATGTTGTACCCCGCTCAGTTAGCCATACCTTATACTTCTGTGCATTTTTATAACTTACCTTTCCTTCAAAACCACGGGTTTTAAGTATCTTCTTGACCGAATGCTCCATTGCTGCAGGAGCAAGAAACTGCCCTTTCTTGATATTCACCACCGCATCAGTCTTTGCTACTGCAATCAATAGGTCAGTCTGACGACACAAAAATGCTGGTATTTGAAGTACATCGGCTACTTCTGCCACTGCTTGAGGTTGTGTATAATCATGTACATCGGTGAGTATTTTATACCCAAACTGCTCTTTAATCTCGGCAAGCATTTTTAGACCCTCTTCAAGTCCTGGTCCACGAAATGAGTCAAGCGAGGTACGATTAGCTTTATCAAAGCTTGCTTTAAAATAAAAATTTTTAGTACAGTCTTCATGATATTTATTAAGTGACTCAGCAATACGCATTACATTATCACGGCTCTCAAGAACACAAGGTCCAGCAATTAAAATCATCAGTATCCTTTTATGGCTTCTCTTTGACCAATGCCACAATTAGCCCAGACATAATAACTAATATTATACCCAAAACGGTTAAAAAAGAGGGAATGGGATCACCCAAGACAATCCCGATAAACATTCCAAAAATAATATTAGTATAGCTAATGGTTCCGACAACCCCTGCCTTGGTCAGTTCATATGCTTTAGTCATTAGTAATTGAGAGATGGTTGCACTGGTACCCACTGCTACAATATAGAGCCACTGTACCTTTTGTGGCATTATAAAAGGTGCAATAATCCAATCCCACTCCTGTGGCACCTCATACATGCTACCTATTGCCATAAAAAGTAACGGTCCGAGTGTACCAAGTAGCATAAAGCTCATTACAATAGCACGGGTATCATAATATTGACGTAATTCTCGTATGGAAGTATAGGCAAGTGCCGCACCAATACCAGAGAAAATACCGAGTATGTCATACTTATCAAACACACCACCTTGAGGCTGAGCAATGAGAACAATGCCTGAAAATCCAAGAATTAATGCAATAATTGCACTCCAATGTAGTTTTTCTTTAAGAAAAATCCATGCAAAAAAAGCAACAAAGAGTGGAGAGGTCTTATTGTAGGTGATTGCTTCGCCCAAGGGAATATGACCCATAATATAAAAATAGGCAAGCAGTGCCAAGAATCCCATAACTCCACGGAAAAAAAGTAAAACTGGTTTACCTCCTTGCTGCTTAAGTGGGGTTTTCCAAATAGCAACAGCAATAATGACCACACCAAAAATATTTCGAAAAAAGGTTACTTCAAGTGCAGGCATCTGCTGTGTAAGTAGCTTGGCAAATCCACCCATTATAGCAAAGGTTAGAGAGGCAAGAAGCATTAATAAAATACCTCTATCCATATTTTTAATCTTTTCTTTCATGTAATTATCTCATGTTTAAATATGTAGAAATGTATACACATCCTTCATTTTTTGTAGAAGTGTATCATAAGGGGTAGTGTTCGATGCTGAGAAAAATTGAATAAGCTCTTATAATGATAAGCTATAGAATACTAAGTTATTTAAACCTCTTTGCACGAATATCTCCAAATAGAATGAGATCCTTAAGAAGGGCAATTTGCGTAACTCCATCTTTGCCTACAGCAATCTGAAGCCTTCCCTCTTTGCTCATAAATATTCTTTGGTGAATAATAACCGTAGCGTACCATGCCGCTCCCTTACCTAGATCATCTTTGTATGATGAAATCTCCCGATGAGATGGTATAAGAACTGATATTCTTCCGTGTTGCTTCTCTGCACCAACTGCCATAAATTCATATTGCCCTGGTTTTTGTTTATTGGGCAGAAGATAATTTAAATTAAAATAGAGTGTTAGCAGGTCATTAGAGGCATAAAAGTCAAGTATTTGATTCTCCTCTTTGACCAATTTCCCTTCTTTATACTCTTTATACACTTTATGCACACGTTTGTGACGATGATCGATTTCATAATATTTAACTACTTTGGTGTCTCGATATTCCCTTGTAACCTCATAGCGGTCACTTATCATAATACCTTTCCTAATATGTCCTATAGAGATATGTTTCTCTTTTCGATTACCACTGAGAAATTTTGCCAAACCAGTTGCTGCCATATCAATATGTATGCGGTAGCGAGAACCACTCTTTTTTAGAGTTGCTTGAGCAGTCCCTACTTTACCTATAATTCCATAGGTAACTTTATACTTTGCATGTAGTATTTGTGCCAATAATGTATTGTTCATCAATACCATTAAGCCTAAAACCGTTATAATCTTTCTTAGCACAATGCAACCCTTTTTCAAATCTATTTCAATGATTATAGTAAAATTGTGTAAAAAAGGAATAGTGTATGCCTTTAGATGTGAACACATCAACACAACAAATTGTAGAAAAAATTCCTCAAGAAGTTAATACAATCGATCATTCGATTCTATGGCAGATCCAAGGATCCTTGGATCCCCTATATACAAAATACCCATTTTTGACCAAGATGATACTAGGTATCCCATTAGCAAATCTCATCGCTGCTACTATTGTATTTATTCTTGTGCTATTGCTAAGAGAATTTTTTACATATATTATTTTAACTCTCTTATATAAAATTGCAGCGTACACCAAAACTATTTACGACGATCGTATTATTGCAGCCCTTAAGCAGCCATTGCGCTTTCTTTTTATTATCATTGCGGTACATCTTTTTTTACTTCTATCCTACAAAGAGACATTTTTTATTAAAAACCTTCTCAATTCCATGCTAGTCTATACGCTCTTTTGGGCTATACTAAACATGATTGAAGTACTCCGTGGGCTTTTGTACCGTGCAACATCTTTCTTAAACCCTGATCTCTCTATAGAAATGGGGAATTTTTTACTGACTTTGTTAAAGATTCTTATTGGGGGTATTGGACTTGCTACTATACTTACTGTCTGGAACATCAATGTCACTGCTCTTATTGCATCACTTGGCTTAGGTGGTCTTGCCTTTGCTCTAGCTGCCAAAGATACTGCCTCTAACCTCTTTGGTTCTTTTGCACTGCTTGCAGATAAATCTATTCGTATTGGTGAGTGGATTAAGGTTAGCAATGTTGAGGGGGTAGTTGAAGATATTGGTATGCGAACTACAAAAATACGTTCATTTCAAAAAACTCTCATTACTGTACCCAATCAATTGATTGCCAACCAACCCATAGAAAACTTCTCTCGCAGAGGTATTCGCCGTATTAAGATGTATGTAGGATTGACCTATAGTACAACCTCGAAACAGATCATTAAGATTAAAGAAGAGATTGAGACAATGCTCAAAAACCATAAAGGTATCAGCCAAGAAGATATGCCAATGATCTATTTTGACTCTTTCGGGGGTTCATCATTGAATATTTTCATTTATGCCTTTACTGTGACAACAAACTGGGGAAGATACCTTGAAATACGAGAGGATATTCATCTTAAGATTATGCAGATTGTTGAAAGTAATGACAGTAGTTTTGCCTTTCCTTCACAAAGTATTTATGTGGAGTCACTACCTGCACCAATACAAAGACCAGTTAAAGATTAATCTTTGGCTATAAAATGCACTTCAAAAAGATAGGCTCGACTTCCTTTATGTGGACCAAAACCAAGCTTTTGAAGTTGCTTTAAATACTCTTCTAATGCTATATTAAAATTTGAATCGGCTGACTTACGTTTAATCATAAACTCAAAGTGTCCATCTGGGTCTATCATAAGATGCACCTTCACCTTCTCTCCAGCAAAATTACTTTGTGTAGGCCACCCTTCAAGCATCTCCTGTACATGTGCGCGATAAGCATCTTCCACACCACTATCCATCTCTTTCTGCTTTTTTAATGAATTTCTAATATGCTCAATTGCACTTAGTGATTTCTCTTTTTTCTCAAAAAGTTGTTTGGACTCGGAGAGGGCTCACGTTAATCTTTAGTTTGGTGGTTTTGAATCTGTTTTGCCACGGAAGAGATCTTTAAAATCTTTTTACTTTTTAACTTTTTAACTTTTTAACTTTTTAGGTTTTTAACTTTTTTTAACTTTTTTAACTTTTTTAGGTTTTTTAGGTTTTACTTATGTTCTTCTTATTGAGGATAGTGTTCTCTTGGCGAAGAAAGTGTTATTTGATACGATGTTCATCTTTTTACATAATGTTTTTTTTTCCTTCTATATGCCTATAGTTTAAAGTAAAATAAAAATACTCCAACAACAACAAAATAGATACTCTATCGAAACAATAATTCCCAAACATATTTTAATGATTTTTGAATCATAATGTTATAAGTGATACCTTTCAAACCCTGCCTTTTAATACTTTTTGAGTAAATACATGATATCCCTATAGCGCAAATGTTCATCAGCACGGATATAAACCTCAGAACTTTTATCCATGGAGATAGATTTGTTAATAAAATCATCCGCAAAAGTTGCTAATGTAAATGTATCTCTATTTAGATAAATTTTTTGATTCTTATCCATTCGGATAGTAAGTGTTTTGGGCTTAACTACCTTAACTGTTTTAGAACCTTGGGGTAAATCAATTTGCTCTTGAAAATTGATTGTAGGTGCAGTAATCATCAAAATTGCCATTAGTACTAGCATGACATCAACTAAAGGTGTAATGTTTAGATCTGGACTATCATCCCAAGAAAACATTATTTCAATCCTTTAAGCCTGCGATAAAATCACTTCTGATTGTGAAGTCAACAAAGAGGAGAGCTCATAGGCTTTACGCTTAAGAATAAGGTGAAAGCTATAGGCAAAAATTGCCACAGCAATACCTGCCGCTGTGGCAATCAGTGCCTCAGAAATTGCTGGTGCCACCACACTAAGAGAGGCAGAAGACTGCGAACCAAGCTTTGAAAAAGTCTCCAGTATCCCAATAACTGTTCCAAAGAGTCCAATAAAAGGAGAGGTTGAAGCAATAATGGAGAGCCACGTCAATCCTTTTGTCGAAACACGTAAAGCATCAGAGATTGCTGCTTCAAGTATAGCCTTATTGGGCTTACTAACCCTTGTTAGATAAGTAAAAATAAGTGAATTTCTTGCCGCTGATCTTGACTGATTCGTATAAAGTGCTTTGAGTGAATGTGCTTCAGATAAAATTCGGGAATTTAGTATGTAGTAACGGTCTAGAAAGATCCAAAATGTTACAATGAAGTAAATAGACAATAACAGTAGTACAAATATAGTGATTGCGCTACTGCTAGCAAAATAATTAAAGAATGAATTCAACTTAGAAAGACTTTCCAATTTGTTCTACTTTACTTACTGCTGCTGCAATAACGGTGTTAGAAGACTCTGCTTTTTTCAGAAGCTCTTTTGCCTCGTTAAGCGCTTTAGCAAGATCATTATCTTCTCCACTAAAAGCTACAGCACCATCAACAATACAGGTAGTCTTCTCTTCATCAACCTTGACATATCCAGAGTTAATAGCGACTGCTAATTCAACTCCATTGGCCCTAACAATCTCAATCACTCCAGTATCAAGTAGAGAAACAAGTGTAGCATGAGCAGGAAGTACTCCAAATTCTCCTTCAGATCCCGGTAACGTTACTTGTCGAATTTTATCATTAAAAATTACACCATTAGGTGTGACAACTTCAAGCTTCATTAGTTCCATAAGTATCCTTTGTTAGATAAGAACTAAGCTTATTTAGCATTAATCTTATCATTTTTTGCAATAGCTTCTGCCATATTTCCTACCATATAGAATGCTGCTTCATTCATGTGGTCATATTTGCCATCAAGTAGTCCCTTGAAACCTTCAACTGTATCTTCAAGTGTCACATAGACACCTGGAGATCCTGTAAATACTTCAGCAACATGGAATGGCTGAGAAAGGAATTTTTCAATCTTTCTTGCTCTTTCTACTACAAGCTTATCATCTTCTGAAAGTTCATCCATACCAAGAATTGCAATAATATCCTGAAGATCTTTATACTTCTGTAGGGTCTGCTGTACACCACGTGCTATATTATAGTGATCTTCCCCAATAATCTGCGGATCAAGCATTCTTGATGTAGAATCAAGTGGATCAACTGCAGGATAGATACCTTTTTCGGCAATCGATCTATTCAAAACTGTTGTCGCGTCAAGGTGTGCAAACACAGAAGCAGGTGCTGGGTCTGTCAAGTCATCTGCTGGCACATAGACTGCCTGCACAGAAGTAATAGAACCTTTTGTTGTTGATGTAATACGCTCTTGAAGTGCACCCATCTCTCTTGAAAGTGTTGGCTGATAGCCCACTGCTGAGGGAATACGACCAAGAAGTGCAGACATCTCTGAACCAGACTGTGCAAAACGGAAGATATTATCAATAAACATCAGAACATCAAGTCCCATTTCATCACGGAAATACTCAGCCATTGTTAGACCCGTTAATGCAATACGATTACGTGCTCCTGGAGGTTCATTCATTTGCCCATAGCAAAGTGCAACCTTATCAAGGACATTAGACTCTTTCATCTCAAAATAGAGATCATTACCTTCACGTGTTCTTTCGCCAACACCAGCAAATACAGAGTAGCCACTGTGCTTCATTGCAACATTGTTAATCAATTCCATAATAATAACAGTCTTACCAACACCAGCACCACCAAAAAGTCCAACTTTACCACCTTTTGCATACGGTGCAAGTAAATCTACAACCTTAATACCTGTCTCAAAGATTTCAGTTTTGGTACTTTGCTCTTCGAATGGTGGTGGATCTCTATGGATAGACCAATACTCTTTGGTATCACATGAACCATTGTCATCAATCGTTTCACCAATAACATTAAAAATACGTCCAAGAACCTCTTCTCCTACAGGAACTTTGATTGGTGCACCAGTTGCTTTGACCTCCTGCCCCCTTACAAGTCCTTCACTCATATCCATTGCAATGGTCCTAACCCTGTTATCACCAAGCTGTGCAGCAACTTCTAAAACCAATCTGCCCTCTTTTCCATCTACAACAAGTGTAGTCTCTAGTGCTTCATTAATTTCAGGAAGGTAGTCATTAAAATCAACATCTACTACTGGTCCCAAAACCTGTACAATTTTACCCGTCATTACTTCTCCTCTAATTATTTCATTGATTCCATACCACTGATAATCTCAATGAGTTCAGTTGTAATCGCTTCTTGTCTTGCTTTGTTATACTGTATAGTCAGTGTTTTAACCATCTCTTTAGCATTCTTTGTTGCCGCATCCATTGCTTGCATACGTGCAGAGTGCTCTGCTGCTAGTGAGTCAATAAGTGAATAGTACATACTATACTCTACATAACGTTTAACCAGTGCATCAAGCAGTGTGCTATCATCATCAGGCTCTACTTCAAGTTCTGAAGTAGATGCAGATACTAAATCCAATTCAGATGGATCAACAGGGAGTACCTGATTCTCTCTAATTTCTTGTGAAATCATATTAACATATCCATTATGAACCATGACGATACGATCCGTTTCACCACTAACAAATGCTTGAGAGACTTCATTGATAAACTCTGCTGCTTGCGCATAATCTGGTGCGGCAGAGAGTCCCACAATCTCATTATTTAACTCAATATTATTAAACTTGAAATAGTCAATTCCTTTTCTTCCAACCGCTCTAAGACGTACTTTTATATTGGTAGCCTTATAGTCAGAAATCATCTGGTTAACTCTTTTGATCGTCTGTGCATTAAATCCACCACAAAGACCTTTGTCTGCTGTAATAAAGACAATATCAACCACCTTAGGCTCTTTTGCTGCCTTAAAGTAGATATTGTCAATCTCATCTTTACTTGCTCTTTGTATCTTCTGGGCAATCTCATAGAGGAGTTCAGTCAGTTTTGTGGCATAAACTCGTGATCTTTTTGCAAGCTCCTCTGTTCTTCTTAATTTTGCAGAAGAGACAAGTTTCATGGCATTAGTAGTCTTCTGTGTATTCTTTACACTTCCAATCTTACGCTTAATCTCTTTTAAATTAGCCATAACTAGCCTTTCTTATACCGCAAATGAAGTTTTAAAATCTTCGATTGCTTTTCTCAATTCAGTATCTGTCTCATCTGTAATCTTTTTATCATTTCTTATCATATCAAGCACATTCATATATTTTGCTTCCATAAATGGCATAAGCTCTGCCTCAAACTTTACTACAGCAGAAGCAGGAATATCGTCAAGATAGCCATTAGCGCCTGCAAAAATAATTACTACCTGTTTTTCAATAGGTACTGGAGAGTATGGTCCCTGCTTAAGTACTTCAACCATTCTCTGTCCACGCTCAAGCTGTGCTCTTGTGTGGTCATCAAGATCAGAAGCAAACTGTGCAAATGCTTGAAGCTCACGGAATGATGCAAGGTCAAGTCTTAGTGTACCAGAAACCTGTTTTGTTGCTTTAATCTGTGCAGCACCACCAACTCTTGATACAGAAAGACCAACATTAATCGCAGGTCTAATACCAGAGTTAAAAAGATCTGTCTCAAGAAAAATTTGACCATCCGTAATAGAGATAACATTTGTTGGAATGTATGCTGCAACATCACCTGCTTGTGTTTCAATAATTGGAAATGCAGTAATTGAGCCTGCACCAAGATCATCATTAAGCTTTGCAGCCCTTTCAAGCAATCTTGAGTGTAGATAGAAAACATCTCCAGGATATGCTTCACGACCTGGAGGTCTTCTAAGAATAAGTGACATCTCTCTATATGCAACAGCGTGTTTAGAGAGATCGTCATAGAAGATTACTGCATGCCTACCATTATCTCTAAAGTATTCTGCCATGGTAACACCAGCATATGGTGCTAGAAACTGAAGTGCTGCAGAATCAGAAGCACCTGCATTAACAATAATTGTATAATCCATTGCGCCATGTTCTTCAAGTTTTTTAACAGTTGCCGCAACTGTAGATTGCTTCTGACCAATGGCAACATAAATACATACAACATCCTGACCTTTCTGATTGATAATTGTATCAATTGCAAGTGTTGTCTTTCCTGTCTGTCTATCACCAATAATTAACTCTCTCTGTCCTCTACCTACTGGCACAAGTGCATCAATTGCTTTAATCCCTGTCTGAAGAGGCTCATGAACAGATTTACGTGCCATAATACCAGGTGCCTTCTCTTCAATAAACCGATATTCAGTTAATTCAACTGCACCTTTGCCATCAAGTGCCTCTCCAAGAGGACTCACTACTCTTCCCATCAACCCTTCGCCTACTGGTGTCTTGAGAAGCTCTCCAAGCCTTTTGACACTCATACCTTCTTTAATACCTGCACTTGTTCCCAGAACAACAACGCCAACATTTGCCTCTTCTAGATTCAAAACAAGGCCTCTTGCACCGTTCTCAAACTCTACAACTTCACCAGCCATAACATTATTTAGACCATATACAGTTGTAATACCATCTGCAATACCTACAACTTTTCCTATTTCATTGATATTAATATCAATCTCAAAATTCTCAATTCTCTCTTTGATGATAGAACTTATTTCATCTGCTTGCAATTTTACTGCCACTACTACTCCTTTCTTATAATGATTTCTTAATGAAATCAATTAGTTGTTCCTTAACCCTCTGCTTAGAGAAGTTTACCTCAATACCTAAATCATCTACCAATATGCGAAGACTATCTGGTAAGTCTTTTTGCTGCTTAAGTTTAATCTTTGCTCCAGAATAGTTTTCGAGTATCTCTTCTAGTTTAGAAAGGTCTTCCTTGCTAAGTCTTTTAGCACTTTTTATCACACCTTCATATTTATTGGAAGATTTCTGAAGTTCCTTATTTAAAACTGTTGTAATGGCTGGAATAAGATCAAGCCTTTTATTTTCGCCAAGTATTTTAATAAAGTTTGTTAATGTTACATCTGCCCCATCGCCTATCGCTGAAAGAATCATCTCTGTCTTCTTTTCAGTTAAAATAATTGGTGATTTTAATATTGTCATCACTTCATCATTGCTAATTACTTCTGTCAATACATTTAAAATTTTGGTGATAGAAGTAATATTTTTACTTGCAGATGTGAGTGCGGTCACATAGCGTTTAGCAATCAACTCTTCCATTTAGGCCACCTTCCCTGAAATAATATGGATAACCTTGGCTTCATCAAGTACAATGTCATCTATTGTAATATTTTCACTCAATACCTCATCAATAACTTCTCTTGTTGCCTTACGCTCTTCAAACACAATCTTTTCTTCAAATTGTTTTTGTATTGCTTCTAGCTCTTGCTTATTTGCTTCTGCTATCTTCTTTGCAAGTATCAAGGTTTCTTTTTTTGCATCTTTAATAATTTGGTCAGCTTTCTTGATACTCTCTTTAAGCCTTGCCTGTGCCTCTTTCTTCTCCTCTTTGGCTACCTGTAACTTCTCTTCAGTCTCTTTTAGTTGTGATGCAATTCTTTCACTCCTACCTATAAAGAAATCCTTGATAGGACTAGCAACAAGATACCAAAGCAGTACCGCAAAAATTGTAAAGTTAATCACTCTAGGCCAAAAGTCATTCTCTCTCCCTGTCTGTGCCAAATAGTGATTTACCTCTCCACCATTTCCATTACTTGCCAAAAGCAAGGGAGGCAAAAAAAGTAGAGATATCCATAGTAATCTTTTCACATTTATCCTTTTATAGCTTGCTAAACTTTGCCTTTAGACTCTCTTTAAAGAGAGGCATCTGTGATAAAAGCTTATTTTTAAGGTTCTGTCTCTGCTCAACCAAATTTTCCATAAACTCCGCATATACTTTATCTAGTTCTCCCTGCTTGGTCTCAATCTTACTTAAGGCAAGTATCTTTTCTTCTTCAATAGCCTTTTGTCTAATTGCAGCAGCTTCACTCTTGGCATTGCTGATATTCTCCTCTGCTTTAGCATTAAGTTCATCAATATTGCTATTCATCCCCTTTGCCACCTTGAGATCTTTTGCTATAGAATGGTCACGCGAATCCATAAAATTCAATAATGGTTTAAGTAGCAATCGATTCAAAACAACAAGAAGGATTAGGAATAACACAAATACAAATATTATCAACGATATATGTATATCAAGCATTCAAACTCCTCTAGTAATTTCGCAAAATATTACCATCTTATAGATGAGATAGGGGTTAATTATGAACGATTTTTGAGGAATGCAAGAAAGTTCTCAACCTCTTGTGTGTTTTCGAAATATATTTCAATACTTTTGGCTTTATATTTATGTTTAAAAAGAAGATGTGTATCAATCTCATTGGCATATTCATCAAGTAACGAAAGGGGTCTTTTGATATCTTTCGTTAAATCCTCTCTATTCTTGTTCTGCTTAACCATTTTTTCTACATCGCGTACACTCAATTTTTGCCCAATAATAGAGTCAACTATGGTCTTTTGCCTCTTTTCATCCAAGCCTACCAAAACCTTTGCATGTCCTTGGGAAATCCTACCCTCTGCAATCTGTCTTTTTGCATATTCACTCAATGTAAGCAAACGTATCGTATTGGTAATCTGTGAACGGCTTTTATAGACAATGTCTGCAAGTTCATCATGGGTAATCTTGTGTACCTCAATCAATTCAGCATAGGAGTTTGCTAATTCAATGGCGTTGAGATTTTCACGCTGAATATTTTCAATAAGTGCAAGCTCCCGCATACGGAAGTCATCAATCTCCACATTAACAATAATTGATTTAATGCTAGAAAGCTGTGCTAGCTTATGGGCACGAAGACGACGTTCACCGGCAACCAACAAATAGCCATCTTCTTTTTCTATAACAATAATAGGCTGAAGCAAACCATGGGTTTGAATGGAGTGGCTTAATTCCTTTAGGGCTACTTCATCAAAATGTTTTCTAGGCTGAAAAGGATTGGGTGAAATTTTCTCAACGGGTAACTCCTCTATCCGTGCACCCTGTGCCTCTAATTCAAAACTATTAATATTACTTAAGTCCTTCTCGTATGCCTCTTCTACTTCAGAGAGGATCTCTCCCAATCCACGACCTAGTGCCATAGCTACCCTCTCACAATTACAGTGGCAAGATCTCGGTATGCTATTGAGCCTTTTGAGCTAGATGCATACTCAATTACAGGTTTACCAAAACTGGGTGATTCTGCAATCTTTATATTTCTTGGAACCATAATATACTCTTTAGAATTTTCCTCTAAATGAAAAAGTTTATTATTAAAATGATGAGATAGGTCTTCTAAAACCTGTTTGGAAAGGTTATTCTGTGTAGAGTACATTGTTGGTAAAAAACCTTTAATCTTTAATTCTGGATTAATTGTCTTTTTGAGTAGGCTAACTGTATTTAAAAGTTGCGCAAGACCTTCAAGGGCAAAAAATTCACACTGAATAGGGATAATCACTGAATCAGATGCACTTAAAGCATTAATGGTAATAGCACCTAATGCTGGTGGTGAATCAATAATAATGAAGTCATATTTATCCTTTACTTCCTTAAGTTTTTCTTTGAGTACAAGCTCTCTATTTTTCTTATGTGGATCATAGAACTCTTTTTCAATTCCGACCAAGCCTATATTAGAAGGTGCTATATCAAGATACTCAAGATGTGTTTTAAGAATAATTTCAGAAAGATTTTTGCTCCCTATAAGTACATGATAAATATTGTACTCATAGTCACTTCTATTAAATCCCAAACTAGTTGTAGCATTAGATTGTGGATCTATATCAAGAAGCAATACTCTCTTCTCCTTTTCGGCAAGAGCAGCTGCCAAATTAACAGCTGTGGTAGTTTTTCCCACCCCTCCTTTTTGATTGGCTATACTAATTATTTCACTCATCTTGCACTAAATACCTTTTCTCCATCAATATACAAAGAACCATCTTTGCACAAACGCGCACCTTTCAAGCTCTTTCTGCCTTGTTCTGTATGTACCGAAAACCTTCTGCTCTTTTCAAATTCTACCTGATACTTACTAAAAATATGCTTCCAAGTTGGATATTGCTGTAATATACTTAGGTACTTTTCAAGCAGCACTTCTGGTAAAACACTGGTCTGTAAAGCACTATAATTTATTTGATTTTTTTTTAGATTAATCCCTATACCACATACCAAAACATCATCTACTTTCTGTGTAATTGTACCGCCAACTTTATTCTCTCCCACATAAAAATCATTAGGCCACTTAAGCCACACATCCTCATGGTAGTTCAGCAAGACTTTTTTCATTATATATGAAAAATAGATAGAAGCTGAAGGTAGAGGAAGGTCTTTAGGAAGATTGATAAGTTTGATGGCAACTGAGGCAAAAAAATTTCCATGCTCGCCCTCCCATCCATTGTCTCGACTTCCAATACCAGCATATTGCTCTTGGGTAATGACAGCAACTGGAGCTTGTAATTTTTTCTTTTTTAGTGCCTCAACTAGATAATGTTGTGTTGAAGGAAGTCTACGAAAAGAGTGTATCTCCAACTTTCAACCCCCTTCCTACACAGTAAGCTTTTGCACTCATTGGTTTTTTTCCTACAGGTTGAAGTGTGCCAACTTTTAAGCTTCCTATACCACAACCAATAACTATATCATTATTCTTAAAAGAGAGTATCTCAAATGGTGTATATATTTGATTTTTTTCTATCAATACAATATTGTCTAACTTTGTACCATTAGATGTAAAAATACCAGGCCACCCTTCAAAAGCTCTATATTTATTGTAAACCTCAATTGCATCAGAACAGCTTATCTCTCCATCACTTTTTCTTATCTTCTTACAGAGTGTTGCCTCTTTGCTATTTTGTGGTTGAGGTATAATACTATCAAAGTTTCGTAATGTTGAAAGTGTCACATCGCAAGCATCTTGTGTTAGCTGATCCATCAAAGCATATAGTCGCATATCAGGTGGAATAATAAATATTTTCCTCTTCAAAATATCACCTGTATCAAGTCCTTCTTCCATTAACATAGAGGTTACACCAGTCTCTTTATCTCCATGCAGAAGAGACTGGTGTACTGGTGAAGCACCGCGATACTGAGGTAATAAGGAGGCATGCAGGTTAATACAAGGAGCAATATTAAGAATATTCTTGGGAAGAAGTTGTCCAAATGCTGCTACTACAATAAAGTCAGGGTTGACTTTATTCATTGCTTCCTCTACCCCTCTGTCACTCAGCCTATTTGGCTGCAATACAGAAATACTATTTTTCTTGGCAACTACTTTGGTAGGCGATGGTGTCACTATCTTTTTTCTTCCAACAGGACGGTCAGGTTGCGTAACAACAAGCTCCACTATCATATCATTTGTTTCAATCAGTGTTTTAAGTATCTCTGCTGCATAATGAGGGGTTCCCATATAGATAATCTTCTTTTTCACTACTGATTACCTTTTTGGGTTACAAAGAGTGTTCCACCCTTATGTATATTCTCAAGTAAGAAAGATTTAGCATCGGAAAGGTTGAATCCTGATGCAAGGAACATTTTCCTACCATGCTTCATTAGAAAATCTGCAGACTGTAATTTAGTTACAATGCCCCCTGTAGCAAATTCATTATTGGGGGTATGGGATGCACAGAGCTCATCTTTGCTAATATGCTCTACTATTTTTCTCGCCATAGCATCATTGTGGGAGTTAGGATCCTTATCATAAAGTGCATCAATATCTGAAAGTATGACCAACATCTTTGCATCAAAATAGTGTGCTGTATGTGCGGAGAGTCTATCATTGTCACCAAAAACAAGCTCTTCAATACTCACGGTATCGTTCTCGTTAATGATCGGTACCACACCATTGGAAAGCAGTGTATCAATTGCAATTTTAGCATGAGTGGTTGCCCTATGTGAATCAAACACATTGGCACTAAGTAGTACCTGCGAACAGAGCAGATTAAATGTTGCAAATTTCTCCTGATACATTTTTAGCAATAACGGTTGTCCAATGGCAGCAAGTGCTTGACGGTTTGCAACAGAGCTACGATCAAGTGGTAATTGAGTATATCCTGCTGCCACTGCACCAGAACTAACCAGTATGATTTCATAGTTTACTTTTTTTAATTGGGCAATAAACTCTACCAGTGCCATCATTCGCTCTCTAGCAATTTTGCCATTCTCTGTTAATACATGTGAGCCAACCTTTATAACTAGACGCATTATGCCTCCTTGTTTTCTTCTTTTTCTTGGGTTGCTACATGCTTAACAAAATCACCAAGAGCATAGCGGAGTACTTCTATATTAAGATGTGCCACTGATGAGACAGGTAATACAAAAAGTGGTTCTTTTTCAGGTAGTTCTATACCATGATCAACTTTAAATCCATAACTAACATAATCTGTATTGATCTTGTATTGTTTCAATACATCATTGGGTTTAATGTTAATATCTTTAAGAAATTGCTCTGTGAGAGTATTGACCTCATCTTGAGAAAGTGAATCTATTTTAGTTATGGCAATCGCATATCTACGTTTTGCTAATGTCAGAGAGTAACGTTCTAGCTCTACCAACAATGTTTCATACTGATACTTCATCTCACGATAGTTGGTTGCATCGATCATTAAGAGTAGTGTTTTGGTGCGCTCAATATGCTTAAGAAATGCCAATCCAAGACCACGTCCATCACTTGCCCCCTCAATAATGCCTGGAATATCTG
The DNA here is from genome assembly GCA_020525365.1 of Sulfurovum sp. Lineage (NCBI taxonomy): Bacteria > Pseudomonadati > Campylobacterota > Epsilonproteobacteria > Campylobacterales > Sulfurovaceae > Sulfurovum > Sulfurovum sp. Next base: position 748,530 of record JAIZOF010000001.1, on the reverse strand, counting down.
CCATCATAAAAGAGTTATAATCACTAATATGCACAACTCCTAACTTGGGTGTTAGTGTGGTAAATTCATAATTGGCTACTTGTGGTCTAGCATTAGAAAGGGTAGAAATAAGTGTCGATTTGCCAACATTAGGATACCCCACCAGTCCCACATCAGCAATGAGCTTTATCTCTAGGCGTACATGTTTAGTAATACCTGGAAGCCCTGGCTGTGCATAAGTTGGACGCTGATTTGTTGAGCTCTTAAAATGCATATTTCCCAAACCACCTTTACCGCCTTCAAGAAACTTCACTATCTGCCCCTCTTCAACCAAGTCAAGTAGCTCCTCTTCTGTCTCTGCATCTATCACTACAGTACCAGAAGGTACTATGATGGTTACATCCTTTCCTTTGCGTCCATACTTTTTACGTCCTTCACCTGGGCGACCATTCTCTGCTTTAATATGATTACGTCCACGTAGTCCAGAGAGAGTATCAGTATTATTATCTACTTTTAAAAAGACAGAGCCGCCTCTTCCACCATCTCCACCATCAGGTCCACCCTTAATAACAAATTTCTCTGTCCAAAACGAGATTGCGCCCGCACCACCTTTGCCAGAACTGATGATCAGATCTACACTATCTACAAACATATAATTTAACCTTTTCATAGTACAAAACCACTCTTTTATTAGAGATGGAAAAATAAATTATAAAATTATATCTAAAATCATCCGTTTTGATATAATGCACCAAACGATGAGACACCTAATATAATCGCTTTCCAAGACAAGTCATGACGTATGATAGAAAAAATAAAATAAGAATGTAATATTTTGAAAAATGAGAGAGGGTACAATCCAAAAACTGGATTGCTTAAGAGGTATACTTATGCTGAAATAACTGAAACTCTTTTTTGGCTTCTGCTATGGTTTTCAAACTTGACTATACCTTCAACAAGTGCAAAAATTGTATGGTCTTTACCTATACCTACACCATTACCAGGCTTAACTTTTGTTCCTCTTTGTCTAATGATGATATTTCCAGGGATTACTCTTTCACCACCATATTTTTTTACGCCAAGACGACGTCCAGCGGAATCACGGTTATTCTGAGTAGACCCTTGACCTTTCTTGTGTGCCATATTTTTCTCCTTCTATTGTATACTTAAAACTATGCGATTTTAGTAATTCTAACTCTAGTATAGTCTCTTCTGAAACCTCTTTTAAGTTTTGAATCTTTTCTTCTTCTTTTCTTATAGATGATTATTTTCTTATCTCTTCCTTCATTAATCACCTCACCTTTAACCACTGCGTTCTCTATGAGAGGAGTACCTACTGTCAATTCACCATTATTAAGCGCAAGAACTTCTGTAAATTCTACTGTTGCTTTTGGCTCAAGACCCATATTATCAAAACAGATGATATCACCCTCTTGAACTTTAAATTGCTGACCACTTGCTTTAATGATTGCGTACATTGCAAACCCTTTACTGTCTATATATTTTAAAAAAGTTTGTGATTATACCCAATCAATGTTTAATATTTTTTGAAACTACACAAATTAACCAAAATCAACATGCTGATCTGCAAATGCAATACACTCAATCTCAACCAAAGCATTTTTTGGGAGTGTTTTAACTGCTACAGTACTGCGTGCGGGTTTATGATCAGCAAAATAGTGCTCATATATCTCATTCACCTTTGCAAAGTCATCCATGTTTGCTAAATAGATAGTTGTTTTAATGACATGATCAAAACTAGAACCTGCTGCCTTAAGAACATAGTAAAGATTTTTTAGAACTTGCTTGACCTGATACTCGATTCCTCTCTCCTCCATCTTGCCATCTGGCATGAGTGCAATCTGCCCAGACGTATGAACCAATCCATTGGCTACAATCGCCTGAGAGTATGGTCCTATAGCCTGTGGCGCCTCATTAGTTGTAATCTGTCTTATCATAAATTATCCTTTTTTTTAGTATTTGTTTCTATATTTCGAAAGAAAAGAGTATAGCTATCGATATCTATATTCTAACACATTAGCATTAAGGGAAACGGGTACAGAGATATTCATATCGTAATTACAATTGGGTGTAAAAATTATTACAATCAAATACTCAACAGATTTTTTTATTTTTTTGGGAAGAGCCCAATACACAATTTACAAAACCTATAGTTTTCCCATATATTATAAAAACACAATTGGCTTCTGGTTAAATCTTTCAATCTGTTAGTCTGATCTCATTTTTACTACTTAGGCATCCCAAATTTCTGTGTCACCAACTCTCCCTCTTCATTAAAACAAAGGTAGTAGAGCTTGTCTTTCACAACAGGAAGTCCAGCCAAATAACGTAGTGCCAAATTTGCCTGAAGTGACCCTATATGCATCACAATTGGTGCAGTAACACCTCCTGGCTTACGATCAGAAATATTGAAGATCTTAAAATCTGCCTTATCAAAAAAGCAGACCTGCCCGTTGAACTCCTCTACAGAAGCATAAATCCATGGTATCTTTATCTGCTTAGCATACTTATCTATCTCTCCACGTACAGATAGGTTGTCTGTTGCATCAAGAATAAGGTCATAGCAGTTGCCCATCTCTTTAAAATCTTCAAAAGATATATTGAAAGCAACAGCCTTAATAAAAGGGTTTTTTTTCTCTAGTAGATTAACAATACACTTAGCTTTATTTTTTCCTTCATCGTCTAATGCAAATGCAATCTGTCGATGAATATTATGGATAGAGACTGTATCAAAATCAATAAGATGAATTTCACCAATACCTGAGGTACCTAGTGCTAGTGCTAGTGTCGATCCTAGTCCACCTGAACCAATAATAGCAATCTTCTTTTTCTCTAAAGATTTCTGTGTCGCCTCTCCCCATAGCTGTATTTGGCGATCAAAATATACTTCTGGTGTCATTCCTTGTGCTCCCTAAGTATTTTTTCAAATTTCCATATCTTCCGGTGCTCAGTGATCTCTTTTTTATCTATCTCTTCTATCAACATAGACTCTTTGTCCTCAAGCATCATCTCTACTTCACCTTTTGGTGAAACAAGCATTGTGTCACCATAGAAATGCCACTTCGTCCCTTTGTCCACATATTCGCCTAGTCGATTAGCACGTAAGATGAAGCAACCATGTAAAAATGCTTTAGTCTTAATAATTTCACGCCAACGATTATGTGAATCAAATGTTGAAGCAGTCGGTAGCAATACCAAATCAACCTTCTTCTCCATCACCTTCTGCCAAAATAAATCAAAATGCATCTCAAACCCTGCCATCACCATAATTTTAAAACCTTGTAACCTAAAAACCATTGGATCTTTAAATGGTTTGACCTTATTGGAGAAAAAAATCTTCTCATTCCAATGTTCATAGGGAATGAGTATTTGCTGTTCATAGTAACTAGTATTCTTAGGAGTAATCTTGACAATTGTTTTATAGTAACCATCACTCTTTACAAGAATAATGGGGGAAATAAGGACTATATCATAATCTATAGAAAGCTCTTTGAGTAATTGAAGATGCCTCTTAGTCTGTGCCTTAATCATACTTTTTGACATTATTGCCAGTTCTTTAAAAAAATGATTGAGAACATATTCTCCAAGCAACATTACTTGTGTACCACGCTCAGTTGCTTTCTTAAGATAGAACTCCAAACGGGTTGCATTCATTCCCAATGTTGGGAGCTGTAAGGCAGCAACTACAAGCTTCTTCATTGCACATCTACTTCAAGATTCTGATTTTTTTGATCGATCACAGAGACCTTTATTTTTGCCTCCTCGATCATCTTCTGTGCCTCCTTGATACCTTGAAGTCCCTCTTCATAAAGCTTGATAGACTCCTCAAGCGTAATCTCTGGATCCATTAACTTTTCAAGTACCCTCTTAGAGTATTCAAGCTTCTCTTCAAATGTTTCAGTTTTCATTGTGCCTACCCTTTTTGATACATAAAATATTTCTAATATGTTGATCAAACTTCTCTATCTCCACTAAAAAAGCATCATGACCATAGCTACTCTCTACTTTCACATAGGTGTGGGGCTGTCTATTGCGTGCCATCATATGGGCAATGTGTTCCATCTCTGAAGGAAAGAAAAGGTAGTCCGAAGAGAAACTAATTAGATGCACCCTTGCCTTAATACGACTAATTGCATCATGCAATGAATCATAACCACGACTGAGATTAAAAGTATTAATTGCTTTGACAATATAGAGATAACTAAGTGGGTCGAAGATACGTGCAAAATTATTGGTATTGTACTCCATGTAACGCTCTACCTCATAGCGCCCAAAAAGCTCAAAAAGTCCATCATTACTAACGTAGTTACGTCCAAACTTTTCATCCATTGAATCAGGAGAGAGGTAAGAAATATGACCAGCAATACGACCAATAGCAAGCCCATCAAGCCCCTCTTCTTTGAAGTCATTTGTGCCATAATTACCATGTTTAAAGCGTGGATCACGACGAATCGCCTCAATAGTAACTTTATTAAAAGCAATTGTCCATGGGCGTGTTGCATAAGTTGCAGCAAGAGAAATAATCTCATCAGCAAAATTGGGGTAGTCCACCGCAAATTGTAATGCCTGCATTCCGCCCATCGAACCCCCTATGATTGCTCTAACATGATAGATACCAAGTTGGGAGAGCAGATGCATCTGCGCACATATCATATCTTTAATAGTTACAACCGGAAACTTGAGGCGATACGGTTCAAGTGATGGATAACTTTCACTCATGGGACCAGTAGAGCCAAAGCAGGAGCCAATAACATTGGTACAGATAACAAAGTATTTTGTTGTATCGATTGCCCTTTTTTCACCAATGAGTCCATCCCACCATCCTGGCTTCCGGTCACCATCATAAAACCCTGCTGCATGGTGCGAGCCACTGAGCGCATGACAAACAAGTATTACATTGGATTTCTCTTCATTTAGTTCACCATAGGTCTCATAGGCAATCTCATATGGTTCTAAAATACGACCGCTCTCGAGGTAAAGTGGAGAGCTGAAATGGGCTATTTTGGTTTTGATATTCATAGACTGCTTCGTGCATGGAATTGGAGTTAACTTATTATTTTATCGTATTTGCGCTTTAATCCAATGCTTTTCTGAGATCATCTATAAGATCTTGTGTATTCTCAAGTCCTATACTAAGACGGATAAGTCCTCCTGGTACACCAGCATCAATAAGCTCCTGCGCTGAAAGTTGTTGATGGGTTGTGCTTGCTGGATGAGTAATAATCGATTTACTATCACCAATATTGACAACCACAGAAAAAATCTCTGTTGCATCAGCAACTTTTTGTGCCTCCTCTTTATTTTCTACTTCAAAAGAGAGTAAACCACTTGCCATCCCATTTTTAAAATATTTTTCAATCAAATGGTACTGTGAAGAACTTTTAAGTCCAGGATAATTAACTTTTTTCACTTTTGGGTGTGCTTCAAGAAATTGAGCAATCATCAGTGCTGAACTAGAATGCTGTTCCATACGAAGTGAGAGGTGCTCAAGCCCTTGAATATGCAACCATGAATTGAATGGACTTGGTGCACTACCAAGATCACGCAATAATGCTAAACGTACACGTAATGTAAAAAGTGGTAACGGTAGATCAGAGTAGATTAATCCATGATAACTTGCATCAGGCTCATTAAAGTGATAGTAACGGTCATTATCTTTAATTTTCTCTACAAGATTTTCACGCTCAACAATAATCCCACCAAGTGCTAGCCCCTGCCCTGTTGTATACTTACTTGTACTGTGAACGACAAGATCAACTCCATAGGCAATAGGCTTGCACAGTACTGATGTGGCAACTGTATTATCCACACAAGTTAAAATATTATACTTATTGGCGACAGCAACAATCTCACTAATATCTGCTACATCAATACTTGGGTTTGTAATACTTTCAAAGATAATCAACTTTGTCTTTTCATCAATGAGTTCCTCTATTTGCAAAGGATCAGTGACGTCAAAATAGCGGGTCTCAATACCAAAACGTTTAATGGTATGTCCTGTCAATGTGGTTGTTCCACCATAAACCTGTTTGGCAACAATAATGTTATCGCCTGCTTCAGCAACATTAGCAATAACATAAAAAATTGCTGCCATTCCTGATGCTGTACCAATTGCTGCCACGCCACCTTCTAGAGTAGCAAAACGCTTCTCAAAAATATCCGTAGTCGGATTCATTAAACGGGTATAAATATTGCCTAACTCTTTAAGAGCAAAAAGATCTGCCGCATGTTCAGTATCTCTAAACTCATATGCTGTACTCTGATAGATTGGTACTGCCATAGTACCCTGTGTATCCTTGTCATAACCTGCGTGTACGGCTATGGTCTGCTCATGCATCATATCTCTCTTATTTTTATTTCTCTTTAGTCTTGACAATCTCTTTAAGTGAAGTTGCCTGTTCATTCTTAGACAAAGTTGTCTCTTTATTTTGGTTACCTGCTTTCTTTTCTACTTTTCTCACAGGACTAGATGGTTCATAGGTAAGCATCGTGCCCAACATTAACCCACCTTCAGAGACTTTGATCTTCTTGACCTGTATCTCTCCTTTAACGATACCACTTTTACTAATCTCAAGTAATTCTGTTGCAATAATATTTCCTTCTACTTTTCCATTAATAACAATATTTTTACCTACCATCTTTTTTGTAACAATTTGACCATTTGTTGTGATGTGAATCGATTCACAGTCAGTTATTATAGCTTCAAGTTTTCCATCAGAGACAATTTTTGAAGCTACAATAGTATCTGCTAACTCTCCAGTTTGTGTTACTTCAAGAGCCTCGCATTTAGTGCTACCGCTAATCTTTCCACTAATAATAATTTTCTTTGCCGAGACATTTCCATGAATAACACCCTCTTTACCAATAATAATATCACCATCTATAGTAAGGTCTCCATGAATTTTTCCATCTACGTGAACTACTCCACATCCTTTAACATTACCTTGTATCTCCATACACTCCATAATAGTTGTTGCACTATTTTTGGGTGCCATTGGTACTTTAGACATCATCACTTCTGTATCAAATTCACTTTTACTTTTACCAAAAAATGCCATATCTTATTCCTTTTTTTGCCCTAATGGGAGATAATTAATCTGTATATTGTATCTTATTTAAATAAAAATATATACAATAAAGGTAATAACTATTGGTTCTTAAAATTATAAACAATAAAAAATTACTGTTTATTTTGTAGATATCTTATCCATGATAATTTGGAGACTCTTTAGTGATGGTTACATCATGCACATGGGACTCTTTGAGTCCCGCTGCAGTAATCTCTACAAACTCTGCTTTTTCCCAAAATACCTTAATATTTTTAGAGCCACAGTATCCCATAGATGCGCGCAATCCACCAATCATCTGACGAATCACATCTGTAATCTTTCCACGATAGGGTACACGCCCTTCAATCCCTTCAGGAACAAGTTTATCTGTTGCAGTTCCTTCCTGAAAATAACGATCAGTACTCCCCTTGGTCATTGCACCAATACTTCCCATACCGCGATACTCTTTAAACTGACGCCCATTATAGATAATCATCTCACCTGGTGCTTCATATGTTCCTGCTAAAGCAGAACCAAGCATGACAGTACTAGCGCCTACTGCAAGTGCTTTTGCCACATCACCAGAATATTTAATTCCTCCATCTGCAATAACTGGTACACCTACCTTATTAGCCACTTGCGCTACCTCATCAATAGCAGAGATTTGTGGTACACCTACACCAGCAACAATGCGTGTCGTACAAATAGATCCTGGTCCAATTCCTACCTTAACACCATCTGCACCAGCATCAATAAGATCCTTTGCAGCCTCTCCTGTAGCAATATTTCCAGCAATTACATCAACATCAAATTCTTTCTTAACCAGTTTGACCGTATCAATAATACCTTGTGAATGCCCATGTGCAGAATCAAGCACAATCACATCAACCCCTGCTTCTACCAATGCTTTGGCACGGTCAATTTGTCCTACACCAATAGCAGCTGCTACTCTAAGACGACCATGCTCATCTTTATTTGCATTGGGATGTTTTTCTTTTTTTTCAATATCTTTGATAGTAATCAGCCCTATAAGTCTTTCTTCTTTGTCAACGATTGGTAGTTTCTCTATTTTATGTTTCTGAAGTACCTTTGCTGCCTCTTCGAGGGTTGTTCCCTTCTTTGCTGTCACAAGTGGTGCAGGCGTCATGACCTCCTTGACCTGAAGTGACATATCAGTAATAAAACGCATATCACGATTGGTAATAATCCCTATGAGCTTCTGTCTCTCATCAACTACGGGTACACCGGAGATGCGATATTCTCCCATCAATGCATCGGCTTCAGAAACCGTTGCATTAGGACCAATAAAGATTGGATCAATAATAATTCCACTCTCACTTTTTTTGACTTTCTTCACTTGAAGTGCCTGTGTAGTAATATCCATATTCTTATGAATTACCCCAATCCCACCAAGTCTTGCCATGGCAATAGCTGCTTTGAACTCTGTAACAGTATCCATTGCAGCTGAAACAATAGGAATATTCAATGAAACATGACGCGTCAAATAAGTCTTAATATTTACCTCCTTGGGAAGAACAGTAGAATGCTGTGGCACCAAAAGTACATCTTCAAACGTCAATGCTCTTTTTTTAATGTTCATAGTGATTCCTTCATTATTATTTTATATAATTTACTACTTTTTCCATACTTGCAGCACCATTAAAAAGTGTTTTTTCATCAAATGCTTTAGCAATAAGCTGAAGACCAATAGGCATTCCTTTTTCATTCTTGGCAACAGGTAGACTGATTCCTGGAAGTCCCGCAAGGTTAACACCTAGTGTATACATATCTAACTTATACATCTCTAAAGGGTCGTGCATCTGTCCTATCTTGGGTGCGACACTTGGTGCGACAGGTGCTAAAATAAGATCAGCCCCTTCAAAAATGGTATTAAACTCATCTCTTATAAGGTGTCTTACCCTCTGTGCCTTAAGATAATAAGCATCATAATACCCTGAAGAAAGTACAAAATTTCCAAGTAGAATACGTCGTTTAACCTCTTCACCAAACCCTTCGCTACGTGTATGAAAAAAGAGTTCCTCTGTTGTCTTAGATTCAGCCCTACTTCCATAGCGAACCCCATCATATCGCGCAAGATTAGTTGCTGCTTCTGCCGTAGCAATAATGTAATAAGTAGCAATATCATATTTGGTATTACTCACCTCTTTATGTACAATAGTGTGACCCACTGCCTCTAATTTGGCAATGGTTTCATTAAATACCTTTTGTATTTGTGTATCTGCTGCTTCGATGTAAGAATCAATGACTGCAATGGTTAGCTTAACATCAGGATTGAGGTTGTTTGCAATATCTTCTATCTCAAAATTAGCAGAAGTAGAATCTTTATCGTCATGTCCTTTGATAGCATCATAAAGGATAGCCGCATCTTCAACATTTTGGGCAATAGGGCCAATTTGATCAAGACTTGAAGCATAAGAAGCCAAACCAAAACGGCTTACACGTCCATAAGTAGGCTTCATGCCTACACAGCCACAGTAAGCTGCTGGCTGACGTATAGAGCCTCCCGTATCAGATCCTAATGCTGCAATAGCAATGCCTCCAGCAACTGCTGCTGCTGAACCACCTGAACTACCACCTGGAACATGCTCTTGATTGTGTGGATTTTTAGTCGGACCATAAAAAGAGCTCTCTGTGGTTGACCCCATTGCAAACTCATCCATATTAGCACGCCCAAATGCCATCATACCTTTAGACTTTAGGTTTGCAATAACTGTTGCTTCATACGGAGCAATATATCCTTGCAATATTTTAGAACCTGAAGTCACCGACCAATCTTTCACCTGGATATTGTCTTTAATAAGGATAGGCACGCCCTCACCAGAACTCTCAAAACCTACATAAGCGTTGAGTTTGGATTTCTTTGCTTTGGCTTCAAGCTCTACACGAAGTATTGCCATCTCTTCGTTAGATTTTACTAATGCTTCTTTTAAGGTAATCACTTATCTATTCCTTATTTAATATCTAATTTCTTTTTATAGTATGCCACAATACCAAGCCCAATACCCACAAGCCCAACTATAAAAATGATTGAGCCTACAATCACTTCCATTCTTATAGGTTGTGTCATATCAAACATTATGCACCTACTACTTTTGCACAACGTTCACAGATACACCCTTCTGATGGAGCAACAAACCTCCAACATCTAGGACATTTGGCTGCTATGGCTTTGTGTACAGAAAATACTTTACCCCTTACTTCAAATAAAGCAACTCTCTCACCCTCAGAATTTGTTTTCATTGCAGATACAGCAAACCAATCTTCTAAGTCTTTACCGTTATCAATAGGTAGAAGATTTATATTTCCTGCTATTTCTAGTTCTAGTGTAGCCTTAATAATTTTCTCTTTTTTGAGACTATCTATTGCTTCAGAGAATTTTTCACGTACTTCTAGGAGTATAGTGTCATTAAAACTCTTCTCTACTTCTGGTATTTTTATATACTCAAGATCAAATACATTCTCCATACCTTGCTTAAAAAATTCCGGTGCATATTCAAGTATCTCGTCTGCTGTATAGGTCAGTACTGGTGCTATTAGACCTAGCATTGCCTTAGCTATATGTGCCATAGCAGACTGTGTTGCACGTCTTGTGGGATCATTTTTCTCTTCACAGTAGAGCCTGTCTTTAGTAATATCCATATAGATACCACTTAGTTCATTGGTAATAAAGTGATTCAGTGTTGCAAACCCTCGTAAGAAATCATATGCATCAAAACTTGCTTTGGTTGAAGCAAATACCTTATCTGCTACAGTAAGTATCCACCTATCTAATTCACCATAGGCATCATTATCTACAAAAGACTCTAAATCATTCACATTTGCAAGTAAAAATCTAAAAGTATTACGTATCTTTCTGTACTGCTCGGCAGTTTGCTTGAGGATTTCATCTGAAATCTTCAAGTCAGATTGATAGTCAGATAGCGCTACCCACAGTCTCAATATTTCAGAACCATATTGCTTAATGACCTTATCTGGAGAAACCACATTACCTCTAGATTTAGACATCTTTTCACCTTTTGCGTCTACGGTAAACCCATGTGTAATCAGCGTTTTATATGGTGATACTTGATGAATGGCCGAAGAGAGCAACAGTGAAGACTGAAACCAACCTCTATGCTGGTCACTCCCTTCAAGGTAGAGTGATGCAGGATATTCGCCTGCATCATAGTTTCCTGAACTAAGTACAGATTTCCATGTAGAACCAGAGTCAAACCATACATCCAAAATATCAGAAACTTTCTCTAATTCATTGGGGTCATACTTGCTGTCTTTAGGTAACATTTTAGCAATACTCATGGAGTACCATGCATCTGCCCCATACTCATCAAAGAGTGATGCTATATGGTTAAGTATCTCCTCATCAAAGATAACTTCTTTGGTACTTTTAATTCTAAAAAATGCTATAGGCACACCCCACGAACGTTGACGCGAGATACACCAATCTGGACGACCTTCTATCATAGGTTTAAGCCTATTTTGAGAGCTTTCTGGATAAAACTTCACATCTTCAATAGCATTCAGTGCAGCTTCTCTTAGTGCTTTATCAGAACCTATCGGCTTATCATCAATAGAGATAAACCACTGATTTGTTGCCCTATAAATAAGTGGTTTTTTTGTTCTCCAGCAGTGCGGATAGGAGTGAATAAACTTACTAACCTTTAATAAACTCTCACCAAGTAGTTCTAGTATCTTCTCGTTAGCCTTAAAGATATGCATTCCAACAAACTCTTCGGCACCGGGTAGAAGATTGAGTCCAACAATAGACTCATCATACAGTCCCTTCTCATCAACAGGCATTACTACTTCAAGCCCATATTTGAGTCCTACTTTATAATCATCTTCACCATGCCCTGGTGCAGTATGGACACATCCCGTACCACCATCCATAAGAACATGGTCACCCAAAACCACTTTAGAGGGTCTGCCATTAAGTGGGTTGATAGTAAGCAGTCCTTCAAGTTCAGTTGCTGCAATCTTACGTGATGCATTCCCACTTACTACACCCTCTTCTATCATAACATCATAACGTGCTTCAGCAACGATATGCCCATCATTGGTAAGTACATACATCTCTTCAGGATTGAGCGAAATACCAGTATTTGCCGGCAATGTCCATGGTGTAGTTGTCCAGATAACCAAACCTGCTTTATTGTGAATATCAAGCTTCTCTTTTGCTGCATCACTTAACTCAAAGTGTACATAAATAGAGTAATCCTCTTTATCCTCATATTCTACCTCAGCATCTGCCAACGCCGTTTGTGCTGCCCATGACCAAAAAATAGGCTTATGTCGTTCAACCAATAGTCCACGCTTTGCTACTTCACAAAGTGTACGATAAATATTTGCCTCAAATTTAAAATCCATGGTTACATAAGGATTTTTCCAGTCAGCAATAACCCCAAGTGACTCAAACCCTTCTCTTTGAATATCAATAAACTTTGTCGCATGTGCGCGACAAAGTTCCCTGAATTTCTCGGTAGGCATTGACTCTTTTTTGGATTTACCAACTTTCTCTTCAACCTTTTGCTCAATAGGAAGACCATGACAATCCCAACCTGGCGTCATGCGTACTGCTTTGCCTTGAAAGTAATGATACTTTAAAATAATATCTTTAAGAATCTTGTTAAGTGCATGACCAATATGAATATCACCATTGGCATACGGAGGACCATCATGCAGAGTAAACATATCAGCGTTTTTACGCTTATTCTTCATCTGTTCATAGATATTAGCATCAGACCATGCTTTGTATTTTTTGGGTTCATTTGCTGGAAGGTTTCCACGCATTGGGAAATTTGTCTGGGGAAGAAGAAGGGTCTCTTTGTAATCCATTATCGATAATACCTTAAGTTATATTATCGGGGGATTATACCTCAATGTCCATTAGAGGCTACTTTTGCTACAATTCGTATCATGAAAACTATACGAAAAAAAACTGAAAAAATTGTTACAGCGCTAGCCCACAGAGGCGAAACAGTTACCTTTGCTGAGAGCTGCACAGGAGGACGTATTGTAGCAGAATTCACAGCTATCCCTGGTGTCTCCAGTATACTCAGTGGCTCATGTATTACCTACTCCAATGAGATTAAGCATCGCTGGCTCGGTGTAGAAAAAAAAGTATTGGAGACATATGGGGCTGTTAGCAAAGAGTGTATCTCTCAAATGCTTGATGGAATCATTAACATGACAGGGGCTGATTATGGTATTGCCGTTTCAGGTATTGCTGGACCTACGGGTGGCACAAAACTCAAACCTATAGGAACTGTTTATATTGGTCTTCTGGCTCCTGACACAAAAAAAATATATCATTGTTCCTTTCGGGGGAACAGAGAAAACATACAAAAACAGTCTGTTATCTTTGCTATCACAAAACTAGCAGAGCTTTTAAATATTTAAAATTTTTACATTTTTTTCTCTTGACAATCAAGGCACTCTTGGCTATAATTCCGTCCACTTATTTTGAAAGTCTATATAAATATATGACCCGTTAGCTCAGTCGGTAGAGCAACTCCCTTTTAAGGAGTGGGCCCTAGGTTCGAATCCTAGACGGGTCACCACCTATATTAAGCCTTTAATTAGGTTATGGTGCGGCGGTAGTTCAGTTGGTTAGAATACCTGCCTGTCACGCAGGGGGTCGCGAGTTCGAGTCTCGTCCGCCGCGCCACTTTTATTTGATATTGACCCGTTAGCTCAGTCGGTAGAGCAACTCCCTTTTAAGGAGTGGGCCCTAGGTTCGAATCCTAGACGGGTCACCACCATAGTATATTACACCATTGGTCGCTTAGCTCAGTTGGTAGAGCGCTACCCTTACAAGGTAGATGTCACAAGTTCGAGTCTTGTAGCGACCACCATGTATTTTATGACTGTTTGGATCTATATGACCCTTTCATCTAGTGGCCAAGGATGCTGCGTTTTCATCGTAGTCACAGAGGTTCAAATCCTTTAAGGGTCGCCATTGGTCGCTTAGCTCAGTTGGTAGAGCGCTACCCTTACAAGGTAGATGTCACAAGTTCGAGTCTTGTAGCGACCACCATTAGATAGAAAAAATGAGCAAAACTCATCTTTCTAGATGAACACTGGGTTTCTTTTGGTAGAATATGTTCATAGAATTAGTTTTGTTTATACAAAATTTAGTTAAAATCTTTTCAACCATTAAGTTGGTTTTGTGCGGCGGTAGTTCAGTTGGTTAGAATACCTGCCTGTCACGCAGGGGGTCGCGAGTTCGAGTCTCGTCCGCCGCGCCACACTTCTTTAAAGTTTAATTTATCCTCTTAACTATCATATGTATATAGTGAAATTAGCAGATATGCTAGACTCAGGTTGAAACGGGAACAATAATCTTGTAGAAATTTACTAATTCTCCAGTCTCATACGTACACTCTCTTCATGTGCTGTCAATCCTTCTACATGAGCAATCATTGCACACTGTTCACCAATCTCATTCATACCTCGTTTACTCATCATAATAATAGAAGATTTCTTAAGGAAATGCTCAACACTCAATGGTGAATAGAACTTTGCTGTTCCACCTGTAGGAAGTGTATGATTAGGTCCTGCAATGTAGTCACCTATAGGTTCAGGTGTATTTTCACCCAAGAAGATAGCACCTGCGTGTTTGATATCACTTAATAAACCCATAGGATCTTTTGTCACAATCTCCAGGTGCTCTGGTGCTATCTTATTCATAAGCTCAATTGCCTCTTTCATGCTAGATGTTACAATGATTGCTCCACGCTCTTCTATAGACTTTCTAGCTATCTGTTGGCGACTCAGTATATTTAGATACTCTTCTACTTTATCGCTCACCTTGTTTGCCAACTCTTCATTGGTAGTAATGAGTATAGAGGATGCCATCTCATCATGTTCTGCTTGACTTAATAAATCTATAGCCAAATAATCCTCTTTGGCAGTCTCATCTGCTAATATACCTATCTCTGATGGACCTGCTATCATATCTATATTTACTTCACCATACACCAATTTTTTAGCCGTAGCCACAAAGATATTGCCAGGTCCAGTGATAACGTCAACTTTGGGGATAGTCTCCGTGCCGTATGCCATTGCACCAATGGCAGAAGCACCACCCACCTTAAAAACTTTTGTCACTTTGCAAAGATGGCAAGCTGCCAGCAGTAGTTCATTAAGCTCATTATCTGGTGCAGGGGTGCAGACAATAATCTCTTCTACCCCTGCAACTTGTGCAGGAATAACATTCATCAGCAGTGAACTTGGGTAGGCTGCCTTGCCACCAGGAATATAAAGTCCTGCTCTATCTACTGCTGTAACTTTTTGCCCAAGCACTGTTCCATTGGTCTCTTTGTCCATCCATGTTTTTGGCATCAACTTTTGATGGTAAGACTTAATACGGTTATAAGCAAGTTGTAATGCATCACGCAGTTTTGGATTGATATTTTCATATGCTTTTTTCATCTCTTCTATTGAAACCATCAGTGCATCATCCTCTTTGGGTTTCCACCGATCAAATCGTGCAATCTGTACTCTTAGTGCACTATTCCCTTCTTCATGTATCTCTTTAAGAAGACTCGAAACAATACTCGTTACTCCATCAATATCCATCTTCCCGCGTTTAAGAAGTTCATTAAAGTTTGCCTCAAAAGTAGTATCACTACTGTAAAATATTTTCATCACTTTTTCCTTTGATAAATCCAAAAAAACCCACTTTATAAGCTCAATTCTGGGTACTTGCGCTCATAGCGCCTAATCATACTTTCATTTCCAAGTATTCCACCTTGATGAATATAAAGTAGTGGCTTTTTTTCATACAATACAGGATGTGCCAATAAACTACGCCACCCCAAAGGATCATAAAGCAAATCATACACTACACCCGTTTGTTGCTGTAATTTTAGCCAAATTTCATAATTTTCTCTATAAAGTTTACCAAAATGGTATTTTTTTGGTAATGAGATGATAGTAGGGTGCAATGCTTGATTTGCTTCAAGTATAGAAAACTGCTCCTTCAAGTATGCAGTATCTCCAACGCAAGGAGATGTATATACTACCGAGGAAGTCTCTTTTGATTGTATACTATCTAAAAGGTGTTTTTGTAAAAAAAGTGCAGTTGTTCCTGTACCTGAAGGAAGAAATACAGTTAGTTCAGGTATCTCTTTTTCTATCTGCCAATCAATAATCTCTTTTGCTAAAAATCTAATACCATACTCTGCTTCCTTCTGTCGTCCTCCCTCTTCTATAAATAATATATCTTGAGAATAATTGCTTGGAGATACCCCTACATATATCTTCATACCATTCTCAATTGCTGCCTTGTAGTTCCCGTGAGGATTTTGCTTTAGGTAGTCAGGTAAATGATCAACATAATATTCAAACTCCCATCTTTTTCTTTTTGCCAATACTGAGAGTGAATACATTGCATTAGATTGTACCGAACCGCGGGAGATAACTTTTTTAATAGAGGGAAAGTCATGGGTTAAAAAATAGTAAAATTTCCGAGCTTTGTTTCCAGAAAAATCAATATCAATTAGATCATCACGTTTTAAATAAAAAGTACAATTTTCAAACTGAGTGGCTTGTATAGGGGAAGGAAATTGCATATTTATCGCCTATATAGCAACATTAAATGATATAAACCTTCATTTCTTAATTACGTCCTACACAATTAAGATCTCTAAATGCTTTATCTAGACGGTTAACCATCGATACCTCACCAGCCTTAAGCCATTTTCGTGGATCGTAGTAACTCTTATTTGGCTTGTCTTCACCTTCAGGATTGCCTATTTGTGCCTGAAGATAATTGTGATACTTTGCTTCATATTGTCGTACACCATCCCAGAATGCCCACTGTGTATCAGTATCAATATTCATCTTAACTACTCCATAGTTAATAGCATCATAAATATCTTGCTCATCTGAACCTGAACCACCATGAAAAACAAAATTTATAGGTTTTGAACCAGTGTTATACTTCTCTTCAATATACGTTTGAGAATTATGAAGAATTTCAGGACGAAGAGTAACGTTGCCTGGCTTATAAACTCCGTGCACATTGCCAAACGATGCAGCAATAGTGAATCTATTAGAAACCTTTAAAAGCTCTTCATAAGCATAAGCCACCTCTTCGGGTTGTGTATAGAGTAGTGCATTGTCTACATCGGAGTTGTCAACACCATCCTCTTCACCACCAGTAATGCCTAGCTCTATCTCAAGAGTCATACCTATTTTACTCATACGCTCAAGGTAATATTTACACGTTTCAATATTTTCTTTAAGTGGCTCTTCACTCAAATCAATCATATGGGAAGAAAAAAGTGGTTTTCTGTGTATTTTAAAATACTTCTCGCTTGCATCGAGTAATGCATCAATCCACGGCAATAGCTTGCGTGCCGCATGATCAGTGTGAAGTACGACTGGTACACCATATGCTTCTGCAAGCATATGCACATGCTGTGCACCACTAATAGCACCAAGTACTGCACCAATTTGACTATCAATACCTTTTCCTGCATAATAAGATGCACCACCATTACTAAATTGTACAATAACAGGAGAATTAATCTTTTTTGCTGCCTCCATCACTGCATTGATTGATGATGTGCTGACTACATTAACCGCAGGTATAGCAAATTGATACTCTTTTGCTATTTGAAATAGTGTCTGAAGGTCATCTCCTGTTACGACCCCTGCGTTGATTGTGTCTAACACTTTTGTAGGCATTCAAATATCCTTGTATTACTTTAGTTTTATCTTTGCCTGTTTTAGCAAGCCCTCTATAAATTTTTCATTGGCAATCTGTATTTTAAGACTTTTTTCAAGTGTTGTATAATTTAAAAGCTCTTTTTCTAGTTTGGTTCCCTTTTGTATCTTCTTGATCTCTTCATAACGCTTTTTTACCTCCATGTCACTCACGCTTATCTGGGAAAGACGTTTTTGCATCCAGTAGTTTGCTAAAACACTTTTTTGCTCTTTCTCACTTAAACTGTTCTTTGCTGCTAGTGCAATAAATTTACTTGGTGCAATTGCCTGAAGTAGCTGTATCTTCTCTGTAGTAGAAATTGTTTTCCAGTTCATCTTTCCTTGAGTCATTGTTTGAAGTACTTTATTTGCCTCATCAATACTAATAGTTATCATGCCAACATAACCTGCAATATTGCCTGCATCTTGTACAATACGCACTTTCGCACCCTCCATGAGGTCAGAAGCAATTTTTTGTGTAACAATCTGTATTTTAATACGCTCCTTAACAGCTTCAAATGGAGAAACTTGTTGTATGGCACCTTGAGCCTTTGCCTGTACCTTGAGCTCTTCGTATACAACCTTTATTTGTGCATCAGTAATATTTGCATCTTGTGTCTTTTGCATGATCCATACACTAGAGAGAACAGCATCTTTCTCTTGATCTGAAAGTGCTTTCTGTGCACCTTCTTCTAAAAGTAGAGACAAGGAGATCTCCTTAATCAACACTAAGCGCTGTTCTTTAGAAAGCAAATCAAAATCTGTTACCTCTCCTTTTGTTCGTTGCTGCAAATAAGTATCTACATCTTTTTTGATAATGTCTATATGATTTACCGTAGCGATCACCGTCTTAGGAGAACGGCTCTTGGCTTTTACTGGTTGTGTGGCACTAAGTATATCGAGATTAACCATAGCTGGTATCTCATCCTTTTTTTTCAGCATTCCGCTCAAACTATCTTTGAGATGATCCCCCAATACAGGAATAGTGACTATAATACATCCTGCACTAAGTATTGCTACTATTTTTTTCATACTTTTTACCTATTAGCTAACCTTATTTCTTTGTACTATTTGCTTTTTCTACTCATATCAACTATCTTTGCTTTCCTCATTAGCTCTTTGGTAATATCTGTAATCTTGTTCTCAAAATCTCTCTGTTTCAAATTAGCAATAATCTTCTCTTTTACTGTCTCAAAAGGCTTCGTTTGTACCTTATCTCTCTTTTCAAGATAGATCACATGGTAGCCAAACTTTGTCTTAACAGGTTCTGTGGTAATCGTACCTACCACAAGGTTCCATGCTGCTTTGGAGAACTCTGGTACCATATCTTTTTTTCCAAAGCTTCCAAGGTCACCACCATTTGCACCAGAAGGACCCTGTGATTTTGATTTTGCAAGTTCAATAAACTTTGCTTTAAGTTTGTCTTTGCTCAGTCCTTGAAGCTGATTAATAATATCTTTTGCCTCTTGTTCACTTTTTACAAGAATGTGTCTTGCATGTATCTTTCCAAGTTTCATGAAAGCTGCCTGATTCTTGTCATAGAATGCTTTGGCTTTTTTATCACTAATAGTTGTATTTTCTATCAGTTTCTGTATCCATATATCAACAGCAACCTGATCGGCTACCTTCTCCATACTATGTTTAAACTCGGGTGTCTTTTTGATACCCTCTTTTTGTGCTAACTCTGCAAGGAGTGTTCCTTTTATAAGTATCTTTTTAACCTGTTCCTTCTGATCTTTTGATAGCTGTTCGTAGTGCATCTTTGGAGATTTTGCTTGGACAAAAAGTTCAGCATCTTGTTTGGTAATATTTTTTCCATTAACAGTTACAAGAATGTCTGAAGCAACAATTGAAGTTACTGTCACAGCAATAGTAAATAATGATACTTTTACAAATTTGGTCATAATATATCCTTTTTCAAATCTAAAATTAAACGGTAGTATTATATCTGTATCTAGTTAAACAATTTATTAATTAATACGCGTTATGCTAAGATTTTTTAAAGGAGTTGAGTCAGCATGACCAAAAAGGTAAAAAAAGCAACAAAACAAGAGATAGAAAAAATTAAGAAGCTTTTTCTAGAACACTATCCCAATTCAGTGACTGAACTAAAATATAAAAACCTTTATGAGCTACTCGTTTCTGTCATGCTATCAGCACAATGTACTGATAAACGTGTCAATATCATCACCCCTACTTTTTTCAAGCATTACCCCAATCCAGCCTTGCTCGCTAATGCCGACCTCAATGAAGTCAAATCTCATATTAATACCTGCTCTTTCTTTAACAATAAAGCCAAAAATCTTATCAAGATGGCACAGAATGTTGTAGAAAATTATGAAGGAAATATACCATTAAAACAAAAAGAGTTGGTTAAGCTTGCAGGAGTAGGACAAAAAACTGCCAATGTTGTAATGATAGAGTACACCGGTGCCAACTTAATGGCAGTTGATACTCACGTCTACCGTGTGGCACATCGTCTAGGTCTTTGCGATGCTCTCACTGCCATCAAATGCGAAGAACAATTGGTCAAAAAATTCAAAACTGATCTACATCGACTCCATCAAGCAATGGTATTATTTGGGCGCTACCGATGCAAAGCGCTTAAACCTGAATGCAATGGCTGTTTTATGCAACCTTATTGCAAAACAACAGAGCGTTTTAAGGTATAAAACTTAGATAGTTTGAATTGACTGTATTACTCTATTGAGTACCTCAAATATTTTCTCTACCGAATCAATATTCACCATCTCGCGTGTTGAATGTGGATAGCGAATAGTTGGACCAATAGAAGCAAATTTTATCTGTGGATACTTTGTACTAATTACGCCACACTCCAACCCAGCATGAATTGCCATCAATTTGCTTTTTCCAAATACTTCTCTCATCTTTTCATCAATAAGGTTTGTAAAATTTGTTATATCGGGCTTCCATGCAGGATATTTATCTTCTATTTTTATCTCAAAACCATATGCTTTAAATATCTCAGCTGTATTGCTAGTCAATGTATTAAGAGATACCATATCCATCGCACGAGCACTGACCTCAGCAGTAATGTTTCCCTTCTTGTCAACCACAATAATAGCAAAATTAATACTCACATCAGGAATACTAAATTCTTGATTCATGCGGTGTACCCCATGTCTAAAGGTATCAATTAAATCAATAATTTTTTCTCCATTCTGAAGTATATCAGGTGATTCACTCAAGACCTTAACAGTTACTTTCCCTTCATCTCTCAAAGGTACTTCAGACCGTACAATTGCTACAGCATTAGCAGGAATGGAATTACGGCGTTCACCAGCATGTATACTTACCAGTTGTTTGACTTCCTTCTCCTTTAAGTACCTACCAATCACTTTAATCGCGGAGGGAATATTCTTATCAATATCTACCCCAGAGTGACCGCCAGCCAGCCCCTTAACTGCCACTTCATAGCAAATACCCTTGCCTTCTATATAGTTATCTTGCTTGAGTGCCACAATATCTGTACCTCCTGCACACCCAATATACACCTCTGCCTCATCCTCACTATCGAGGTTGAGCATATAGTCTGCCTTAAGATTAAAAGCAAGCTCATTGGCACCAATGAGCCCAATCTCTTCATCAGAAGTAAACAGAAACTCTAACACTCTGCCATCATCTATCATCTGCATCATCATTGCAATTGCTATCCCATTATCTGCTCCAAGTGAAGAGTTCTTTGCCTTCATCCACCCCTCTTCTATATAGGCTTCAATAACAGGTGCTCTCCCCATACAGACCATATCGTAATGTGCTTGCAAACAGAGTCGTGGCATACCCTTATGCACATAAATATTCTTAGCTTCATCCACTTCAACTATATACCCTCGCTCTTGGGCAAAATTCACCAAAAAATCACACAACTTTGCTGACTCTTTTGAACAGTGTGGTATCTGTGTCAATTTTTTAAAATATTCTATAATTTTTGACATTATCAATTCCTAGTAAAGTATTTATATTGTTTTATACTATATATGTAGATATAATGAATAGCAAGGGTGTCGTCCAGAAAATGATAGGAAATTGTCACTTATTTCCAAAATAATATATTGAAAAATAAATAATATAAAGTATCCCTATCACCCCTACTGTCCAAGTGAGTGATTGCCTAACATCCATAGAAGGATTAAGTATCCCACAATAAGGGCAACGTTTATCTCCTTTGGCAACAGACTGCTTACAGTATCGACAGAGGATTTGGTTTATTTTCATTATTATTTCCTGATTTTTAAACAGTCTTTTTATAATCTTTAATTTTATACTGTGTTCTCTTAATGATGAAGAAATATGCCTTATACCCATTAAAATAATATGACACAAAATTGTATCGCCAACTATTATTTTTTCAAGTTTTGTACAATAAATAATTTTAAAATATTTTAACTTTTCAAAAAGGTGGCATATATAGAAAAAATGGTGGAAGTTAGATTAAAAAGATCATCAGATCAATCCCTCCCTAGTCAATAAAGGAGAGTATAATACTTTTTAAAGAACCTCTTTGGCTTTTTGGAGTGCACTAATTACTGCATCAATATTTTCCTTAGGAATATGTACTTTCCAATCGGGTTCCTGTGCATTTTCCTGAAGAAAAATACCAATACTTGCAATATTTTCACTACCTATACCATAAGGTTCTTCAATGGTTGTAATCATAATTTTACCATCATTGGTTCCACTGAGATTCATCTTGGCAATTTCAGTCATTTTTCCACTCATACTAAATCCTTTAGTTAATATGGGTGATTATAGCACAAAAGGTTTATTTTTTAATCAAACGCATTAATGTTGCTTGCATGCGTCTCCAAAGTCGGATTTCAATGGCAGGGAAACCAGCATAGGTCTTACCCCCTTCAAGTGATTTAGTTACTCCTCCTTTACCTGCTATTGTTGCAAAGGCTCCCACTTCAAGGTGTCCTGCTGAAGCACTCTGTCCACCCATAACCACATTTCTTCTTAAGGTTGTAGAACCAGCAAGCCCTACTTGTGCCGCTATCAATGAACATTCTCCCACATCACAATTATGTGCAATTTGAATAAGATTATCTAGCTTGGTGCCTTTGCGAATAACTGTTGTACCAAATACTGCTCGATCAATAGTACAATTAGCACCAATCTCTACATGATCTTCAATAACTACATGCCCATTCTGATAGATCTTGATATGTTCTCCTTGTTTCGTGTGTGCAAATCCATAGCCATCACATCCAATGACTGTACCACTATGAATAATAGAGTCACTACCCACTTTTGTACCATAATAGAGTGTTACATTGGGATACAGTAGTGTATTGTCCCCTACTACAACATCATCACCAAGATAGCAACCCGCCATAATAACTACATTGTTTCCCAACATAACGTTTTTACCAAATGTCACCGAAATATCAATATCACACCCTTTTCCCTGACGTGGTTTATCTGTCTGTGTAGAAGGGATATAGGTAAAAAGTCTTGAAGCTTCTGCTAACTTTAAGTAGGGCTCATCAGTAATAAGTGCAATGGTCGATTCTGGAAGCAGGTCTGCATACTTAATATCGATCAATACTGCTCCTGCTTTTGTTAAAGGAAGTTGTACCTCATACTTCTTATCATTATTAAAAAAACTGAGCTGAGAAGGTGTTGCTTCACTTAGGGTGTGAATGCCCTCTATATCAATATCATCACCATTAAAATCAAGGTTAAGCTCTTTTGCTATCTTCGAGAGTGGATAGGTCATATATTTCCTCGTTATGATCAGTTATCTTTCGATCGCCACCACGCCACCACGTACTACCTCACATGGATTGTAACGCTGTGCTGCCTCAATAAAGTATTTAATACGCTTGGGCTCATCTGCTACCATAACGATAATCATATCTTTACCAACATTCACTACACCACCATTGTAGGCCGATGCAAGTACAGAAATATCTGCTAAGTTTTCAGCAATAGGGAACTTAGCTAGCACCATCTCCTTCTCGATCATCTCTTCATGTTCAATAACCTTATAGACAGAAATGAGCTTATGTAATTGCTTTGTAATCTGCTCCATTACTTTCGCATTCCCTCTAGTTTCAATAGTCATATGCGACATATCACTCTCAGGGATAGGAGCAACAGTCAAAGATTCAATATTGTAACCACGTGCAGCAAACATAGAGGTAATTCGGGAGAGTACAGAGCTCTCATTCATGACAATAACAGAGATAACACGTTTTTCATTCGTTGCATTGTTTGTCATTGCTTCTACTCCTCTCCAATTTCAGTTTTTGGTGGCAACATCATATTAAAAAGTGCACCACCTGAAGGTACCATTGGAAGTACATTCTCAAAACGATTAACTGCCACATTCATGAAACAAACTTTGTTCTGCTTGATAGCATCTTTTACTGCTGCATCAAACCCTTTTTTGGTTGTTACATCGTACCCAATACCCCCACACGCTTCAGCAAGTGCTTTCCAGTTAGGCTGGAAAGTTAAATCAGTCTCAGAGTAGCGTTTTTCATAAAAGAAAGTCTGCCATTGACGTACCATACCAAGAAAATGATTATTAAGGATAATATTGATAACTGGTATCTTATACTCTGCTGCTGTTACCAACTCCTGCATATTCATCAAGATGGAGCCATCACCGGTAATATTAATAACTGTCTTCTTTGGATATGCTTTCTTTGCACCAATAGCAGCAGGGAACCCAAAGCCCATTGTTCCTAGGCCACCAGAGTTAATCCACTGGCGTGGTCTATCAAATGGATAGTGCTGTGCTGCCCACATCTGGTGTTGTCCGACATCAGATGTAATGATAGCATCTTCACCCACCAATTCACCAAGACGCTCTATTGCCCATTGTGGTTTAATTACCTCATCAGAATCAACATAGGACTGTGGATGAAGCTCATCGTAGCGCTTGAGTATCTCTCTCCATGTCTGATAACGATCTGTATTAATATTATCAAGAAGCGGTAACATTTTTTGAAGTACCGCACTTATATCACCAACAATTGGATAATCTACATCAACCAGTTTAGCAATATTGGCAGGATCAATATCAACATGGATAATATCAGCATATTTGGCAAACTCTGAGAGTTTTCCTGTAACACGATCATCAAATCGTGCACCCAAAGAGATAACCAAATCCGTCTCACTCATTGCCATATTGGAAGCATAGTTCCCATGCATGCCCAGCATTCCTAAAAGTAATGGGTTTTTTGCACCCATAACACCGCGTGCCATTAAGGTTTCAACCACAGGAATCTGTGTCTTTTCTACTAACTCTCTTACCAATTGATAAGCATTAGAAAGAACAACCCCTCCACCAATATAAAACAATGGCTTTTTTGCCTTTTTAATTGCCTCGGTTGCCTTTTCAATCTGACGATTATTTCCTTTATAAGTTGGCTTGTAACTTGGAATACTTACAGAGTCTGGGTAACTAAAACTCCCAATTTCAACGGTAATATCTTTTGGAATATCCACAAGAATTGGTCCAGGTCTACCACTTCTTGCAAGATAGAATGCCTCCTTAAGGGTACGGGGCAACTCTTCGAGTGAACGTACTAGAAAATTGTGCTTGGTACACGGACGAGAAATCCCTACTGCATCAATTTCCTGAAAACCATCTGTACCAATTAATGAAAGTGGTACCTGCCCTGAAATAACAACCAAAGGAATAGAATCCATATAAGCCGTTGCTAACCCAGTTACTGCATTAGTAAACCCTGGCCCAGAAGTAACCATGGCTACCCCCACTTCCCCTGTCGCCCTAGCATAACCATCTGCTGCATGTACTGCAGCTTGCTCATGTCGGGTTAAAATATGCTCAAACCCATTCTGCTTATATATCTCATCATAAACATGCATGATTGCACCACCGGGGTATCCAAAAACTATTTTAATACCCTCAGCAATAATTGCTTCACACACCATTTGTGCACCACTCATTTGCATGGTCAACACTCCATATTTTAATAAATTTTAGCCCGATTATAGCAAAATAATATTAGAGGTGCACTCTAAGAAAACCTATTGGTTCTTTTTTGGTCTCACATAGTAACACTTGCTTGCTTCATGCATGCGTCAAGTGCTACCCCTTCACGCAAGCCATCATCAATCACAATACAAATATCACTTTTAAGGATTGCGTAGAGCTGTTTAAAAATAAGAATACCCGCAACAATTAAATCACTTCTCCCTGTTCCTACAGTCTCTTCTCTCTCCTCAAAAGACATAGAGAGTAACTTTTCAAGATAGAAATCTAGTTCCTCTTTTTTGAGTGAAACCCCATTAATCTGAGTTGCATCATAGGTTGCATATGTCTGTCCTAGTTTCATTGCTGCCACTGTTGTTGGCGTACCTGCCGTTGCCACAAAAGTATCAATTTCTCCCCTTGTTGCAAAAGTTTCATTACAGAATATCTGCATGTCAAGCATTTTGTCAGGCAGTGCTTGACATATCTTATCAAGGTCACCATACTGTTGTGCAATAGTCACAATACCCACAGGGAAGCTACGACTCATGTACCCCTTTGCACAACTAAAAATAATCTCCGTTGAACCTCCTCCAATATCGATCAATGCAAAAGATGCTGTGTTGTACTGTAGTTTTTTAAGGCGTTCTTGTGCTGCAAGCAGGGTAAGACGTGCCTCTTCATTGCCACTTATAACACAAAACTTTACTCCTGTCTCTTCTGCAATATGCAAAAGTGTACTATTACTATTTTTAGCTTGCCTCACTGCCTCGGTAGTCACTGCAACAATCTCTTGACTATCAAAATCAATCTGCTCCTGTGCCTCCTTAATAGCACAGATTACCCTCTCTATTGCAGTATGGTCAATTACTCCTGTTAAAGCCAACTTATCTGCTGTCTTGACAATCTTCTCAAACTGTGCAGTGGAACACTTACGAACACAATCATATTCCAATACTCGTAGTGTATTGGAACCCAAGTCTATCGCAATCAAAAAACTCCCTATTCTAGCATAGTATTTGTACTATCCAATAGAGCTTGAATTCATGGAAAACCTATCTATCACTGTTCTTCCCTGAAAACAAATCCATTCTCTTTGAGACACTGACGTATTGATTCTTGATGCTCTTTTCCTTTAGTCTCCAATGCCACACTTACATGGGCATCACCAAACTCAAGGTTAATAGAGGTACGATCATAGCCAATCTGTACAATATTTGCCCCTACTTCAGTCAATATTTTGGTAAAATGTTGGAGTGCACCAGGCTTATCCATGAGTGTCACAATAAGCTTCATTTTCCGTGCAGATTTCATAAGACCTTTCTCAATAATAAGTGAGAGCATCGTCACATCAATATTTCCACCACTAAGTACAATGCCTACTTTACTGCCCCTAGGAAGATTAAGTTTATTGTGTAACAGTGCTGCCACACCTACAACACCTGCACCCTCTACAAGTACTTTTTGACGCTCAAGCAAAAAGAGAATAGCTGAAGCAATCTCATCTTCACACACCCCCTCGAAACAATCAACAAGTTGTAAAATATACTCTAAAGTAGCAGGAGAAGTATCGCGTACAGCAATTCCATCGGCAATTGTACGTACCAAAATAGTGTCTATGGGTTTTTTGGCTTCATAGGAATTTCGCATGGCTGGTGCACCTTGCGCAGAAACAGCAATGATCTTAATGTCGGGCTTAATCTCCTTGGCTACGACTGCCATACCTGCTATGAGTCCACCACCACCAACAGGAACGACTATTGCATCAAGGTCAGGTTGCTCTTCAAGCATCTCTAGTGCAATTGTACCCTGTCCTGCCATTACCTCTTCATCAGTAAAAGGATGAACAAAATTATACCCTTTTTTCTTACCATATTGTACAGCATAGGCATAGGCTTCATCATAGTTGCTTCCTTGCAAAATAACATTAGCACCAAATGCTTTAACCCCTTGTACTTTAGTAAGTGGTGTAGACTCAGGCATAACAATGGTTGCCTCAATACTAAAATAGTTTGCAGCAAATGCCACTCCTTGTGCATGATTGCCTGCACTAGCAGTTACGACACCACCCTTTTCATCTCTCTCGACAAGTGTTGCAATCTTATTGAAAGCTCCTCTAAGTTTGAATGCACCTGTTCTTTGAAGATTCTCTTTTTTTAAATACACCTCATACCCACTTATCTCACTGAGTATAGGTGCTAATGAGAATGGGGTATGATGTACCACATTCTCCAACCTCGCATATGCTGTCTTAACCTTTTTTAAATTTAACGTCATGCCTACCTCTACTTTTATATAAACACAATTATAGCCAAAACCTTTTATCGTTAGCGATAAAAAAGAGAGATATTTTTTACTTCCTCTGTCAAGCCCCTTAAAGATAATGCACAAGGCACTCTTCCTTAATATAGTAGTCATAGATTAGATCACAATACTCTTTGAGGAGGTATACTGTCCAACTCCTCACAACTCAAGGCTGAATAGCACAACCAACTAAAGTTGACCTATATGCTCTTTTAATACCGATATTCCCTTTTTCAGTATTTTGATATCATTAAATGCTTTTGTGCACCCAATTGTCCCCTCTAAGGATGACATAATAAAAACTGCTTGATGTTTAGAATTGAAATCTGTTTTTGTCTGCTGTAGCTCTTTTGCTTTATCTAGTGCTTGTTCTATCGCTTTTTCCCATCTTACATAGACACCTTTAAGATACTCAAAAAACAATGGATCCTTATCACTCATATCTAAAATAAAATTACTCAATGGACAACCATGTTTTAAATCTAAAAAATTTTTAGGATCTAAAAACATATTTTGATATAGTTTTATTTGTTGGATGAGTGTCTCTATGGGTTCTTCACTCCTCTCCAATGGTTTTACCCAATAACGCTTTAGAGCTTGTTCTAAATAATATTTCATTGAAGACAAAACAAGATCATGCTTAGAGCAAAAAGAGCAAAAAATAAAGGAATGAAAGTGGTACAAAACCTTTGCGCCATGATTGAATGTCACCATATGTGACTGAACCCTCAAAAACTACTTATTTATCCAGCATAAAGGTGTTTTGGTTGCGGGAGGCGGATTTGAACCACCGACCTTCGGGTTATGAGCCCGACGAGCTACCAAGCTGCTCTATCCCGCGTCAAATGAAGTATGTGATTTTATAGCCTGAAATAGCATTCAAGCCAAAATCTATTATGGATGGGGTAGAGGGATTCGAACCCCCGAATGACTGGACCAAAACCAGTTGCCTTACCGCTTGGCTATACCCCAATTATGTAGGCGAAATTATAGCACCAAATGTTTTGCTTGTCAAGACTTTATTTCTATGGATTGGATACGCATATGGACATATTTATAGATACTTCATCACATGCATTATCAATGAAAAGGAGGGCTAAGAGATTTAAAAAAAGTGAAGTTTTGAAAGGATGACAACCCAATGTCAGTTCAACCTTACTCGGAACTTCAAAACCGATTATTATAGCACCTTTTGTGTCCCCACACAAGCAGGCTACGACTCCATTGTAAATCAAAAAACCTTAAAAGGATATAAAATGGTAAAAATATGTCAAAATATTTTAGGATTAGAGATAGGAATATCCTCTATAAGCTGGGCAGTGATTAACTACTGTAATCAAAATACGGATCACAATAAAATTATAAAAAGTGGTGTACGCATTTTTACTCAGGCAGAACATCCCAAGGATGGCAGTTCATTGGCACTACCTAGACGTTTAGCAAGAGGAACAAGGCGTACACTAAAACGAAAACGTCAGCGAATGAAGCAGATCAAAAATCTTTTGGTAGACACTTTGGGTTTAACCAAGAAAGATTTATTTGTAGATACGACAGATGAGACAATTTATAGCAAAAAAGGGAATATTGATATTTGGCAACTTAGGAAAGATGCTGTTAAATGTAAATTATCCAATACAGAGTTTGCAAGAGTACTCACACACATAGCAAAGCATAGGGGATATAAATCTAATAGAAAAGTAGATGAACAAGGCGACAGTGAAGGCAAAAAAGTACTCAGTGCCATAGAATACAATAAGACACTTTTAACAAAATATGAAACCATAGGTCAAGCTATTTATGAAACACATAAAGACAGAAACATATTTAGAAACAAAAAGGAAGATTATTCACATAGTGTCTCAAGAGAGATGCTTTTGGATGAGATAACAACAATATTCAAAAAACAGCAACACTTTAACAATCATTTGGCTACAGATGAACTAAAAGACAAATATATAGAGATAGCATTTTTTCAACGTGATTTTGCATCTGTTGATGGCATGGTAGGCAAATGTACACTCGAACAAGATAAATTAAGGGCTGCTAGAAGAACCTATAGTGCAGAAGAGTTTATGACACTTACAAAACTCATTAATACCAAAATTGTCATGGAAGATGGTAAAGAGAGGGGGTTAACACAAGAAGAGCTAGAAAAACTTATATCACTTTGCAAGCAGAGTGAAAATCCTACCTATATTAAAATGAAAAAGGCTATCAAGATAGAACCTACTTCCCAATTTAAAAATGTAGAAGATTACGAGACAGATAAAGAGTACAAGAAAAGTCTTACAAAAATCACAACATTTAAGAGTAGCTTTCAAGGGTACCATAGCTTAAGGCATGTTATCACAAAAGCACTTTCCAAAACACATTGGCATAATATATCACAAGATACTAGATTACTTGATGATATAGGTACAATTTTTTCTATCCACAAGAGTGATGAAAAAATTAAAAATGCTTTAAATGGGCTAGCATTTACGATGCTCAATGAAGATGAGACACAGACTGTTAAAGAGGCACTTATTTCATCCATCAGTTTTAGAGGATTTATTCATTTAAGTCTAGAGGCTTTAGAGAAACTTCTTCCTTACCTAAGGGAAGGTAAATGTTATGATGAAGCTATGGATTTAGCAGGGTACAAAAAAAAGTCTGGTACGCAACAGAAATTCTTACGAGCACTAACCAAAGAAGAACAAAGCGAACTTACCAGTCCCATAGTCAGACGTGCCATCACTCAAACACGAAAAGTGGTTAATGCACTCATCCGAGAGTATGGACAGTTTGATGCTATACATATAGCACTTACAAGTGAAATCAAAAAAAGTTACAAAAACAGAAAAAGGCTAGAAGATTCTCAGAGAAAAAAGCAAGCACTTGAAAAAAAAGCAATAAAAAGTTTTATGGGATATGTTGGAAGAGAGCCAAAAGAGAATGAACTGCTCAAATTTATGCTTTGGGAAGAGCAAGATGGTTACTGTGCCTACAGTGGTTTTATGGGGGAAAAAGCTTATATACAACCTAAAAAACTCATAACAGATGCCAAATATACTAAAATAAGCCATATACTTCCCTATAGTAGAAGTTTTGATGATAGCCCAAACAATAAAGTACTCTGTCTTGCCAAAGAGAGCCAAGAGAAGAAAAATATGACCCCTTTTGAATATTTTAATACTATAGACAGAGACTGGAGTAGCTATGAAACATACATAAAAGCAATGAAAGGTATACATAGGGTCAAAAAAAGTAAGTTACTTAAAAAGAATTTTAATCAAAACGTAGAAGAAGAGTTTCAAAAACAAAATGTATATGATACAACATTTACAGCACACTATATTAAAAACTTTATAGAAGAAAACCTTGAACTTACAGGTAATACAAAAGAAAAGGTTAGTGCAATCAACAATACATTAATTAAGACGCTCAGATATGGATGGGGAGTGGATGCCAGGGGAGAAGATACATATTTGCATTATGCAATTAATGCTATCATCGCTGCTTTTGCTACACAAAATGAAGTACAAAAACTCTCTATACAATCAGCCAAAATAGAGGAATTTGGGCAAAATAAAGAAAAATCACAATATTTTAAGTTTACACCTCCTGTAGAGAACTTTGAAAAAAAAGTACAAAAGTGTATAGATGAGATATTTGTCTCTCATATGCCTAGACGAAAAGTAACAGGTGCAGCACACGAGGAGACAATCTATAGCCCTATTACCTTTGTAGCCAATCGAAAAAAAGAGAACCCATCTATCTTGCCACACAGTACAAGAAAAAGGGCTGTAGTGCTAAATATGGGTAAAAAGTTAGCCAAGCATAGCTCTATGCCTAGGATAGATATATTTCAACATAAAGATAGTAAAAAATACTATGTTGTGCCCCTGTATGTCTCTGATTTTGTAAAGAAAGCATTGCCAAATAAAGCCATCGTGCAAGGTAAAAACAAAAATGGTTCTCCCAAAGAGTGGTTGGAGATGGATGAAAATTATGAATTTAAATTTTCACTCTTTAAGGGTGAACTAGTAGAGGTTCAGACCAAAAAAACCAAAACAAAAAAAGCTAAAAATATTGTAGGATATTTTGTTTTTGCACATAGTGCAACAGGTGCAATCATTCTTAGAAGTCATGACAATTCTGAAAAAGACGGCTTCAAGAGAAGTGCTTCAGGTAGTTGCGAAATGAGTTTGGGTATTCAAAATGTTGAGTATGTAAAAAAATATCAAGTTGATGCCTTAGGCAACAGACATGAAGTCAAACAAGAGCCAAGAATGGCAATGGTAACAGCAAAAAGAAAAGAACACATTAAAGCAAAAGCCAATGTTGCTATTGGGTTTTAAGTTAAAGGGTTTAACCCCTTAATAATAGCAATTTGTGTGGGGAAGGTACTATAGCTTTATCATAACAGAAGCACTATTGTAGCATATTTGTATGAAAAAAAGATATTATTCCCCATATTGGTTCGCAATATTAGAAATTTTAATGTCAAATAAATGACTCACGAGATGTACTTATGCACTCTCTATGGCAGCTTGTGGGTTATGCTCATAGGATGTGTAGCTTGATGGCAGCAGGCTCCTTATCTGTTTATTTATATTTCTTTTAGGGACTGTTTTTTGATTTGTATGGTTTTACAAATCTTTTACTAAGAGTACTGTTTTGTAGTGTTTATGGATGTATTCAATGGGTGGAACCAAAGGTAAAAAATCGTTTTTTCTTCTCTTGGACACTCCTTATTTTTGAGTACCCACATTGGCAGAGTAATGTTGTTGTTTTGCAAAACAGTTTGGTATTATTAATCCATTTAGGAATCAACAATGCTATCAATAGGGTTTTCACATTTTTTTACCTTAATGTATAAATGTTCTCTAATGTGGTACCAAAAAATATGAGTGTCCAAGAGAAGAAAAAACGATTTTTTACTCTTTTGGTTCCACCCATTGAATACATCCATAAATTACTACAAAAACAGTACCTTAAAGTAAAAAAAGATTTGCAAAACCATACAAATCAAAAAAAAATTGTAGCCCTAAAAAAGAAATATGGAGTCAAAACAGATAAGGAGCTTCTTGTTGCTATCAAGCCACATCCTATGAGCATAACCCTAGCACAAGCTGCCATAGAGAGTGCATGGGGCACATCTCGATTTTTTTGTAAAGCTAATAATATCTTTGGCGTCTGGAGTACAAGTTCGAAAAAAAAGAGAATTGCAGCATTGCAAAAACGTGGAAAAAAAACAATTTGGGTAAGAAAGTTTGATAACCTCAATGAAGCAATCAGACAGTATTACTTTATGCTCTCATCTTCATCACGCTATAAAATATTTAAAAAAATGAACTACGAAGATAAGCCTGCTACCGAAATCATAAAAGGTTTAAAATACTATTCTGAAAGGGGTAATGCTTATATAAAAGAGATTCGTAGTGTGATTCGTCACAATAAGCTTACGAAATATGACAAATAAGCACTACCTGTAAATACTATTTTCTTTGAAGAAATACACCACTTTCTACATGCTCTGTGTGTGGGAACTGGTCAAACATTGCAGCATCAATAACTGTATGCGTCTGCACCAATGTCTCTAAATCACGTACTAGTGTTTTAGGGTTACAAGAGATATAGATAATATACTCTAAACCAGAAATCAGTCTCATGGTACCTTCATCTAGCCCTGCACGTGGCGGATCAACCAATACGGTCGAAAAGTTATATGTTGGAAGATCAACTTCTTTGAGCCTAAAAAACTCTCGTACACCGCTAAGTGCTTCTGTCATCTCTTCAGATGCAAGTCTAACAAACGTAATATTATCAATACCATTTTGTTTACAGTTCTCCAATGCTGCATAAATAGAACGTTTACTAATCTCAGTTGCCAATACTTTGCGAAAATAGCGTGAAAGTGGTAGTGTAAAGTTCCCTAGCCCACAGTAGGCTTCAAGAAAATCTCCACCTCCTACCTTCTTTGCTTGTGTAATTGCCCACTCAACCATCTTTATATTCACCCAAGGATTAGGCTGGGTAAAACCACCTTCATATTGCACATAAGCATAAGTTCTACCATCTATATTGAGCTTCTCAGTAACAAACTCATTGGAGATCACTACCTTTTGTTTACGACTGCGCCCCATCACTTTAGCGTGGAGTAGATCTTCAAGTATTTTTGCTTCTGCTTGCCACACTTCATCGAGTTTACGATGGTAAAGCATCGTAATAAGACACTCATCTGTCGTAGTTGCAAGAAACTCCACAGCAAAAAGTTTGTGTTTAAGCACCTCTTGTGAGGCATTAATCTCTTCTAGTAGTCTCCACATACGTTTTTCAATAGGCTTGATAACCTTTAAACACGCTTCAATGCTCACTGCTCCATTACGATTCATATTTCCCATCGCATAACTACACTGATTTTCTTCATGCCAAATACGAAATTCTGCACGGGCACGATAGTGAGAATCTGGTGAATCAAATACTTCAAGCATACCGTTATAAAACGGAGAAAGGCATTTTTCTACTGTCTCTTTTTTCTCTTTTAGCTGTGTTGCATAGTCCAGTGCATACAGACTACATGAACCACAGTTTCCAAAATGTTTACATACCACATTCAACCCTTTAAAACACTTCCAAATAATACTTTATATTTTATCTAAAACTTCCATAATTGACCTACCAAAACCACTTACCCAAATAATTATATCTCTCAAGGAGACTCTTCTCCTCACACATTAAATACAATTTGATATAATCATAAAATCTTTTATTACATCTTTTTAAAAAGGTAAATGTATGCCTATCTCTGTTGTGATTCTTGCTGCTGGTCAAGGTACACGTATGAAGTCCCAAAAACCAAAAGTTCTTCATGAAATCTCTGGTAAACCAATGCTCTTTCATGTGATCGATACAGCACAAGAAATTAGCGATGACATTGTTGTAGTACTCCACCATCAAGCAGAGCGTATCCAAAACATAGTCGAAGAGCACTATAAAGGTATCTGTTTTCATAGACAAGATGTACAACAGTTCCCTGGTACTGGTGGGGCAATGAAGGGCATAAGCATCAAGCATAAGCGTACTCTTATTCTCAATGGCGATATGCCACTGATCACAAAGAGATCACTTGAGGCACTCACTGTGGGTGATGCTGACATCAATATGTCTATCATCAAACTTGAAGACCCGAACGGATATGGGCGTGTTGTCATCAAAGAAGGAAGTGCCAAAGAGATTATTGAACAAAAGGACTGTACACCTGAACAACTGAAAATCAATACAGTGAATGGTGGTATCTATGCAGTTAATACCATGGTGCTAGAGCGTTATATTCCTCAACTTGACAATCATAACGCCCAAAAAGAGTACTATCTTACAGATATCATTAAAATGGCAGTTGATGAGGGCAAAGAGGTGCACCCTGTCTATATTGAAGAGAGCGTATTTAAAGGCGTCAATTCCAAGCTTGACCTTGCACGTGCTGAAGAGATTATGCAAGATCGTATCAAAGAGGTATTGATGATACAAGGTGTCACTATGCATCTGCCTGAAACCATCTACATCGACTGTCGTGCTATATTTGAAGGAGAGTGTATTTTAGAAAATGGTGTAAGCATCATTGGAGAGAGCAGACTCATTAATGCTCATATCAAAAGCCACTCTGTCATAGAGAACTCCCATATTGAAGACTCTAGTGTTGGCCCTATGGGACGCATCAGACCTGGTAGCCTACTTAAGAGCACACATATAGGAAATTTCGTTGAAGTCAAACAATCATCCCTTACCAATACCAAAGCAGGGCACCTTTCCTATATTGGTGATGCAACCATTGGCGAGGGAACCAATATTGGTGCAGGGGTTATTACTTGCAATTATGATGGTAAAAAAAAGCATAAAACTATCATTGGTAAAAATGTTTTTGTTGGCTCAGATACTCAACTTATTGCACCCGTTACTATTGAAGATAATGTTATGATTGCTGCAGGAAGTACTGTAAACAAAAATGTAGAAAAAGGTGCACTCGCTATCTCCAGAACTCCCATCAAGATTATTAAAAATTTCTTCTATACATTTTTTGGAGCTGACCAATGCAAATAGATCTTACAGGAAAATCAGTACTTCTTGGGGTTACAGGAAGCATTTCGGCTTACAAGGCATGTGATATTGCTAGACTTTTTATCAAAGCAGGTGCTAATATACATGTAGTCATGAGTCCTAGTGCAGAACGATTTGTCTCTGCTTTGAGCTTTGAAGCATTGACGCGCAACCCCGTACTCACAGCACAAAGTGAGAGCTGGAGTAGTGACCTCAATCATATTGAAATAGGTAAAAAATGTGATGTATTTATTATTGCGCCTGCAACGGCAAACTCAATCAACAAGCTCTCCAAAGGGATTGCCGATAATATATTATTACAAACAGCACTTGCTTTTACTAGATCCATACTCATTGCCCCTGCAGCAAATACACAGATGCTCTCCAATCACTATACTGTTGGTAGCCTAAAAATGCTCAAAGTGAATGACTATATAATCATTGAGCCACAAGAGAAGCAACTTGCTTGTGGCGACACTGGCAATGGGGCACTTGCAGAACCCAAAGAGGTATTTTTTGAAACAGCCAAAGCCATGTTCAAAGATGACTTCTGGAGTGATCGTCGTGTGGTTGTAACAGGTGGTGGAACACGTGAGAAAATAGACGAGGTACGCTATATCTCAAACTACTCCTCTGGAAAAATGGGAAAGGCACTTGCGCTTGCACTCTATCTACACGGTGCAGATGTCTGCTACATTACCACCAAAGACAAAGAGGGACTACCTTCCAATATATATACCCTCAATGTAGAGAGTGCCCAAGAGATGCTTGACTACACTGTCGATGCTGTACGTGTTTCCAAAAAAGGTATCATGAGCAAAGCAAGCATGAACAGTACCAATCCTCGTATGCTCATCCAAAAAACCCCTTTCCTCTTCATGGCAGCAGCAGTCTCTGACTATAAACCAACATTTTCTCAAAATGGTAAAATAAAAAAAGAGATACTGGGAAAAACATGGCAACTTGCATTGATACAGACACCCGATATTCTCTCCTCGCTCAACAAAGATGGTATACAAACTGTTGCCTTCAAAGCAGAGATGGATGCACAGCATGGATTAGACAATGCTCACACTTTACTACATACTAAAAAGGTTAATGCAGTATGTCACAATCTTCTTTTAGATAGCAGTAGCTTTGGTACTGAAGAAAATGAAATAACATTTATTACCCCAGAGCATACAGTATCACTTGGCAAAAGAGATAAGCTGACCCTTGCAATAAAAATACTCAATGAAGCAAAAAAGCTTGCAGATGACTAAAACACCACTCAAGCACCTTGCTATCATTATGGACGGGAATGGTCGATGGGCACAACAGCGTGGGCTTAACCGTACCAAAGGGCATGAAAAAGGTGCTGAAACTATACGCGATGTCACTACTTATTGTGCCAAACACCCTACGATTGAGAGTGTTACTTTCTATGCTTTTAGTACAGAGAACTGGAAACGTCCAAAACTTGAAGTAGACTTTCTTATGCGTCTGCTCGATCGATACCTTCAGCAGGAGCTAGAAACCTACCTCAACAATAATATATGCTTTATGACCATTGGAAATACAAGTACTTTTTCACCAAAACTTCAAAAAAGAATAGAAGCGACCACAGAAGCGACTAAGCACAATACTAGCCTCATACATATACTTGCCCTCAACTATGGAGGTCGTGCAGAGATTGTCCATGCAGTCAACAGTTTAATTAAAGCAAAAAAAGAGAAGGTGGTCGAAGAGGATATCTCCTCTATGTTACAAACCCCATATAGTGATATAGATCTACTCATCCGTACCAGTGGAGAGGAGCGTGTTTCTAACTATTTGCTTTGGCAAATTAGCTATGCTGAGCTCTACTTTACACAAACATTTTGGCCTGACTTTACCACACAAGAACTCGATGAAATTATTACTGATTTTGAGAAACTTACACGACGCTTTGGAGGATTAGCATAATGGAAATGACAATAACATTTTTCATATTTATTTTAGGCACAATGGTTGGCTCATTTCTTAATGTTGTCATCTACCGTATCCCCAAGGGGGAGAGTATTGTTTTGCCTGCCTCCAAATGCCAAAGTTGTCAAACACCCCTTAGGTGGTACCACAATATCCCCATTCTTTCATGGCTCTCTCTTCGTGGAAAATGTGGCTTTTGTAAAGAGCCCATTGCCAAACAATATCCCATTGTAGAACTAATCACAGGACTACTCTTTTTGATCTTATACATGAAACTTGAACTTGTATGGTATCTCCCTTTTGTAGTAGCTTCATTTGCTGCACTCTTTGTGCTTGTCATGATTGACTTTAAATATATGGCAGTTCCAGACAGCATTAACTTTACAGCACTCATTGTTGCGCTTATCCAACCAAACTTTCCTCAAGCAATCATATCTGCAATTATGGCTGCAGGTGGGCTCTATATAGTTGGTTTTTTCTCTTCTTTACTTGCACGAAGGCAGGCAATGGGTGGAGCAGATGTAATTGTTGCTGGAACCATGGGAGCACTGTTAGGGTTTCCTAACTTTTTTGCTGCCCTTTTTCTCTCAGCCATTCTTGCCATCATCCCTTCACTGCTCAATCGTCAAAGTGGTGTACCATTTGTGCCATTTCTTGCACTCGCAACTTTTATTGTCTATCTTTACGACATAGAGACAACCCAATTTTTAGGGAGATTGATTTATGGTTAAGACCAAAGGGTATATTGTATTAAATTTTACAAAGTCATTTCTAACCATATTTCTCCCTTTTTTCCTCATTATCTCACTGATATTTCTTGTTAAGATATCGTCACTTACTACTCAAATTAAACTTACATTTACTGAGCTGATGGTACTTTTTAGCTACTCCATACCTGACATTATTTTCTATACACTTCCCCTCTCTTTCATTGCAGCACTATCTAATACACTGATTAGACTTTCAACTGGCAATGAATTGATTGCCCTTTGTGTGTTAGGATTAAATGCAAATCGTATTCTTCGTAACCTTTTTCTTATCAGCCTACTCTTCTCTATGCTTCTGATAGCATTCTCTTTTATTGCTATGCCCATAAGCAAGCAGGCGTTCAAATTATTCAAGGAGGAAAAAAGAAGTGAAGCAAAACTCAATATTGTTTCAGGAAAACTAGGACAAAAGTTTGGCAAATATTATGTCTATGTAAGAGGACAAAATAAGGTAGATGGTGGCTTTCAAGATCTGGTTATTTATAACAATGCTGATAAACAAAATGAACAGTTCTTTGCTGCAAAACAAGGAAGACTCAATAAGCAAAATGGGCAAATTTCTCTTATCCTGCAAGATGGTTATGGATACACCTACTCCAATGGTTATCTGCGGCAGATTCAGTATGAGATGCTTGAGGCATTTGACACAGTAGAACAAAAACCTTTTTACTTTGAGGATATCATCAGCTATTGGGGAAGGGCATCACATGATCATAGAATTATGCACCGACTTCTTTTTTTCTTTTTCATCAGCCTCATACCACTGCTTGCTCTCTACCCTGTAGCAGCATTCACAATCATTAATCCACGATATCAGAAAAACCATACTTTTATCGTTATTTTCACAACAACACTGCTGCTTTACCTCATCGCTTCTTCTTTGGAAAAGTGGGGCAATATTCCTATGCTTATAGTAGTCACTCTTCTTACATTTAGTGGAGGTTTTTGGCTCTTTCGAAAACGTGTAGCAAGGTATTTTTAATGCGTGTTAAGGCAATCATTGCTTATGATGGTAGTATCTTTTATGGGTTTCAAAAACAGCGCACAACTCCACATACAATCACGCATGCCATTGAAAAGATACTCAAAACACTACAGATTAATACAACCATTATTGGTAGCGGAAGAACCGATAGAGGTGTCCATGCAACAGGGCAAGTAATCCACTTTGATCTGCCTGATTTCTGGGAAGATCTTGAAAAATTAAGACACCTCCTCAATCGTAAACTTAAAGGTATCTTCTTTCGCAAGATCACTATTGAAAAAGATCATTTTCATGCCAGATTTGATGCCAAAAAACGTCTCTATCGTTATCTCTTTAAAACATCACAACCCAATGTATTTGAACGAAACTATATTGCATACTACAAAAAGCACTTTGATATATGCCTACTCAATAGTGCACTAAAATACTTTATTGGAGAGCATGATTTTTATTATTTCCATAAAACCGGCTCCAAGGTACACACAACACGCAGAATACTCTACCAAGCAGGCTGCTACTGTTATCAAGGTTTTTATGTAATCTATTTTGAAGCAAATGGTTTTTTACGCTCACAGGTACGCATGATGGTTGATGCAGCTATGATGTGTGCGTATGGTACGTTAAGCCTAGACGCACTTCAGGCACAGATTAATACAACAAATCGTATAACAACTACACTGGCACCACCACAAGGTCTCTATTTGGCTAAAATTAAGTATTAAAAGGATTTACCGGTATGAGAAATATATATTTACCCTTGATGTTGGCTTCTTTATTATCATATGCAACAGATGATCCTATGAAGATACTCTATATGAAGAGTGGCTGTTCTGCTTGTCATGGACTTTATGCAGAGGGAATTGGTGCAACACCGAGACTTCAAGGAAAACCTAAAGATCTACTCAAAGAACGATTACAAAATCTCAAAAAGGGAAAAACCCGTAGTGCTTTTGGTACGGTTATGGTCTCCTTTGCACAAGAACTGAGCAATAAGCAGATTGAGCAGATGACAACATGGCTTTCACGGCTTAAGAAAGAGAAGCCTAATGAAACGTATGAGTTGGAGTATTTCGACAACACCGGAGATGGTGCGTCATAGTGATCAATTTTCAAGAAGTGGGAGGGAATGTGATATGTTCTCTTGAATCTTAGGGGATCTTCTGTTATTTCTCTTCACTTTCCTCCTTGAGCTCGTCAAGTTCCTCTTTTGCGTCAAAAAGTTCGCTGTCAAGATCAGCTACTCTTTCTACATTTGCACCATATTCATAAACAAGTTCTCCACCATCTTTTCCTTGCTTTAAAATACCAACTACAAATAATATAAGAATAAGTGGATATAGTATTGTAACAAATCTTTTTGAAATTGTCATAAAAAATATCTTAGATACAACCAAAACCATAGAGAGAAGCATCAGATAGGTTCCAAGAAGTTTATGCTCTTTAAGCTCTCCTTGTCCTGCCTGAGTCAATGCACTAAATGCCTCTTTTCCATCTGCTAGCCCAGTAAAATATGCAGAAATGGTTGCAATCATACCAAAAATGAGTAGCACAAGGCTGATCACACTAATTGCTTTCTTCTTCATAAAAAGGTTAACAAGTTCCATCATGAGCACAAGTACAGGAATGGCTATCACGAAATGATCTATTGGTGGATGCAATAGTATGGGGATATCAAACGGTAATTCAACTGTCGGTAGTTTTAATGCTGGTAGTTCCATATATTTCCTTTAATATTATTTTAGCATGGACTATTATAACATAAAACAATTTATTTTTATGACATAACTTAATTTAAAATGGTCTAATCACAACCATAATAACAATTCCAACCATCAGAAATGTTGGTACTTCATTATATATTCGAAACCATTTACCACTTTTGTAATGGGCATTCTCTCTAAGTTTCTTTCTCAATTGCTCTAAAGAAAAGTGGTATGTAACCAAGAGTGCAGCAAACAAAAGTTTTGCATGCATCCACCCACCGCTTTGAAAAATAGCAGGATTCAGGTAAAGCATTGTGGCGCCTGAGAGTATTGTCGCCCACATTGCTGGCACCCCAATGGCTTTATTGAGAATATACTCTTGTCTTTGTACCACTTTTACAAACCCTTTGTTGTCTCCATTTTCACTATGGTAGACAAATAGGCGTGGCTGATAAAACAGCATTGCCATCCAGCTAATAAAACCCATGACATGAAATGCCAATATCCAAGTATAGTATTGCATCTATTTCTCCAGTATTGTAAAGTCTTTTTTGCTATATATCACTAGCTGTAGCCTTCTATAATATCCTATATGGGCTATGGCTATCTTTATTTTAGTACCATTGCGTGGTATCAGTTTCCGACTTTTAAAGTAGATAGGTATCTTTTTGCCATCGGTGCAAAAGTAGCCTTTTTGATATACCCCAACAAGATTCCGTACCACTTCATTTTGTCTCATCTTATCAAAACTACCATAATAAGCAGAAAGAGCCACTCTCCCCTTCTCTGTTATGTGTGATATTGCCGTAATCTCCTTGAGCCCCTTATATGTGTGTATTGTCTGTATTGTCAGGTCGTAACGATGTCCCTCTCTTAAACCAACTAAGCCAAAGACAAATACACCTCTACCCTTGGGGTACTGTTTAATGACAACAGAACGTCCACGTTCAAGCACAACAACCACATCTTTCAATACAACGGGTGCATCAAGCTTATCGGTCGCATAAAGCATCTCTATGGTGCTACTCTTTAGTGCTTTCTGATTTTTTGTTACCAAAGGCAGGTATGGCTTTGTATCAAATAGTGCAAAAATGGGCAAGTGGTCAGAGTACCCCTCTCCTGTATGCTTACCCTCTCTCATCTGCCAACGGTTAATATACCCTTTTGGGGTAAATAGATAGCGGGGCTTAAATACCCTGAACGAATCATTGACATAGTCTATTCCTTTACCATCAAGCATACTTTGAGGCAGTAGCATGTGACCTAAAGTACTCTTTTTCCCATAAAACTTATGGTTCCAACGCTCTTGAGGAGAGAGCTCAAGCCATAGGTTTTATGGGAAAAAGAGCACTTTAGGTCA
This sequence comes from Sulfurovum sp., assembly GCA_020525365.1. Lineage (NCBI taxonomy): Bacteria > Pseudomonadati > Campylobacterota > Epsilonproteobacteria > Campylobacterales > Sulfurovaceae > Sulfurovum > Sulfurovum sp. Next base: position 705,633 of record JAIZOF010000001.1, on the reverse strand, counting down.
CACGCCACTTTCGTCTCTGCATGCTTTGATGGTAAAGGAATAGACTATGTCAATGATCTGTTCAGGGTATTTAAGCCCTGCTATCTATTTACCCCAAAGGTATATTAACTGGGTTGGCAGATGAGAGAGGCAAGCATACAGGAGAGGGGTACTCTGACCACTTGCCCATTTGGTACTATTTGATACAAAGCCATACCTGCCTTTGGTAACAAAAAAATCAGAAAGCACTAAAGAGTGGCACCATAGAGATGCTTTATGCACCGATGTTTGATGCACCTGTTGTATTGAAAGATGTGGTTGTTGTGCTTGAACGTGGGACGTTCTTGTTGTCATTAAACAGTACCTCATGGTAGATGGCTTGTCTTGCCGGTTGGTTTAAGAGGGACATCAAATACGACCCGACAATACAGACAATACACACATATAAAGGCTCAAGGAGATTACGGCAATATCACACATAACAGAGAAGGAGAGGCTCTTTTCTGTTTATTATGGTAGTTTTGATAAGATTGAGACAAAATGAAGTGGTACGGAATCTGTTGGGGTATATCAAAAGGCTACTTTGCACCGATGGCAAAAGATACCTATCTACTTTTAAAAAGTCGGAAACTGATAATGACGCAATGGTACTAGTAGTCAAAGATAAATACAGTCTATATAGATATTATAGAAGGCTACAGCTAGTGATATATAGCAAAAAAGACTTTATAATAATTGGAGAATAGATGCAATACTATACTTGGATATTGGCATTTCATGTCATGGGTTTTATTAGCTGGATGGCAATGTTGTTTTATCAGCCACGCCTATTTGTCTACCACATAGTGAAAATGGAGAGAACAAAGGGTTTGTAAAAGTGGTACAAAGACAAGAGTATATTCAATAAAGCCAATAGTGCTGTAATGTATGACAATACTTCAGGCGCCACAATGTTTACCTGAATCCTGCTATTTTTCAAAGCGGTGGTGGATGGGCTGCAAAACTTGTTTGCTGCACTTCTGGTTACATACCACTTTTCTTTTAGAGCAATTGAGAAAGAAACTTAGAGAGAATGTCATTACAAAAAGTGGTAAATTTGTTTCTGAATATATACGAAGTACCAAATATTTGATGGTTGGAATTGTTATGGTTGTGATTAGACCATTTTAAATTAAGTTATGTCATAAAAATAAATTCATTTTATGTTATAATAGTCCATGTTAAAATAATAAAGGAAATATATAGAACTACAGCATTAAAACTACCGAATGAATACTGTTTGATATCCCCATACTATTGCATCCACCATAATAGATCATTTCAGATAGCCATTCTGCATTTGTGCTCATGATGGAACTTTGTTAACCTTATGAAGAAGAAAGTACTAGTGGACTAGCCTTGTGCTACTCATTTTTGGTATGATTGCAAACCATTTCTGCATATTTTACTGGCTAGTGATGAAAAGAGGCATTTAGTGTATTGACTAGGCAGGACAAGAAGAGCTTAAAGAGCATAAACTTTGGAACCTATCTGATGCTTCTTCTATATTTGGTTGTATCTAAGATATTTTTTATGACAATTTAAAAGATTTGTTACAATACTGTATCCACTTTGTTCTTATATTATTTGTAGTTGGTAATATTTAAAGCAAGGAAAAGATGTAGGAGAACTTGTTTATGAATATGGTGCAAATGTAGAAAGAGAAGGATCTTGACAAAGGAACTTTACGCAAAAGAGGAACTTGACGAGCTCAAGGAGGAAAGTGAAGAGAAATAACAGAAGATCCCAAGAGAACACATTGTTACTTCCTCCCACTTCTTGAAATTGATCACATGACGCACCATCTCCGGTGTTGTCGAAATACTCAACTCATACGTCTCATTAGGGCTTCTCTTCTTAAGCCGTGAAAGCCATGTTGTCATCTGCTCAATCTGCTTATTACTCAGTTCTTAGCAAGGAGACTCATAACTGCACCAAAGCACTACGGGTTTTTCCTTTGAGATTTTTTGTAATTGCTCCTTGAGTAGATCTTTAGGCTTTGAAGTCTCATGTGTTGCACCAATTCCTCTGCATAAAGTCCATACAGAACAGCCACTCTTCATATATAGAGTATCTTCATAGGATCATCTAAGTTGCACAAGGATAATACAAAGAAGCCAAACATCAAGGGTAAATATATTTCATACCGGTAAACTTTAATACTAATTTTGAACCAACACCTTGTAGGAAAGTGTGTAGTTATATACGATTTGTTGTATTAACTGTGCCTGAAGTGTGCCCAGACTTAACGTGCCATACGCACATCATAGCTGCATCAAACCATCATGCGTAAATTGCGAGCGTAAAAACCATTTTGTTTCCAAATGATTACATAAAAACCTTGATAACAGTAGCAGCCTGCTTGGTAGAGTATTCTATGGGTTGTGTGTACCTTGGAGCGGTTTTATAGAAATAACAAAATCATGCTCTCCAATAAAGTATTTAGCACTATTGAGGGCATATATCAAAGTGTTTTGTAGTATGCAATATAGTTTCTGTTCTAAATACATTGGGTTGTGATGTTTTGAAGAGATAACGATAGAGACGTTTTGGCATCAATCTGGTATGAAATGATCTCAATAGTGATCTTGCGAAAGAAGATACCTTGAGTTTACGATTGAGGAGGTCTTAATTCTTTCAAGATCTTTCCCAGAAATCAGGCAGACTTGGTGGATTACTTGTCTCTGTACGGACACCTCTATCGGTTCTTCCGCTACCAATAATGGTTAAATAACCAGTAGTGTTTTGAGTATCTTTTCAATGCATTGCGTGATTGTATGTGGAGTTGTGCGCTGTTTTGAAACCCATAAAAGATACTCTTCACCATCATAAGCAATGATTGCCTAACACGCATTAAAATACCTTGCTACATCGTTTTCGAAAGAGCCAAAAATCACTAAATGTAAGAAGAGTAGATCACTTATAAGCATAGGAATATTATCACTCTTTTCCAAAGAAGAAGCGATATGTGCAGTGGTTATAGAAATAATGATAAAAGTATGTTCTTCTGATATCGTGGATTAATGATTGTGAATGCTGCTACAGGGTAGAGAGCAAGCAGTGGTATGAGGCTGATGAAAGGTTGAAGTCGGTGCATACTCCTATGATCATGTGTGATGCCCTTCCCAATAGCTGATGGATATCCTCAAAGCAAAAGGTTTTTGTTCTACTGTGTCAGCGCCTCAAGTATCTCTATACTGAATCTGCCGCAGATAACCATTGGAGTAGGTGTATCCACAAATCATCTTGTGCAGATAAGAGAAATTTGCCCATTTTGCTTATTGAGTTCCTTCCTTGTTTTGCGTTAAAAGAACTGTTCATTTGTTTATCAAAGCATTGTTATAAATAACCAGATCTCGAAAGCCACCATCTACCTTATTTTGTCCTTCACAGATTACAATATTTGCCAAACTTGTCCTAGTTTTGAAACAATATTGAGTTTTGCTTTCTGTCCTCTTTTTTTCCTCCTTGAATAATTTGAATCACCTGTTGCTTATGGGCATAGCAATAAAAGAGAATGCTATCAGAAGCATAGAGAAGAGTGTATTGATAAGAAAAGGTTACGAAGCACACGATTTGCATTTCTAATCCTAACATCAATAGTATAACCACCATTGCCAGTTGAAAGTCTAATCAGTGTATTAGATAGTGCTGCAATGAAAGAGAGGGGAAGTGTATAGAAAATAATGTCAGGTATGGAGTAGCTAAAAAGTACCATTAGCTCAGTAAATGTAAGCTTAATTTGAGTAGTAAAATGACGATATCTTAACAAGAAATATCAGTGAGATAATGAGGAAAAAAGGAGAAATATGGTTAGAAATACCCTTGTAAAATTTAATACAACAATATACCCTTTGGTCTTAACATGCAAATCAATCTCCTAAAATTGGTTGTCTCCATGTCGTAAAGATAGACAATAAAGGTGAGGCAAGAAATGGCACAAATGGTACACCACTTTGACGATTGAGTAGTGAAGGATGATGGCAAGAATGGCTGAGAAAAAGGGCGGGCAAAAGTTAGGAAACCTTCTAACAGTGTTCCCATGGTTCCAGCAACACCACATCTGCTCCACTCATTGCCTGCCTTCGTGCAAGTAAAGAAGAAACCAACTATATAGAGCCCACCTGCAGCCATACTGCAGATATGGTTGCTTGAGGAAAAAGTTTGCTGATAAGCGCAACAATGAGTGCTGTAAAGTTAATGCTGTCTGAACTGCCATATATTTAGTGTCAATCATGACAAGCACAAAGAGTGCAGCAAACGAAGCTACTACAAAAGGAGATACCATACAAGTTCAAGTTTCATGTATAAGATCAAAGAGGTCCTGTGATTAGTTCTACAATGGGATATTGTTTACAAATGGGTTTTTTTACAAAAGCTTCTCACATTTTCCACGAAGAGAGAGCCATGAAAGAATGGGGATATTGTGGTACCACCTAAGAGGTCGGACAACTTGGCATTTGAGGCAGGCAAAACAATACTTCCCCTTGGGGATACGGTAGATGACAACATTAAGAAATGAGCCAACCATTGTGCCTAAAATAAAGGTGAAAATGTTATTGTCATTTCCATTATGCTAATCCTCCAAAAAGCGTCGTGTAAGTTTCAAAATCAGTAATACTTTCATCGAGTTCTGTGTGGCAAAGTCATAATGCAAAATGTTTGTGTAAAGTAGAGCTCAGCATAGCTAATTTGCCAAAGCAAATAGTTAAACACGCTCTTCTCCACTGGCACGATGATAGATCTATATCACTATACATGGGTTTGTAACATAGAGGAGATATCCCTTGACCACTTTCTTTTTGCTTTAATCAAAACTGTTGACTGCATGGACAATTCTGCACGACCCTCCATAGCTGAGGGCAAGTATATAAACATGAGGCTAGTATTGTGCTTAGTCGTTTCTGTGGTCACTTCTATTCTTTTTTTGAAGTTTTGGTAAAAAGTACTGGTATTTCCAATGGTCATAAAGCATATATTATTGTTGAGGTAGGTTTCACCCTGCTGAATATATCGATCGAGCAGACGCATAAGAAAGTCTACTGGAAAGTTTTGACGCTCAGTTCTCTGTACTAAAAGCATAGAAAGTAACACTCTCAATCGTAGGGTGTTTGGCACAATAAGTAGTGACATCGCGTATAGTTTCGCACCTTTTTCATGCCCTTTGGTACGGTTAAGCCCACGCTGTTGTGCCCATCGACCATTCCCGTCCATAATGATAGCAAGGTGTTTGAGTGGTGTTTTAATAATCTGCAAGTTTTTTTGCTTCATTGAGCATTTTTATTGCAAGGGTCAGCTTATCTCTTTGCCAAGTGATACTGTATGTTTGGGTAATAATAAATGTTATTTCATTTTCTTCAGTACCAAAGCTTACCATATTCCAAATAGCACAGACATACTGCATTAACCTTTTTAGTATGTGTAGCAAAGTGTGAGCATTGTTTAATCCATGTTGTGCATCCATCTCTGCTTGAAGGCAAATAGTTTGTGATACCATCTTTGCTGAGCGAGGAGAGAATATCGGTGTCTGTATCAATGCAGCTGCTGCGTTTTTCCCAGCATCTCTTTTATTTTATCATTTTGAGAAAAATGTTGGTTTATAGTCAGAGACTGCTGCTGCCATGAAGAGAAAGGGTTTTGATGAGCATATGAGGATTGGTACTGTTCATGCTTGCTTGCTCATGATACCTTGAAACACGTATTGAAATGACAGTGTAGTCACAATTTCGCACTCTCTACATTGAGGGTATATATATATTGGAAGGTAGTCCTCTTGTCTTGGTGGTACGTAGCAGACATCCAAAATTGTGGTAGATAGAGCAGAAGCGCAAGTGCCTTCCCATTTTTCCAGAGTGAGTAGTTTGAGATATAGCGTACCTTCGTCTATTTTCTCACGTGTTCCACCACCGTTACAACCACACGACGATTACTCCAGAAGTCATCTTTGAACATGGCTTTGGCTGTTTCAAAAAATACCTCTTAATCTGGTAAGTGCCCTATTGCTATGTATGTCGCCATTGGGCAGTTGTTTCTCTTAGTACTTCAATGATTATATAGTCATTCACTTTGAGCATTTTTTTAGGTCAATGCATAGTGATTGGAGAGCATCTGTACATTTAAGCGTGAAGCAATGATATGGATCTAGTAAAAGCAAGTGCTGGTTTGTAATAATATATTATCGGCAATCCCTTTGGAGAGCTTTGTTGATTAGCTTGCTGTTGCAGGCGCAATAATAAATACACTGCCATTTTTTTACCTATTTCACATGATTGAGGTCACCATCCAGCTTCACTTTGTGCTGTGAGTACGGGGTTGCAGCGTCAATGCTTCAAAGCTCAAAGCAGAGACAAATCAAGTTCTGCACTAGGACTCATGACTACATGTATATTAGCACCTGCTGACAGTGTGTCTAGCAACATCACACTGCCTTGTAAGCCGAAATGCTTCCGTAACCCCAAGAAGTACTGATTTTCCCGTAGATCTATTTGGTACTGGTCAGCTCCAAAAAAATGTATAGAAGAAATTTTTAATAATCTTGATAAGTCTGAGATAGCGAAATCTTTTCTACATTTTTGCTTACAGTACCCTGCAGCAATCATAACATTATCTTCATATAACGTGCAATAAGTTGAGTATCTGAGCCAACAAAACATTTTACCAATGATAGTTTTATGCTTTTACCATCATAATTGCAAGTAATGAACTCTGCACCAATATTGGTTCCTGCCAATGGTTGCATCACCAATATAGGAAAGGTGCCCTGCTTTGGTATTGTAAGGATGATTAGACTTCAACGAAATTCTATATGTGTGCTCATAAAGCCAATAAATCAGATGCGTCCCATATACCAACACTAGAGTCTTCAATATGGAGTTCTCTAAGGACAGAAAGCGGCTTTTGATTATTGAGCATTACCTGCTCTCTCCAATGATGTTACACCATTTTCTAAAATACACTCTCCTTCAAATATAGCACGACAGTCGATGTAGATGGTTTCAGCAGATACGCATAGTGACACCTTGTATCACGACAACTTCTTGATACGATCTGCATAATCTCTTCAGCACGTAAGTGGTCGAGCTGAATGACGCCTTAAATACGCTCCTTCAATATAGACAGGTGCAACCTCTTGCCTCATCAACTGCCATTTTAATGATATCTGTAAGATACTTTTTTGGGCAGTTATGATTGCTCAAGTTGAGGAATATAACGCTCTAGCACCATGGTATTAACTGGCATAGATACCACCATTCACTGTATTGATTTTCAGTTGTTCAGGTGTAAGAACCTTTGTTCAATAATCTCTTTGGTACTTCCTTCTTGATGACAACACGCTCCATCCTCGGTTCGTCCTCGCGTTTGATGATAGACATTGGATGTCAGCACTCCACAGTGAGCCTCGTTATTCTTGTGATCAGTGGCATATCGCCATTGAGAATAAGAGTGCACGCTTATGCTTGATGCTTATGCCCTTCATTGCCCCACCAGTACTCGTGGAACTGTTGTACATCTTGTCTATGAAAACAGATAATCTTATAGTGCTCTTCGACTATGTTTTGGATACGTCTAAGGCTTGATGGTGGAGTACTACAACAATGTCATCACTAATCTTCTTGTGCTGTATCGATCATGAGCATTGGCTTACCAGAGATTTCCATGAAGAACTTCTGGTTTTGGGGACTTCATGCGTGTATCTTGACCAGCAGCAAGAATCGATAACAGAGATAGGCACAAGACTACCTTTTAAAAGATGTAATAAAAGATTTGTTGATTATATCAATTGTATTTAATGTGGAGGAGAAGAGCCCTTGAGAGATATAATTATTTGGGTAAGTGGTTTTGTAGGTCAATTATGGAAGTTTTAGATAAAATATAAAGTATTATTTGGGAAGTGTTTAAAGGGTTGAATGTGGTATGTAAACATTTTGCAACTGTGGTTCATGCAGTCCGTATGCACTGGACTATGCAATACAGCTAAAAGAGCAGTGAGACAGTAGAAAAATGCTTTCTCCGTTTTATAACGGTATGCTTGAAGTATTTGATTCACCAGACTTTCACTATCGCCTGTGCAGAATTTCGTATTTATGTATGAAGAAAATCGCGTAGTTATGCGATGGTGCTATGAATCGTAATGGAGCAGTGAGCATTGAAGGTGTTTAAAATGTTATCGTCACAGTGTTCAGCGTGGAGACTACCAGAAGAGATTAATGCCTCACAAGAGGTGCTTAACACAAAACTTTTTGCCGGAGTTTCTTGCAACTACGACAGAGGTTCGACATGATGCTTACCATCAAATCCTGATGAAGTGTGGCGCTGGTGATGAAAATACTTGAAGATTCTACTCTACTAAAGTGATGGGGCGCAGTCAAACAAAAGAAGAGTGATTCACCGAGTTGTTACTGAGTAGTTTAACAGAGATTGGTAGAACTTATAGTTTTCATGTGCAATATGAAGGCGGTTTTACCCAGCCTAACTTGGGTGAATATAAAGATGGCTGAGTGGGCAATACACGCTAAATAAAGGTAGAGGTGGAGATTTTCTGAAGCTCACTGTGGCCAGGGAACTTTTACACTACCACTTTCACGCTATTTTCGCAAAGTATTGGCAACTGAGATTAGTAAACGTTCCATTTATGCAGCATTGGAGAACTGTAAACAAATGGTATTGATAATATTACGTTTGTTAGACTTGCATCTGAAGAGATGACAGAAGCAATTTAAGTATACGAGAGTTTTTTTAGGCTCAAGAAGTTGATCTTCCAACATACAACTTTTCGACCGTATTGGTTATCCCGCCACCGCAGGGCTAGATGAAGGTACCATGAGACCGATTTTCTGGTTTAGAGTATATTATCTATAATTTTGTAAACTTTAAACACTAGTACGTGATTTAGGAGACATTGCAGACTCACTGCCAGTTATTGGATGTTAATAAACACCAGCTCCTACACAGAGCATGTAGAAAGTGGTGTATTTCTTCAGCGAAAATAGTATTTACAGGTAGTGCTTATTTATGCCTGTAAGCTATTGTGACGAATCACACTACGAATCTCTTTTATATAAGCATTACCCTCTTTCAGAATAGTATTTTAAACCTTTTATGATTTCGGTAGCAGGCTTATTCGTAGTTCATTTTTTAAATATTTTATAGCGATGAAGATGAGAGCATAAAGTAATACTGTCTGATTGCTTCACTTGGAGGTTATCAAACTTTCTTACCCAAATTATTTTTTCACTGCTGTAATGCTGCAATTCCTTCTTTTTTCGAATCCTACCCAGACGCCAAAGATATTAGTTTACAAAAATCGAGATAGCCCCATGCACTCTCTATGGCAGCTTGTTAGCTATGCTCATAGGATGTGGCTCTGATAAAGCAAAACAAGAAGTTCTCATTCGTTTTGACTCCATATTTTTAGGCTATAATTTTTTTGATTTGTGTATGGTTTTGCAAATCTTTTACTTTAAGGTACTGTTTGTAGTACTTATGGATGATTCAATGGGTGGAACCAAAAGAGTAAAATCGTTTTTTCTTCTCTTGACACCATATTTTTGCACCACATTAGCAGAGTAATGTTGTTGTTTTGCAAACAGTTTGTTATTATCAATCCATTGAAGATCAACAATATATCAATAGGGTTTCTATTTTTACCTTTAATACAAAGTATTCTCTATAAGATTTATCATTTAGGATATTGTATGATAGCATTTTCCACCCATCTCTTTCGGTAGTATCTTATTTGCTTAGGTAGTCCCACAAAAAGATAATGTAATAATATTTATAACCAAAGATATAAATATTTATCATCTTTAAACATTACACTTCCTTCAGTCTTCTTTTGTAATAACTAATGAGTTCTATTTATTTTTTTATATTTCATATAAATAATTATAGCAGGTATGTTTGAGGGGTCTAAAATATGACTGAGTCATTTATTTGACATTAAAATTTCTAATATTGCGAACCAATATGGGGAATAATATCTTTTTTTCATACAAATATGCTACAATAGTGCTTCTGTTATGATAAAGCTATAGTACCTTCCCCACACAAATTGCTATTATTAAGGGGTTAAACCCTTTAACTTAAAACCCAATAGCAACATTGGCTTTTGCTTTAATGTGTTCTTTTCTTTTTGCTGTTACCATTGCCATTCTTGGCTCTTGTTTGACTTCATGTCTGTTGCCTAAGGCATCAACTTGATATTTTTTTACATACTCAACATTTTGAATACCCAAACTCATTTCGCAACTACCTGAAGCACTTCTCTTGAAGCCGTCTTTTTCAGAATTGTCATGACTTCTAAGAATGATTGCACCTGTTGCACTATGTGCAAAAACAAAATATCCTACAATATTTTTAGCTTTTTTTGTTTTGGTTTTTTTGGTCTGAACCTCTACTAGTTCACCCTTAAAGAGTGAAAATTTAAATTCATAATTTTCATCCATCTCCAACCACTCTTTGGGAGAACCATTTTTGTTTTTACCTTGCACGATGGCTTTATTTGGCAATGCTTTCTTTACAAAATCAGAGACATACAGGGGCACAACATAGTATTTTTTACTATCTTTATGTTGAAATATATCTATCCTAGGCATAGAGCTATGCTTGGCTAACTTTTTACCCATATTTAGCACTACAGCCCTTTTTCTTGTACTGTGTGGCAAGATAGATGGGTTCTCTTTTTTTCGATTGGCTACAAAGGTAATAGGGCTATAGATTGTCTCCTCGTGTGCTGCACCTGTTACTTTTCGTCTAGGCATATGAGAGACAAATATCTCATCTATACACTTTTGTACTTTTTTTTCAAAGTTCTCTACAGGAGGTGTAAACTTAAAATATTGTGATTTTTCTTTATTTTGCCCAAATTCCTCTATTTTGGCTGATTGTATAGAGAGTTTTTGTACTTCATTTTGTGTAGCAAAAGCAGCGATGATAGCATTAATTGCATAATGCAAATATGTATCTTCTCCCCTGGCATCCACTCCCCATCCATATCTGAGCGTCTTAATTAATGTATTGTTGATTGCACTAACCTTTTCTTTTGTATTACCTGTAAGTTCAAGGTTTTCTTCTATAAAGTTTTTAATATAGTGTGCTGTAAATGTTGTATCATATACATTTTGTTTTTGAAACTCTTCTTCTACGTTTTGATTAAAATTCTTTTTAAGTAACTTACTTTTTTTGACCCTATGTATACCTTTCATTGCTTTTATGTATGTTTCATAGCTACTCCAGTCTCTGTCTATAGTATTAAAATATTCAAAAGGGGTCATATTTTTCTTCTCTTGGCTCTCTTTGGCAAGACAGAGTACTTTATTGTTTGGGCTATCATCAAAACTTCTACTATAGGGAAGTATATGGCTTATTTTAGTATATTTGGCATCTGTTATGAGTTTTTTAGGTTGTATATAAGCTTTTTCCCCCATAAAACCACTGTAGGCACAGTAACCATCTTGCTCTTCCCAAAGCATAAATTTGAGCAGTTCATTCTCTTTTGGCTCTCTTCCAACATATCCCATAAAACTTTTTATTGCTTTTTTTTCAAGTGCTTGCTTTTTTCTCTGAGAATCTTCTAGCCTTTTTCTGTTTTTGTAACTTTTTTTGATTTCACTTGTAAGTGCTATATGTATAGCATCAAACTGTCCATACTCTCGGATGAGTGCATTAACCACTTTTCGTGTTTGAGTGATGGCACGTCTGACTATGGGACTGGTAAGTTCGCTTTGTTCTTCTTTGGTTAGTGCTCGTAAGAATTTCTGTTGCGTACCAGACTTTTTTTTGTACCCTGCTAAATCCATAGCTTCATCATAACATTTACCTTCCCTTAGGTAAGGAAGAAGTTTCTCTAAAGCCTCTAGACTTAAATGAATAAATCCTCTAAAACTGATGGATGAAATAAGTGCCTCTTTAACAGTCTGTGTCTCATCTTCATTGAGCATCGTAAATGCTAGCCCATTTAAAGCATTTTTAATTTTTTCATCACTCTTGTGGATAGAAAAAATTGTACCTATATCATCAAGTAATCTAGTATCTTGTGATATATTATGCCAATGTGTTTTGGAAAGTGCTTTTGTGATAACATGCCTTAAGCTATGGTACCCTTGAAAGCTACTCTTAAATGTTGTGATTTTTGTAAGACTTTTCTTGTACTCTTTATCTGTCTCGTAATCTTCTACATTTTTAAATTGGGAAGTAGGTTCTATCTTGATAGCCTTTTTCATTTTAATATAGGTAGGATTTTCACTCTGCTTGCAAAGTGATATAAGTTTTTCTAGCTCTTCTTGTGTTAACCCCCTCTCTTTACCATCTTCCATGACAATTTTGGTATTAATGAGTTTTGTAAGTGTCATAAACTCTTCTGCACTATAGGTTCTTCTAGCAGCCCTTAATTTATCTTGTTCGAGTGTACATTTGCCTACCATGCCATCAACAGATGCAAAATCACGTTGAAAAAATGCTATCTCTATATATTTGTCTTTTAGTTCATCTGTAGCCAAATGATTGTTAAAGTGTTGCTGTTTTTTGAATATTGTTGTTATCTCATCCAAAAGCATCTCTCTTGAGACACTATGTGAATAATCTTCCTTTTTGTTTCTAAATATGTTTCTGTCTTTATGTGTTTCATAAATAGCTTGACCTATGGTTTCATATTTTGTTAAAAGTGTCTTATTGTATTCTATGGCACTGAGTACTTTTTTGCCTTCACTGTCGCCTTGTTCATCTACTTTTCTATTAGATTTATATCCCCTATGCTTTGCTATGTGTGTGAGTACTCTTGCAAACTCTGTATTGGATAATTTACATTTAACAGCATCTTTCCTAAGTTGCCAAATATCAATATTCCCTTTTTTGCTATAAATTGTCTCATCTGTCGTATCTACAAATAAATCTTTCTTGGTTAAACCCAAAGTGTCTACCAAAAGATTTTTGATCTGCTTCATTCGCTGACGTTTTCGTTTTAGTGTACGCCTTGTTCCTCTTGCTAAACGTCTAGGTAGTGCCAATGAACTGCCATCCTTGGGATGTTCTGCCTGAGTAAAAATGCGTACACCACTTTTTATAATTTTATTGTGATCCGTATTTTGATTACAGTAGTTAATCACTGCCCAGCTTATAGAGGATATTCCTATCTCTAATCCTAAAATATTTTGACATATTTTTACCATTTTATATCCTTTTAAGGTTTTTTGATTTACAATGGAGTCGTAGCCTGCTTGTGTGGGGACACAAAAGGTGCTATAATAATCGGTTTTGAAGTTCCGAGTAAGGTTGAACTGACATTGGGTTGTCATCCTTTCAAAACTTCACTTTTTTTAAATCTCTTAGCCCTCCTTTTCATTGATAATGCATGTGATGAAGTATCTATAAATATGTCCATATGCGTATCCAATCCATAGAAATAAAGTCTTGACAAGCAAAACATTTGGTGCTATAATTTCGCCTACATAATTGGGGTATAGCCAAGCGGTAAGGCAACTGGTTTTGGTCCAGTCATTCGGGGGTTCGAATCCCTCTACCCCATCCATAATAGATTTTGGCTTGAATGCTATTTCAGGCTATAAAATCACATACTTCATTTGACGCGGGATAGAGCAGCTTGGTAGCTCGTCGGGCTCATAACCCGAAGGTCGGTGGTTCAAATCCGCCTCCCGCAACCAAAACACCTTTATGCTGGATAAATAAGTAGTTTTTGAGGGTTCAGTCACATATGGTGACATTCAATCATGGCGCAAAGGTTTTGTACCACTTTCATTCCTTTATTTTTTGCTCTTTTTGCAGCAGTATGTTGACTAATCCCTTGCTGACCCCAGAAGAGAAGCTTATACGTGTATCGCCTATGGCAACAGTAAGAGAAGCACTCGAACTGATGAGAGCACATAGTGTCCGTTCAGTTATTGTTGATAAGCATAGCTCATCAGGTGCCTATGGACTGGTAACCTTTAAAAATATTTTACAGAGTATTGTTGCAGAAGATGGTGATATTGATCTGCTCAATGTCTATGATATTGCTACTATGCCTACTATTTCTGTTTCAGCAGAGCTCGATATCAAGTATGCTGCACGCATGATGGTTACTAGCTCTATCAAACGTCTTCTCATCATTGACAATAATGAGTTGCAAGGTATTTTAACTATGAGTGATATTATTAGTATCCTTATGGATAGTATGGCATAGCTACATGGACAATAGCCCAAAAAAGATTGATATATTTATCTTTACCTCAATAATATAGATTATAATTAAGAAAGTATACAGAAAGAAATTATTATACTTTCAGCATGAAAAAAATAACACACATTATTCTAATTATTTCAGGACTCTTTTTGCTGGGGTGTACGCAACTCGTAACCGCTCCTATCTCTATTGCGGGAACTGTTGCTAAGACAACTTTTGGTGTTGCTGGTGCGGCAGGTGGGATGGTGGTAGATACTGTTATACCAAATAGTGGTGATAACTAGATATCTCATTAAAAACTTTTTGCGTTACTAAGCTCAGCAATTTCACTTTCTACCATTGCGTCGATCATGCGAACATAAAGATCATTAATGAGATTGGGAGAGAGATTAAGATCGATTGCTTGGTGACGTACACGATTGATCACATCGTTAATGCGCTCTTCGGCCTTTACTTCTTCTACACTTGTTTTGAAGCGTGCAATCTGTTTAATATAGTTATTGCGCCTTGCAATCAGTTTAACAATCTCTTCATCTACCTCATCAATCTTTTTTCTTGCCTCTTCTAATGTTGTACATTCTACTTCAACTTTCATAATTCTCCTTTTTGCAAGACTTAACCAACTATTTACATATTTACTAGGTTATTTTAGCCTATAATACCTTTATACAGACGAAAGATGTAGATTTTATTTCGTGTCCACTTCTGTGCACTCAATCTTCATTTAAAGTAGAATATACTTGATACAGAGTTTTACTCAACCTCTGCATCAATAACGTCATCATCTGGTTTTTTGCCAGCATCGGCACTACCCTGTTCTTTGGCATAAACTGCTTCAGCAAGTTTATGACTTTTTTCTGTAAGTGCTTTAACCTTCTCATCAATCTGATCTTTGGTCACATTCTCATCTTTAAGAACAGCCTCAAGGTCAGAAATGGCTGTTTCAATATTTGATTTTTCATCTGCATCAAAGCTATCGCCAAGCTCATCAAGTGATTTTTTTGTTTGGTGGATAAGTGTGTCTGCTTGATTCTTTGCTTCAATAATCTCTTTACGCTTTTCATCTTCAGCTTTGTGTGCTTCAGCATCTTGAACCATCTTTTCAATTTCCTCTTCACTTAATCCGCTCGAACCAGTAATTTTAATCTCTTGAGACTTGCCTGTCCCTTTATCAACTGCAGATACTGTCAAAATACCATTTGCATCGATATCAAAAGTTACTTCAATCTGAGGTACTCCTCTTGGTGCAGGCGGGATGTCTCTAAGCTCAAACATACCGAGTGACTTGTTGTCCTTAGCAAATTCACGCTCTCCTTGGAGTACATGAATACTTACTGCTGGCTGGTTATCTTCAGCTGTAGAGAAGACTTGGGATTTTTTTGCAGGAATCGTTGTGCCCTTCTCAATAACCTTTGTGGTTACACCACCAAGTGTCTCAATACCAAGGCTTAATGGTGTTACATCAAGTAGAAGCACATCTTTAACATCACCTGCAAGAACACCACCTTGAATTGCCGCACCAATAGCAACAACCTCATCAGGATTTACGGATTTATTCAACTCTTTACTAAAGTAGGCTTTAACCTTTTCCTGTACCAATGGTACACGAGTAGATCCACCGACCATAACAATCTCTTTAACATCATTTTTAGTCAAACCAGCATCTTTTAGTACAGACTCAATAGTTGCAATAGTACTATCGACTAAGTCAGCAATTAAAGACTCAAACTTCGCTCTAGTAATCTTGGTTATAAGGTGCTTTGGACCACTTGCATCAGCTGTAATAAATGGTAAGTTAATCTCTGTTTCTGTTGCAGAAGAGAGCTCTTTTTTTGCTGTCTCAGCTGCATCTTTAACACGCTGAAGTGCCATTACATCAGATTTTACATCAATGCCTGTCTCAGTTTTAAACTCTTCTGCTACATAATCGATGATACGATTATCAAAGTCATCACCACCAAGGAATGCATCACCACCAGTTGCCAATACTTCAACTACGCCATCACCTGTTTCAAGTGCTGTTACATCAAACGTACCACCACCAAGATCATATACTACAATCTGTTCAGCATCTTTTTTATCAAGACCGTATGCCAGTGCTGCAGAGGTAGGTTCATTGATAATGCGTAATACATTTAAGCCTGCAATTGTGCCTGCCTCTTTTGTTGCTTTACGCTGTGCATCGTTAAAGTATGCTGGTACCGTAATAACCGCATCAGTCACTGTTTCACCAAGGTATGCCTCTGCATCCTCTTTAAGCTTCATGAGCACCTTTGCAGATATCTCTTGTGGCGTATAAGTCTTTCCATCAACCTCAATTGCACATGCACCATTTCTATCAATAATATGGTATGGCAATCTCTCTTTGGCTTCTGCTGCCTTATCTTCACTACACATTAGTCCCATAATTCTCTTAATGGAATAGATAGTCTTTTCAGGATTGGTCACTGCCTGTCTTTTGGCAGATTCACCAACAAGCACTTCGCCCTTATCTGTAAATGCAACAATAGAAGGTGTCGTATTCTTTCCCTCTTTATTTGCAATAATTGCTGCCTCACTATTGGCATAGACTGCCATTGCAGAATTTGTTGTTCCTAAATCAATTCCTAATACTTTTCCCATCTTATTATCCTTTTAATTCATTTTAATTTCTTGTGTAAATATATACTTTGACTTGAATGCAAGATTCATTCATATTTACTTACAGGTGCTTACCATAGCAGGACGCAATACTCTATCTTTAATAGTGTAGCCTTTCTGCATCACCTGCACAATGCTTCCAGACTCATGCTCATCACTCTCAACTTGCATGATCGCTTGATGCACTTCAGGATCAAACTCACTATCACAAACAATCTCTTTGATATAATTTTTTTCAAGAACTTTTTTGAGCTGTTCATAAGTAAGTTTTACGCCTTCTTTCATCTTTTCAAGGACTTCACCACTATGCTCTTCACCAGCACTCTCTATAGATGTTAGTGCTTGCTCAAATGAGTCAATAACTGCTAAAATATCTTTAGCAAAACTCTCATTTGCATAGGAAACCGCATTGGCTTTATCTTTTTCAAGACGCTTTTTTGCATTCTCAAAATCTGCATGAGCTCTGATATATTTATCTTTATATTCTGCTGCTTCTGCTTTTGCAGTTTCTAACGGGTCTACTTCCTGAGTATTCTCTTCATGTTGAGCTTTTGTTTCTTCTACCTGCTCTTCATTCTGAATCTGCTCAAGATCTTCTTTAGTCTCCTGACTCATTACAGATCTCCTTTTCCTAAAACTTCGCATCAATAATTAAATGCTTGATACCATTATACAACATTGAGTGTAAGTTTGTCAAGTATTGATTAAATATTTTTTAGAAGATAAGTTTAGTGTTATTGACTAAACTTTTATAGTAGTATATAGTAATAAAAAATTTAGATAATATATTTTTAGAGACTTTCGGTATATTTATATATTAGGTTTTTAGGTATTTAGTAGAAAAATAGGGGGATGTAAAATTTAGTTGTAGTGCTATACCCATCGTTCAAGGATGGGTATAGATAATTAAAAATTAATTTCTAATGCCAAGTGCATCTTTAATAGTATGCCATCTCTCAAGATTAACTTTCTTAAGATATCTCATAAGTCTTCTTCTCTGACCGACAAGCTTAAGAAGTCCAAGTCTTGAAGAGTGATCTTTCTTATTAATTTTAAGGTGTTCAGTCAGGTATTTTATTCTCTCTGTAAGGAGTGCAACTTGTACCTCTGTTGAACCTGTATCATTTTTATCTCTTGCATATTTAGCAATAATTTCTGCTTTTTTCGCCTGATCCAAAGCCATAATGACCTCCTGATTGGTATAAATAAATTCTCACTTCTTGAAAATGAGTCTGAAATCATAACATAATAACCTTTTCTATCCCTTATTGAGCCAAACTATAATATATTTTAGAGTAAAATACTCCTAGTTAATCTGAAGGCAAAACTATGTTATTGACACGTGCAAGCGAATATGCCCTTCTCTCTTTGGATACTATTCGCAAATCAGACAAACCTATTGGGGCTGAACAGCTTGCTGATGAACTAGGTATCCCTAAAAGCTTCCTTGCTAAAATCTTACAAAGTTTGGCAAAAGAAGGGGTTCTTGAATCACGAAAAGGTGCACATGGTGGTTTTATGTTAGCACAAGATATTAGTAAAATTACTGTACGCAGCATTATTCTTGCAGCCGAAGGAAAAGCACCGGCAGTTTTTGATTGTACAAGTTACATGAACACATGCCCAAATGGTTCCATTGGAAACTGTGCCATTTCTCCATTCCTTGCAAATTTCCAAACCAAGATTGATGATTTTTTACATGGATTAACCTTGGAAGATATATTATAAACATGATTCAATATGTTTACCATCTCTCTCATATCGACCTTGATGGTTACGGCTGTCAGTATCTAACCACCAAATGCTTTAAAAATATTGAGTGCTACAATGCCAACTATGGTCCAGAGGTTATCGCTCGCCTTGAGGAGATAATGAAGAAAATTGAACAAGATATCTTCATCCATGGCAACGAAGCTGAATATCTTATCCTTATTACTGACCTCAACCTTACCACCAAAGAGAGTAACTGGATTGAAAAAGAAACTATGCGTATTGGTGCAAAATTGCAACTACTCGATCACCATGCTAGTGGAGCTAATGCGGCAGAACGTTTCGCATGGTACACGCTTGATACCACCTGCTGTGCCACGCTTATCACTTACAACTGGCTACAAAAATATTATAGCTTTGATTTAAAAAATACATATGCAACCATCGTCAAAGCTATCAATGCTATTGATATCTGGAAGAGTAAAGATACACTCTTTGAGTATGGAAAAGTAATGCTTGGCATGATCTCTGGTGCACGCGAGGTCAACCGTATCCTCTTTTCCAATGAAGACAGAACTTTCAAACTCTACATGATCGATGAAGCAAAAAAACGTATTGAGATGCATGAAGCTGCTATTCAACTTGATGATGATCTCCATCAAATCAAGAAAAGCTTCTTTAAACAATCAACTGACAATACCAAAGATAATCTTGTTGCCTACTATATTACTAATCTGCTTACCCAGAATAAGCAACGCCTAAGTATCTACTATGGTAATTACAAGGGAATCCTTGGCTATAATGTTGGCAATACCTCTATTATTGGCAATACCTTCTTAGTCAATAACCCTGATTATGATTTTTATATGGATATCAACTTCCGAGGCAACTTCTCTCTGCGAAGCAATGATAAACTTGACGTCTCCCAAATGGCATCCAAGATAGGTAATGGTGGCGGTCATCCTAATGCAAGTGGTGGAAAAATAGAAGGATATAAAGATTCATTTGTTTATAGTGATGTGCGAAAGTTTGTACAAGAATATATAAATGAGAAGTGCGGATAGAATATTTTATATACTTTTAATCCTCTATATCTTTACCCGTGCCTCTAAGGCACGGGTAAGTGACATCATATCAATATTTTCCAATTCTACTCCTGTTGGTACCCCTTGTGCAATTTTAGAAAACTGAATATCAAGCCCTAAAAGCTTATCTTCAATATAGAGTATCATTGTATCAGTTGCAATACTCGGGGGGAACGCAAAGATAATTTCATCAACCCCCTCAACTGCATAAAAAAGATGGCTTTCATCAAGATCTTTCACTTCGGATACCACATAGTAAATCCCATCAAATTGGCAATTCTCCTCAATGGTCAAAATGTCTTTAGCGCTTTGAACAATACAGAGTTTACTGGTATCACGGTATGGGTCGGAACAGATACTACAAAGTTCATCCTCACTCATATTGTGGCACTTACTACACTTTTGTATGCTGTTAGTTGCATCTTCAAGTGCATGGGCAAGCTTAAGTGCGGCAAAACAATTCTCCATAACCGCATGATAGGCAAGTCTCTGTGCACTTTTTTTTCCTACAGACGGTAGAGCATAAAATGCTTCAACAAGGTTTTCAAATGCTTCTATTCTATACTTTTTCATATACAATTCTTCTATTTTTTTCTACTAATACTACCAATCCTCCCTACCACTCTCGCTCATAGTCAACCACTTTAGAGTACTCAACTACCTGTTTGATAAACTCAATCACTTTCAGATGCTCTGGATGTAGGGCATATGCTTCTAGCCCCTCCTTACTTTCAAAAGCTGTAATGATACTCATATCCATAGCACGCTCCTCCTTGGAAAAATTAAGACCAATATCTATACTCCGTAATGTTGGTACCTCTCCCATCAAGTTTTCCATCATCTGCTTTGCACGAATAAGGTTAGGCTGCTTATTCTCCTCTTTAAACTTAAACATTACGATGTGTATTAGCATAGCTGTTTTTCCTTCATTTATATACTATTTTAGTCCCACATTATAACGAAATTTATGGTAGAATTCGCCCAAAGTAATTCCTTATGAGGAGAGAGCAGTCATGGCTGAAATGGATTATTATGAAATACTTGAAATTAGCAAAGATTGTACAGGTACTGAGTTAAAAAAAGCTTATAGAAAACTGGCACTCAAATACCATCCAGACAGAAACCCTGACAACAAAGAAGCTGAAGAAAAATTTAAGCTCATTAATGAAGCCTATCAAATTCTTAACGATGAGGAAAAGCGTGCCATTTATGATCGCTATGGAAAAGAAGGTCTTCAAGGACAGGGTATGGGTGGTGGCTTTGGTAGCTCAAGCATGGATGATATTATGGATATCTTTAACTCTATGTTTGGTGGGGGTGGTGGCTTTGGTAGTGGCTTCAGTCAAAGCAGACAAAACCCAAATCAAAAGTATGCATTAGATTTTGAAATGGAACTATCTCTAGAATTCAATAATGCAGTTTTTGGTTGTGAAAAAATACTCGATATTACCTATAAAACTTACTGCCGTGACTGTAAAAGCACTGGTGCCAAAGATGGAAAGTTAACTACTTGCGACTATTGTAATGGTCAAGGGCAAGTTGTTATGCGCCAAGGCTTTATGACCTTTGCACAAGAGTGTCCAAAGTGTCATGGTGCAGGTAGGAAAATAGCACAAAGCTGTTCTGCATGTAAAGGAAAAGGTTACAACACAACAGAGGAGAATGTCACTGTTAAAATTCCTGCTGGCATCGACAGTGGGAATCGTCTGCGTGTTCCTGGTCATGGTAACGAAGATAAAAATGGTCGTAGAGGTGACCTCTACTTAAGTTTCTATGTCGAGGAAGATGAGCATTTTATTCGAAATGGCAACGATATATATATTGAAGTACCAGTCTTTTTTACACAAGCAATTTTGGGTGAAACCATCTCTATCCCTACACTTAAGGGCGAATTGGAACTAGAACTCAAACAAGGAACCAAGGATAGAGAACAGTTTGTCTTTGAGGGTGAAGGGGTACCTGATGTTCAAAGTAGACATAAGGGGCGACTCATCGTACAAATCAAGTTGATATTACCTAAAAAATTCAATGAAGAACAGAAAAAAATTCTTGAAACATTACAAGAGAGTTATGGCGTAGAAAGTCATCCATACAAGAGTACATTTGAGTCTACCTTCAGTCGTATCAAGGGGTGGTTCAAGGGATAATTTTTCTTTCTTAAGGAATCTTTTGCTTTTGTAAACTATTTCATGATGGCATGACAAGATTTATTGTAAAAATTAAAACCGTACTCACATAACCTTCTGGTGTAAAATAGCCTTAGTCGAAGAGGGAGTAATATCCCCCTGATCACATGTTGTGTCATAGGAGATAATATATATCTCATCTCCACTTTCAAGATAGTTCTTCTCACCAAACTCTGCATAAGCTGTTGCCCCAATAGAGATAAGTGCCTTTTTAGGGTAACCACATGCCCTTAGATGTCCCGATATATCTTCAAGAGGCCCAAAGTCTTTTTGGGTATTCATCTTATCAATAAGCCAATTCTTTAATTTTCCATAAAAATAACTATATCCAAGTAGTGGAGCATCCACACCATAAGGGTGTAGTATATTATTTCGCATTACATAGGAGCAGAGATGGTACCGATCCATCACTCCCCCTGCCTCAAATTTATCTATTTCAATCCATTTATTTCCAATCCCCTTTGAGTTAAGTCCCCAATTTTTCTTCTCTGAAATTTTTTTTGCATCCTCTTTTCGAATAGTGCAGTCATTAAATACCGTAAAGGCTTTTGGTACAAGATCAGAAACCTCTATCCTATTGTAAACAATATCACACAATAGTATAATTTCTGGCTCAACCTGAGTATTGGCTTCATGTATAGGAAGTTCTAATTTATCAGTTCCTATACAGTAGATGCCAAGAAAATCTTTTGATGAAGGAAGATAGAATGGAAATATCCCTTTGGGGGCTTCTGGTTCAGTTGTAACAATACCCCTGAAATCCTCTAACTCACCTGCCTGCTCTAAATGATGCGCAAAATTCCCTGCCACACCCAGTCCAATCATCTCTTGTAAATCCATAGCATCTCCAAAAAAATTAATAGGAAATTATACCATTTTGCTATTCAGAACCAAGTGTAAAGAGTATGTATATAAAAGTAAGGGGAGAGTAAAGATAGATTATAATAACTCAAATAGAGTAAGGTTTATGCAAGAAAACCGCCTCACATAGTAGAGACGGATATATTGATTTTAATTACTTTCCAGCTGCTACAGCATCTTTAAGTGTTTTACCAAATTTAAACTTTGGTGCTGTGTGTGCTGGTTTTGTATATTGCTTATTTGTCCCTGGTACTGTACCAGTTTTTTCAGCAACTTCTGCTGTAGAGAATGTACCAAAACCAACAAGAGAAACAGACTCTTTTTTTACCAATGCTTTGGTAACAGAGTCTATAAATGCTTTTACTGCTCTCTCTGCTGCTACCTTAGTTTCAAACTCACCGTTTTCTTGTACCAACTCAACAAATTCTGCTTTTGTCATCTTTCTTCCTTTTTAAA